>NZ_JBHSRS010000078.1:0-102789 GCF_042659145.1 Polaromonas aquatica | reverse complement strand
GTAAAACCTAGGCTCTACAGAGGTAAATGCAACTCCTGGCTTACTGAAATGAAGCTAACTACAGGCGACTTCGAATCGCACCACGCATGCAATCCTGCCCGTGGCAAACCCGAAGCTGCCCTATGACCCGGTCAGGGACTTTGCGTCCATAGGCCTGGTGGCGCGTGCGCCCAATGTGCTGGTGGTCAGCCCGGCCCTGCAGGTCAACACGGTGAAGGAACTGGTTGCGCTGGCCAAAAGCAGGCCCGGGCAGCTGAGCTTTGCCTCAAGCGGCAACGGAACCATCACCCACCTGGTAGCTGAACTGTTCAACAGCAGCGCCGGTGTGCAGGCCGTGCACGTGCCCTACAAGACAGGCGTGCAGGCGTTGACGGACGTGGTGTCGGGGCAGGTGGCATTCCAGTTCGACTCCATCGTCTGGACCTTGCCGCAGGTGCGTGCCGGCAAGCTCAAGGGCCTTGCCGTGACCGGCCTCACGCGTTCTGCGCTGGCACCCGACCTGCCCACCATGGCCGAGTCGGGCTTGCCTGGTTTTGAGGGCGTGACCTGGTTCGGCTTTGCCGTGCCCGCCGCCACGCCGAAGAACGTGGTGGCCAGGCTCAATGCCGAACTGAACCGGGCCTTGCAGTCCAGGGATGTACAGGACAGGATGGCCGCACAGGGTGCCGAGGCAGCGCCTGGAAGGCCGGAGGACATGACAAAACTGGTGCGGGAAGACACCGCCAAATGGGGGAAAGTGATTCGTGATGCAGGAGTCAAATTCGAATGAAAACATTTCGTGAACTGGTTGCAGGCGAGCGGCCACTGGTCTTGCCGGGCGCGCATGACGCGCTGTCGGCGCTGTTGATCAAACAGGCCGGTTTCAAGGCCTATTTCATAGGGGGTTTCCCGGTTGCCGGTGTGCGCTACGGCCTGCCCGACATCGGCCTGCTGGGCCTGCGCGAATTTGCGGATGCCTACCGCGACATCCTCAATGTGAGCGACCTGCCGGTACTGGTTGACGCCGACAACGGCTACGGAGACCACAAGAATGTGGTGCATGTGGTGCATTCGCTGGAACGCCTTGGCGCGCAGGCCCTGTTTTTTGAAGACCAGGTCAGTCCCAAACGCTGCGGTCATATTGCTGGCAAAACACTGGTGTCCACCGAAGAAATGGAAACCAAGCTGCGTGCGGCGGCCGGCGAGCGTTTGAACCGGGACACCTTCATCATTGCACGCACGGATGCCCGCGAGGTGGTGGGCATGGATGAAGCCCTGAGGCGCGGCGAGCGTTACCTGCGCGCGGGGGCCGACGGCCTGTTTATAGAAGCGCCGGTGTCCGTGGAGGAAATGGAACGGATTGGCCGGGCCTTCGACGTGCCCTTGCTGGCCAATATGCTGGAAGGCGGGCGTACGCCCATCCTCAAGCCTGCCGAACTGGAACAACTGGGCTTTCGCATCGTGATATATGGAACCTCGCTGTTGATGCGGATTGCCCGCAACATGCAGGAAACGCTGGAGGACATCCGCAGCGGGGAGATACGCCTGTCCGGGACGGGGGTGTCGTTTGAGGCATACAAAACCATCGTCGGAATGCCGGAGTGGTCGCGTATCGAAGACCAGTACCGCTAAATCGCTGCTTCTGCCATGGTTCGCGGCGTGGAACTGGCAGCCGCTGGCGCGCCGGCAGGCGGCGTGCCGGGTTTTTGCGCCAGCGGAAAAACTGATTTCCCCTGTCGAACTTGCTAGCCGGGGTCAAGGTGCGCACACTTGCGTCACCGAGACTTTACGGAAGAAACAAATGGCAAGCACGATTGGATGGATTGGCCTGGGTCGCATGGGCGAGGCAATGGTGAAACGGCTGCTCAAGGCCGGCCACAAGGTAAGCGTCTGGAACCGCACGGCCGCCAAGGCCGCGCCGCTGCTGGAATACGGCGCGACGATTGCGGGCAGCAAGCAGGAACTGGCGGCTTGCGATGTGGTTTTCACCATGGTCTCCACCACGGATGACCTTAAAGAGGTTCTGTTCGGCGAAGGCGGTCTGGTGGCCGGCAATACGCGGCCCAAGGTTGTGGTGGACAGTTCGTCGATTTCGCAGGAAGGTTCAGCAGAAATCCGTGCCCGCCTGGAGTCGCTGGGTGTGGACTACCTCTGCACGCCGGTGTCGGGCAATGCCAAGGTCGCCAAGGCCGGCAAGCTGCTGACGGTATCGTCCGGCCCGCGCGCCCTGTACGACAAGGTCGAGCCTTACCTGCAGGCCATGGCCCGCAAGGTCATGTGGGTGGGCGAGGGTGAACTGGCGCGTGTCTGGAAGATTGCGCACAACACCATGTTCGGCGTGATCATCCAGAACCTGTGCGAGATCACCGTGCTGGCTGAAAAAGCCGGTATCCCGCGCCATGTGTTCCTGGAAAGCATCAACGATTCGGTGCTGGGTTCCATGTACACAAAATACAAGACGCCCATGCTGACCAACCTGAGCTTTGACCAGGTCACCTTCACGCCCAAGCTCCTGCTCAAGGACATGGACCTTGGCATGGCGGCGGCCAAGGCTTACGGTGTGGCCATGCCATCGGCAGCGGCGACCCGTGAATCGGTTTCTCGCCTGGTGGGGCGCGGCCATGACAACATTGACTTTGCCGTGCTGCTGACGGAAACCGCCAAAGACGCGGGCCTTGAGATGAAGCCCGAGAACGTCAAGATGAGCGACGGACTGGAGAGCTAGGATATGGCCCCCACGTTCCCCACTGCGTGTGGTTCGCTGCCCCCCGGGGGGGCTGGCCTTGCTTGGGGCGGCCCGGCGCTGCGGCCGCATGCCGCGCATTTTTCGTAGCGATGAATATGCCACGCACCCTGATCAAAGGCGCGACCATCATCACGATGGACGCGCAGGGCGACTTGCCGCAAGGCGATATCCTGGTGACGGGCGACACGCTCACCGACATCGCGCCGTCCATCCATGCCGATGACGCGCAGGTGGTGGATGCCCGCGGCTGCATCATCATTCCGGGCCTCATCAATGCCCACATGCATACCTGGCAAACCGCCTTGCGCGGCCTGGCTGCCAACTGGACGCTGCTGGAGTATTTCCAGAAAATGCATGCGGGGCTGGCCACGGTGTTCGAGCCGCAGGACCTGCATGTCGCCACCCTGGTTGGCGCGCTGAACCAGCTCAATTGCGGCACAACCACGCTGGCCGACTGGTGCCACAACAACCCGACACCTGAACACAACGACGCGGCCATCAGCGGACTGCTGGAGTCGGGCATACGCGCAGCGTTTTTTCACGGTACGGCCAAGCCTGACCCGAAGCCAGGGCAGACGCCTTTCTGGGAAGTCCCGCATCCGCGCGCCGAAATTGAACGCCTGCTCAGGGCCTATCAGGGGCAGCCGCTGCTCAGCGTGCAGGCCGCCGTGCTGGGCCCGCACTACTCGACACTCGATGTGGCGCTGCACGACTTCGCCATGGCCAAAGACCTGGGGCTGATCGCCTCCCTGCACCAGGGTGGCGGGCCGGCCCGCACGCCTGACGGCTGGGAACAGCTTGAAGCCGCGGGCCTGCTGGGCGAACACATCAACATTGTTCATGGCCACGCACTGAGCGATGCGCAGCTCAAGCGCTTTTGCGACCTGGGCATGAGCTTTTCGGCTGCGGCTGAAAACGAAATGACCCAGGGCCATGGCCACCCGATTACCGGCCGCCTGCGGGCTTTTGGCAAGGCGCCTTCGCTGGGCGTGGACCTGGAAAGTGTCATCAGCGGCGACATGCTGACCCAGGCGCGTGTGGCGCTTGGCATGCAGCGCAGCCTGGACAACTTTGCCTTTCGCGAGGCGCACGGCGGCATCCCGCCCACATCGACCATCACGACGCGTGAAGCGCTCTCATGGGTGACGGTGGAGGGCGCGCGCATGCTCAAGCAGTCGCACCGCATAGGCTCGCTGGCGGCCGGCAAACAGGCCGACCTGGTTTTGATCCGTGCGACCGATCTCAACATGCAGCCGGTACACGATCCCATCAACAGCGTGGTCATGCAGACCTCGCTGGCCAACATCGACAGTGTGATGGTGGCGGGTCAGTGGAAAAAACGCCAGGGCCAACTGCTGGGCGTGGACCTGAAGCCTCATCTGGACGCGCTGCAGGCTTCGGGGAGAAAAATTACGAAAGCGATGATGCTATCAAAATAATAGCTGACTGCGCGCGTATTCAGGCGGCCAAGACCGGTTTTTATATTAAATACAGGAGACAAACCATGAAGCGCTTTCTTTTTGTTGCAGTCACCGCACTTGTTGCGGCCACAGCGTGGGCGCAGGCGCCTGCCGCCGGTCAGGACTACCCGAACAAGATCATCAAGATCATCGTGCCGTTTACGGCCGGCAGTGCCACCGACATCATGGCGCGCATCGTGGGCGAGCGGCTGGGCGCCAGCATGGGGCAGTCCATCGTTGTTGAAAATCGCCCGGGCGCAGGCGGCACTTTGGGCGCAGCGCAGGTTGCCAAGAGCGACCCCGATGGTTACACGCTGCTGGTGGTGTCCACCGGGCACGTGGTCAATCCCGCCTTGTACGGCAGCCTGCCTTACGACACCGTGGGCGACTTCGCCGGCATTTCCCCGCTGGCAGCCCTGCCGAGCGTGCTGGTGGTGGGCGCCGGCAGCCCGATCAAGTCGGTCAACGAGCTGATAGCTGCGGCCAAGGCCAAGCCGTCGCAACTGAACTATGCCTCGGCGGGTGTCGGCAGCGCGACCCATGTCAATGCCGAGAAGTTCCGTGCGGTGTCCGGCATACAGGTGACGCACATACCGTTCAAGGGCACGCCAGAGACAATTGTTGAAGTCAGCTCGGGCCGGGTGGACTTCATGTTCACCCCGGTGCTGGCCTCGATTCCCTCGATTCGCGACAACCGCATGCGCGCGCTTGCCGTCAGCACTGCCAAACGCTCCACGGCCCTGCCTGATGTGCCCACGGTAGCCGAGGCTGGTGTCCCGGGTTTTGTGTTTGATTTCTGGATAGGCCTGCTGGCACCTGCCAAAACACCGCGTCCCATCATCAACAAGCTGAACGCCGAAGTGCGCAAGGTCATGGCCCAGCCCGAAGTGATTGAAAGAATGGTCAAGCTGGGCGCCGAGCCCATGCCCATGACGCCTGAACGCTTTGATGCCTACATCAAGGAGGAATACACCACACTGGGCGCCATCATGAAGGCTGCACCGAAGTAATGGCCCCCACGCTCGTCACTTCGTGTACTTCGCTGCCCCCCGAGGGGGCTGGCCTTGCTTGGGGCGGCCCGGCGCTGCGGCCGATGACCCCCACGCTTGTCACTTCGTATACTGCGCTGCCCTCCGAGGGGGCCGCTGCGCCTGCGGCCTGGCAAAGCAAGTTCCGCGGCCCCGGCTTGAAGGGGTACAAGCTGCTCCACAGTCTTTTTACGATGGCTAAGGTGACTTGATGGCGGCTCGCAGAATTGACCTGAACTTGAATGGCCGTGCTTGTACCGTGCACGCCGAAGAAAACACGCCATTGCTTTATGTGCTGCGCAATGACTGCGACCTGAAAGGCACGCGCTTTGGCTGCGGTGCCAGCCAGTGCGGTTCTTGTCATGTGCTGCTCGATGGCGCATCTGTTCCTGCCTGCGACACGCCCTTGTGGGCGGCGGAAGGCAAGGTCGTGTGCACGGTGGAAGGCCTGGGCGATGGTGGTGCACTGCATCCCTTGCAGCAAGCCTTTATTGACGAGCAGGCCGCGCAGTGTGGTTATTGCCTGTCGGGCATCCTCATCAGCGCGGCTGCGCTATTGCAGCAGAACCCCAACCCCTCGGAAACCGAAGTGCGCCAGGCGCTGGACAAACACCTGTGCCGCTGCGGCTCGCATAACCGCATCGTGCGCGCCGTGCTGCGTGCTGCCGCCGTGATGGGAGTTGCCGCATGAGCCATGCGCCCGTCCTTCCAATGCCGCCAGTGCTGCCGGGCAGCCTGAACGCCAACCGCCGCCTGTCGCAATGGCTATCCATCCATGCCGACGGCACAGTGTCCGTGCGCACCGGCAAGGTCGAACTGGGCCAGGGCATCATCACTGCGCTGGCGCAAATTGTTTCCAGCGAGCTGGATGTTCCCGTGGCTCGCATACGCATGCAGGCGGCCAGTACCGCCGCCGGCCCGAACGAGGGCGTGACGGCGGGCAGCCTGTCGGTGCAGGATTCCGGCAGTGCCTTGCGTCAGGTCTGTGCCGAAGCGCGTGCGATTTACCTGCAGGCTGCGGCGGCGCGGCTGCAGCTTGCGTCTCGTGATCTGTCTGTTCTTGATGTGGTGGACGGCAGCATCCGTATCGCCGGCAAGGGTGAAGAAATTGCAAGTTACTGGGCTTTGGCGGACGATGCGTTGCTTGAGCGCGAAGCGACGGGGCTGGTAGCGCCAAAGGCCGCTGCCGGCCAGGTGCAGGCTGTGTTGCGGCTTGACATTCCCGACAAGGTCAGCGGTCGTCCACGTTTTATCCATGACATGACGCTGCCCGGCATGGTGTACGGCCGCGCCGTGCACCCGCCTTCACCCGGCGCGGTGCTGGTGGGTGTCGACCTGGCCGCCGTGCAGGCGCTTCCGGGTGTGCTTGCCGTGCTGCGTGACGGAAGTTTTCTGGGGGTGGTTGCCGATGACGAGTATCTTGTCGTGCGCGCCATGAACAAGCTGGCTGCAGTGGCGCAGTGGCGTGAAGCCGAGGCGTTGCCTGACATGAACGACATGCCGGCCTTTTTGTGCGCACAGCCGGTGGAGACCAGCGTGGTGGGTGAAAAACCGCCCGCTGCTGAAGCTGCAGTAGCGGCGCACAGTTTTCAGGCGGCCTACTCGCGCCCCTTCCTGGCCCATGCATCCATCGCGCCGTCCTGCGCCCTTGCGCTCTATGAACCGGCATCGCTTGAGGTCTGGACACACAGCCAGGGCATTTACAACCTGCGCGCCGACCTGGCACTGGTGCTTGACATGCCGGCGGACGGCATCACCATACGGCACGTTGAAGGCGCGGGCTCCTACGGCCACAACGGCGCCGACGATGTGGCCTGCGATGCCGCATTGTTGGCCCGGGCTGTGCCGGGCCGGCCGGTGAAACTGCAGTGGACACGTGAAGACGAGCTGGGCTGTTCACCTTTTGGCGCCGCAATGGCTGTGCAGCTGAAGGCAGGTGTGGATGCCGATGGCCGCATCACGAACTGGCAGCACGATGTCTGGTCCACCGGTCACAGCATGCGGCCGGGCCGCAGCAAGATACCGGTGCTACTGGCGGCCACCTCGCTTGAAAAACCGTTTGAAAAGCAGATCGCCATCAATATGCCGCTGGCCAACGGCGGCGGCGCCGAGCGCAATGCGGTGCCACTGTATGACTTTGCACAGTGGCGGGCGGTGAGCCACCGCACGCTGACGATGCCTATCCGCACATCCTCGCTGCGTTCCCTGGGCGCGCATTGCAATGTCTTTGCGATTGAATCCTTTCTGGATGAAATTGCTGCCAGCCTGGGCATTGACCCGCTGGAGTTTCGGTTGCGTCACCTGAGTGATTCAAGGGGACGGGCAGTACTTGAAGCCGCAGCGCAGATGGCTAACTGGTCCATACGCCAGACGACCGAGGGGCAGGGCATGGGCATTGCCTTTGCCAGGTACAAAAACACCGGTGCCTGGTGCGCCGTCGTGGCCTTGATTGATGCCGGTCATGAAATATGCGTCAAAAAACTGTGGATTGCGGTGGACGTTGGCCGTGTCGTCAATACCGATGGGGTGGTCAACCAGATCGAGGGCGGTGCCATCCAGACCGTCAGCTGGGTGCTCAAGGAACAGGTGCAGTTCGACCGTACCCGCATCCTCAGCAACAGCTGGGAAAGCTATCCCATCCTGCGGTTCTCGGAAGTACCTGCGGTTGAAGTGCAGGTCCTTGATCGCCCGGACCAGAAATCAATTGGCGCCGGCGAAGCCACACACGGCCCCGTGGCGGCAGCGATTGCCAATGCCGTGTTTGATGCGCTGGGTGTTCGTGTGCGCAACCTGCCTTTGAGCACAGGCAACATCACACAGGCCGCGCTGGCCGAATAGAAGCAACAATATTCCCGGAGCCGTTTCATGAAGCTGCGTGTCAATATATTCAACACCTCCAGCAACCTGCCGCTGCTGGCAGGTGTTGCCAAAGGTTTTTTTGCACAACGCGAGCTGACGATAGAAATACAAAACACGCCCAACTCGGACGAACAGCGCGCCGGGTTGGCCGATGGCAGTTTCGAGATTGCGCATGCCGCCGTGGACAACGCCGTCGCCATGATAGAAAGCGGCAAGGATGCGCTTATCGTCTCTGGCGGCGACGCCGGCATGAATGACTTCATGGTGCGGGCAGAGATCCATACCATGGCCGATCTGCGCGGTAAGCTGCTTGCCGTCGACGCGCCAAATACGGCGTATGCGCTGGCCGCAAAAAAAATCCTCAAGCTCAATGGCCTGCTGGAGAACCGCGATTACAAGGTCAAGCTGGCCGGTGGCACCGGGCCGCGATCGGCAGCGATGGTGGCCGACCCGCAACTGGCAGCCGGCATGGTCAACCCGCCGTTTTCCTTTTCAGTCCGCGAGAAAGGCCTGAAAAGCCTGGGTACCCAGTTCGACCTGCTTGGCCCCTACCAGGCGACCGGTGCATTTGTCATGCGCCAGTGGGCAAAAGCCAACGCCGGAGCCCTGGAAGGCTACCTGGCCGCCTATATCGAAGGGCAGCGCCACGTTATGAATCCAGCCAATCGCGGCGAGATGATCGCATTGCTGACCAGCAGCTTCAAACTTTCGCCGCAGGCGGCAGAGGGCACTTATGAGGCGCTGGTCAAGCCGGGTTCAGGCCTGGCCGTCGATGCACGTTTTAGCGATGAGGGCTTCAAAACCGCGCTTGCCATACGCGCCGAAATGGAAGGCATGTGGGGCGGCACGCCACCGGCGCCTGACAAGTACATAGACCTGTCGTATTACGGGCGCGCCATCAAGGCAGCCCACGCGCACTAGATTTACCCAAGGAGCTTTTTATGGACCAGCCCCAGCGCATTCCCTACATAGACCCGGCTTCCATCACCGACCCGGCGATGATGGCCGAGTTCCAGCGTGCCGCGCGTGAAGGCGCGCCGCGCCCCGAAAGCCACGCCATGCGGGCCCATGTGCCGGCCGTGTTCTGGTCCTTCACCAATGCATGGAACGACACCTTTGTCAACGGTGTCTGCGACCACGCCATCAAGGAGTTGTGCCGCCTGTATGTGTCGCAGGCGGTCAACTGCAACTACTGCGGTAACCAGCGCTCCGTCAAGGCGCAGGAGCAGGGCCTGCTTGAAGCCGATGTCAAGGACTTGCTGGACTTTGACAAATCGGCACGCTTCACGCTGCGCCAGAAAGCCGCGCTGCAACTTGCCGAGGCGATTACCTGGGGCCTGGAGCCCACCGATGAATTGTGGAATCGCCTGTACGAGAATTTTGAAACCGGCCAGATCGTGGAACTCGGCTTCTTTATCGGCCTGACCATGGGCCAGCAGCGCTGGAACCGCCTGATAGGCATGAAACACAGCCAGTTCATGGCCGGCACCTCGGGCGGGTTGGCCCCGGCTGCGGCATCCCTGAACGTCGCATGAAACACAAAATCCATTTCATGGGCGTAGGCAAGATGGGCCTGCCCATGGCCGGGCATTTTCTGGCAGCGGGGCATGCTGTCAGTGTCAGCGACCCGAGCCGGGAGCGTTTGCAGCTTGCCCGCGCGCAGGGGCTGGCCGTTGCTGAAGATGCCGCAACGGCCATAGGCGCCGCCGATGTGGTCTTCTCATCGTTGCCGAATGATGCCGCCTTGCGTGCGGTGTCTGGACAGGTGGCTGCATCGGCGCGCCATGGCGTGACTTTTGTGGACACCAGTACGGTGTCGCTACAGGCCTCCAGCCACGCCGCAGCGCAGTGTGCGGCTGCCGGCGTGGCATACCTGCGCACCACCGTGTCGGGCAACAACAAGATGGCAGAGGCCGCCCAGCTGACCGTGATGGCATCGGGCCCGCGTGCAAGTTATGACGCCTTGATGCCCTTGTTAGAACTGCTGGGCCCCAAGCAGTTTTACCTGGGTGAGGCAGAGCAGGCGCGGCTGATGAAGCTGGTCGTCAACCTGTTGATCGCCCAGACCAGCGCCATGCTGGCCGAGGGCCTGGCGCTGGGCCGCAAGGGCGGGCTGGACTGGCACGACATGTGGCAGGTGCTTGGTGCCAGTGCGGTTGGCTCGCCCATACTCAAAGCCAAATCGGTACAGCTCAGTGAGCGTGATTTCACGCCGACCTTTACCGTCGAGCAGATGATCAAGGACCTGGACCTGATCCTGGGTGCAGGCGAAACCAGCCACGTGCCCTTGCCGCAGACCGCCATGACACTGCAGCTCATGCATGCCGCCATAGCGCAGGGCGATGCGCTGGACGACTACGCGGCCATTATCAAGACGGTGGAGCGCAGCGCCGGTCTCAATACAGATCTACAGTAGAACCATGAAAAACTTTGTCTACAACGGCCAGCCCTCAAGAGTGGTGTTTGGTGCAGGCAGCCTGCAATACCTGGGCCGCGAAATTGAAGCCCTGGGCGCGAACAAGGCGTTGGTGCTCTCCACACCCGAACAGCGCGCGTCCGCGGAGATGATTGCAGATCTGCTGGGTTCGCGCGCCGCTGGTGTGTTTGACCGTGCCGTGATGCATGTGCCGATTGAAACCGCGCGTGAAGCCCGGGAGATAGCGCGCAAGCTGGGCGCCGACTGCGCGGTGGCGATTGGCGGCGGATCAACAACCGGACTGGGCAAGGCCATTGCACTGGACTCGGGCCTGCCGATACTGGCGATTCCCACCACCTACGCCGGGTCCGAGATGACGCCCATTTATGGCATCACCGAAGCCGGCATCAAAAAAACCGGCAAGGATGCCCGCGTCCTGCCGCGCACGGTGATTTACGACCCGGAACTGAGCCTCAGCCTGCCGGTCGGCATGAGCATCACCAGCGGCATCAATGCGATCGCCCATGCGGCCGAGGGTTTGTACGCCGTGGACGGTAATCCCATCATGGATCTGATGGCAAAAGAGGGCATGGCCGCCTTGGGACGCGCGCTGCCAGCTATCAAAAAAGTAGCAAACGACATGACGGCCAGAAGCGATGCGCTGTACGGCGCGTGGCTGTGCGGCACGGTGCTGGGCAATGTCGGCATGGCCCTGCACCACAAGCTGTGCCACACGCTGGGCGGCAGTTTTAATTTGCCGCACGCGGAAACCCACACCATCGTCCTGCCGCATGCACTGGCCTACAACGCGGCCGCCGCGCCTGAGGCCATGCTGGCCATTGCCGGGGCGCTTAATGCAAAGAGTGCCGCGCAGGCCGTGTTTGGCCTGGCGAAAGACAACGGCGCGCCGGTAGCGCTGCGTGACATAGGCATGAAGGAGTCCGACCTGGACAAGGCCTGCGATATTGCCATGCAAAACCAGTACCCGAATCCGCGTCCGCTGGAGCGTGCTGCGATACGGCAATTGCTGCAGGATGCGTTTGAAGGTGCACGCCCCGGGTCCTGAGAGGGCAGGGATGGCGGTCGCGATCCAGGGCGCTTAAATCCTGATCGGTTCAGGGGTATGCGGTGGACACTACACTCAAACCCTCCCTAATTGCCCCTGTATATCGTGATGGACCTGCTTATTCTGCTGATGCTGCTCGCCTTTGGCGTTTTTACGCTTAAAACGAGAGACCAGAACCGGCGCATCGCCTTGCTGGGAAGCCATCTAGGGCGCTACCAGATTGAAAAACTGATGGAAAGCCTGACCGAGGGTTACCTGCGGGCGCTGGGCGAGAGTGATGCAGAGCGCAGGGCACAGATATGGAACCTGCTGGGCACGACAGAGCTGGAGTTGTGCGCGCAGTTCAATCGCTTTGCTGCCGGGATTTCAGGTGTGGATGCAGCGGACGCGCGCGTGAGCAGGCTGCCTGTGTTTATCCCTTTTGTCGACAGGCTTTTCCCCGGTGCCACGTTTGACCTGCGCCAGGCCCTGGCCATCCACGCGCAGGGAATCGACCGGGCCGCGAAAAATGAGCTGAACCAGCCGCTCAAAAACAAGGCCTTCACGCTGTCGGCCGAGATGTTTTTGATGCAGCACACCTGCCACTGGTACTGCAGGTCCAAAACTGTCGCCTCTGCACGCATGCTGGCCAGGCACAAGACTTCGTATGAGCAGGTGCTGGCCTCCGTCAGCCCGGAGACGCGCCAGGCTTATTGCGCCCTGATCGGCCGTTGATCGGTCTTTGCACCTTTGGTGCGACGCGGCCCGTATCGGCCGTCTGTTTTTTTACCGGGGGTCTTCCCGGACTCCATGCCTGCAGCCTTGCCGGTTACAGGGCAAGGCCATAGGGGTGTCTGGTGGGTATTCAGCTTTCTCTTTAAGTGGTCTCTGGTTTTAACTGGCTTTTTCGCCATTCCGATACGGTGCAGCCGAACCTGCGCCTGAACCAGAAGGCAAATGCACTGGGGGAGGAAAAGCCCAGCAGCTCGGCCAACTCGGCCATGGAGCGATCACTGTCGCGAATTTGCCGCAAGGCAAACTCCGAACGGACCGCCTGCATCATCGAAGAAAACGTTTCCCCTTCAGCCTGCAGGTGACGGTGCAGGGTGCGCCTGTCCATGGACAGATGCTGCGCGACCTGGTCAGCTGTGCAGCGACTTCCCGGAAGCAGCGCAGCAACAAGCTGGCGTGCTGCGTCGGTAGTGTTGTTACGGCTGCGGGAAAGGGCCTGGTCCAGAAACCGGCGCGCATACGGGGCCATGCCGGTATTCAGCACCGGCAGGGGGGTGGCGAGATCCCGCGCCGCGCACACGATTCCATTAAAACTGCTGTTGAATTCCAGCTTCGGGCCAAAAAAAGCGAGATGGCTGCTTTTGTCCCGGGGCGGCCGGTGCGAGAAACAGACCCGTCTCGGCGTCCATGCCGGCCCAAGCAGCTCCTGCAATATGCGGTGCATCACCCCGACAGCCAGTTCCATCGATTGCCGGACCGAAGCTGAGGCTGCGCCTTCGATCAGGAAGTCCTCGCGGATGATCACCACGTCATCGTGGTCCTCGATGTGCGTCAGCAGTGATGCATTCAGCAGGCGTAAATAACGGAACATTGTGTCCAGCGCCTGTCGCGCCGTGGGCTCCTCGCGCAACACGATGCTGATCGGCCCCAGGTTGGCCAAACGCCTGCCGTGCGCAAGCTGCAAGCCGAAGTCCTCCACGTTGGCGGCTTTGGCGCTGGATTCGAGGAGTTCCCGCACGGCGATCACGCTGATCGGCATTTCCGGGTCATCCAGGCAGCGCGAACTCAGTCCAGCCCTGCGCATCATGGCCTCGGGATTGAGCTTCAGCGAACGTGCCAGCTCCATGTAACCGCTAAGACTGGCGCTTCGAATAACGGGTATCGCGTGTGGCACGGATATGTCCCAAATAAGACAAACAATGTCCCAAAATATAAATCAAAACCCAGGTGCCGTATATATAGTCAATTTCCAGAGCGGCATCAAAAAAGCATTTCGCCGCCATAAACCGAGACAACAGGAGCCCCTGATGAAAAAGCAAACCCGCATACTGCCGCAACTGCTGCTGGCAATCCTGAGCATGATGGCCACTCCGGTGGTTATGGCCTGGACAGACAAACCCGTGAAGATGATCGTGCCTGCCCCACCTGGCGGCACCATGGACGTCGTCGCCCGCATCCTTGCCGAGCAAATTTCGGCCGACATCGGCCAACCCGTGATCATTGACAACAAACCGGGGGCAGGCGGTGGGATTGCGGTGCATGCCCTGATGGCCGCACCCGCCGACGGCCAGACCATCATGGTCACCGCTAGCAATGTCCTGACCGAAATCCCGCTGGTGATGAAAGCCGGTTTCGACCCGCTCAAGGACGTGAAGCCCGTGGCAAGCGTGACACGCTCAACCATGGTGTTGGTGGGCAGTCCTTCCGTTCCCGCGCAGGACCTCAAGGGCCTGATTGCTTATGTCAAGGCAAACCCGGGCAAGCTGAGTTTTGCGTCTTACAGCACAGGCACCAGTTCCCAGTACGCCGGCATGATCTTCAACCAGAAAGCCGGTCTGGACCTGCAGCATGTGCCCTTTCCCGGCTCTCCGCCCGCACTGGTCCAGGTCATGGCTGGCCAGATCCCCGTCATGTTTGACGGAATCGCGACCTCACTGCCCCAGATCAAGGGTGGCAAGCTAAAGATCTTTGGTGTGGCCAGCAAGACCCGCCTGGCCCAGTTGCCCGATGTGCCAACCATGGCCGAACAGGGCTTTCCCGACATTGATTTCAACAACTGGGTGGGCACCGTCGTTGCGTCTGGCGTTCCGGCCGCGATGGTGGACAAGATCAATGCCGCCACGCTCAAGGCAGCCTCCGCGCCAAAGGTGAAAGAGCGCCTGGCAGCGGTCGGCTTTGAGCCCGACACCAGCCTCACGGCGGGTCAACTCGCACAGTCGGTCAAGGCCGAGTACGACCGCAACGCGGCCATCGTGAAAACCTTCAACATCAAGCTGAACCAGTAAGCATCCAACCGATCCATAGCGAGGAGACATTTATGGCTTCGACAACTGCTACCCGTATCAAGGTAGAACCGCTGACCTGCGCTATTGGTGCCGAGCTGATTGGCGCGAACCTCGGTGATGCATCCCGGGACGACAGCCTGTTCGCCGAGATCAAGGCGCTGTTCCTGAAACACAAGGTGCTTTTCCTGCGGGACCAGGACATCACGCGGGCCGAACATGTGGCTTTCGCCCGGCGTTTTGGTGAACTGGAAACCCACCCGGTGCTGGGCAGCGACCCCGATAACCCGGGGCTGGTGCAGATATATAAATCGCCTGACGCCCCCGTGGACCGCTACGAAAACGCCTGGCACTCGGATGGCACATGGCGTGAAAAGCCGTCCATGGGTTGTGTACTGCGCTGTGTGGAATGCCCGCCCGTGGGTGGCGACACGATGTGGGCCAATATGGTGCTCGCCTACGAGAACCTGCCGGCGCACATAAAAACGCAGATCGCCTCGCTGCGGGCCCGGCACAGCATCGAAGCCAGCTTTGGTGCTGTCATGCCCCTGGAAAAGCGCCTGGCACTGAAGGCACAGTTTCCGGACGCCGAGCACCCGGTGGTGCGCACACACCCCGAAACCGGGGAAAAAGCACTGTTTGTGAACGGGTTCACCACCCATTTCACGAACTTCCATACACCTGCCAATGTGCGTTTTGGACAGGACGCAGTACCCGGAGCTGCCGACCTGCTGCGCTACCTTATCACGCAGGCCTACATTCCCGAGTACCAGGTTCGCTGGCGCTGGAAACCCAATACCGTGGCGATCTGGGATAACCGCGTTACCCAGCACTATGCGGTGATGGACTACCCGCCCTGCCACCGCAAGATGGAACGCGCCGGCATCATGGGCGATACGCCTTTCTAGATTTCCTCAACCGGACAGCAGCCTGTCAATGCATGCATGGGCATGCATCTCCACACGCCTCTCCACGACTTCAGTCACCCAATTAAAGGACATACCATGAACTTTCTCGACGGCTCCCTCATTCCCGAAAACCAGGACAAGCTGGTCATCACGGCCGCGCCTTACGGACCCGAGTGGATTCCCTCGGACTTCCCTTCAGACATTGCCGTCACCATGGAAGAGCAGATCCAGAAAGCGGTGGACTGCTACAACGCCGGCGCTTCCGTTCTGCACCTGCATGTGCGTGAACTCGACGGCAAGGGCAGCAAGCGCCTGTCCAAGTTCAATGAGCTGATTGCCGGTGTCCGCAAGGCCGTGCCCGACATGGTGATACAGGTCGGCGGCTCCATATCGTTCGCGCCGGAAAGCGACGGTGCCGCCGCAAAATGGCTGTCGGACGACACACGCCACATGCTGGCCGAACTCGACCCCAAGCCAGACCAGGTGACGGTGACGGTGAACACCACGCAGATGAACATCTTCGAGCACATGGATACAGGGGATTACGCAGGCACCTCGCTGGCCGACCCCGCGACGCATGAGGCCTACCGCGAGATGATTGTGCCTTCCGGCCCCGGCTGGGTTGAAGAGCACATCCGCCGTTTGAGTGCCGCAGGCATACAGAGCGCCTTCCAGTTCTACAACATCAACAGCTTTGAAACCGTGGAGCGCATGCTCCGGCGGGGCGTGTACAAGGGCCCGCTGGTCATGAACTGGGTCGCGATCAGCGGCGGCATGGATGCGCCCAACATCTACAACATGGCCAACTTCCTGCGCGCCATTCCCGACGGCTCCATGCTGACGGTGGAAAGCTCCATGCGCAATGTACTGCCTATCAACCTGATGGGCATGGCCCTGGGCCAGCATGTGCGCTGCGGCATTGAAGACAACCTGTGGACGCAGGACCGCAAGGCCAAGATGAGCACCGTGCAGCAGATCGAACAGCTGGTGCGCATCGCCCGCGAAATCGGGCGCGAGGTGGCGGATGGCAAGGAGGCACGGCGCATCTGCAAGATCGGCGTGTTCTACGACACCGTCGAAGAGACACTGGCCAAAAACGGCTTTGCGCCCAACCCCAAGGCAGGGCACCAGGGTTATCTGCGCAAGGCGGCATGACCCATGGCCAAGGCAATACGTTTTTACGAAACCGGCGGACCGGAAGTCCTCAAGCTTGAAACCGTAGCGGTTGGCGAGCCGGGACCCGGCCAGGCGCGCGTACGCCACACCGGGATTGCGGTCAATTTCATTGACATCTACTTTCGCACCGGACGCTACCCTGCGCAATTGCCCAGCGGCCTGGGCTCGGACGCGGTAGGCGTGGTCGAGGCAGTAGGCCCCGGCGTGACAGATATTGCAGCAGGCGACCGTGTCGGCTACCTGATCGGCCCGCAGGGTGCGTATTCGGATGTGCGTGTCATGCCGGCGGAAGTGCTCATCAAGCTGCCAGACGGTGTGTCCGACAGCACCGCCGCAACGCTCATGATGAAGGGCATGACGGCGCAGTACCTGTTTCGCCAGGTGTTCCCGCTCAAGGGCGGGGAAACCATCCTCTATCACGCAGCGGCGGGCGGCGTGGGCTTGATCGCCTGCCAGTGGGCAAAGGCCATCGGTGTGACCATGATAGGAACCGTCAGCACGGATGAAAAGGCCGCCATTGCCAAAGCCAACGGCTGTACCCACACCATCGTCACCTCGCGCGAGAACATCGCGGAGCGCGTCAGGGAGATCACCGGCGGCAAGGGCGTGCCCGTGGTGTTTGACTCGGTGGGCAAGGACACGCTGGAAGCGTCCCTGAACTGCCTGCAACCGCGGGGTGCACTGGTGAGCAACGGCACCTCGTCCGGCCCTGTGGTGATAGACACCATGCTGCTCGCGGCCAAGGGTTCGCTGTGGGTGACGCGCCCGGCCATGATGCACTACATCATGCCGCGCGCCCACATGCTGGAGATGGCTGACGAGGTGTTCGGCATGGTGCTGGAGGGCAAGATCAAAAGCGAGGCTTCACAGACCTTCCCGCTCGAAGCCGCGGCCGACGCGCACCGTGCGCTCGAGTCGCGCAAGACGGTGGGCGCTACGGTCCTGCTGCCCTGAGCCAGGCCTTGAGGTATTCGGCCCGTGGCTACTTCGCCTTGCCCGGGTCCTTCACTCCTTTTTGAACGTCGAATTCAACGTTGTAATACTTGCCGTTGATTTTCTCGACCTTGCGGATGTACACATCCTGCACGATGTCGCGGGTTTGCACGTCGATGTACATCTGGCCGCGCGGGCTTTCAAAAATCTGGCCCTTCATGCCCGCCATCAGTGCATCACCGCCGCCTGCGCCCTTGGTGGACTTGAGCGCTTCATAAATCACGCGCATGCCGTCGTAGCCGCCCACGGCCATGAAGTTGGGGCGCATGCCCTTGTTGGCGCTCTCGAAGGCCTCGACGAACTTTTTATTCATGGCCGAAGGGTGTGCGGCGGAGTACTGGTGTGAGGTCACCACGCCCAGGGCCGCATCGCCCATGTCATTGATGATGTCGTCTTCCGTGATGCCGCCATCGCCGATCAGGCGTATGCCGGCCTTGTCCAGTCCGCGTTCAAGGAATTGCTTGAGCAACTGGGACCCTGCGCCGGAAGGCAGGAACACAAACAGCGCATCAGGTTTCAAATCACGCACCTTTTGTAGGAAGGGCGCGAAGTCGGGATTGCGCAGCGGCACGCGCAGCTCCGCCAGCATCTGGCCGCCGTTGGCGCTAAAACGTTCCTTGAAGGTTTTTTCAGAATCTATGCCGGGGCCGTAGTCGGTCACCAGGCTGACCACCTTTTTGATACCGTTTTTTGGTGCCCAGTCGGCCAGCGGTGCGGTGGTTTGCGGCAGCGTGTTGCTGGTGCGGACGACGTAGGGCGAAGCTTCGGTGATGCTGGAGGTGCCGGCGGCCATCACGACCATGGGTGTTTTTGACTGGGTTGCGAGCGGCGCGGTGGCAAAGGCCAGCGGTGTCAGGCCAAAGCCGGCCAGAACTTCGACCTTCTCGGTTGAAATCAACTCCTGTGCCAGGCGCTTGTGGACGTCCGGTGCGCCTGTGTCGTCCCTGAGTATGAGCTCTATCTTTCTGCCGGCGACCATGCTGCCGTTCTGCGCCATATAGAGGCGCACCCCGGCTTCAACCTGGCGCCCGGTGGAAGCAAACGGCCCGGTCAGGGGCAGCAGCAGTCCTACCTTGAAAGGTTTGTTTTGCGCCAGGGCAGGGCCGCTTTTTAATGCCAGGGCTGAAAGGCCGGCGAGCGCGGCGAAAGAGGTGAATTGACGGCGTTGCATGTTGTCTCCTTGGTTTTTGATGAAATGGCTGAATGCTTCAGAACGTGTAGCCGGCCTCGGCGGCCGCGCGTTCATGGATGACCCTGCGCATCAGCAAGCCGGGTTTGTCCGGTGCGAAGTTGAGGTCGAACTGCGGCTGTGCATCGTTCTTCACGACCTCGAGAATCCATTCCAGCGCATCGACGTCTTCGAGATAGGCCTTGGCCGATGCGGTGTGCAGGTACTCGTCGGCTTCCTTGTCGTCCAGCTTGAAATCACGCGAGTTGAACCACCAGTAGTGGATGCTTCCCCTGCTCTCCGGCGTGAAGATGTGGGTGATGTTGAAACGGTAGTCGCTTTGCGCACCCTCTGGCGGTGTCGGGTCCACGATTTTTGCGAACGCCACGTGCAGTGCCGGTGATGCAAAGCGCGCCTCGGAGTAGCGGTGCACCGGCTTGCCGGTCAGCCCAGTCGGCACGCCGTACACGCCTGGCGGCGGAGAGTTTTTCAGCTGGCGGTCAATGATGATGACCTCGCCTTCCTGGCGCACATCCAGTTTGGATCGCGCGTATTCCGGTGTGCCTATGGCGCCCGGATGCAGGAAGGGAAAGTGTGTCTGGTCCAGCAGGTTCTCGTGCATGGAGATGTAGTCGGACTTCATGTAATAGCTGCCGGACACGCTTTTCCATTCCGGGTCTGCCAGCCAGTGGGTGTCCGGGATCAGGGCTTCATCGGCCATGTCGGATTCGCCCATCCAGATCCAGATCAGCGGGCCGCATTCGACTACCGGAAAGCTGCGCACACTGGCGTTGCTGGGCGTGATCGGCAAGGAAGGCATGTTCAGGCAGCGCCCCGAAGGGTCAAACTGCATGCCGTGGTAACCGCAGATCAGGGTGTCGCCGTCAAGCTTGCCCTTGGCCAGCGGAAACGAACGGTGCGGGCAGCGGTTGCGCACCGCGACCGGCTCGCCGGCCAGTGTGCGGTACATCGCCACGTCGGTTCCCAGCAGGCGGCGGCTGATGATGTCGCGTGAGACTTCCGCACCCAGCGCGGCGACATACCAGCAGTTGAGGATCAGCGGTGTGTTGTGGTCGGCAAAACCGCCTGCTTCAAAGGCGAAGGTTTCTGCGGCAGGGGTCGCGGCAGCCGCGTGGACAGGAATGGTTTTCATGGGCATGTCACCTTGGATGAGTGGTTGGCGTCAGGCGTCGAGCACAAGGCGTGAGCCCTGCAGACGCGAGACACAGATGCACAGCGTGCTGCCCGACGCTTTTTCTTCGTCGGACAGATAGCGGTCGCGGTGAGCGATGGGGCCGTCCGCCTCAAGTACAGGCAGAGGGCACAAGCCGCATTCGCCGCGCCGGCAATCAAACAGCGGATGCATGCCGGCAGATTTCAGTGCATCAAGAATGCTGGTGTGCTGCCCGACCTGAACCGTGCGGCCCGACTGTGCCAGCACCACTTCAAATGCGACCTCATGGCCGGTTGGCGGGGGGGTGAACAACTCGCTGCGCACCCGCTGAGGCTCCCATCCCAGGGCGGCGGCTGTTGCTCGGGCCGCCTCAATCAGGCCCGCAGGGCCGCAGATATAGGCCTTGGTGTTCGCGGGCTGCGCAGCAAACAAAGCCTTCAGGTCAAGCATGCCGCCTGCAGCGTCATTGCAATGGATATGGGCACGATCTCCCGCCAGGCGCTCCACCGCATCGACATAAGCCATCTCGCTGCGGCTTCTGCCTGTGTAGGCGATTTCAAAGTTGCGCTTGCGGCGCAGCAGGCTGCGCAACATCGCAAACACCGGTGTGATGCCTATGCCGCCGGCAATCAGCAGGCTTTTGCCGTCGCGGTGGTCCAGCCTGAATTCGTTTTTGGGCGGTGAAATGGCCAGCTGCGTACCCACTGCAAAAGTGTCGTGGATGAAGGCAGAGCCGCGTGGCCGGTCTTCGCGCTGTACGGCGATGCGGTAGGCCATGCGGCTGTCGTCAACAGAACCAGTTCCGCCTGTGAGCGAGTAGTGCCGCACGGTCCGGCCAATCGCCTGCGGAGCGATCAGCAGTTCAATATGCGCGCCGGCTTCGCAGGCCGGCAGGGGGCTGCCGTCAGTTGAAACAAGCAGGTATTCGCGCACGCGCGGCGTCAGCTGCGTGACCTCGCGTACCAACACGTCCAGATACTCTTTCGGCAAACCCTGTCTCCTGCTTTGGCCGCATGCAGCCGCGGCATGTGCGCTGCATTCGCTTCGAATAACTTGAGCTGGTAGTTTATTGATTCATGTAAGAGAATGGTGATGGTTTATTGAGTTATCACTTGTCTAAATTTGGAATCAATTGGGTGGGGCAATATGGATGTTTTAGGAAACCTGAAAACCTTTCTTGCCGTTGCCAGTTATGGCAGTTTTTCGGAGGCCGCCAGAAAGCTGCATGTCGTGCCTTCTGTCGTCGCCAAGCGTATAGGGCAGCTTGAAAAAACCATGGGCTCGCGCCTGTTTGAACGATCGACGCGCAGCGTGGTGCTGACGGAGGCCGGCCAGCAACTGCAAACACGGGCAGCCGGACTGATGGCTGATTTCGACGATCTTGTGAACAGCGTCAAGCGCGACGACAGCAAGCTGGAAGGCCATATCCGCATCATGGCGCCGACCACACTCACCATGGTTTATCTGGGACAGGTGCTGAATGCTTTTCTGGAGAAGCATGAACGCATCACCATGGAAGTAGCCCTGGTTGATCTGTCCAGCAATCCGCAGGAGCAGGGTTTTGACATGGCGATCAGCGGCCGCACGGCCAGCTACGAGGGGGTGATTGATGTGCCCTTGTGCCCCGTCAGGCCCATGCTGTTTGCGGCGCCGGCCTATGTGGCTCTGAAAGGCGAGCCGGCGCATCCGAGGGAACTGGTTGACCATTCCTGCCTCGTGTTTGCACCCACAGGCGTCAACTGGCAGTTCCAGAGTGCGCGCGGCGCGATCAGCGTGGAGGTCAAGTCCCGGCTGCTGGCCGATGACAACCGTACGCTGCTCGATGCCGCGACCCGGGGCATGGGCGTGGTGGCGCTCCCGCTATATGTCGCGCGTGACGCCCTGGCTGCCGGCGCCCTGCAGCCGCTGCTGGCCAGATTTCCTTTACAGGAAACCTGGTTCCGCGCCTATATGCCGCGCAGAAGCCACAAGCTGGTGCGCGTGCAGGCGCTGGTGGACTGGCTGGGCAGCCACCTGGAAAAGTTCATGGCAGCGCAAGGGGAGTCGCAAACCAGAAGCCGCCCAAAAAGCAGGTGAGCGCTACCGGCTATTCTTTCTATGGTTTCTTGCCTTACTTTGCCGGCGCGTCCACAAACTGGTTGGTGAAGAGTTCGTCAAGAGGAAGTTTCCGGGCCACGATGCCTTCGCTGACATACAGGTTCTGGACTTCCTCCATGCGCTTGGCGTCGATGCGGCCCAAGGGCGACTGACCGGCATAGGTGTATTTTTGCAGCATGCCGAAGAAGTTCTCGATGGAGGCTTCCTTGCCGGTGTACGAAGGCACTGCCAGTGCGAAGGCGCGTGCTGCTTCCTTGGGGTTGGTCATGATGTCGTTCATGCCGCGCAGGGTGGCGCGTACCAGTTTGCGCAGCAGCTCGGGGTGCGTGCGGATGGCGTCATCCGATGCAAGAATGGCCTGCGCCATGCTGCGAAAACCTTCTTCCGGCGGCAGGATGTTGATCTTTGCGCCCGCGTCAATCGCGTAGTTGATGAAATCCGCCCCGCCTGTCATGGCCTGCGATTTGCCGGCTGCAAAGAGCTGCCAGACACCCGCCGGGCCGGCGGCCTGGATCGACAAATCGTCCTTGGTCAGGCCGGCTTTTTTCAGCCCGCCCAGAAGCGAGTAATAGGTTCCGTCGGCATAACTCATCACGGTGAGCGTTTTGCCGCGCAGGCCTTTCATGTTCTGTATGCCGCTGTCCTGATGCACGGCAGTCAGGGTCAGGGTGCCCGCCCCCAGGAGTGCAATCCCCTTGATCGGCACGCCGTTGGCGCGCAGGATGATGGGTGTGTCGCCTATGGATCCGCCTATCAGCGCATTGCCGGCCCCAATCTGCTTGGCCACGTCGACACCGCCCTTGGCCGCGACAAAAGTGACCTTCAGGTTTTCCTGGGCGTAATACCCTTTGTACTGGGCCAGCATCCAGGGCGCCATGGCCAGCGAGGTTGCGGGGACCGGTAACAGGTAGTTGACCTCTTCCGGTGCTGCATGGGCAACTCCGGCAGTCGAGCAGGCGACAAACAGGCTGGCGATCAGGGTAAAAATCTTGTTCATGTGAATCTCTTTACAGGTGGGCTCAGGTTAGAGAAGAAGGCTTGTCATGCTGAAACGGTAATGCGGGGTTGCTCCTTGGCGATCAGTTCATCAAGAATGCGTTTTGCAGCCCTGACGCCCTTGTCCGCCATCAAGCCCATTTCCGGCACATCGGGAAAGAGGCCGCGCATGCGCTGCTGCGCTTCGGCGATTTCGACATCTTCCATGTGCACTGCCCGGGTGTCCCTGTCGAGCTGGGCAGACAAGGCCGCGTCGCCGATCCGGAAATTGCGCGAGATCACGACAAAATAGTGGTGTGTCCCTTCTGTCTCCGGCGTGATGAAGTGGTCTGCGCGCAAATCGACCTGTTTTGACGCGTCCTCATTCCGCACAAGCACAGTCACATTGGCGGGAGGTGTCCAGCGGCTTTGCTGCACGCGCGTGATCTCGCCGGGGAACTCATGCCAGGCCTTGTGCGCCGGGGCCTGTGTGGTTCCTACGAATATGCGTTCGTTGGAGACGGCGCCTTCATCAACACGGGTTTGCAGCGGGTCTTTTTCCAGCAGCTTGGGATTGAAACCAATGGACGTGTGGTGCAAAAAGGCCACGTGGGACAGGTCCAGCAGGTTGTCACCCATCAACGTGTACGCAGCCTTGACGTTGAAGTACTGCACGACATCCCTGTCCCATGCCTCGTCTTCAAGCCATGGCCGCTCCGGCAGCAGGCCGATGTCGGCCAGGGCCGGGTCGCCGGGCCATACCCATATCAGGCCGTACTGCTCCCTTACGGGAAAAGACCGGACACAGGCGCGAGGCGGAATGGCGTCCTGAGAAGGAATGTGCGTGCATTGACCCGCGCCGTTGAAAGCCAGTCCATGGTAGATACAGCGCAATGTTTCCCCGGAAACACGGCCCATGGACAAGGGCGCCTTGCGATGCGGGCACAAATCGCGCAGGGCATGCGCCTGGCCTGATTCCGTGCGAAACAGTGCCATGGGTTCGTTGCAGATATTTCTGCCCAGGGGGCGTTCCTGCAGGTCCTTGGCGGTACAGGCGACATACCAGGCGTTCTTCACAATGGTCATTGGCGAGCCTTGATTTTTGGCTGGGTTCAAGTTAATTACTGTTAATGGTATTTTATGCAGAAGCCAGGGAAACCGTCAACCGCCGGGGCGGTGGTCGGCTGGAAACGCTGTTTGAAGGGGCCCGGGCGGGCGTGGCCAGTCGGGCAGGGGCTGCTCAGGCGGGCCTGGCAAGCCCGTGCAGGAGAAGATCGACCAGGAAATCGACATAGCGCTGGCGCAATGCTTCCGGATCTTCGTCCTTGCCAAAAAGCTGCTGAAGGAAAACTTCGGACGATCCGAAAAATTCGGTCATGCCGATCATGGCGATGTGCAGAAAGCGCGGGTCTACCTTGCGCAGGGGTTCGTCGGTTCCATGCAGGAGGGACAAGGTCAGCATCAGGCCGCGCGATGCGGCCTGGCTTGTCAGTGTCTCCGATTCCTTTGTTGATCCGCTGTAGACGGCGTCCATGATCAGCTTGTGGAAGTGGGGGTTTTCCTGCACCTGCCCGACCATGCCAAGCAGCCGTTCAGCCAGCCGACTTTTCAGCGACCCGCCTTTGTCTACCGCAGCCTGGCCCTTCTGCTGAAGCGCATCAAGCTGCGCAGATGCCGCAGCCATGAACAAGCCCTCTTTTCCGCCAAAGTAATAGCGGATCAGGGCCGGCGTGACGTTGGCTGCAGCGGAAATTTCCGCCATCGTGAGACGGTCCGGCGGGGTCTTGCGCAGCAATTCCTGGGTAACCTCAATCAGGGTTTCGCGGCCCACAGTGGCGTGTTCTGTGGGGCGGCCTTTCCTTCTGGGGGTGTTGACAGGTCTGGAAACAGAAGGGTTTTTTACGGGGCGGGCCATGGTGTCGCAAGCATTTTTTTCCAAGTATCACATGTCCGGTGAGGCATCAAACCGCGAATCCTGTTTTATTAACTTAAACAGTAATTACGGTTTGCACTCCACATTGAATAAACCTGGCCCCGGGGTTGTTGCAGCCATGTCACTGCCAGCCAAACTTGCGGATATAGATGCGCTTCATGACCGTCGTCAGCACGGTATAGCCGGCCAGAATGGCAATCAGGTACGGAAAGTAGGACAGCGGCAGGGCCTGCAGCTTGAAGTACTCGGCCAGCGGCCCCATGGGCAGGAAGATGCCGGCAGCCATGATGAGCAGTGTCATGATCATCAGCGGTGCGGCGGCCCGGCTCTCTATGAAAGGCAGCTTGGGCGTGCGGATCATGTGCACGATCAGGGTTTGCGTGAGCAGGCCCACTACAAACCAGCCGGACTGGAAGAGGGATTGCGCGGCTTCGGTATTGGCCTTGAAAACCCACCACATCAGGGCAAAGGTCGTGATGTCGAACACCGAACTGAGGGGGCCAAAAAAGACCATGAAGCGGCCTATGTCGGCAGGGTTCCACTTGAGCGGCTTCTTCACCAGTTCCTCATCGACATTGTCGAAAGGAATCGCGATCTGCGAAATATCGTAGAGCAGGTTCTGCACCAGCAGTTGCAAGGGCAGCATAGGCAGGAAGGGCAGGAAGGCGCTTGCAATCAGCACGGAAAACACATTGCCGAAGTTGGAGCTGGCCGTCATGCGTATGTACTTCAGCATGTTGCTGAAGGTCTTGCGCCCTTCAATCACGCCTTCCTCAAGCACCATCAGGCTTTTTTCCAGCAGGATGATGTCGGCGGCTTCCTTCGCAATGTCCACGGCACTGTCCACGCTGACGCCGATGTCGGCTGCACGCAGCGCTGGCGCGTCGTTGATACCGTCCCCCATGAAGCCGACGATGTGGCCGTTGGCGCGCAGCGAACGTACGATGCGTTCCTTGTGCAAAGGCGTGAGCTTGGCGAATACCTGGTGCACTTCCACCGCATGTGCCAGTGCCGCATCGTTCATGCGTTCCACCTGTGGGCCGAGCAGCACGGTGTCTGCGGCCAGGCCGACCTGGGCGCAAACGCGGGCGGTCACGAGTTCGTTGTCGCCCGTCAGCACCTTGACGGCAACGCCGTGTTCTGCGAGCGCCTTCAGCGCCGGGGCGGCGGATTCCTTGGGGGGGTCGAGGAAGGCCACATAACCAATCAAGGTCAAACCGGCTTCATCGGCGACCGAATAGGTGTTCTGGCTGGCGGGGAGCTCTTTCATGGCGACGGCAACTACGCGCAGCCCGTCTTCGTTGAGCGCGTGTGTCACTTCCTTCACCCGGGCCAGCATGGCCGCGTCCATGGGGACTTCCTGCGAGCCGCTGTCGCTTTCCATGCGGACACGGGTACACACCGCCAGCATCTCCTCGACCGCGCCCTTGCAGATCAGCTCGTGGTGGTCGTCACGCTCCGACACAACGACCGACATGCGCCTGCGCTCGAAATCAAAGGGGATTTCGTCGATTTTGCGGTAGTCCTGCTCCAGCTTCAGCTCGGTCTGCAGTTCCACGTGTTCCAGCACCGCGCGATCAAGCAGGTTTTTCAGCCCGGTCTGGTAGTGGCTGTTCAGGAAAGCAAACTTCAGCACCTCGTCGGAGGGGGCGCCGAACACATCGGTGTGGCGCTCCAGCGCGATCTTGTCCTGTGTCAGGGTGCCGGTCTTGTCGGTGCAAAGCACATCCATCGCGCCGAAGTTCTGGATGGCATCCAGCCTTTTGACAATCACTTTCTTGCGTGACAACAGCACAGCTCCCTTGGCCAGGGTGGAGGTCACGATCATCGGCAACATCTCGGGCGTCAGGCCCACGGCGACCGCGAGGGCAAACAGGAAGGCCTCCGTCCAGTTCCCCTTGGTAAAACCGTTGACAAGCAGCACGATGGGCACCATGACCAGTGCGAAACGGATCAGCAGCCAGCTGACGCTGTTCACGCCTGCCTGGAATGCGGTGGGCGCGCGGTCACTGGACGTCACACGCACGGCCAGCGTGCCGAAATAGGTCTGGTTACCTGTGGCTACCACCAGCGCGGTGGCCGAGCCGGAAACCACATTGGTGCCCATGAAGAGCAGGTTGCTCTGTTCCAGTGGTCCCTCTGCACTACCGCGGCGGTCGGCGAACTTCTCGACCGGCAGGGATTCGCCAGTCATGGCCGCCTGCGCGACGAAAAGATCCCTGGCCGTGATCACGCGGCAATCGGCGGGAATCATGTCGCCGGCCGAGAGCACGACGTGATCGCCCGGCACCAGTTCGCGGATAGGCGTCTCAAAGCGTTTTGGCGGCCGGCGGGTATGCAGGTGGGCGTCGAAATATTTCTCGGCAACCTCGGCTGCTTCGGTGCCGATGTCGCGGCGAATGACGGTGGCGGTATTGCTCACCATGGCTTTCAGCCGTTCGGCGGCCCGGTTTGAGCGGCCTTCCTGCACAAAACGGATGATGGTGCTCAGCGCCACCATGGTGCCGATAACGATGGTCGCCTTGATGTCCTCTGTGAGGTAGGACACGACGGCGAGAACTGTCAGCAGCAGGTTGAACGGGTTTTTGTAGCAATGCCAGAGGTGCAGCCACCACGGAAGCGGTTTTTCATGCTCAACTTCATTCGGGCCAAAGCGCTGCAGCCGGTCGGCGGCTTCCGGTGCGCTCAAGCCGTCATCATGCGAATCGAACCTGAGCAGTGCGGCAGCCATGTCGTCGCTGGCGGCCTTCAGCAGGTCGCGGCTCAGGTGATCCGGTATGGCTTCGCCACGGCCCTGCCCGGCTACGGTCTCCAGCAGTGCGCGACGCCCAAACAGCAATGTGGCCCGCCGGCCGCGCAGAAAGCCGCTGAACCAGTTTGTGAAGATGTTGTTCATGCTGAAACTCCTGTGCTCTGGGTTGTGATGCCCATTGGTTTCGCTGGCAGGGATTTTGCGTCCTGGGCGGACAGGTCGATTGTGCGTCGGGTGGGCGGCAGGACGTTCTGCGCGGGATGCCCGGTGCAGTGGGAATGAAAAGTCATCAAGACCTCCTTGCGGCTACGCGTCGGAGGTCCGCTCGCGCTTATGCGAAAGAGGGCTGCCGAGGCTGTGCCGGATGTTTAAAACGGGCTGGACGGGAAGAATTTGCGGGCGGCGCCGTTTGGCGCCAACTGGGGTCGGGGTCCATCAGGGTCTCCTCTTCAGGTTTGGGATTGAATTGGTCTGCAAGTCCGTTACGGGTAGGGGCTCAAGACGCCGAGGATGACTGCGTGGCCTTGGCTCCGACCGGCAGAAAGCAGCGAATACGGTGGGTCGGCCACGGCGAACTGAGGTCCGCCTGTGCAGCAAATGCCAGGGCTTGTTGCTCCGTAGGCGTAGCGGGTACGGATGCGCGGGCCGAAGAGGCGATGGACGGGCGTACAGCCACCGTGCTGCTGTGGCAGGTGGTGATTTCGACAGGTGCAAGACGCATGGCAGGACTCCCGGTTGCGGAAGAACCACGCTCACGGATGGCGCGAGAAGCCCCTGATTTGGATGAGGGCGCAGGTCTGCACGATCAGACGCCACTCAAATACAAACAAGCGGGGTCAGCGACAGAAAGAACGGTATTGGCGGGTTTGGCTGGACGCTACCGGCTCATGGAGCGGTTTTGTACAGGCCGGAATGGGCTGCGGTCGACAGGCGACCCCAGCCCGGGAGGGGCGTCAGGGTGCCGAGTGCGCAGCGGCCACCAGGGCGCGCTTCTTGTCACTGCATAAACTGGCACTGTCCACGAACGCGGCTCCAAAGTTGAGAAGCCGCGATTATTGCACTGCAGCACAAAGGCGGTCAACCACTTTTTTGCCCTGGAACAGGGCCTGTGCCCGACTTCAGGCCCTGCCCGTCAATACACCCCGAAACGCCCGGTCCATTTCTTCTCGTAGTTCATCTTTACAAAGTGCTCAGCCATGAAGTCGATAAAAGTGCGCACCTTGGCAGAGAGGTGTTTGCGGCTGGGATAGGCAAGGTTGACGGTCAGGCGCGGCAGGTCCCATTCATCGAGAACGGGCACCAGCCGGCCGGCCACGATGTCCTCGTAGACGATGTAGGACGGCTGTACCAGGATGCCCATGCCGTCCAGCGCTGCGACGCGCAGGATTTGCCCGTCGCTGGCATCGAGTACACCCTTGACCGTCACGGTCGTGGTCTGGCCGTCCTTGGTGAAGCGCAGCTCGTTCGGGTTGTTGGCATGGGTATAGATCAGCAGCTTGTGGCGCTGCAGGTCTTCCAGTGTTTTGGGGATGCCGTGCTGCGCAAAATAGCGCGGTGAGGCCGTCAGGATGCGCCGTGTTTCGGCCAGGCGGCGGATGGTGATGTTGGAATCAGGCTCGACCTCACGCGTGCGTATCGCCACATCGATGTTGTTGTCGATGATGTCCATGTAGCGGTTGGCGGCCTCGACGTGCACAGTGATATTGGGATAGCGCTGGGTGTACTCGCGCAGCAGCGGAGCCACGTGGTGAAGCGCAAACGACAGAGAGGCCGTGATGCGCAGCACGCCGGTCGGGTTCAGGGCGGTGGCGTTGACTGCAGATTCGGCATCTTTCAGGTCCACCAGGATGGCTTTGGCCCGGCTGAAAAACTCCTGGCCGGTGTCGGTCAGGTAAAGCCTGCGGGTGTTGCGTTCCACCAGTCGCGCGCCCAGCCGTGCTTCCAGCGCCGACAGATGGCGGCTGGCGGCGGCATTGGACAGGTCCAGAGCCTCGGCGGCACGGCTCATGCTGCCGGTTTCGGCCACCTGCACGAATAGTTCGATTTCTGTCCAGCGGTCCAAGCCTTGTCTCCTGCTATTCCTGAAATTCCTGTGATTGCCCGGCTGAATTTGCCGCGCCTTGTTGCCGGCCGCATGCATTGTGGTGCACGGCGGCGGCGCTTTCTTCCACCGCGTGAAAAAGTCATTTGCGCCAGCCAACTTTCATAAATTGTCGCCGCCGTCTATATTCGTCGCAAAGAGAGCTAACCCGAAGGAGAACAGCGTGCGCAACCTGAACCAGGACACCATTACACAAGCCGTGATTGCGCGCTTTGCCGATACACCAGACCCGCGCCTCAAGGAAATCATGACCAGCCTGGTGCAGCACCTGCATGCGTTTGCGCGCGAGGTCAAGCTGACCGAGAACGAATGGTTCAAGGGCATACAGTTTCTGACCGCCACCGGCCAGAAGTGCGATGACAAGCGGCAGGAGTTCATCCTGCTCAGCGATACGCTGGGCCTGTCCATGCTGACGGTGGCCATGAACAACGACAAGCCCTATGGCTGCACCGAAGCCACGGTGTTTGGCCCTTTCCACGTGGAAGGCGCACCGCAGTACGGGCACGGCGATGACGTCGCCAATGGCGCCAGGGGTGAGCCTTGCGTGGTGCGGGCAAATGTCAGGGGCATGGACGGCAAACCGGTTGCCGGCGCGGTGATCGATGTCTGGCAATCGGACGCGGACGGCAATTACGACGTGCAGTACGCCGGTCTCGACCACCCCCAGGCGCGGGGCATCCTGCATTCCGATGCCGAGGGCAAATTCCATTTCCGGACCATCGTGGCCGAGGCCTACCAGATACCGACCGACGGCCCGGTCGGCGACATGCTGAATGCGACCAGACGCCATGCCTGGCGGCCGGCACACCTGCATTTCATGATCAAGGCAGACGGCTACGAAACCCTGGTCACGCATGTGTTCCGCAACGGCGACCAATGGCTGGATTCCGATGCCGTGTTCGGCGTGCGCCAGTCGCTGGTGGCTGATTGGGTCAAGCAGGCAGACGGCAGCTACACGCTTGACTTTGATTTTGTGCTTAACCCCGTCGGCGGTGCATGATTTACGTCTTCACCTTGATCGACAAGCCCGATGGCTTGCCGCTGCGCCTGCGCGTGCGGCCCGAGCATAAAGCCTATCTGGCGGCCATGGCTGACAGCATCGCTTTTGCGGGGCCGCTGGTTGCCGACGACGGCCAGACCATGACCGGCAGCCTGCTGGCGATTGATTTTGAATCCCGTGATGCAGCGCATGCCTGGCTGGCGAACGAGCCATTTACGCAAGCAGGCCTGTACGCCAGCACCAGCATTCATGCCTTTGTGAACCTGTGGCCGCAGAAAACCGGATTTCCCGCGGTAGCCTGAAAAAAGAAAAAGGTTCAGCATGATCAAGCACATCGTCATGTGGAATATCCGGGGGGACACGGCAGTCGAAAAGGCCCATGGGATCGCCCGGCTTCAACACAGCTTTGCCAGCTTGCTCGGAAAGATCCCGGGACTTCTGTATCTGGAAATAGGGGTTGATTCAAGCCGTATCGACTACGCATGCGACGTTGTGCTTTATTCGGAGTTCGAATCACAGGCTGCGCTGGACGCATATGGCTCGCACCCCGAGCATCTGCGCGTCAAGAATGAACTCGGCGACCTGCGCATTGCGCGGCACCAGGTCGATTATTCCAATCCCCATTAAAAACAATAACTGCGTTGCTTCGTCTTGCCGTGGCGTAGCACTGTCTGCGACTTCGCGCCTTGTTCTCGCCTCTCATGAGAACTGGAATTACGCGGTCTGATCAGGCCCGTTTTTTGAACATCGCCGACGCGCCGCTGGCTGCCCGTATGTCTTCGGCAGTGCCGATCAGCGCATTGGAGAGTTCCTCCATGCGCGCTTCGGTTAGGCGTATCAGCGGGCCGGCAATCGTCACTACACCAATCGTGCCCGACGGCGAGCGGATAGGCGCAGCCATCGCGCTCATGGCAGGCGAGAACACCTCGCTGATGGTGGCAAAGCCGCGTTTGCGCGCCGTGTGGATGTAGCCGAGCAGGGCGTTGACGGTGGTCGGTGCATTCGGGCCAAAGTCCTTGGGCTGGCCGAACCCTTGTTTTGCGACCAGTTGCAGGGCTTCTTCATCACTCATTGTTGACAGCCAGGCATGGCCGGCAGAGCTGCAGGACAAACTCACAGACAGACCCATGTCCGGGTCATAACGCAGGCCGCGGCGTGCGCCCTGCGCCTTGGCCACAAAGGTGAGGTCGTCGCCATCGACCACGGCCAGCCGCACCAGCTCGCCCGATTCTTCGGCCAAATGGTCCAGCAGGGGCTGGGCGACATCGACCACACCCGAGGCACTGAGGAAGCTCAAGCCGAGTGACACCAGCTTGATGGTGAGCACATACTCACCCTGCTCCTTGACCTGGCGTACATAACCGCAGCGGCACAGCTCGGCCAGCAGGCGGTGGGTGGCACTCAGCGGCATGTCGAGCGTGGCGGCAATCATGGACACGGTCTGTCCCTCGGGATGGACCGCGAGTTGCTCCAGGGTTTTAAAGCTTCTTTCCAGCAGATTGCTCATGTCTTGCGTGTGTTCTTGCGTATGTTTTTCACTGATCTGGCGTGTATTGGGCCATGACCAACGCAGGGCCGCAATTGAATAATGGTAATGGTTTTCCATAATGGAAAGACTTTCCATTTTTACGGAGAATCCCGCCACATCTTCAAAACTTAAACAGGAGACCTTTCATGAAACCCGCTCGCCGCCCACTCGCCCTTGCCCTTGTGGCCGCCCTGTCATTTGCTTTTGCCCTGCCCGCCATGGCCCAGATCCAGGAGCGCACCATCAAGTTCGGCCACCTGAACAACCCTGACCACCCGACCAGTCTCGGCGTGCGCAAGTTCGCCGAGATCGTCGCGGCCAAGAGCGGCGGCAAGATCAAGGTGCAGGAATTCGCAGCCTCCCAGCTCGGCAACGAGCTGCAGCAGCAGTCCGCAGTGCAGGGCGGTGTGCAGGAAATGCTGGTTGCGTCGACCACGTCGTTGAACGGCATCGTCAAGGAATTCGGCTTGCTCGACTTTCCCTTCCTCTTCGCCAATGCCAAGCAGGCCGATGCGCTGGTCGATGGCCCGCTGGGCAAGCTGCTCGCCTCCAAGCTGCCTGAAAAGGGCGTGATCGTGCTGGGCTTCTTCGACCTGGGCTTCCGCAACGTCACCAACAGCAAGCGTCCCATCATGAAGGGCGCGGACCTGGAAGGCCTGAAACTGCGCGTGATCCCGAACCCGGTGTTCCTGGAAACCTTCAAGGCGTTCAAGGCCAACCCGGTGCCGATGCCCTTTGCCGAGCTGTACGGCGCGCTCGAAAGCAAGGCTGTGGATGGCGAGGAAAACCCCTTTGCGGTCATCGCGTCGAGCAAGTTCTATGAAGTGCAGAAATACGTGAGCGGCACCAACCACGTCTACGCGACCAACCCTATCCAGATCAGCAAGCGCTTCTGGGACAGGCTCTCGCCCGTCGAACACAAGATCCTGCAGGACGCCGCCATCGAAGCCCAGAACTGGCAGCGCGTGGTGAGCCGTGAAGTCTCAGCCAAGGCCCTGGGCGAACTCACAGCCAAGGGTATGCTCTACAACGACGTTCCGCCCGCCGAGCTGGCGAAGATGCGCGCCGAAGTGCGTCCCGTCTACGACAAGTTCTCCGCCGCCTATGACCCGGCCATCGTGACCCTCTTCAAGTCTGAACTGGAACGCGTGTCGAAGTTCTAAGTTCCAGGTTCTGATCCCATGAAAATACTTGTCCTCCATGGGCCGAACCTGAACCTGTTCGGCCGCCGCGAACCCCACATCTACGGCACCACAACGCTCGCACAGATCGACGACATGCTGGCAAAACTGGCCGGGGAGCTGGGCGTCACGCTGGCAACCCTGCAGTCGAACCACGAAGGGGCGCTGATTGATTTCCTGCACGAGCACATCGACTCGGCGCAGGGCGCGCTGGTCAACCCCGCTGGCCTGACGCAGCATGGCGTGCCGCTGCATGACGCGATCAAGGCCATGCCCTTCCCGGTGGTCGAGGTGCACATGTCGAACCTCGCGACACGTGAGCCCTGGCGCCACCACTCGATCATCTCGCCGGCCGTGAAAGGAACGATCCAGGGCTTCGGTCCGCGTTCCTACCTGCAAGGCCTTCGGGTCGTGACCGACATCGCGCTCGAGGCGCAGGCGCTTGCCGCGCAGAACTGACATGGACAAGTTTGTCGACAAGGCCTGCAAAGGCATTGAATTCCTGATCGCGCTCGGCCTGGCCATCATGGTCGTGCTGGTGTTCGGCAACGTCGTTTTGCGCTACGGATTCAACTCGGGCATCACGGTGTCTGAAGAGGTGTCGCGCTGGCTCTTCATCTGGGGCACCTTCCTGGGCGCTCTCGTGGCGCTGCGTGAACACGGTCACCTCGGCATCGATATGGTGGTCGGGCAGTTGCCGGTCATCGGCAAGAAAATCTGCCTCATCATCGGCCACGCGCTGATGATCTTCATCGTGGTGCTGCTTGCCATGGGCAGTTGGGAACAGGTCAAGATCAACTGGGATGTCACGGCGCCGACGACCGGCTGGACGATGTCCATCGTTTACCTCTCGGGCCTCGTGTTCGGTGTGCTTGCATGCGCTCTGCTGCTGCTGGATTTGTGGAAGGTCGTCACCGGCCAGCTGTCGGACGACCAGCTTGTCATGGTGCAGGAGTCGGAAGAGGCTGTGCAGCTCAAGCAGGTGCTGGACGATGCGCGAAAGTCAGACAAAATTGCCGGAGCGCGCTCATGACCATCCTCATTTTCATCGGCTCGCTGCTGGCCGCCATGGCGCTGGGTATTCCTATCGCGTTTGCGCTGCTGGCCAGCGGTGTTGCCCTGATGTGGCACCTGCAACTCTTCGATGCGCAGATCCTGGCGCAGAACCTGGTCGGAGGCGCCGACAGCTTCCCGCTGCTGGCCGTACCCTTCTTCATGCTGGCTGGCGAGATCATGAATGTCGGCGGCCTGTCGCGCCGCATCGTCAACCTGGCGCTGGCGCTGGTCGGCCACGTCAAGGGCGGGCTGGGCTACGTGACCATCATGGCCGGCTGCCTGCTGTCGGCGCTGTCGGGCTCGGCCGTGGCCGACGCCGCCGCGCTTACTGCGCTGCTGCTGCCGATGATGGTCAAGGCCGGGCACGAGAAGGCGCGCGCTGGCGGCCTGATCGCCGCCGTCGGGGTGATCGGTCCCGTGATACCGCCCAGCATCGGGCTGGTGATCTTCGGCGTGGCGGCCAACGTGTCGATCTCCAAGCTCTTCTTCGCGGCCGTTGTGCCGGGCCTGCTGATTGGCGGCGCACTGTGGATTACCTGGGCCTGGCTGGTGCGGCGGGAGGACATCGTGCCGCCGCCGCGCAAGTCGGCCACCGAGATCATGAAAGCCTTTCGCGAAGCCACCTGGGCGCTGATCCTTCCGGTCATCATCCTGGTCGGATTGCGTATGGGCGTGTTCACGCCCACCGAGGCAGCCGTGGTAGCCGCCGTTTATGCACTTTTTGTTTCCATCTTTATCTATCGCGAACTCAAGCCTGCGCAGCTCTACGATGTGTTCGTGGCGTCGGCCAAGACAAGCGCCATCGTGATGTTCCTGATCGCCGCGGCGATGGTCAGTGCCTGGCTGATCACTGTTGCCAACCTGCCGGCCATGGTAGTAGACCTTCTCAAGCCTTTCATGGGCAGTCCGATTTTGCTGATGTTCGCCATCATGGTGCTGGTCATGGCGGTCGGCACCGCGATGGACATGACACCGACCATCCTGATACTCACGCCGGTGTTGATGCCCGTAGTCAAGGCTGCGGGGATCGATCCGGTCTACTTCGGCGTGCTGTTCATCATCAACAACTCGATCGGGCTGGTGACGCCGCCGGTGGGCACGGTCCTTAATGTGGTGGCGGGTGTCGGCAAGATCAGTATGGACGATGTCACCAAGGGCGTCATCCCCTTCATGATCGCCGAGTTTGCGGTGATGTTCCTGATGGTGCTTTTTCCCAAGCTGGTCACGGTTCCGGCAAGCTGGTTCTACTGAGGTTCGACGACATGGCACTATTAGGTAATGCGGCAGTCGCCATGTGGTGGGACATACTGCCCCCGCAACGCGATGAGTTCCAGGAGTGGCACTCCCGCGAACACTTCCCGGAACGCATGGGGATTGATGGCTTCCTGCGTGGCTCACGGTGGACCAATATTGACGGAGGGCCGGGGTTTTTTGTGATGTATGAGTTGGCATCGTATGAAACCCTCACCTCTGCTGGATATCTGCAAAGTCTGAACAACCCCACGCCATGGTCGGCCAAGATGATGCCGCATCACCTGCATATGGTGCGCAGCCAGTGCAGGTTGCTGGCGAGTTATGGCGCGGGCCTGGGTAAGGCCATGCTGACGATTCGGCTATCTCCACTCGAAGGCATGGCCGGAAATTTCCAGTGTTATCTGGAAGAACTCCTGCAGAACCTTGCGGGCCGCAGGGCGATAGTCGGGGCGCATCTTTTACAGACAAAAACGCCAGGCGTGCCTTTGACGGAGGAACAAAAAATCCGCGGCGGGCGCGATGCGGTTGCGGACTGGATCATCCTTCTGTCCTCCTATGAGACTGAAGCTTTGCAAAAGATCGTGGATGAGGCGTTGTCACCTTCGAGCCTTCAAAAGGCGGGAGCGCAAGAAGCCATGACAAGCGCGATCTACGCGCTGTCTTATTCGATGGGGGCGCACGACTTGAAAGTGCCATGACTGAGACAGTATCGCGCCTTCAGTCTGTCCGAACTGTTGACTGACCCCAAGGGACGACGATCCTGGGCAACTGTCGCTGCAATGCGATTGACGACCTAGCTGGTGCACAGGGTTCCATTGATCTCCGGAACTTAGCCAGCCTGCGCGGCCAGGCTGCGCTGTATGCCGATCAGCGCCTTGTTCAGGGCCTTCAAAATCCGCTCGCGTGCCACGTCGTCAAAGCGCACCGCAGGCACCGCGACATTGATGGCGCCGAGCGCCATGCCTGCACTGGACAGCACCGGCATGGCGACGCCGCAAATGCCGGGCGTGAATTCTTCACTCACATAAGCCACGCCGGTTTCGCGCACGGCCTTGATTTGGCGGCGCAGTTCTTTCTCGCTGCGAATGGTGTTGGGCGTCACGGCCTCGAATTTGACGCTACGCAAATAGGCTTCGCGTTCGCCTTCCGGCATGAAGGCCAGCAAGGCCTTGCCGCCTGAAGTTGCATAGAGCGGTGCCAGGTCGCCCTTGCGCATGTGCGAGACCAGTCTCTGTGAGCTGCTGACAGACGCCACCACTTCCGACTGCATGCCCGAAAGCTGGTTGAAAGCGCTGGACTCGTGGCAGGCCTCGGTGATCTCAAGCAGCACGGGTTCAACAAGCCCAAGAATGCTGCGGCCCTGCATGGCGCGGCCGGCTAGACGCGAGACCGCTTCCCCCAGCCGGTAGCCGCGTGAGACCGCCGAGTAGTCGAGGTAGCCGCGCGACGTCAGGTTGCGCAGCAACTGGCTCAGGCTGCTTTTGGGAATACCCAGCGTCTCCGACATGTCGGTGTGCGACATGTCCTGGCCGCGCTGTGCCAGCAGTTCAAGCACATCGAGCACGCGGTCCGCGGATTTGACGGCGCCTGCCTCGGGTTCTGTCATGGTGGTTGCTTTGAGTATTTGTTTATATATGTGAACAGACAAGGCCGATGGTAACCGCAGTCGGGTGATGGCCGCCAGAGGCATCGTTCCAGATTTCACAAATGAATTTTTCAGCTGGAGCGCGAAAAATAAGTACAAACCCTTGGCGTTGGGCCATGGGTGATTGACTAAAGTTCATATACAAGAACTTGTTTCTTTGTGTGAACTACTCAAATCCTGTCCAGAAAGACTTCATGACCGATACCCTGAATGACGAACTCCGCATACGCCAGACCATAGAACGCTGGGCTGTCTGGCGCGATGCTGGCGACTGGGAGCGTTTTGCCACCGTCTGGCACCCCGAGGGCGTGATGATGGCGACCTGGTTCCAGGGGCCGTTTGCAGATTTCATACGCGTGACAAAAGAAGGCTGGGCCAAGGGCGTGAGCATTTTGCATTTCCTTGGAGGCTCGGCCATCGAGGTGGCAGGCGACCGCGCCATTGCGCAGACCAAGATGACCATCTCGCAACGCGGCATGGTCGAAGGCGAGGACGGCCCGGTGCGGTGCGACGTGGTCTGCACAGGCCGTTTCTACGACTTTTGGGTGCGCGAGCAGGGCCAGTGGAAACTGCTGCACCGCCAGCCGATCTATGAAAAAGACCGGATTGATCCGCTCGACTCCACCGCGCAGCTCAGGCTCGACAACAAGGCGCTGGCAGCCATGCCCGAGGGTTACCGGCACCTGGCCTATATCCAGACTCGCATCGGCTACACCGTGAAGATGGACATGCCCATGCTGCAGGGGCCGGTGGTGGACGAGCTTTACCGCCGTGGCGCGCGCTGGCTGGCCGGTGGCGCACTGGAACGCTGAGCCGGCCCGCATCTGAAAAATAATTATCAAGGAGACATTCATGATGCATTCACTGAATCGCAGGATGGCACTTGCCGCCCTCGCGGCATGCAGCACCGGCCCTGTTTTTGCACAGGGCGCTTTCCCCAACAAACCGCTGCGCGTGATCGTGCCGCAACCGCCCGGCGGCGGCTTTGACTTTGTGGGCCGCATATTGGCCGACCGGCTCGCAAAAGCGCTGAACCAGCCCGTGGTGGTAGAAAACCGCGTCGGCTCCGGCACGCTGATCGGCACCGACCTGGCGGCCAAGGCCGACCCCGATGGCTACACCCTGGTGGTGGGCTCCATTTCCAACCTGGCGCTAAATATGGGCCTGTACCGCAAGCCGCCGTACAACAGCCTGCGCGACTTCGAACCCCTGGGCCTTGCAGTGGCTTATGGCTATACCCTGATGGCCCGCAAGGACCTGCCTTACAAATCGCTGAAGGACGTCATCGCTTACGCCAAAGCCAATCCCGGCAGGCTCACTTATGCGTCGGCCGGTGTCGGGTCCGGCCAGCACGTGATTGCCGCAGCCCTCTGGCAACAGGCCGGCGTGGACATCACGCATGTTCCGTATCGTGGGGCGCAGACGGCTTACCAGGACCTGGTGGGTGGCCGGGTGGACCTGTTTTTTGATTTGTCGCCCACCGCACGCGCCCAGATAGACGGTGGCAACGCACGCGCCCTGGCGGTGTCTGGCAATACGCGGCAGCCAACCTTGCCCGATGTGCCCACCATACGGGAAAGCGGGGTTGCAAAACTTGAACTCGAATCATGGTTCGGCCTTTTCGCGCCGGCAAAAACACCGCCCAGGGTGCTGGAAAAGCTGCGCACTGAACTGGACACCATCATCGCGTCCAAGGACGTCAGCGACACCTTCCGCAAGGCCGGTGGCCGTTCGCTGAGCCTGTCCCTGGCTGAGACCCGCGCGCTGGTCAAACGTGACGTGGAGTACTGGTCTAAACTGATACGCGAGCTGGATATCAAGCCTGATTAATCCATCTTCAAAACACCGCTTTCCATTTACAGAAACCTGAACATACCAATGAAAATTTCCCAAGCATGCCTGGACCAGCTGTTCTTCAATGCCCGCACCGCCAACGGTTTTCTCGACAAACCTGTGCCGCTTTCCCTGCTGCAGGAGGTGTACGACATCGCAAAATTCGGCGCAACCTCCATGAACACGCAGCCTGCGCGCTATGTGTTCCTGAACAGCGCCGAGTCGCGTGCCCGCCTGCTTCCGGCGCTGTCGCCGGGCAATCTTGAAAAAACAAAACTCGCACCCGTGACCGTCATCGTGGCGACCGACACGCGGTTCTTCGAGCACATGCCGCAGGTCTGGCACAACCCTGGTGCCAAGGAAATGTTTGAAGGCAATGCAGCGCTGGCGCAGGGCACCGCCACGCGCAACAGCACCCTGGGCGGCGCTTATTTCATGATCGCTGCGCGTTCCGTGGGCCTGGACTGCGGGCCCATGAGCGGCGTGGACATGGCCAAGGTCAATGCCGAGTTTTTCCCCGACGGGCGCCTGCAGGGCAACTTCCTGATCAACCTCGGTTACGGCGACAATAGCAAGCTGTTTAACCGCAATCCACGCCTCTCCTTCGATCAGGCTTGCTCCGTGCTGTAGCACTGAACAAGGTGACGGCTTTATTGCGGCGCTCACCCCACCCACCCCCCATCGAAGGGGTGGGCCATAGGTATGTACCGCTTTGAGTTTTCCGTTAATCACCGATCCGTTTTTTTATGCCGTAGCGATTCCCGCCGTGTTGCTGATGGGTATCAGCAAAAGCGGCTTTGGTGCCGGTCTGGGTTCGCTGGCGGTTCCGGTGATGGCGCTGGCCGTGACAGTGCCGCAGGCGGCAGCCATCCTGATGCCGGTGTTGCTGCTGATGGACCTGCTGGGGCTGGCGGCATTTCGCAAGAGTTTTGATGCGAAGCTGCTGAAGTTCCTGCTGCCGTTCGGCATTGTGGGAACGGTGATCGGCACCCTGCTGTTCAAGGTACTGGAGGTCAAGATTGTGGCGGGCCTGGTTGGCGTGCTGATCCTGCTTTTCCTGGTACAGCGCCTGCTGTTCCCCCCGCGGCCCGATAGCCCGCCGTTGCCGAAGTGGGTGGGGGCGATCCTGACTTCCCTGTCCGGCTTCACCAGCTTTGTTGCCCATGCCGGCGGTCCGCCGGTGGCTTTTTATGTGATTCCGCTGCGCCTGTCGCCGCTGGTGTTCGCCTCCACCATGGCGTACTTCTTCTTTTTCATCAACCTCGCCAAGTGGATTCCCTACGCCTGGCTGGGCCTGATTGACGTCCGCAACATGGCCACCTCGCTGGTACTGCTGCCGCTGGCACCCATTGGTGTCTGGATAGGCGTGCGCATGGCCAAAAGCATCAGTCCTGTGCTTTTTTACCGGCTCCTGTACGGCGGCATGTTCCTGACCGGCTGCAAGCTGGTGTGGGACGGCTTGCGCTGAGCGTGCCTGCCAGTTTTTGCTATAAAAATAGTAGCTTCCTGCGCGCATAAACAGGCGGCCTTGGCCCTGTTTTTCTGCTAATTCTCGTTTCCACCGGCCTGCGCAGCCGTTTCCGGCAAGGATCAGGCCAGCGGCGTTGCATTCCTGTAAAGGCGCAGCAGCATGCTGCGCAGCACCTTGACTTCTGCCGCGCTGAAGTCCGACAGGGCGACCGCTTCGTAGTGCTGCGCCAGGGGCACAATCTCGCGCGCCAGCGCCTGGCCGGCAGGACTCAGCGCAATACGCACGGAGCGGCCGTCGGTGTCGCATTTTTCGCGCACCACCAGGCCGAGCACCACCAGCCGGTCAACGATGCGGGACAGCGCCGACAAATCGGTTGCGATGTGCGCGGCCAGCTCGGACAGCGCCTGGTTCGGTGAATGCCGCAGCGATGCACAAACCCGCCACTCGCTCAGGCTGATGCCGAACGGTTTGAGTGCCTTGGCAAACGCATTGCCCATGCGTGCTCCGGCGCGGGCCAGCAGGAAGGGGATGGCCTTTTCAAGGTCGTGCTCGGTGTCTAGGGTTTTCATGGATTTTTGCTTGATTAATCAAGTATATAGTCGCCTTCAATTTACTTGATTAATCAAGTAAATGGCTGGTCCGGAAGAAAACATTCCGGCGTCGTTCTTTCATTGAAATCCAACATGACGGAGACAAACCCATGACATCCCCGATTGCAAGCGTTTTGACAAGGCGCACGGCCCTGGGCCTGGCGGTGGCGGCAATGAGCATGCTGCCGGTCGCGCAGGCGCAAACCCCGGCCGCCAAATGGCCGGCACAGCCTATCCGCTTTGTGGTGCCTTTCCCGGCCGGATCTGCTCCCGACGTGCTGATCCGTTTTGTCGGCATCAAGCTCACCGACAAATGGGGCCAGGCAGTGATTGTTGACAACAAGCCCGGCGGCAGCGGCGTGATCGGCATGAACGGCATCCTCAACTCGCCCGCCGACGGCAGCACGTTTGGCTTTGTACAGGGCTCGGCCATTTCAGTGGCGCCCAGCACCATCAAGGGTGTGAGTTATGACTTCAACCGCGACTTTGTGCCCGTCACCCTGGCCGCTGTCGCGCCTTTCATCCTGGCCGTGCCGGCCGACTCGCCTTACAAGACGCTTGCCGACTTTGTAGGCGCTGCCAAGGCCAAACCGAAGGGCATAGAAGTCGCCGACAACGGCCGCGGCACCGCGCCGCACCTGGCGTCGGCGTTGCTCGGGCTGCAGTCGGGCGCGCAATTCCTCGAGGTGCACTACCCTGGCGGCGCGCAGGCCATGCAGGCCACGCTGGGCGGGCAGACCAAGATGATGGTCGAGACCTACAACGTGGTGGCGGGCAATGTGCAGGGCGGCAAGATGCGCGTCCTGGCATCGATGGGCGATCGCGTCGAACCTGGCCTGGAGGCTTTCCCGCTGGCCAGCAAAACCGTGCCCGGTGCCGTCGCGCACGGCTGGTTTGCCGTGATTGCAAAAAAGGGCGTGGACCAGGCCGTACTCGCCAAACTCAACAAGGACATGGGCGACGCGCTGATGCTGCCCGACGTTGTGGCCAAGTCGCGCGAGCTGGGTGTTTATCCGCGGCCGGGCACGCCGGAGCAACTCGTGCAGTACATCAACGAGGACCGCAAGACCTGGCAGGGCGTTCTCGACAAACTCAACATCAAACCTGAATGAACATGAAAAACAAGATAGCGCTCGAAGAACATTTTGCGATTGACCTGACGATTGGTGATTCGCAGGTTTATGCCAGGCCTGAAGTCTGGGCCGGCCTTAAAAGCAATCTGCTTGATTTTGAGCAGCAGCGGCTGGACCAGATGAACGCGTGGGGCACTGAGTTTTCGATTCTGTCGCTCAATTCGCCGGCGGTGCAGGCCATTCCCGATACGCGCAGGGCCATTGAGGTTGCCATGCGGGCCAACGATGTGCTGGCCGAGCAGGTCAGGCGGCATCCGGCGCGTTTCGGCGGCTTTGCGGCGCTGCCCATGCAGAACCCCGATGCGGCCGCGCGCGAGCTTGAGCGCTGTGTCAAGGAACTGGGTTTCCACGGCTTTCTGGTGAACGGTTTTTCGCAGGTGGGTAATGCCGACACGGTTGTCTATTACGACGCACCGCAGTTTGCCGGTTTCTGGCAGGCGGCAGCCGCGCTGGGCAAGCCGTTTTACATGCATCCGCGCGACCCGCTGGCCAGCCGCGAGCCGATTTATGACGGCGCGCACTGGCTCACCGGGCCGACCTGGGCTTTTGCGATGGAAACCAGCATTCACACGCTGCGCCTGTTGTCCAGCGGCCTGTTTGACCGGCATCCCGAACTGCAGATGATCCTGGGCCACTTCGGAGAGGGGATTCCGTTCAATATCTGGCGGGTGGACCACATCCTGCGCAAGGGGCGACGCGGCATGCCGTGCGAAAAGGAAATCGGCGACTACCTGCGCAGCAATGTCCACCTCACCACCAGCGGCAACTTTCGCACGCCAACACTGCTGTCCAGCATGCTGGAGGTCGGCAGCGACCGCATCATGTACTCGGTGGACTATCCGTTCGAGAAACACGAGGACGCGGCACGCTGGTTCGACCGCTGCGAGATCAGCGAAAACGACCGCCAGAAGATTGGCCGCGACAACGCTCGCAAGCTGTTCGGCCTGGCCTGAGCGGGCTGGAGTGGGGTTCAGCATGCATACAGCTCAAAAAGACACACGCCCGGTGCTGGTGGCGGGCGGCGGCATTGGTGGCCTGGCAGCGGCGCTTGCATTGGTGCGCGAGGGTTATCGCGTCAAGGTCATCGAGCAATCAGCGCAGATCAGTGAAATCGGTGCAGGCATACAGCTAAGCCCGAATGCATTTGCCGCCTGCGATGCGCTGGGTGTGGGCGCCAACCTGCGCGCAAAGGCGGTTTACACCGAAGAGATGGTGATGTTTGACGCCATGGATGCCAGGCGTGTTGCGGGCATCTCGCTGGGTGAGGGCTTTCGCGGGCGCTTTGGCAATCCCTACGCGGTGATACATCGCGCAGACATACACGGCGCCTTGCTGGAGGGTGTGAATGCGGCAACGCAGGACATTGAATTCCTGACATCCACACGAATAGTCCGTGTTGACCAGACTGCGGAGGGCGTGCTGCTGACCGATGCCAAGGGCGGCCAGCATGAAGGCCAAGCCGTGATCGCCTGCGACGGCGTGCGCTCGGCCGTGCGCCAGCAGTACGTAGCAGACAACATACGGGTGTCCGGGCATGTGGTTTTCCGTGCCGTGATCGACACCGAAGACTTCCCCGCGGCGCTGCGCCGGACCGCGCCCTGCATCTGGGTGGGCCCCAACTGCCACCTGGTTCACTACCCGCTCAAGGATGGCGACAAGTACAACCTGGCCGTGACCTTTCACAGCGACAAGGCGGAGGCCTGGGGTGTCATGGATGGCGATGCCGCCGAAGTGCTGCGCTACTTCGCGGCAACCTGCGAGCAGCTGCAGCAGATATTGCGCATTCCCAAATCATGGAAACGCTGGTCCACCGCAGACCGCGACCCGATAGAGACCTGGGTATTTGGCCGTGCGGCATTGCTGGGTGATGCCGCGCACCCGATGGTGCAATACCTCGCGCAGGGTGCCTGCACGGCATGCGAGGACGCAGTGACCCTGGGCCGCGCGCTGCGTCATGCGGACGGTGACTGGGGCGAGGCACTGGCGTTGTATGAGCGCTCACGGGTTGCGCGAATGGCCCGTGTGGTGTTGTCGGCGCGCGAGATGGGCCGGATTTACCACGCCAAAGGCGTTGAGCGGCTGGTGCGCAACGACTTGTGGAAGGGCCGCACGCAGGCGCAGTTCTACGATGCGCTGGAATGGCTTTACGGCTGGAATGCCGACAACTGCCTGGCTACCGCCTGAACCTTTTTGCTATATAAATAATAGCTGCCTGCGCGCACAGGACGGCGGCCACAGGCAGGTTTAATGAAAATTTTGTGCCGGTTAACCGGCTGGAGCCGGCAGCGGCGGCAACCAGGCTTCGAGTTCACCTGTCAGCACTGCCAGGGGTTGCTCAAGCCTGTCCAGTGCCATGTCGATTTCGGCGCGAGGGCGTTGCTCCCGGATGGCGTGCTCGACAGCATCGGCGTGCGCCGGGATACCGGTTGCGCCTATGGTGCCCGACACACCTTTGAGGGTGTGGGCTATCCGCTGCGCCGTTGTCTGGTCCTGGGCATCCAGGGCGTCCCTGATGCTCTGGACGCAGTTCTTTTGCCCGGCCACGTACTTTCGCAGCATGGCGATGTACAGCGGCTTCTTGCCCATCATGCGGCCAAGGCCGGTGCGCACGTCAAGGCCGGCGATGGCTTCCGGCAGCTCGGTGCTGCCGGCGGGCGTTGTTTTGGCCTGTAGTGCATGCGGCGCTTCGCGCGGACGTATCCATTTCAGCAGCATGCGCCACAGGTCGTCGGGGTCCAGCGGTTTGGACAGGAAGTCGTTCATGCCCACGTCCATGCATTTGCGGCGGTCCTCGGCCATGGCATTGGCGGTCATGGCCACGATGGGCACGGTTTGCAGCCCGGGAAGGCGGCGGATGGCCGCAGTGGCGTCCAGGCCGTCCATGACGGGCATCTGCATGTCCATGAAGACCAGCTCATAGTCCTTGCGCTGCATCATGTCGAGTGCGATCTGGCCGTTTTCGGCGACCTCGACGACAAAACCCGCGTCGCCCAGCAGCTCGCTGGCGATCTGCTGGTTGATGTCGTTGTCTTCGGCCAGCAGGATGCGCGCGCCGCGCACCGGTGCAAGCTGTTGCAGGCTGTCCGTCGCGGCGGGGCCGCTGGTGCGGGCTTCCGGGCGGTGCCCGCCCAGCGCCTGCATGGTGGTGTCAAAGAGCATGGAAGGGTTGACCGGCTTGACCAGCACGTTGCTGATGCCGAGTGACTCGGCTTCCCTGATCATTTCCTCGCGTCCGTAGGCGCTCACCATCATCAGTATGGGTTCGGAGGCGAGACCCAGGGCGCGAATCTGCCGCGCAGCCTCCATCCCGTCCATGTGCGGCATGCGCCAGTCCAGGTAGACCACACGAAACGGCCGCCCGGCGGATTCCGCGGCACGCACCGCCGCCACGGCCGCCGCGCCCGACGATGCATCGGCAACCTCGAAGGTCATGCCCTCGAGCATGTCGCGCAGCACGCTGCGGGCATGGTCGTTGTCGTCCACCACCAATGCGCGGCACCCGCGCAGGTCCGGGTTGGGCAGCAGGACGCGTTTGGCCCGCTGGCTGATGCCCAGCCGCACCGTGAACCAGAAGTCGCTGCCCGAGCCGTAGTCGCTGCTGACACCGACCTCGCCGCCCATCAGGTTGGCGAGCTTTTTGGAGATGGCCAGGCCCAGGCCGGTGCCGCCGAACTTGCGTGTAGTGGAACTGTCGGCCTGGGAGAAGCTCTGGAAAAGCCTGGCTATCTGCTCTGCGGTCAGGCCTATGCCGGTGTCGCGCACCGAAAAGCGCAGCAACACGTCTTCGGCTGTGCGTTCGCAGACACTCGCCGAGATGATGACTTCGCCGCTGTCGGTGTACTTGACGGCGTTGTTGGCGTAATTGATCAGGATCTGGCCGACCCGCAGGGAATCACCGACCAGCATCTGCGGAACGTCGGGCGCAATGTCGAACACCAGTTCCAGTCCCTTGGCGCTGACTTTTTCGGTGATCAGGCTGGCGACGTTGTCCAGCACGCTGTCCATCTCGAAGTCAATCTGCTCGATCGTGAGTTTGCCCGCTTCCACTTTCGAGAAGTCGAGGATGTCGTTGATGATGCCCAGCAGGTGCTGGCCCGAGCTTTGCACCTTGCTGATGTAGTCGCGCTGGCGCGCCGTCAGGTCGGTCTTGAGCGCCAGGTGCGACATGCCGATGATGGCGTTCATGGGCGTGCGGATTTCGTGGCTCATGTTGGCCAGGAAATCGGACTTCATCTGCGTGGTTTCCTCGGCGATCTCCTTTGCCTGGCGGATCTCGTCTTCGGCCTTCTTGCGCTGCGTGATGCTGCGGCCTATGCCCATGATGCCGAGCAGGCGGCCATCCCGGTCCCGGAAGGGGGCCTTGACGGTCTCGAACAGTTCGCGCCGCCCGTCCTTGTAATCCACCCAGTGTTCACGCGCGCTTGTTTCCATGGTCGCCAGGATATGCCGGTCCAGCGCGGCCACCGTGTCGGCCCAGTCCCTGTCCAGCAGTTCGTGGTCGGTGCGGCCGACGATCGCACCGACCGGGTGGCCCACGAGCTCGGCAAAGGCCTCATTGCAGCCGAGGTAGACACCCTGCGGGTCTTTATAAAAAACCGGATCGGGGATGGCGTTGACCAGCGAGCGCATGGTGGCCTGCTCCCGCTGGGCCTGTTCGGTGGCTTTTTTCTGTTCGGTGATGTCCTTGAAGGTCGCCACGTGTACGGAGCGTTCCGCGTCCTTCGCCAGGAAAACACTGATTTCCACATCGATCAGCCGGCCGTCGCCGCAACGAAAGCGGCTTTCGAAGTTTTCAGGCCTTCCGGTCCGCTCCAGGTCGACCTTGAGCTGGCCCACTTTCTCGGAGGAGACATCGACGTCGAGCACGGATATGTCCATGCCGATGAATTCCTCGATACCGTAGCCGAGCTGGTCGCAGGCGGCCTTGTTGGCATAAACCACCAGTCGCCGCTCCGGGTCGAGCCAGAACAGCGGGCCTGAATTTTCCACCACAAGGCGGTTGAACAGGATTTTCCGCTCGGCATGGCTGCGCTCGGTGATGTCGCGGTAGTTGATGACCACGCCGGCCAGCTTGCCGTTGACCATGTGCGGGGCGATATAGCGCTCCACCAGCCGGCCATCCTTCATTTCTATCTCGTCGAAGACCTCGCTGTCGGGCGCCGCCTGCAATTCGGCCGCGCGCGCCAGGAACTGGGCCGGGTCTTTCACCAGGGATGCATGCAGGGCCAGCAGCGCCGGCTCCTGCCCCCGCGCCATCATCGCGGGCGACACCTCGCCCCACATTTCGGTGTACCTGGGGTTGTAGTACTTGGCGCCGCTGCGGAAATCGATGGCCAGCACGCCATCGGCGGCGAAATTGAGGGTGTTGTTCAGGAAGGCAAGCGAGGCATTCAGTTCCGTTATGCGCTGCTCCAGGGCCTGGTTGGCGGCGGCCAGGTCTTTTTCTGCATGCGAGGGACGCCCCAGCATTCGCTGCAGCGCGGGAAATCGGTCGAGGTGTTTTTTCACGGTGGCCTGGATGGGCTGGACGCGCTCAGGAGGCGAGCCGGTCTGCCATTTCACGCAGCTCCAGGGCCGCCGCAGCGCGGTCCGAACTGCTCATGTTGTCCAGATCCAGCCGCCGGCTGATGCCATCCAGTTCGCGCTGGAAGGCCTTGCGCATGTCGCCGGCGACCGCGGTGGCACGCACGGCATGCGCCGTGATCGGCTCTGAAAAACCCTTGGCATCAATCGACACGCACTGGTCGGCTTCTATCTCGTCGCGCACCAGCGCGTAGGTCTCGCCCGAAATCAGGATGCCGCCGGGCTCGGCAGCCTGTTCCAGCCGGGCCGCGAGGTTGACCTCGGGCCCGATGATGGTGTAGTCCATGCGCAGGTCGCTGCCGAAGTTGCCGACGTCGCAGAAGCCGGTGTTGATGCCTATGCGTATGCGAAAGGTCTTGCTGGGCCCCATGTCGCGCCACAGGTCCTGCAAACCCGCCATGCTGCGCTGCATGGCGATCGCCATCTTCACGCATTGCAGCGCGTCCTCCCGCACGCCGCGGCTGTGCGGGTCGCCGAAAAAAATCACCATCGCGTCGCCAATGAACTTGTCGACCGTGCCGCCGTACTCGGCCGCGATTCGCGACATCTCGGAGAAGTAGCTGTTCAGCAGGCGGGTGATGTCCTCGGGCTGCCACTTGGCGGTGGAGCCGGTGAAATCCTTGATGTCGGAGAAAAAGACCGTGAGTTTCTTGCGTTCGGTGTGGATTTCGGCCTGGTGCAGGCCATCGAACAGGGACTGGTAAACCTGCGGCGCAAGGTAGCGCGACAGTTTTTCGGACAGGGCCTGCAGGCGCCGGGCGTTGCCGCTGCGCTCCAGGTGCGACTGCACCCGGGCCAGCAGCAGCGGAGGGCTGATCGGCTTGGTGATGTAGTCGACGGCGCCGAGATCAAGGCCCAGCTGTTCTTCCTCTATGGTGCTCAGCGCCGTGAGGAAGATCACGGGGATGGTGGCGGTGGGCGGGTGCTGGCGGATGCGGCGCAGCACTTCGTAGCCGTCCATCTCCGGCATCATGATGTCCAGCAGGATCAGGTCGGGCTGTGCCTGCGACATGATGATGGCCAGAGCCTCCTTGCCCGACGAGGCCAGCAGCAGCTCGTACTTGTCTTCCAGCAGGCCCGTCATCAGGAACAGGTTGTCTTCGGTGTCGTCAACAACCAGCACGCGTAACAGTGGAGTGGTTGATGCGGCATCTGTCCGCTGGGGCCCTGCGGATGTCGGTGGTTGGCCTTGATTCATGGTGAGGACTCGAAAGGTGCGGGCAGCTATGGCGGTGTGCCCATGAAACCATTGATTCGGTTCAATCGGATTGGAGGGACTTTATCATTTAAATTAACAAAATTGATTGAATTAATCTCGCTTGCGCGTGCCGGTTAAATTCTCCAAATATTGTCATCATTTGCTGATAAGGACGTCGATGCCCGGCCTGTGTGTTGCGCCCGCTCACCAGTACGTTGCGCGGCTTTGAGCCGCTGCATGGATGCATGTTGTCAAGCGCTTGCAAACTGGTGTACTGCTATATTTGCGCGAGGGGCTGCCGGATGGCCTCCCGCCCGTTTTCCTTTCCTCCATGGCCCTTCATGACTACCGTCGTTTTTGCTGATCTCGTTGGCAGCACCAGCATGTTTGAGCGCCTGGGGGATGAGGCAGCGTCGCGATTCGTCACCCAACTGATTGGCGTGCTGAGCCAGGTGTTCGAACAGCAGCAGGGCCGGGTGGTCAAGGTGCTGGGTGACGGCCTCTTTGTGGTGTTCCCCAACGAGGGGGATGCGTTGGTGGCCTGCATCAATATCCAGAAGCGGCTTCTTGAGAACCCCATTCACCCGGGCGGCACTGGTGCGCCTGTGCAGATGCAGATAGGCATTGATTCGGGTGAGGTGGTGGAAATCAATGGCGACTGCTTTGGCGACACTGTCAATTCCGCTGCGCGCCTGGCCGACCTTGCGGGTGCGGCGCAAATCCTCACCACCGAAAATGTCTGGGCGGCCCTGCTGCCGGTTCAACGTACGTCATTGCGCAGCATGGGGCCCATGTACCTGCGCGGCAGGGCACAGGCCAGCCATGTCTACCGGGTGGAATGGCAAACCGGGCGCGATGAAGATGCGACCATGGCCGGGCGTTCCATGTTCTCCGTGCAGCGGCCGGTTTTCCTTGAACTGGTGTTTGGCGGCAAGGCCGTCAGGCTGGACTCAAAAAGCGGCCGCTTGTCCCTTGGCCGGGCGGCCGATGCCGCGCTGTCGGTCAACGATCCGCGTGTCTCCAGGGTGCATGCCACGCTGGAGTGGCGCGGCGGGCAATTTGTGCTGACGGATGCCTCCAGCTTTGGCACATGGGTCTACCTGGGCAACCAGAGTGAGGCCGTGGTGCTGCGCCGCACCGAGTGTTACCTGGTGGGCAGCGGCCAGATTGTGCCGGGCTGCGAGCAGGGGGATGACCAGGCGCCGCTGATTGCGTTTTCCATCAAAAACTGAAAGCTGCAGGCCTCAGGCGGCCGGCCCCCCTGGGGGAGGGGGATATGTCTGGGCCGCTGCCCCAATCAGGGTTGACCAGCCCGCCGCAGCCATGCTGTGCACGCTAAAATTGCCGGTCTCAAGATGTTCCCCCGACCGGCCTGACGCCCCGGTCTCACCCCGGCTATCCCCTATCCCTCATGAGTCTCAAGAAGCTTGGCCGATACGATCTCATCCGCGTGCTGGGCAAGGGCGCCATGGGGCTGGTGTATGAGGGGCGCGATCCCAACCTTGACCGCCGCGTGGCGATCAAGACCATCAAGGTTGAAAACCTGTCGGACGAGTCAGCCGCCGAATACGAGGTGCGGTTTCGCACCGAGGCCCGCTCTGCCGCGCGCCTGCAGCACCCGAATATTGTCAGTGTGTACGACTCGGACCGCGATGGCGACATCGCCTTCCTGGTCATGGAATTCATCCAGGGCGACGACCTCAAGCACCACCTGGACAAGGGTGAGCTGTACACGCTGGAGCAGACCCTGGGCATCATGGGCGACCTGCTGTCGGCGCTGGACTATGCGCATCGGCAAAACATCGTTCACCGCGATATCAAGCCCGCCAACCTGTTGATGGAGTCCGATGGACGCGTGAAGCTGACGGACTTTGGCGTGGCCCGCATCCAGGACTCGGGCGAAGCCACCCGGACGCAGGGCTCCATTGTGGGGACGCTCAAGTACATGTCGCCGGAGCAGTTGCAGGGCCGGCCCATCGACGCGCGGGCCGACCTGTTTGCGGCCGGTGTTGTGCTGTACCAGTTGCTCACCGGCAAGCGGCCCTTTGATGGCGACACCGACTTTGCCGTCATCCAGAAAATCGTCGCCCACAACCCGGAGGCGGCCACCTCGTACAACCCCAAATTGCCACCCGCAATTGATGCCGTGGTGGCACGGGCCCTGGCCAAGGCGCGTGACCAGCGCTTTGCGACGGCGCAGGAATTCTCCGCAGCATTGCAGGCGGCATGCCGGGAAGCGGCCGATGCCACGGTGGTACCGCCGGCCAGCTCAAACGGGCAGGGCGGCAATGCCACCTGGACCGCCACCCTGATGGCCGGGGAGTCACTGGTGAGTTCGCAATCGGGAACCAGCAGCAGTGCATCCACCGTGACACAGGAAGTGGAACTGGTCTACTGGAAAGACATCAAGGATTCGGACGACGTTGAAGACATCCAGGGTTTCCTGGCCAAGTTCCCGTCGGGTATTTATGCCGACCTGGCGCGTCGCCGCCTGAAGAAACTGGGAGTGTTGCCCGATGGCGATGATTCCGGTGTGGGTTCGCGGCCCGGTACTGTCACCCAGCTCAATCCCGGCCTGGCCGCCCAAATGGAAGAAACCGTGCTTATGCCGAAAGCGGATGCGGCGGACCGGCAGGCGCTTGAGGCGACTGTGGCGCAATTCGCTGCTGCAGCAAGCCTTGCGGACGATGCGGAGGCGACGCGGCTGGGTGTGCTCCCACCTGCAGCCGGCGTTCCAGCACCGCCACAACAAGCTTCTCCGGCAACGGCAACGTCAAGACCAGCCAGGCCGAAGGCCATGGTTTTTGCAATCGCAGGTGCTGTGGTCCTCGCTGTGGCCGGTATTGCCTTCAAGCTGTTCCCGGGGCCGGGTCCGGCCGGTCCGGTTTCAGCAACCGGGGGGCCGGCATCGGCTGTTGCTGGCGATGCATCCCTTGCTGCACCTGGCGCCATGGCGGCTGAACCCGTGAAAGAGGCCGCCATGGTCCCGGCCGTGGCGATTGCCGCATCCGCACCGGCGCTGGCGGCGTCCAGAACGGCCGCTGCGGCGAGTGCAGCCGCCGCCAAAAAAGCAGCAAGCGACAAGGACAAGCTGGCCAAACAGGCGCCGGCAAAAGCTGTACCCGTGACAGCGGCAGCGGCAGCGGCCACAACCGCCGCCGAGCACGCCGCGCCAGCGGCTCCTGCCAGCCCGCGGCAGGCCTGCGAAGACCGCATGCTTCTGGGCTTTCAGATCTGCATGGCCGAGCAATGTGCCAAACCGGCGTTTGTCAATCACGCGATCTGTGTGGAGCGCCGCGCCATGGAGCAGCAGCGCCGCGAGGCCGACCGCATACGTTGATTATTGCTATGAAAAAGATAGCTGGTTGCGCTTGATATAAGCCGGCTACAGGCCTTTTTCCTTGATATTTTCATCATTCCAGCGGGTCGGCCGGCGCTGCGCCAGCTGTTCGCGCTCCTGCGCCATCTGCTCTTCCAGTTGCAGCCGCCCCTGCGTGGCCACCGCTATGAGTTTGCTGCGGTCCTTGCGGTGCGGGTACATGCGCTCGAACAGCTCGATATTGTGCTGGCGAAAACGCATGGCGGTCTGCCTCGCCTCGTGCGGAGGCTGGCCCAGCAGCTCAAGCACGGTGCGGGCGCTGCGCAGGCTGGACTCGAAGACCTCGCGTTCGACATGCGTCACGCCGCGGTCGCGCAGGGCATTCCAGTGTGTCACGTCGCGTGCCCTGGCGACGATCTGCAACTGCGGGAAGTTCTCCCTGACCAGGTCCACAATTTTTATGGACTGCTCCACGTCATCCACTGCCAGCACCAGTATTTTTGCCGTGGCGGCACCGGCGGTGCGCAGCAGGTCCAGCCGCGTGGCGTCGCCGTAAAACACGCGGTAGCCGAAGCTGCGCACGGTTTCAATCATGTCGGCATCGTGGTCCAGCACGGTGGCCGACATGCCCTGCGCCGACAGCATGCGGCCTATGATCTGGCCGTAGCGGCCGAAGCCGGCAATGATGATCGGCTCCTGCTGCTGCTCTGAAATTTCTTCCAGTTGCGGTCCGCGGTGTTTTGCATAACGCGGCAACAGCAGCTTGTCGACGGCGATCAGCAGCAGCGGACTGAGCAGCATGGACAGCGCCACGGCGCCTATCAGCAGCGAGGCCGTGTCGTTGGAGAACACATTGGCCCCGGCTGCCGCCTGGAACACCACAAAGGCAAACTCACCGCCCTGCGCCAGCAGCACGGCAAACACCGGGCGCTCCTGGTAGGGCAGCTTCATGAGGCGGGCCAGGCCGTAAATCACGACCAGCTTCAGGCCCAGAAAACCCAGCAGTATGGCCAGCATCAGTCCCGGGGACTTCATGAGCACGCCGAAATCAATGCTCATGCCCACGGCAATGAAAAACAGGCCCAGCAGCAGGCCCTTGAAGGGCTCGATATCGGTTTCCAGTTCGCGCCGGTATTCGCTTTCCGCCAGCAGCACACCGGCAAGAAAGGCCCCCAGCGCCATCGACAGGCCGACGAACTGCATCAGCGCGGCGATGCCGACGACCAGCAGCAGCGAGGCGGCGGTGAAGATTTCGGGCGTGCCGCTGTTGGCAATCCAGCGCAGCAGCGGACGCAGCAGCAGCCTGCCGCCGAGGATGATGGCGCCTATGACTGCTACGGTTTTTATAGCTTCCAGCGCGCGGTGTGTATGGGTTACAGCTTCATTGTCGCCAGCCATCATGCCCAGGAGCGGCAGCAGCGCCAGAATCGGGATCGCGGCCACGTCCTGGAACAGCAGGATGGAAAACCCGGCCTGCCCGCTGGACGTGGGCATCAGGTTGCGCTCGCCAATCGCCTGCAGGGCAATCGCGGTGGACGACAGGGCCAGGCCCAGGCCGGCCACCAGCGAGGTTTGCCAGCTCACGCCAAAAGCCATGGCGACACCCGTGAGGATGGCGGCGCAAGCCATCATCTGGGCGCTGCCCCAGCCGAAAATGGGCCGGCGCAGGTTCCACAGGCGTTTGGGTTCCAGCTCCAGGCCCACGAGGAACAGCATCAGCACCACGCCGAATTCGGCGAAGTGAAGGATGTCCTGCACATTGGTGACCAGGCCCAGGCCCCAGGGGCCTATGCCAATGCCCGCCGCCAGGTAACCAATGATGGAGCCCAGGCCGAGCTTTTTGGCCAGGGGTACGGCAATCACTGCCGCGGAAAGATAGATAAAGCTGTTGATCAGCCAGGCCGGCGCATGGGTCATATGGCCCCCACGCTTTTCACTTCGTGTAATGCGCTGCCCCCCGAGGGGGCTGTGCTTGCTTGGGGCGGCCCGTCGCTGCGCACGGCCGTCCCGGTATTTGTCTTGTCGTTTTCAACAGGCCGGTCATTGATGGGCACCACACAAGCCGTGCATTGTTCGATTTCATCCATCTCGGGCCAGTCGGGGTAGCTTTGCAGGCGCTGGCGGAAGGTCTCCAGGTGCCGGGCAATCACGTCCGGCCCTACGCTGTGCGCACCATGAAGGATCAGCGGCGGCAAAAAACGCATGCCGCACAAGGCGGCGGTTTGCTCGTACGGCGGCAGGAACGCGTCAAAGAAATAGTGGTTGTAGCCCTGCGGGTGGTAAGAAGCCTCGGGCCCGCCGGTGGTGGCGACCAGCCACAAATCCTTGCCTTGCAGCATGTCGCCGCCTTTGCCGTAGGCCCAGCCGTAGGTCAGCACGTCGTCCAGCCAGAGCTTTTGCAGGGCGGGCATGGAGTACCACTGTATCGGGTGCAGCAGTACCACCAGGCTGGCCCTGGCCAGTGCAGCCTGCTCCTTGGCCACGTCAATGGCGTAGTCGGGATAGCTTGAATACAGGTCCTGCACCTGCACGCGCGGCAGGGCCTGCGCGGCCGCCATCAGGGGGCGGTTGACCCGTGACTCGCGCCAGGCCGGGTGGGCCGCGATGACATAGATGTCGGTTTCTGCAGGGAGGCCGGGGGCTGTTGTGTCGTTTGTGGGAAAGCTTGCCATGCCGTTACCATAGCGGAAAAGTCGACTTTAAACACCAGAGGAGATTCGTATGCCCGTGGTTGTGATCGCCAATCCCAAGGGAGGTGTCGGCAAATCGACGCTGGCCACCAATGTTGCCGGCTACTTTGCCAGCCAGGGCCATGCCGTCATGCTGGGGGATGCGGACAGGCAACAGTCTTCCAGGCTTTGGCTGGGCCTGCGCCCGCCGGCCGCCAGGCCGGTCTCCACCTGGGATGTGAATGCCGACCTGATCGTCAAGCCGCCCAAGGGCACAACCCATGTGGTGCTGGACACCCCCGGCGGCCTGCATGGCTGGCGTTTCAATGACGTGATCAAGCTGGCCGACAAGGTGATCGTGCCCCTGCAGCCCAGCGTATTCGATATTTTCCCGACGCGGGCATTCCTTGACCAACTGGCCGAGCATCGCCATGCAGGCAAGATGCAGGTCGGCATTGTGGGCATGCGTGTCGATTCACGCACGATTGCGGCTGAAAAATTGCGCGCATTTGTGGAAGGTCTTGGCCTGCCGGTGCTGGGTTATGTGCGGGACACGCAGAACTACATCCACCTTGCGGCGCGGGGCCTGAGCCTTTTCGACGTCGCGCCCAGCCGGGTCGAGAAGGACCTGGAGCAGTGGCAGGGTATCTGCAAATGGCTTGATGAGTAGGCCGGTTGTGCCGGGGCCAGGCTTGTCGCTGATCCGACAAGAGCGTGCCGCAGATGCCGCTAAAGTCAGGGCATGAAAACCTTTCAAACCATCGCCGAGCTGGCCGCATGCACCGGCCAGGAAGTAGCTGTCAGTGACTGGACCACGGTGACGCAGCAGCAGGTCAACCTGTTCGCCGATGCCACGGATGACCACCAGTGGATTCACGTAGACCCTGAAAGAGCCGCTGCCGGGCCCTTCGGTGCGCCGATTGCGCATGGGTTTTTGACCCTGTCGCTGATCCCGAAGTTTTTCGAATCCTCGTTTGAGGTGATCGGCTCGCGCATGGGCGTGAACTACGGCCTGAACAAGGTGCGATTTACCGCGCCCGTGCCGGTAGGCAGCCGTTTGCGGGCCCGCATGAAGTTGCTGGCGGCCGAGCCGGTTGACAACGAAGGTGTCCAGATGACCTGGGCCGTGACGGTGGAGCGGGAGGGCTCGGCCAGGCCGGTGTGCGTCGCTGAATCGCTGGTGCGGCACTATCCCTGAAGGGGGTAAATAGGGTTAACAGTCCCTATATCTTTGCCAGCTGGCTGGCCGGCAACCAGCCTTCAAACACATGGACCAGGCTGTTGATGCGTTCGGCAGCGACGCTCTGGCTGTGCGTCTGCGCAATGCACTGGTGCAGATCGCTGCGCAGCAACCACAGGTCGACCGGGGTTTGCGCCGTGTTGATTTTGTAGATCATCCGCTGTGCACGCATGTCCTTGCAGTCGTGCAAAGTCCCGTGAAGGCAGCGCCGGATTTCATCTATGGGGAGTTGTTTGCCGGCTCCCGATTCGGATGCGGCGGGCACAGGCGTGCCAAAAATACGCTGGATGACCATATTCACAGAGGGCTCCCGCAGTCTTGTGAACCGAGAGGATTTTTTAAGGTTGCGCAGAACTGGCCGGGTGTCGGCCGTTCGCGCGGCGAAAGATGGATTCTAGGGTTTTCCCTAGGTTTGGACAAGCCGTGATTCGGGTTGCACCCTTCCCGGCTGTCGCCTTGGCGACGCATGTGGTTGGCGGCAGGCCGGTGCCTGTTCAGCTTCCCGAGAGATTGCCGGCCCCGCCAAAGCCGTTTTGCCGCCAGGCCTCAAACACCGTCACGGCCACGGTGTTGGACAGGTTCAGGCTGCGCTGGCCGGGCTGCATGGGCGCCTTGAGGCGTTGCGCTGCCGCAAACGATTCCCGCACCTCAGGTGCCAGCCCCCGGGTTTCGGCACCAAACACCAGCCAGTCGCCGGGCAGGAAAACCGCGTTGTACAAATTGCGCGAGCCCTGCGTGGTCATGGCAAACCTGCGCCCGGGCGGGGGCTGCTCGCTGTCCAGCAGGGCCTGCCAGCTGGCGTGGCGCAGCACCTGGGCGTACTCGTGGTAGTCCAGTCCGGCACGCCGCATGTGCTTGTCGTCCATTGAAAACCCCAGCGGCTCCACCAGGTGCAGGCGGCAACCGGTGTTGGCGGCCAGGCGAATCACGTTGCCGGTGTTGGGCGGGATTTCGGGTTCGACCAGGACAATATTGAACATCAGGAAAAAGGTGAGGTGAGGAACAAGCGCAAAGAGCACGGATTCTAGGTTGCTGCCGTGCGTGCGATGGCCAGGCCTGTGACGTGGGCCGCGCCCGCCGTTCGCAGGATCTGCGCAGCAGTGAACAGCGAGGCGCCGCTGGTGATCACGTCGTCGACCAGCATGACACGCCGTCCGGCCAGGACCGGCACGCGCAGCGGGTCCACCTGGAACGCCCCCCTGACGTTGGCGAGCCGGGCGTCGCGCTGCAATTCGGTTTGCGGCCGGGTGTGTTTTACCCGCAGCAGCAGGCAGGCATCGGCCTTTGCTGCGCTGCCGGACTGCCGGGCCAGCGCGCGGGCCAGTTCCCAGGCCTGGTTGAATCCGCGTGACTGCAAACGCTGGTCCGACAAAGGCATGGGAAGAATGAGGTCACCGGCCTGCAAGGCATCGAATGCCTGTTGCACACCGGGGGCCTGCAGCAACAGCTCCGCAAAAAAAGGCGCCCAACCCGGGCGCTCGCCGAATTTGTAGCGGGTGATCAGCTCTGACCACGGGTATGAATAGGGCACTGCCACCAGCGTGGCATCCAGTGGCGGGTGCTGCTTGATGCAGCCAGCGCACAGGCCGGGTGGGCTTCTCAAACCCATGGACAAATCTGCCGGCAGGGCGAGCGCACAGGCCCGGCAGCGCAGGACCGGGGCTGCAAAGCGGGCAATGCAGGGGGCGCAAACCTGGCGCGCGGGCCAGCTGCGGCACACCGCGCATTGGCTGATGCGCAGGGGCAGCGTGAAATCAGGTTTTATGGCGGCGTTGAGCAGGCGTTGGAGCACGGTGTCAATATACTCGTGTGGCTTTTGAGGGCGAACGCCCACGGATGCCACTGTTTCACTTCCCTACACTTTTCATGACAACAACACAGCGCCCCCCGACACTGGACCCGCTTGCCGTGGCCCGCTGGCAGCGCGTGGCACCGCTGGCCTCGCCATGGCTGCATGAGGAGGTGGCCAGCCGCATGCAGGACAGGCTGCAGTGGATCAAGCTCCAGCCTCAGTCGTGGGCCCATTGGGGAGCCGTGCGCGGTGGCCTGAAGGCCCATGCGCAACTGGCCCTGAAATACCCGAAATCCGAGTGTTTTGTGGCTGAGGTCGGCGCAATGCGCGCGCAGTCAGCTATTAAAAATATAGCAAGCCCATGGTGGAAACCGGCCGGCTGGGGCCGGCAGGCGGTGCGCTTTGAGGCGCCGCCGCCTGCCGGCGTCGACATGCTGTGGGCGAACATGGCGCTGCATGAAGCCGCCGATCCGCAAGCCCTGCTGGCCGAGTGGCACCAGGCTCTCAGGGTCAACGGCTTCCTGATGTTTTCATGCCTGGGGCCCGACACCGCCATTGAGCTGCGCGAAGTCTACAAACAACTGGGCTGGCCGCCTGCAGGGCACGAGCTGACCGACATGCATGACTGGGGCGACATGCTGGTGCAGGCAGGTTTTGCCGAACCGGTGATGGACATGGAGCGCATCACGCTGACCTATGAAACCCCGGCGCGGCTGTTGCAGGAACTGGCCGAACTGGGGCGTAATTTTCATCCGGCCCGCTTTCCCGCCCTGCGTGGCCGGCACTGGAAAGCCCGGCTTGAAGAAGTACTTGCAACGCATCTGGTCAAGGGCGCAGATGGCCGGCTGTCGCTGACTTTCGAAGTCATTTACGGCCATGCCCTGAAAGCCCAGCCCAAAATAAAGGTCAGTGCGCTGAGCGCCGTCTCCGTCCAGGACATGCGCGCCATGCTGCATGACAAACGGACAAAACCCTGAGTTTTACGGGTCTCCGGAGGCCCACTGTTAATCCGGTTTTCAAGACTTGCACACGCGTTTGCGCAGGTGTATAACTTGACCGTGCATGTTCTATTTCCTATGACCACATGGTGTGGTGAGAGGAGGCCATATGAGCAGACGCATTTACTGGCTGATACCGGATGCCGCGAGTGCCAGGCAAACGGTCAGCGACCTCCTGATGGCGCGTGTGCCCGTAGGGCATATCCACTGCGCCGGGCGTGAAGGCATGAACCTGTCCGGGTTGCATCCTGCCAATGTCCTGCAGACCACCGACGTGATTTACGCGGCCGAAGCGGGGCTCCTGATAGGCGGCACGATTGGCATTGCGGCAGGCGTGCTGGTGGCCATGTATTACCCGCTCGGGATCGAGTCATTGCAGTGGGGCATGGTGGCCGTGCTGGGTGGGCTGGGCGCCCTGATAGGCGCCTGGTCGTCGAGCATGATCGGCATTTCCGTGCCCAGCCACCGCCTCAAACGTTTCCAGGCTGCCATCGAGGAAGGGCAAATCCTGCTGATGGTGGATGTGCCGCGTCCGCAGGTCAAGGCCATCGAGGACCTGCTGCGGTCATCGCATCCCGAAGCCCGTTTTGAGGGCGAGGACGCGAACACGCCTGTGTTTCCCTGATCGGTGCCGGCACGCGCCGGCCAGTCAGCACGGGAGAGAAGGGAGAGCATTTTCCACAATCGATGGAGGTGATCATGGACCTTCGCATGCATTTGTACCATTGGCAGCACGCGCCGGACTGGCCCGCTGCCGCGGTCGCCGGGCTCGCCGGGGGCGCCATCCTGATGGTGCTTGAACTGTTTTGGTCCTTCCTGGTCAGCGGCGGCAGTCCCTGGGCGGCTTCGCACATGATCGCCGCCATCGTGATGGGGCCGGGCACGCTGCAATCGTCGGAGTTCAGCCTGGGCGTTGTGGCCGTGGCGCTGGTCGCGCACTACCTGCTTGGCACCGTGTTTGGCCTGGTGCTCGGTGCCATCATCACGCCGATTTGCAGGGCCTCGGGACCGGGCCTGGTATTGCCGGCCGGGGCCCTGTTTGGCGCTGTACTGTACCTGCTGAACTTTTATGGCATGGTCCACTTCTTTCCGTGGTTCGCCGAATGGCGCGGCGCGGCGACATTTGTCATCCACCTGATTTTCGGGATGGCAGCCGCACTTCTGTACTGGAAGCTGGATCGATATGAAGCGAGCCATCCGCGATGAACCGGAAGGACGCACATGCTTTTTGCCTTTGTGCTCATCGCCATCGTCTTCGCGTCGGTGCTGTTCCACCTTGTCAGTCCCTGGTGGGCGACATCGCTGGCTTCGAACTGGCACTCGATGGACGATACGCTGACCATCACGCTGGCGGTTACAGGCCTTTTTTTTGTCGTCATCAATCTTTTCCTGGCCTACACATTGCTGCGTTACCGTCATCGCGACGGTGGGCATGCAGCCTATGAGCCTGAGAACAAAAAGCTGGAGCGCTGGCTGATCGGGATCACCGCGGTGGGCATTTCGTCACTGCTGGCGCCCGGGCTGTTTGTCTATGCAAAATACATTCACGCGCCGCGCGAGGCCATCGTGCTGGAGGTGCTGGGCCAGCAATGGCAGTGGCATTACCGCTTTCCCGGTGCAGACGGCCAGCTGGGCCTGACCGACGCACGTTTCGTCAGCACAGCCAATCCGTTCGGGCTCAATCCCGGCGATCCGGCGGGGCAGGATGATGTCCTTGTCTCCGGCGCCGAGGTGCATCTGCCGCTGGGCAAGCCGGTCAAGGTGCTTCTGCGATCACATGACGTGCTGCACGACTTCTTCGTGCCGCCGTTTCGCGCCCGCATGAACATCGTGCCGGGCCAGGTAAGCACCTTCTGGTTCACACCAACCGTGACCGGCCGCTACGAGGCGATGTGTGCCCAGCTTTGCGGCATCGGCCATCCAAACATGCGCGGCTACGTTGTGGTGGAGGGCGAGGCCGCTTTTCAGGCCTGGCTGAAAGCGCAGCCTACCTTTGCGATGGCCATGGCCGACGCCAGCCGTGCCAGTGCTGCAACGCCGGCTGCGGGCGTCGATATCCAGGTGGCCCAGGGGCAGGCGCTGGCCCAGTCCAAGGGTTGCGTGGGCTGCCACACCGTGGATGGCAGCCCGAGGGTGGGGCCGACCTGGAAGGGCCTGTACGGCAAAACCGAAACCATGCAGGACGGCTCGACCGCGCTGGTCGATGAACCCTACCTGCAGGGTTTCATACGCAACCCGCAAGCCCGTGGCGTGAAAGGCTTTGCGCCTGTCATGCCCCAAATTGAACTGAGCGATACAGAGCTGGCTGCGCTGGTAGCCTATATCCAGTCGCTGGGCAGCCCGGCTCCAGCCGCACCCGAACAGAGGGCGCAACGCTGAGAGCCCGCAAGGAACAGGAACATCATGGCCTACGCTGCACACAGCACGAGTCATTCGCAGAGCTTCTGGACCCGCTATGTCTGGAGCCAGGACCACAAGGTGATTGCCGTCCAGTACGCCTGCACCGCCATCGCCGTGGGGCTGGTCGGCCTGGTGTTGTCCAACCTGATGCGGCTGCAGCTGGGTTTTCCGGGCCGGTTCGAGTTCATCAACGTTGAGCGCTACTACCAGTTCGTCACCATGCACGGCATGATCATGGTGATCTACCTGCTCACCGCCCTGTTTCTTGGCGGTTTCGGCAACTACCTGATCCCGCTGATGGTGGGCGCGCGTGACATGGTGTTCCCCTACCTCAACATGCTGAGTTTCTGGGTTTACCTGCTGTCGGTGCTGGTGCTGATGAGCAGTTTTTTTGTGCCGGGCGGACCCACCGGCGCGGGCTGGACGCTGTACCCGCCGCAGGCCATCCTGCCGGGCACGCCGGGGCATGACTGGGGCATCATCACCATGCTGGTGTCGCTGCTGATCTTCATTGTCGCCACCACCATGGGCGGCCTCAACTATGTCACCACGGTGCTGCAGGCACGCTGCGAGGGCATGACGCTGCTGCGCATGCCGCTGTCGGTCTGGGGTATTTTTGTGGCCACCATTCTTGCGCTGCTGGCCTTCCCTGCGCTGTTCGTCAGCGGCGTGATGATGCTGCTCGACAAGACGCTGGGCACCAGCTTTTTCATGCCGGCACTGGTGTCGATGGGGCAGGTGAGCAATTACAAGGGTGGCAGCCCGCTGCTGTTCCAGCACCTGTTCTGGTTCTTCGGCCACCCCGAGGTCTACATCGTGGCGCTGCCGGCTTTCGGCATCGTTTCCGACCTGATCAGCGTGCATGCGCGCAAGGCCATTTTCGGCTACCGCACCATGGTGTGGGCCATCGTCATCATCGGGGGCTTGAGCTTTGTCGTGTGGGCGCACCACATGTTCGTCAGCGGCATGAATCCCTGGTTCGGTTTTTTCTTTGCCACCAGCACGCTGATCATCGCGGTGCCGACCGCCATAAAGGTCTACAACTGGGTGCTGACGCTCTGGCGCGGTGATATTCACCTGACGGTGCCCATGCTGTTCACACTGGCCTTCATCCTGACCTTCCTGGCCGGCGGGTTGACCGGGCTGTTCCTGGGCAATGTCAGCGTGGACATCCCGCTGTCGGGAACCTACTTCGTGGTGGCGCACTTCCATATGGTGATGGGCGTGGCGCCCTTGCTGGTGGTGTTTGGTGGCATTTACCACTGGTTCCCCAAGGTGACCGGGCGCATGCTGGACGACCGGATTGGCAGGCTGCACTTCTGGATTACCTTCCTGGGCACTTACCTGATCTACTTTCCCATGCATTACCTCGGCGTGCTTGGCATGCCGCGGCGCTACTACAACTACGAGAACTACCAGTTCATCCCTGCATCGGCCTACTCGCTGAATACCTTCATCACGGTGGTGGCCCTGGTTGTTGGCGCGGCGCAGCTGTTGTATGTCTTTAACCTGGTCTGGAGTACTTTCCGCGGCCGGCGGGCCGACGCCAACCCGTGGCGCGCTGCCTCGCTGGAGTGGCAGACACCCGCGACACCACCGCAGCACGGCAACTGGGGGCCGCATTTGCCGGTGGTCTATCGATGGGCTTACGCCTACAGCGTTCCCGGTGCACCGCAGGACTTCATTGCGCAAAATGCACCGCCCGAGGCCGGTGGACAGGAGCCCGGCCCGCACACCGGTTTGCACCGGGCAGAAGGAGCGGTCGCATGAGTGCTCTTGTGTCACATGTACCGACGGCCTGGCCGCCGGACCGCCGCGCAGCCAGCACGGCCATCGGCCTGTGGGTGTTCATGGGTGTGGCCACCGCCTTGTTCTCGTTGTTCACGCTGGCCTATGCGATGCGCATGGACAGCGGTGACTGGTCACCGATTGCCATGCCCTGGCAGCTGTGGCTCAGTACGGCATTGCTGGTGGCCGGCAGCGCATTGCTGCAGCGGGCCGGCGCGGCGGCGCGGGGCAACCACTGGGCCGCGACCCGCGCGCAACTGTGGGTTGGTGGCGTCTGTGCGCTGGCCTTCCTGGGTGTGCAACTCTGGGCCTGGCAAGCGCTGCTGGCCGCCCAGGTCATGCCGGCCGGCAATCCGGCAGCCAGCTTTTTCTACCTGCTGACAGCCATGCACGGGCTTCACGTGGCCGGCGGCCTTGTCGGGTGGGGGTTGACGATGCACGGCGCAGGTCGTGCGGCCGATGCGGCGTTCGCCTGGCGCATCACGTTGTGCGCGCGTTACTGGCACTTCCTGCTGGCGGTGTGGCTGGTGCTGTTTGCCGCGCTGGTCTGGCTGACGCCCGAGGCCGTGCGCTGGATCTGCGGCAGGGGCTGAACGCCGGCACGAACTTCTGGAGGCATCATGAATACCACGGCATCAATGGCTTCACCTCCCGGCACCGCCATCGGCGCGGTGGCCGGCTGGCGCGGGCTGGTGGCCGACTGGTCGTCCGACCGCGAAGCCTTCCACGTCTCGTGGGGCAAGGCGATGATGTGGATATTCCTGCTGAGCGACACCTTCATCTTCAGCTGTTTCCTCACCGGCTACATGACGGTGCGCGTCTCGACCACCGTGCCCTGGCCCAACCCCAGCCAGGTTTTCGCCTTGAACGTGGGTGGTGCCGATGTGCCTTTGCTGTTGATCGCGATCATGACCTTCGTACTCATCAGCAGCAGCGGCACCATGGCCATGGCGGTGAACTGCGCCTTCCGGCGCGACCGCATCAACGCGGCCACGCTGATGATCGTGACTGCCGCGCTGGGTGAGACCTTCGTCACCATGCAGGCGTTTGAGTGGTCCAAGCTGATCCTGCACGAGGGCATCCGGCCATGGGGTAACCCTATGGGGGCCGCCCAGTTCGGCTCGGCCTTTTTCATGATCACCGGTTTTCACGGCCTGCACGTGACCGCTGGCGTGATCTACCTGCTGGTGGTGGCCACGCGCCTGCTGCGCGGGCGCTATGAGCAGGCAGGGAGCTACCAGATCGTCGAAATCGCCGGGCTGTACTGGCATTTCGTCGACCTGGTCTGGGTTTTCATCTTTGCGCTCTTTTATCTCTGGTGAGGCTTTGCCATGTCTCCTGCCGGCCAGCAACATCCGATCAGCCTTTACCTCAAGGTATGGGGCCTGCTGTTCGTGCTCAGCACGATGTCATACCTGGTGGATTACTTCCACTTCCAGGGTTATTTGCGCTGGGGCCTGATCCTGTTCTTCATGCTGCTGAAGGCCGGGCTCATTGTCGGGGTGTTCATGCACATGGCCTGGGAGCGGCTGGCGCTGGTCTGTGCCGTCCTGCTGCCGCCGCTGGCCGTGCTGGTACTGGTCGGCCTGATGGCAGCCGAGGCCGACCATACTTTCCTCACCCGCCTGTTCTTTTTCCGTTAGGGACTGGCTTCCTGGCCGGGTAAAACGCATCCCTGCAGCCCTTCATGCCGGCCACTTGGGCGCGGGTTGGCGCCGGTAAACAGGGCTACAATTACCTGTTGAATTTTGGGTGTATTCTCCAGCGTCATACGGCCAAGACGGACTATTGGCTGAAGTTTTTTGAGGGTTGCAACGTGCCGCAGCCAGCATCAGCGTTGCGTTTTGCCGCTTTGCCCGCGCAGGGCAGCCATGACCATGAGGTTGTGCAGTGGCTTCTCAAACGTCAATGTTCACTCACGCCCACCCAGCTCGGGTGGCTGTACGTGTCGCTGTGCTGCATGTCTTTGGGTATCGCAGCATTTTTCTGGGCCAGGGGCGCCACGCTGGTGATGCCTTTTGCCTGGGCCGAACTGCTGGCTGTGGGGGCGGCGTTTCTGGTGTACGCCCGGCATGCGGGTGACAGGGAAAAAATTGTCCTTCAGGGCGGGCAGCTGGTTGTTGAGCTGGAGACGGCGGGGCGCACGCAGCGGTCCGAGTTCAACCGGGAGTGGGTGAGGGTTGAGCCGAGGGATGGGGACGGTTCGCTGATCGAGGTGTCGGGGCAAGGCCGGTCGGTACAGGTAGGGCGGCACCTGCGGCCTGAGCTTCGGCCGGCGCTGGCGCGAGAGATACGCTTTGCCTTGCGGACCTGCTGACAGGCCCTGGAAATTTTGAGTCGGTCGGGGCCTGCCGGTAGGGTCTGCGGCTAACTTTATAATCAGCAGGTTAATTTGGCTGGCAATTGAAAATATAGAAGCAGATTGAGTGATCACGATGAACGTAGGTAACACCATGAGAAAAATGACACGGCTTGGCATTCAGCCTGTAGCCGCAATTCTGGGATTTGCGGCCGCGTGGGTCAGCACCGCTGCTTATGCCGTCAATGATTTACCTGGTGGCCCTGCTGTCCGACAGCTCAACCTGCACCCCGCAGTCACCAAGATTGCCGAAGAGCAGCACTGGCTGCACTGGTTCATGATGATCATCAGTCTCGTGATCTTCGTGGCCGTATTCGCCGTGATGTTCTATTCGATCTGGAAGCACCGCAAGTCGCAAGGCCACAAGGCCGCCAACTTCCACGAGTCCACCACCGTTGAAATCGCCTGGACCATTGTTCCTTTCCTCATCGTGATCGGCATGGCGCTGCCGGCCACCAAAGTGCTGGTGGCCCAAAAAGACACCACCAGTGCCGACCTGACCATCAAGACCACCGGAATGCAGTGGAAATGGGGTTATGACTACATCAAGGGCGAGGGTGAGGGCATCGGTTTTATCTCCACGCTCGACAGCACCCAGCGCGAAATGTCCAACAACGGCGGCCCCAAGGGCGCTGATGTGCCTGACGACTACCTGCTCAAGGTGGACAACCCCATGGTTGTGCCTGTCAACAAGAAGATCCGCATCATCACCACGGCCAATGACGTGATTCATGCTTTTGCGGTCAACTCGCTGGGCATCAAGCAGGATGCGATTCCCGGTTTTGTCCGTGACACATGGTTCCGCGCAGAAAAAATCGGCAGCTACTACGGCCAGTGCCAGGAACTCTGCGGCAAGGAACACGCCTACATGCCCATCCACGTGAAAGTGGTTTCGGCAGAGGATTACACCGCCTGGGTGGCAGCAAAAAACAAGGAAGCCGCGGCCAAGGCGGATGATCCGTCCAAGGTCTGGACGCTGGCAGACATCAAGGTTCGTGGCGAGAAGGTTTACGCGGCGAACTGCGCGGCCTGCCACCAGGCCAACGGCAAGGGCGCTGGCCCGATCAAGCCGCTGGACGGTTCGGCCATCGTGCTGGATACCGACCACAACAAGCAGCTCCAGGTTCTGCTGCACGGTGCCAACAATGGCGCCATGCCTTCCTGGAAGGCACTCAGCGATACAGACCTGGCTGCAGTTGCGAGCTACACCAAGAACAACTGGTCCAACCAGACCGGCCAACTGGTCCAGCCTTCTGAAGTACTGGCCGCGCGCAAATAAGCCGCACCGTGACGCAGAGCCCATCCGGTACGCAATCAATACCTGAAGCGCCAGACCATACTGTCGGCCGCAAAGACAAAGTTACAGGCACAAGCCACCAAAGGAAGCCAAGATGAGTGCAGTTCTAGACCATCACGATCACGCTGAGCATGATCACCACGACCACGCGCCCACGGGCTGGCGCCGGTGGGTGTTCGCGACCAACCACAAAGACATTGGCACGCTGTACCTGTTGTTCAGTTTTTTCATGTTGATGTTTGGCGGCGTGCTGGCCCTGCTGATCCGCGCCGAGCTGTTCCAGCCCGGCCTGCAACTGGTCAACCCCGAGCTGTTTAACCAGCTCACCACCATGCACGGCCTGATCATGGTGTTCGGCGCCATCATGCCGGCCTTCGTGGGTTTCGCCAACTGGATGATTCCCTTGCAGATCGGCGCGGCCGACATGGCTTTTGCCCGCATGAACAACTTCAGCTTCTGGCTGCTGATTCCTGCCGGCCTGATGCTGGTGGGCTCCTTCTTCATGCCAGGCGGCGCACCCGCTGCCGGCTGGACGCTGTATGCACCGCTGACGCTGCAAATGGGTCCATCCATGGATGCCGGTATTTTTGCCATGCACATCCTGGGTGCCTCGTCCATCATGGGTTCGATCAACATCATCGTGACCATCCTGAACATGCGCGCCCCCGGCATGACCTTGATGAAGATGCCAATGTTCTGCTGGACCTGGCTGATCACCGCCTACCTGCTGATCGCCGTGATGCCGGTGCTGGCCGGTGCCATCACCATGACGCTGACGGATCGCCACTTCGGCACCAGCTTCTTCAACCCCGCCGGCGGCGGCGACCCGGTGATGTACCAGCACATCTTCTGGTTCTTCGGCCACCCTGAGGTGTACATCATGATCTTGCCGGCTTTCGGCATCATCAGCCAGATCATTCCGGCTTTTGCACGCAAGCGCCTCTTCGGCTACGCCTCCATGGTGTACGCCACCGGCTCCATCGCCATCCTGAGCTTTGTCGTCTGGGCGCACCACATGTTCACCACCGGCATGCCGGTGACGGGCCAGCTGTTCTTCATGTACTCGACCATGCTGATTGCCGTGCCTACTGGCGTGAAGGTGTTCAACTGGATCGCCACGATGTGGCGGGGCTCGATGACTTTCGAAACCCCCATGCTGTTTGCGGTGGGCTTCATTTTCGTGTTCACCATCGGTGGCCTGACGGGCGTGATCCTGGCCATTTCGCCGATTGACACCCAGCTGCAGGACACCTATTACGTGGTGGCGCATTTCCACTACGTGCTGGTTGCCGGTTCCCTGTACGCCATGTTTGCCGGTTTCTACTACTGGAGCCCGAAGTGGACCGGCGTGATGTACAACGAAACCCGCGGCAAGATCCACTTCTGGTGGTCGCTGATTTCCTTTAACGTGACGTTCTTCCCCATGCACTTCCTGGGCCTGGCCGGTATGCCGCGTCGTTATGCCGACTACCCGATGCAGTTTGCGGATTTCAACGCCATCGCCAGCGTGGGCGGCTTCTTCTTCGGTTTTGCACAGCTGTATTTCTTCCTGTTCATCGTGGTGCCCACGATGCGCGGCAAGGGTGCCCCGGCCCCGCAAAACCCATGGATGGACGAAGGCGGCAAAGGTGCAGAAGGCCTGGAGTGGGAAGTCCCGTCGCCTGCGCCTTTCCATACCTTTGAAACCCCGCCCAAGCTCGACATCACCGCAACCCGCGTGATCGGCTGAGCCGCCAGCTGGCAAGGGTCCCGGTCTGCATCATGACAACACCTGAACAAAAGAAGAGCAACCTGCGCCTGGCATGGATACTGGCGTCGATTGCGCTTGTCTTTTTTGCCGGGTTCATGGCCAAGATGATTTTCCTGAGCCATTGAACCCGCAAGGCATGTGATGCAGATCAAGCGCGAAAACTTCAGGATGGTGGGCAAGCTGGGCGTGATCGTGCTCGGCATGTTCTGCTTTGGTTATGCGCTGGTGCCGATTTACAAAGCCATTTGCGAAATGACCGGCATCAACGTGCTTGCGCTCGGCGACCGGCAAATCCCTGGTGCGACGCCCAAGCTGCCGGCCAACACGCAGGTGGATTTGACGCGCACCATCACGGTTGAGTTTGATGCCAATTCGCGCGGCCCCTGGCATTTCAAGCCGGCGCAAAGCAGCCTGCAAGTGCATCCCGGTGAACTGACCACGGTGATGTACGAGTTCCAGAACGTGCAGAACCGCACCATGTCCGCCCAGGCGATTCCCAGCTATGCACCGGCCCAGGCCGGGGCCCATTTCAACAAGCTGGAGTGTTTTTGCTTCAGCCAGTACACGCTGGCGCCCGGCGAGAAAAAGCAGTGGCCGGTGGCTTTTGTGATCGACCCGAAACTCTCGAAGGACGTGAGCACCATCACGCTGTCTTACACATTTTTTGAAGTCGGCGGGAAAACACCTGCCGCACCGCAGGCCTCCAACGGGGTCGTCCTGAATGTCGCCACGATTGCGCCGCAACAGGCTGCGGGGATATGAACATGGCAACGCCAACACCACCCGTGCACAAACGCAAGGGTTCGATTTTCCGGACCATCAAGGCCGTGTTGTGGTCTTTTGTCGGCCTGCGTGCCCGTGGTGATTATGAAAAGGATGTGGATCAGCTGAATCCTGTCCATATCGTGATCATCGGCTTGATCGGTGCCGCGATTTTTGTTGGTGGCCTGATTCTTCTGGCTACCTGGGTTGTCAGCAAATAGGCCGCATTTGCGTGCCGCTCTGCCCCTTGTGAATTGAATTTTGGAATTTAGCGAAAACAGGAGTTGGGAATGTCTTCAATATCGTCTTCAGTAGCCCCCGGGGCAGCACCCTATTACTATGTGCCCGCGCCGTCGCGCCATCCCGTGATGGCATCGATAGGCCTGTTTTTTGTCATTTTGGGCGGTGCGGAATGGATCAATGGTGCCGGCTGGGGTGCTTACGCGCTGGCATTCGGCATGGTCTGGTGGCTGGTGACCTTGTTCATGTGGTTCAGCGAATCCGTGCGCGAGAGTGAAGGCGGTTTGTACGGTTACAAGATTGACCTGTCCTACCGCTGGAGCATGAGCTGGTTTATTTTTTCCGAAGTCATGTTCTTCGGCGCATTTTTCACCGCCCTGTGGTGGGCCCGCGCGCATTCGGTGCCGGCATTGGGCGACCTCGAAAACGCCTTGCTCTGGCCTGATTTCAAGGCTGTCTGGCCCAGCATGGCTGCCGGCGTGACGGCATCGCCAGCTGACATCATTGAGCCCTTCCAGACGGTTGGACCTTTCTGGCTGCCAACCATCAATACCGCGCTGCTGCTGAGCTCTGGCGTGACCCTGACGATTGCCCACCACGCGTTGCGTGAAGGCCACCGCGCAAAAACCATCGGTTTCATGTGGGTCACGGTACTGCTTGGCATCATCTTCCTGCTTGTCCAGGGTTATGAATACCACCATGCCTATTCGGACCTGAACCTCAAGCTCACTTCCGGAGTGTACGGTTCGACCTTTTATCTGCTGACCGGTTTCCACGGTTTCCACGTGTTTGTTGGCATGTTGATGCTGCTGTTCATCACGCTGCGCCTGCAAAAAGGCCACTTCACCGCCGACAAGCATTTCGGTTTTGAAGGTGCTGCCTGGTACTGGCACTTTGTGGACGTGGTGTGGCTGGGCCTTTACATCCTTGTTTACTGGCTGTAGGCAATCCGCATTGCCATGACCACCGGGCGTTTTGTCCGGTGTGTCGTCCGTTAAAAAGGCCGCATTGTGCGGCCTTTGTTTTTTTGAGGTTTTTTCTTTTTTATCGCCCTACGGGAATTCCTGTCGGCTGGATGTATCCCAGCTTCCAGGCCACCAAGATGCAGACAAACAGCAATACCGAAAACCCGATGCGGAACGCCAGCGCGCGTGCCATGTTGCTTGTTTTTGCCTTGCCGTTGGTGCCGTCTTTCATCATGAAAAACAGCGCCGAAGCCAGGCTGCCCAGGATGGCCAGAAAAGCGAGTGCTACAAGATACTTCATGGGCAGGATTATCCGCCCATGACACCGACCCTGTATGGACCGCGGTTTTGGTTTGTAACGGCGGCGGCCCTGTTGGTTGCTGCGGTTACGTTTTCCCTGGGCCAGTGGCAACTGAGCCGCGCAGCCCAGAAAGAAGCCCTGCAGTCCGCGATTGAGTCGCAGGGGCGCCTGGCTGCGCTGGACAACCCGGCACTGCTGGCGATGCAGAACATCACCGATGCCGTTCACCGTCCAGCCACGCTCAGCGGTGTCTGGCAATCCGGGCACACGGTGTTCCTGGACAACCGGCCCATGGACGGGAAAACCGGTTTTGTAGTCGTGACACCGCTGGCGCTGGCGGGCAGCCCGCAGGTCATCCTGGTGCAACGCGGCTGGGTGCCGCGCAACTTCACCGACCGCACGCGCCTTCCCGATATTCCAACGCCGCCGGGGCTTGTGACCGTGAGCGGCCGTATTGCCCCGCCGCCGTCCAAGCTATACGAGTTCAAGGGGGCCGAGAGCGGCCGTATCCGGCAAAATATGGACCTGCCTGCGTTTGCCGGCGAAATTGCCTTGCCCTTGCTGCCGGTTTCCATGCTGCAAACGGGTGCAGCCAGCGAAGGCCTGCTGCGTGACTGGGCGGCGCCCAACCTGGGTGTGGAAAAACATTACGGTTATGCCTTCCAGTGGTTCGGCCTTTGCGCGCTGGTTGTCTTTCTCTATTTCTGGTTCCAGATCATTTCGCCCCTGCGCCTCAAACGCCTTAAACAAACCCAAGAGCGCCCAACGCCGTGACCCAAAGCAATTCTGAACAAGCCATGCAAACCAGCCAAGACCAGCCCCTGGGCCTGACCGTGCACACCCTGCCGGTGCCGGGCCAGGATACGTCCCGCAATACAACTTCTGGCCGCTGGAAGATGCTGGCCGTGTTGCTGGCGTGTGCCGCGCCCGTGCTCGCCTCGTATTTCACCTATTACGTGATCCGGCCGGAAGGCCGCCGCAATTATGGTGAGCTGGTTGAGCCCCAGCGGCCCTTGCCCGCCATGACAACGCAATCGCTTGAAGGCAAACCCGGCGAGTTGACAGCGCTCAAGGGCCAATGGCTTCTGATGAGCGTCGCCGGCGCCGCATGCGACGAGGCTTGCCAGCAGCGCCTGTATTTCCAGCGGCAGCTGCGTGAAGCGCTGGGCAAGGAAAAAGACCGCCTCGACTGGATCTGGCTGGTTACGGACCAGGCCGCGGTTGACAATCGTCTGCTCCCGGCGTTGGCCTCGTCCACCGTATTGCGTGTGCCTGCGGATGCGCTGGCGCAGTGGCTGCCGCCCGCTGCCGGCCAGCGCCTCGAAGACCATCTTTACCTGGTAGACCCGCTGGGTAATTTGATGATGCGTTTCCCGGCCAATATGGATGCGGCCAGCGCAGCCAAGGCCAAGCGTGACCTGGACCGCCTCTTGCGTGCGTCCGCCGGTTGGGACAAAGAGGGCCGAGGATGACCCCCACGCTCCCCACTTCGTGTGGTTCGCTGCCCCCCGAGGGGGCCGCTGCGCCTGCGGCCCGGCAAAGCCGGTTCCGCGGCCCCTGCTTGCACGGAGCTCCATCACGCATAAAACCGTACTGCTTGTTTTAGCCATGGCAGCGCAAGATTTATATAACCTCAGTCCGGCGATTCGCCTGATGATCATGGGATTGGTCGTGGCCATGGGGCCGCTGGCCTGGGTCTGGCTGCACAACCGCAACGCCACCGTGGCGCAGCGTTTGCGTGTGCTTACGCTGGTGACCCTGTTCCTGACGTTTGACCTGGTGATTTTCGGCGCCTTCACGCGCCTGACGGATTCCGGCCTGGGTTGCCCGGACTGGCCCGGCTGTTACGGCCATGCCAGCCCGGTGGGGGCACAAATGCATATCGAGGCCGCGCAGACTGCGATGCCTTCAGGGCCGGTCACGCATTCAAAAGCGTGGATAGAGATGGTTCACCGCTATCTGGCGACGGGTGTGGGCGTCCTGATCTTGACCTTGACCGTCGCCAGCTGGGTGGAACGCAAGCGCGTAAAAATCTCACCCTGGTGGCCGACTGCTACGCTGGTGTGGGTGTGTTTGCAGGGCGCTTTTGGCGCGTTGACCGTCACCATGAAGCTGTTCCCGGCCATCGTCACCATGCACCTGCTGGGCGGCCTGGTGCTGCTGCTTTTGCTGAAGGCACAGGCCGTGCGTTATGCGCAGGCCCAGGGCAGCCAGTTGCCCGTGGCCCTGCCCAACGGCACCCGCCTTCTGGTACTGGCAACGTTTGCCCTGCTCTGGCTGCAGATTGCGCTGGGCGGCTGGGTCAGCACCAATTACGCCGTGCTGGCGTGCACCGATTTCCCGAGTTGCCAGGGCTCGTTGTGGCCGGCCATGGATTTCAGCCAGGGGTTCACGCTCTGGCGCGAACTGGGCGCCGGCCATGATGGCGCCAACATCAGCTTCCAGGCGCTGACGGCCATCCATTACGTCCATCGCCTGAGCGCCTATGTGGTGTTTGCCGCCATGCTGGCGCTGGCCTTCAGGCTTTACCGCGTGCCGGCCTTGCGTGGCCAGGGCCAATGGCTGGCCGGCCTGGCTTTGCTGCAGGTGGCGACCGGGCTGGGCAATGTATTGCTGGGCTGGCCTTTGCTTGCTGCCGTGATGCATACCGGCGGTGCCGCGGCGCTGGTCATCGTGCTCACAGGCATAGTTTTTTGCAGCCGCGCACATGCGCCGGCGGTCGATGTGCCGAGTGCGTCAAAATTGAGTGCTTCGAGATTGTCTGCATGAACCCTTCCAATACTTCCGCTCCCGCTGATCTGGCCACCCGGCCCGTGCCCTCCAAGTTTGCGCAGTTCTATTCGCTGACCAAACCGCGGGTGGTGCAGCTCATCGTGTTTTGCGCGCTGATAGGCATGGTGCTGGCCGTGCCCGGCGTACCGGCATGGTCCGAAGTGAAACTGGCCTTGATCGCCTGCCTCGGCATCTGGCTGGTGGCGGGTGCTGCCGCGGCGTTCAACTGCCTGGTGGAGCAGGGCATCGATGCGCGCATGAAGCGCACCTCGTGGCGCGCTACCGCCCAGGGCCAGATCAGCAACCCGCTGACGCTGGCGTTTTCTGCGGGGCTGTGTGCCGTCGGCTCGGCCATCCTGTATTTCTGGGTGAACCCGTTGACCATGTGGCTGACCTTTGCCACCTTTGTCGGTTATGCGGTGATCTACACCGTGGTGCTCAAACCCCTGACACCGCAGAACATCGTCATCGGCGGTGCGTCCGGCGCCATGCCGCCCGTGCTGGGCTGGGCCGCCATGACGGGCTCGGTCGGCCCGGAAGCGCTGATCCTGTTCCTCATCATCTTTTTGTGGACGCCGCCGCACTTCTGGGCGCTGGCCCTGTACCGCGTGGAGGACTACCGCAAGGCCGGCCTGCCCATGCTGCCCGTGACCCACGGCAACGAGTTCACACGCCTGCAGGTGTTTTTGTACACGCTGGTGCTGTTCCCTGCCTGTCTGATGCCTTTTGTTTTCAAGATGAGCGGCTGGCTTTACCTTGCGGTGGCCGTGGCCCTGAGTTTTGGCTTTAGCTGGTACGGCTGGCGCCTGTGGCGCAATTATTCGGATGCGTTGGCGCGCAAGACCTTCCGTTTTTCGCTGATCCATCTGTCGGTGCTGTTTGCGGCGCTGCTGATTGATCACTACCTTGTTTATTAGCCCGTTCAGGTGTATTAATGACCACTTCCTTCCGTTCTTCAGGCGTCAACCCGGGCAAGCGAAATGCTATTAAATTAATAGCTGGCGGCGCGCTGTTGACGGCGGCAACAGGCCTTTTGAGTGCCTGTTCTCCGGAAGAAAAGCCGCAATTCAAAAGCATAGACCTGACCGGCGCCGATTACGCCAGGGACTTCTCGCTGACCGACCAGAACGGCCAGCTGCGCAGCGTCAAGGACTTTGCGGGCAAGGTGGTGGTGGTATTTTTCGGCTTCACGCAATGCCCTGACGTGTGCCCGACCTCCATGGCCGAACTGGCGAGCATCAAGAAGGAGCTGGGCGCGGATGGCGACAAGCTGCAGGCCATCTTCATCACGGTAGACCCGGAGCGCGACACACCCGAGCTGCTGAAGGCCTACATGGGCAATTTTGACCCGACCTTTCTTGCGCTGCGCCCGACCATGGAGCAACTGCCCCAGGTCGCCAAGGACTTCAAGATTTACTACAAAAAAGTCGAAGGCAAAACGCCAGGCAGCTACAGCATGGACCACTCGGCCGGCAGTTATGTCTATGACACCAAGGGCCGTGTGCGCCTGTACAGCCGCTACGGCAACGGCACCGAGGGCCTGACCTCGGACATTCGCCTGCTGCTGAAAAGCGCCTGAGCCTGCCGGCCGCGGCCAGCCAGACCATCATGCCGGCGACAGCAGCGCCACCCCGCAGTTTCTGTATTGCGGACATCTTCCGCGCGGAAGAGATTGCGGCCATGGGCGCTGCCATCCACGAGACGGTAGACCGGGTTGCAAGGGCCTTGCGTACGCCTTATGAAGAAAGCGCGCCGCAGCAAGACGTCTTTCACAGGCTGCAGGCCGTGGCCCTGCGCAACCCGGTGTACGCATCTGCGCTGGTCGCAGCGGTTTTTGCCGATGCACACCTGGACCCACGCATCGCCGGGCTGAAGGATGACCGCCGCCTGCAGGATGCAGTGGCCGGCCTGTGCGGGGATTTTGAACCCGGCGGGGTGACAGTGCGGATACGCCTGAACATCCCGGCCATGACCCAAAAACGCCACGGCTGGCATTCGGATGTGGCGATCACCACCGCAGTGCGGCCCGATTCCACCTGCCACACGGTGCTGGCCGCCTGCTGGATTCCGCTGTCGGATGTTGACGAAAACAAGGGCGGGCTGGAACTGGTGACAGTGCCCCTGAGCCAGCCGCTGACACACCAGCGTACCGAAGACGGCCGTTATGTGATTCCCGATGCGTCGCTGGAAGGCCTGCCGCGCCAGGCGATTGCAGTGCGTGCCGGCCAGGCCGCCATCATTGACCGCTTTACGCCGCACCGCTCGCTGCCCAATACCAGCGAGTGCGTGCGCTGGAGCGTGGTCGCCTGGGTCAAGGGTACGCGGCCGGGCACGCAGCGGGCATAAAAAAACCTGCGACGGTTGCCCGTTGCAGGTTTTTTTGTGAGGCGCAGTGGGTGATCAGGCGAAAGCCGCGAGCACCTTTTTCATCTTTTTCATCGCCGCGACTTCAATCTGGCGAATCCGTTCGGCACTCACCTTGTACTCGGCGGCCAGGTCATGCAGCGTCATGCCGCCTGAGCCGTCGTCGTTGACCTTGAGCCAGCGTTCTTCCACGATCCGGCGTGAGCGCGGGTCCAGGTCCTGCAGGGCTGCGGTGATGCCGTCGCTGGCCAGGTTGTCGCGGGCACGCGACTCCAGCAGCGCCGTCGGCTCGTGCGTGGCATCGGCCAGGTAGGCGATTGGGCCAAAAGCGTCTTCGCCGTCATCGCTGGGGCTGGGGTCCAGCAGCACGTCGCCGCCCGACATGCGCTGCTCCATTTCTATGACTTCCTCGCGCTTGACGTTGAGCGTCCTGGCCATCGAGTCAATCTGGCCTTCGCTCAGGGTGTCGCGGTGCGTTGCCGCATCGGCGTCGTCCTTGAAGCCCTGTTTCATGGAGCGCAGGTTGAAAAACAGCTTGCGCTGGGCCTTGGTGGTCGCCACCTTGACCATGCGCCAGTTTTTCAGGATGTACTCGTGCATCTCGGCCTTGATCCAGTGCAGGGCGTAGCTCACCAGCCGCACACCCTGGTCCGGGTCAAAACGGCGCACAGCCTTCATCAGGCCGATATTGCCCTCCTGGATCAGGTCGCCGTGCGGCAGGCCATAACCCAGGTATTTGCGGGAGGTGGAAACGACCAGCCGCAAGTGAGAGAGCACTAACTTCTCGGCAGACTCGATATCGTTGTTTTCCTTGAGCTTGCGGGCAAACTCCTGCTCCTGCTCCAGGGTGAGCATGGGCAGGCGGTTAACCGCCGAAATATAGGCGTCCAGGTTGCCCAGCGGGGGCAACAGCGACCAGGGGTTGACGGCGGCCAGGGCGCTGGCAGTTCCAGCGGGGGCGGCGATCACACCTTTCATGGTCAGGTTCTGGGGGGCAAGAGCATAAGACACAGCAAAACTCCTTCTATTGGTTCCAAATATTAGCACTCTGTTGGAGAGAGTGCTAAGCAATAGGTTCAATGCTTGGGATAGCGTAAGGCTAATTAGTAAAAACCCTTATTTGAACTATATCCCGGGCCTAAGTTCCTTCAGAAGTAGCCGTTTACGATGATGGCTGTAGGTTATGGCCTGCTCCGGATTGGAGGTGGGTGGCATCCGGAATGGACTGCTATCTAATTTATAGCTGCCTGCGCTTGCTGGCATTGCGCTCTGGCTTGATTGGATGCCTGGGAAAGGGTTTTTCAGGCAACAAATCCCGTGCGCCGGCTCCAAAATGGCCCGAGACGCCGTTTTGTAGGTGTTTTTTGGATAAAAAATGCCTCGGACGCAATCTAATCAAGCGCAGCAAGCTATGGAAATAATAGCAAATGGCTTGTTTTGAAGTCGCCGGGCTTATTCCTGCAGGCGTTTGTCATCCCTGACTTCGCGTACTTCAACGTCCACCACCTCGCCGGGTTTGGCGCCCCGGGCGCCACCAGCGCTTGCAGCCCAGAGGTCTTGCGGTGAAAAGCGCTGGAATTTGCCAAAAGCCATGATGGGCGCCGGCTTTTTACCGGTGAACAGGCCAACAAGCTGGCGCCAGACCAGAAAAATCAGGGTTGCCGCCAGCAGGCTGAGCGCAAAAATGATGCCGAATACTGCCAAAACCAGTTTCAGGGCAAAACGCAGGAGCTGGCTGATAAAGCTGGGCACGTGTTGGTATCCTTTAAAACCTGTAAATCTGGCCGGCCGGCCGGATTTCAAGGCCTGATGCTGATTACCAGCGCAGGCCCAGCTTGCCGAAAAGCTTGCTCAGCACAAACAGCGGGCCGACCCAGAGGTATTGGAGGTCTTCAAAAAACGAGGGTTTTTTACCTTCCATGTGGTGGCCTATGAACTGCAGGACCCAGGCGCCTGCAAAAATCGCGATGGAGATGGGCAACACGCGCGAGCCCATCGCAAACACCAGCGCAATCGCCAGCGCCGACAGTACGGCCATGGTGAGCAAAAACACTGCTGACAAGCGGGCGTAATAGACCATGCTGGCCGCGATAAAAGCATAGGCCACATAAGGGTGCAGCGCAAACAGCATGCCGACCAGGCTCAGCATGATGAGCGGGATGGCGATGAAATGGATCAGCTCGTTGCCCGGGTTCTGGTGGCTTTCACCGTAGTGGGCAAGCAACTGGTCAACACGCCGCGTGCTGGCGGGGGATTCGGTTTCGGTATGGGTGGTTGTAGTCATGCGGGCGTCTCCTTGGGTCGGGTCAGTCCCGACTCTACTAGCCATGGCGCCCTTTGTGCAAGTGTGGAAACACCAGCCCACAGGCCAGGGGATAACCGGGTCTAGCTGAGCAGCGCCTGCGCAAACTCGCGGGCGTTAAAGGTTTCCAGGTCTTCCAGCTTTTCGCCGACGCCTATGAAATAAACCGGCACCGGGCGCAGGTTTGGCGAGGCTTCCTGCCGCTCGCGAGCCCAGAGTGCAATGGCGGCCAGCACGCCGCCCTTGGCGGTGCCGTCCAGCTTGGTCACGATCAGGCCGGTGAGTTGCAGGGCCTCGTCAAAGGCCTTGACCTGCGAGAGTGCGTTCTGGCCGGTATTGCCGTCTATCACCAGCAAAATCTCATGTGGCGCCGTTGCGTCGGCCTTTTGCACCACACGTTTGATTTTTTTCAGCTCTTCCATCAGATGGAGTTGCGTCGGCAAACGGCCTGCGGTATCGACCAGCACCACGTCCTTGCCGCGTGCCTTGCCGGCGCTGACCGCGTCAAAACTCACGGCCGCCGGGTCGCCGCCTTCCTGGCTGATGATCTCTACGGTGTTGCGGTCGGCCCAGATACTGAGTTGCTCGCGCGCCGCCGCGCGAAAGGTGTCGGCGGCTGCCAGCAGCACCGATGCGCCTTCGGTGGCCAGGTGTTTGGTCAGCTTGCCAATGGACGTGGTTTTGCCCGCGCCGTTGACACCCGCCACCATGATGACGGTGGGTTGCTGCTGGCCTATCACCAGGGGCTGCTCAAGCGGCTTGAGCAGCTTTGCCAGTGCTTCCTGCAGGATGTTGCGCACGGCCACAGGGTGCGTCACGCCGCTGTCCTTGACGCGGCGCTTGACGTCGTCCAGCAGGTAGGTGGTAGCCTTGACGCCGGTGTCGGCCATCAGCAGGGCGGACTCCAGGTCTTCATACAGCGCATCGTCGACCTGTGTGCCGCCAAAAACAGCAGAGATACTTGAGCCGGTCTTGCGCAAACCCGAGGTAAGCTTGGCAAGCCAGCGCTCGCGCTCAGGCGCCACCACAACGGTTGCGATATCTATGGGGGTGACCAGCGCGCTGCCGATCAGGCTGCTGGCTGGAGCCCCCACGCTCCCCACTGCGTGTGGCTTGCTGCCCCCCGAGGGGGCTGTTTCACCTTGGGGCGGCCCGGCGGTGAAACGCCCGCTGGTGACTGCGCTGTCTGGCGGAGCGGCGGGTAATACTGGCGGGGGGGATTTTTTCTTGAAGAAACTGAACATTGGATCTGCTTTGGAGTCGCACTATTCTATGAAACACCTGATTTGCCCGTTTCCGCGCCTTTATTCAACCTTGCTGCCTGCTGCCCTGGCCTTTATTTCGCTGTCCTGCCTGGCGCCTGCAGCGCTGGCGCAGAAGGCCCCCCCGGTGGAGCAGTTCACCCTGGCCAACGGCATGACGGTCATCGTCAAACCCGACCACCGCGCACCCACGGCCGCACACATGCTGTGGGTCCGCGTCGGCTCCATGGATGAGGTTGATGGCACTTCGGGCGTGGCGCATGCGCTGGAGCACATGATGTTCAAGGGCACACCGCAGGTCAAGGCCGGCGAATTTTCAAGGCGTGTGGCCGCACTGGGCGGGCGCGAGAACGCCTTTACCGGCAAGGATGCCACCGGCTACCACCAGCAGATCCCGGCAGACAAGCTGGAAGACATGATGCGCCTGGAGTCCGACCGTTTTGCGCACAACCAGTGGCCAGACGACGAGTTCAAGCGTGAGATCGAAGTCGTGAAGGAAGAGCGCCGCATGCGCACCGAAGACTCGCCGCGCGCCATGATGTACGAGGCCGCCGGCGCCACGACCTTTGCCGCCTCGCCCTATCGCCGCCCCGTGGTGGGCTGGATGAGCGACCTTGATGCAATGACTCCCGACGATGTACGCGATTTTTACCGCCGCTGGTACGTGCCCGCCAATGCCGCCGTGGTGGTGACTGGCGATGTCGATGTGGCGCAGGTGCGGCGCCTGGCTGAAAAATACTACGGCAGCATCCCGGCGCGCCCTGTCCCGGTGCGCAAGCCGCGGCTGGAGCCCGTGCAAAGCGGCTTGAAAACCCTGGATTTCAAGGCCCCGGCCAGCCAGGCTTATGTGGGCATGGCCTTCAAGGTGCCGAAACTGGAAGCCGGCGATTTGCTTGACAGCGCAACGCCTGCAGCAGCCACGTCGCCGGGCCGTGACGCCCTGGCCCTGACCGTGCTGGCCGCGGTGCTGGACGGTTACAGCGGCGCACGCCTGGAGCGCGCGATGACGCAGGGTGAAGGTGCGAACCGCATTGCGGACAGCGCCGGTGCTTCCAACGGCCTGCTGGGGCGTGGCCCGCAGCTGTTCATGCTCGACGGTGTGCCGGCTGCCGGTAAAACCACCGCACAGGTCGCTGCGGCCTTGCGCCAGCAGGTTGCCGTCGTGGCCCGTGATGGCGTGAGCGAGGCTGAACTCAACCGCGTCAAGACTCAGTGGGCGGCGAGCGAAACCTACAAACTTGACGGTGTATTCAACCAGGCCCGCGAGCTGGGCTCCAACTGGGTCAACGGCCTGCCGCTGGATGCCAGCGCGCGCCTGATCGCCAAACTGCGCGGTATCACCAGCGCCGAAGTCCAGTCGGTCGCGGCCCGGTATTTTGGCGACGACCAGATGACCATGGCCACCTTGCTGCCTCAACCCATTGACCCCAACCGCAAGCCCCGCACACCCGCTGCCGAAGTGTCCAGGCACTGAGGCGAACACACATGCACTTTATGAACTCCTATAAGAATGCTATTAAAAAAGTAGCTGGTTGCGCAGCATTGACGGTGGCTACGGGCATTTTTTGCCAGTATTCCATGGCCGCGATACCGATACAGCAATGGACGCAGGCCAGCGGCGCAAAGGTTTACCTGGTGGAAAGCCCGGCCATTCCGATGCTGGACGTGCAGATCGACTTTGACGCCGGCAGCCGGCGCGACCCGGCGGACAAGGCCGGGCTGGCGAGTGTTACGGCGACCCTGCTGGCCCAGGGCGTTGCGGCCAGGAATGGCCAGCCTGCAATGGATGAAAATGCGCTGGGCGAGGCCTGGGCTGACCTGGGCGCCAGCTTTGACAGCGGTGCAGGCGCTGACCGCATGAGTTTTTCATTGCGCACGCTGACCGACCCGGACCTGCTGGAAAAAGCCGTTGCGCTGGCTGCCCGGCAAATCGGCGAGCCGTCTTTCCCGGACAACATCTGGCAACGCGGCCGGCAGAAAATAATCGCCAGCCTCAAGGAGTCCTATACCCGGCCGGGCAGCGTGGCGGGCCGGGCCTATTCCAAAGCGGTGTACGGCAACCACCCTTACGGTTATGAAACCACCGAAGCCAGCGTAGGCCGTATCAGCGTGGCCGACATGCGGGCTTTTTATGCCGCCAATGTGGTCGCCTGCCGCGCCCGCGTCAGCATGGTCGGCGCGGTGACACGCGCGCAGGCCGATGCCATCGCCCAGCGCCTGCTGTCGCGCCTGCCGCAGACGCCGTGCGCCAGCCTGCCGGCGCAGCCCGCCGTGCCGGAAGTCGCCGCGTTGACGCAGGCCGAGCAGAAGGTGATCCCGTTTGATTCCGCACAGGCTCAGGTGCTGATGGGCCAGCCCGGCTACAAACGCTCGGACCCGCAGTTTTTCCCCTTGCTGGTCGGCAACTACATCCTGGGCGGCGGCGGTTTTGTGTCGCGCCTGACCAATGAAGTGCGTGAAAAGCGCGGCCTGACCTACGGCGTGTCCAGCGGCTTTTCGCCCGGCCTGCATGCGGGGGCTTTCACGATCGGGTTGCAGACACGTCCGGACCAGGTTGGCCAGGCGCTGGAAGTCACACGCAAGGTGCTGCGCGACTTTGTCGCGGACGGGCCGACCGAAGCCGAACTCAAGGCTGCCAAGGACAACCTGATTGGCGGCTTTGCGCTGCTGATAGACAGCAACCGCAAATTGCTGGGCAATATTTCCAACATCGCCTGGAACGACCTGCCGCTGGACTACCTGGACACCTGGACAGAGAAGGTCAACAAGGTCAGCGTGGCCGATATCAAGGCCGCATTCGCGCAGAAGCTGCAACCTGAGAAAATGGTGACCATTATTTTGGGTGGAGCTCCATGAAGTACACAGCCGCAGTGCCTAAACAGGCGCCGCAAACGCAAACCGCTAAAAAACCAAAGTCGGGCAAGGTGGTCGCCCGCAAAACCGTGCCGCCGGGCGAGGTGCGCATCATTGGCGGCCTGTACAAACGCAGCAAGCTGCCGGTCGCCGACAGGCCGGGCCTGCGGCCCACGCCCGACCGCGTGCGCGAAACCCTGTTTAACTGGCTGGGCCAGGACCTGACGGGCTGGCGCTGCGCCGACGTATTTGCAGGCACCGGCGTGCTGGGTTTTGAGGCCGCCTCGCGTGGCGCAGCCGAAGTGTTGGTCTGCGAGCAGGACCCGGGGCTGGTTGAAAAACTCAAGGCCTTGCAGCTCAAGCTGAAGGCCGACATGGTCAGGGTCGAACGCGGTGACGGCGTGAGCCTGCTCAGGCGTTTGAGCCCGGGCAGCATGCAACTGGTGTTCCTGGACCCACCGTTTGAGTCGCCGCTGTTCGAGCCGGCCCTGAAAGCCGCAGCGCAGGCGCTGCACGAGACCGGCTTCGTCTACCTCGAAGCGCCCAAGGCCTGGACCGACGAGGAACTGGCCGCCGCCGGCCTGCAGGTGCATCGTTTTGGCAAGGCCGGGGCCGTGCATTTCCATTTGCTGGTGAAAATAAAGGAAAAGTCCGAGGGGGCATAATTTCGCCATGCCAAGCACCCCTTCCGCACCTTCACGCATTGCCGTTTATTCAGGCACTTTCGACCCGGTCACGCTGGGCCATGTGGATGTCGTGCGCCGGGCTGCCGGCCTGTTTGACCGGCTCATCATTGCGGTGGCCGTTGCGCACCACAAAAAAACGCTTTTCAGCCTGGACCAGCGGGTGGGGCTTGTGCAGGCCGCGACCAAAACGATGGCCAATGTCACGGCCTTGCCGTTTGACGGGCTGATCATGGATTTTTGCGCGCAGCAAAATGCCTGCGCCGTGGTGCGGGGCATACGCAACATCACCGACTTTGACTACGAAGCCCAGATGGCCGCCATGAACCGCAAGCTGCGGCCGCAGGTGGAGACCGTGTTTCTGCTGCCCGATGCGCCACTGCAGTGCATCAGCAGCACGCTGGTGCGCGAGATCAGCAAGCTGGGCGGTGATGTCAGCCAGATGGTTGAGCCCGCTGTGCTGGCTGCCCTGAAGGCGACACAAACTGCCGCATCCAGCGCCGCATCAAAAGGAGCCTGAACATGGCCCTGATGATCACCGACGAATGCATCAACTGCGATGTGTGCGAACCGGAATGCCCGAACCAGGCGATTTACATGGGCGCCGAGATCTACGAGATAGACCACAATAAATGCACCGAGTGCGTCGGGCATTTTGATGAACCGCAGTGTGTGCAGGTCTGCCCCGTGGCCTGCATCCCCATCAATCCGCAGCATGTCGAGACCCGGGAAACACTCTGGCAGAAGTACTACAGGCTGACCGGCGTTGTGCCTGTTGCAGTGGCTTCTACAGCTTCAAAATAGCCGTTTTACAAGCCTTTCAGGCCTGTGGCCTCCTGAATACGCGCGCAACCAGCTATCAAAATGATAGTCGACTGGTGGTCGTCAGGCTGCTTCTGTAGTTGCAGCGCCGCCTTCCGCATCCGGCTTGCGCGGCGGTTTTGGCCTTGGTGGTGTGCTGGTATGTATCAGCATGGTGGCTTTTTCCATCTCGCCGGCTATCAGGGCCGGCACGGCCTTGAGCGATCTGGTGATGCAGTCTTCAATCGCCACGCGGTGTTCCTGCGACGGCTTTTTCAGCACCCAGTTGATGACCTCGGATTTCACGCCGGGATGGCCCACGCCCAGGCGTAGCCGCCAGTAGTCGCCGGTGCCCAACTGCGCGTGGATGTCGCGCAGGCCGTTGTGGCCGGCATGGCTGCCGCCGAACTTCAGCTTGACCTGGCCGGGCACGATGTCGAGCTCATCGTGGGCGACCAGGATTTCTTCGGGTTTGATCTTGAAGAACCGGACCAGTGCGGCAACCGACTTGCCCGAGAGGTTCATGAATGTTTGCGGCTCCAGCAGCCAGACGGTCTGGCCGCCTGCCGTTGTCCTGGCGACCTGGCCGAAATAGCCCTTGTCAAAGCCCAGGGGCGCCTTTAGTTCGCGCGACAGGGCATCGACCCACCAGAAGCCGGCATTGTGGCGTGTGGCTTCGTATTCAGCGCCCGGGTTGCCGAGCCCCACAAAAAGTTTAATCATCTGGAAGCTTCCATAAATCCAATTTTAGGGCGCATGGCTGCGTTGCGCGGTGCTCGGAATCCTCATGCACCCGAGTGCATTCCGGTGTCCTGCGCTCCGGGCGCCTTGCCCTGCATCCCCAGAATTGAATTTCTGGAGGCTTCCAGCAAGAGCCGACGCCAAACTAAAACGGCCCATACCCGTTAAAGGTATGGGCCGCTGGCTGCAAAGCCTGTGCCTGCGAATTACTTCTTGGCGACAGGTTTTGCGGCGTCCTTGGCTGCATTGGCCTTGGCATCCTTGGCAGCGGCTGCCTTGGCTGCTTTCGGGTCCACAGGCGCTGCGGCGGCTGCAGCTGCAGCGGCATCGGCCTCGGCTTCTGCCGAGACGGAAGACACAGACACCAGAACCGGGTTTTCCTGGCCCTTGGCAATGAACTTCACACCCTTTGGCAGGGTGACGTCCTTGACGTGCAGGGACTTGCCCTTGCTCAGGCCGGAGAGGTCAACGGCGATGAATTCAGGAATGTCCGAAGGGAAGCAGGAGACGGTCAGCTCGGTCAGCACGTGGTTGGCGATGCAACCGTCGGCCTTGACGGCTGGGGACTCTTCTTCGCCGCTGTAGTGCAGTGGCACTTTCACGGTCATGCGGGTCTTGGCTTCCACGCGCTGGAAGTCAATGTGCAGGATCTGCTGTTTGTACGGGTGCATTTGCAGGTCGCGCAGCAGGACTTTTTGTTCCTTGCCGCCCAGTTCCATCTCGAGGACGGAAGCGTGGAATGCTTCTTTCTTGATGGCGTGGAACAACGCGTTGTGATCGATTTCGATCAGCGTGGGTTCAGCGGTGCCACCGTAAACAATACCGGGCGTGCGACCGGTGATGCGGAGACGGCGGCTCGCACCCGTGCCCTGCTTGGCGCGCTCAAAAGCGACGAATTTCATAAACTACTCCTTAAAAGGGCGGACCGCGACCAGTCTCACCCCAACATAAAAGGCTGCTGACTTTTACAAAAAGTCGTGCAGCCACCTTTTTTGCTTCAGATCAGGGCCGGCTGGTCCTGGTCGGAGAACAAACTCATGACCGACTCCCCCTTGGCGATGCGCTGAATGGTTTCAGCGATCAGCGGCGCTACGGAGAGCTGGCGTATTTTCTTGCAGGCGAGCGCGTTGTCGCTCAGCGGAATGGTGTTGGTGACCACGACTTCATCGAGCGCTTCACCCTGGGCAATGCGGTCAATCGCCGGGCCCGAAAAGATCGGGTGTGTGCAATAGGCGTAAACCTTTTTGGCGCCGCGCTCTTTCAGCACTTCAGCGGCCTTGACCAGCGTGCCTGCGGTGTCGATCATGTCGTCCATGACGACGCAGTTGCGGCCTTCGATGTCGCCGATCACGTGCATGACTTCCGACACATTGGCCTTGGGGCGGCGCTTGTCGATGATGGCCATGTCGCAGCCGAGCTGCTTGGCCAGGGCGCGTGCGCGCACCACGCCGCCGACGTCGGGCGAGACCACCATCAGGTCGGAATAATTCTTCTGGCGCAAATCGCCCAGCAACACCGGCGAGGCGTAAATATTGTCGACAGGGATGTCAAAAAAGCCCTGGATCTGGTCGGCGTGCAGGTCCATGGTCAGCACGCGCGAGACACCCACGGCCTGCAGCATGTTGGCCACGACCTTGGCGCTGATCGGCACACGTGCCGAACGCGGGCGGCGGTCCTGCCGGGCGTAACCGAAGTAGGGGATGACGGCGGCAATGCTCTGGGCCGACGCGCGCTTGAGCGCGTCCACCATGATGAGCAGTTCCATCAGGTTTTCATTGGTCGGTGCGCAGGTGGACTGCACCACGAACACATCGCGCGCACGCACGTTCTGCTGGATTTCCACCGTGACTTCACCGTCGGAGAAGCGGCCCACATGGGCCGCGCCCAAGGGAATGCCCATGTTCTGGGCAATCTCGGCGGCCATGCTCGGGTTGGCATTGCCGGTGAAAAGCATGAAGTCAGGGTGGTGCGTCTGCATGTGGGGCCCAGCTTGTATCGTGAGTCGTGGCTGAAATTTATGGAGGCATTATCGACGCGATATCGCGTTTCAAAACACGCAGACCCGCCACGTGCGGGTCTGTTATGCGGGCCTGGCCCAACTTGAGGGCAGATCATCATTCAACCCGCCCCTTGGCGGGTTTTGTGAATATCGCCCCTTGGGGCGATATTCTCTATATTTGGCAGGGGTGGAAGGAGTCGAACCTGCGAATGCCGGAATCAAAATCCGGTGCCTTAACCAACTTGGCGACACCCCTACACAGGTCTGTTGTCAATTTCAAAACTGAGCCTGACAACCAACCTATAAACCGTTTTCTGAAAACAATATCAACAGCCGAATATTCTACCAACCGGCCAGAGGATGTGCCTCCAGATTGCTGCATTTCCGGATTTTCCAGTCGCCGGGGGCGCTTGGAATTTCCATCCTGTGCGGCAAATACGCAAATACAGCGCTTCCGGAACCAGTCATGCGCCCTTCAAGTTTTTGTGCGGCAAGCCAATCAAGCGATTGGCCCAACTGCGGACATAAATCCTGGGCAACTGGCTGCAGATCGTTACGGCCAAACCCGAAAATCAGGCCGTAGTTACTGTTTGCAGTAAAGCCTTCGATTGTAGCAGTTTCTGAATCCCTTTTTAGCGAAGGCGCGCTGAAAATCGACTGTGTTGACAATCCGGCTGCAGGTTTTACGACCAGAAACTCGGCGGCAGGCACATCAATGGGCGTCATGCGCTCGCCAACGCCCTCAACCCAGGCGTGGCCGCCCGAAAGAAAAAACGGAACGTCGGCCCCCAGCGACAGCGCGATGGCCAGCAGTTCGCTGCGCGGCAGGGTGATGCCCCAGAGCCGCTGCAGCGCCAGCAGGCAACTGGCGGCGTCAGACGAGCCGCCGCCCATGCCGGCTTGCGCGGGGATGCGTTTTTCGAGGCTGATATGCACACCCAGCGGGGTGCCGCAGGCCTTTTGCAATGCGCGTGCGGCGCGCAGCGTGAGGTCTTCGGCAGGCAGGGGCTCGGCGCCGTCGCTGCTGCCCAGGTCGCTGCGGCTGATCTGCCCGTCCGTGCGCAACTCGAAGTGCAATGTGTCACACCAGTCGATCAGCATGAACACCGACTGGATCAGGTGGTAGCCATCGGCCCGGCGGCCCGTAATGTGTAAAAACAGGTTCAGTTTGGCCGGTGCAGCAACGTCGTAAATCGCCTTGAGGGGAGGTGATGAAGGAGGGATGGGCTGGGTCATGAAAGCAGGGCCGCGGGGCTTGTGCCGGTGCCGGTTTTATTGGTCAAGAACAAGGCGAAGATCGACCTGCGGCGCCGGATTTGTCCTGCGGGCCGAGATTTTTCCGGCGGCCTGCTGGGCAAGGTCTGCCGCCCAGCCGTTGAGGCTTGTGTTTTTGCCCGCAAGCCAGTCAAACAATGCCGTGACGGGGATGGCGGCGCCGGTGGTTTGTTCCAGGAGCGCATCCACGGACTCAAAGCGCCTGGTTTCGCGGCCCGACTCCAGCACGGCCTCGGTGGGTGACCAGCGCATGACGCCCAGGACGCTGCCAATCGGGCTGGTAAGTGTGAGTTCCCCCTGTTCGGCCTGGCCCTTCAGCTCGAAAGCGGCAAAAAAGGCCTGGGGCGGCTCACTCTGGATTTGCAGGCTGATGCGGCCTGTCCAGAGCCTGTTTTCTGCATCATTTATGCCCTTGGCCGGCGTCTGGTGCGCGCAACCAGCTATTAAAAATGTAGCAAAAAAGAGACCGGACAGCAGCGCGGTACGTAAAGGGAAGCGGGCTAACAAGGTCGGTTCCAGGGGCCGGGGCTCAAGGTTTCACGCGAAGGCGCTTGAATGTTTCAAGCAGCGTTTCATTTTCAGGGTTGAGCAACTGGCCTTCGCGCCAGATAAGCAGGGCCTTGTCGCGCTGGCCCATGCTCCACAGGACTTCGCCATAGTGCGCTGCTATTTCGGCGTCAGGCCTGGTTTTGTAGGCATCTGCAAAGATTTTGGCGGCCTCTGCGTGGTTGCCCATGCGGAATTCAACCCAGCCCAGGCTGTCGCGGATGAAGGGGTCGCCCGGAGCGTACTCCAGCGCCTTCAGGATCAGTTGCCTGGCCTCGGGAAGGTGCACGTTGCGGTCTGCAAACGAATAGCCCAGGGCGTTGTAGGCGCTGTAGTAATCGGGCTTGATCTGTATGACACGCCTGAGCAGGCGTTCCATGGCGGGCAACTGCACGATCTTTTCGGCCATCATGGCCTGGTCGTAGGTCAGGTCCGCATCGTCGGGAAATTTTGCAGTTGCCTCGCCCAGCAGCTCGTAGGCCATGCGGTACTGCTTGAGGTCCCGAAGCAGGCTGACCTCAGCCATCAATTTGAGGCGTGCATCACCGGGCTGGCGCTCCGGCAGGCTGCGGATCAGTTGCCGGCCTTCGGCCAGCTTGCCCTGGCTGGCGAGGATGGATGCGCGGCGGGTTTGCGCCAGCATCATGCTTTCGGAGTTGCTGATTTTTCCGAGCCAGGCTTCGGCAGCTGCAAAGTCCTTGCGTTTTTCCGCAATTTGCGCGAGTTGCAGGTAAGCCTGTGTCAGGCCGCGGTTGGCTTCTTCCCCGGCAGGCCGCTGTTGCTGCTGCCCTGCAAGTTCGACATAACGCTCCAGCGAGCTTTGCGCCTGGGCAAGCTGGTTGTCCTGCAACTGCAGGGACCCGAGCACCAGCCAGGCGGGGGCAAAGCCGGGCTTGTCGCGTATGACCGCCTGCAATTGCGTTGAGGCCTCTGCATAGCGTTGCGCATCCAGCAAGCCGCGTGCATAACCCATGCGGATTTCCGGCAGGGCCCGGGGGTTGTCGGTCAGGTAGTTTTTAATCAGGACTTCAGTTTCCGGAAGTTTGGGCTCCATCAGCTCGAGTGCCAGCAGGGCCGGCCCTTCATAGCGGACATCAGCGGCCTGCGCTTTTTTGGCGGCTTCCAGCGCGCCTGCCGTATCGCCTGCAGCCAGGCGCATGCGGCCTACCGTGGTCCAGGCAGCACCGGCTGTCGCCGGGTTGGTCAGGTAGCTTGCCAGGGCCTGCTCAACGACCGCGCTGGCCAGCTTCTTGTCGGTAGCCCTCGCATAGGCCCTGGGGATGGCAGAGATGGCCAGGCCGCGGTCTGCGGGTGAGGCCAGCTCGATGCCGGTTTTCAGGGGTTCCACCGTGTCGCCGATACGGTTCAGCGCAATCAGGATTTGCAGGACATAACGGTTGGGGTCGCGGGATGCAGGCTGGGCCTGTTTCCAGGCCTGGGCGGCCTGCAGCGCGGCGTCCCCCGAACGGGACTGCAGCGCAATCTCTGTTGCACGCTGGTAAAGCTGGGCGTCGTTGGTTTTTCTTGCCGCGTCGAGGATCAGTGCGTAACCCGCGCCTGGGTCGCCCTCCTGGGCCGTGATTTCGCCGACCAGCAACTGGTAAAAAAGCTCACTGTCCAGGGAGGAAATGGTGGGCGCTTCCACCGTCTCTGAAGCCTGAGGATCGGGTCCGGGTGCCTGTTCGGGTGCCTTTGTCTGGGCCAGCAGCAGCGGCGCCGCAAGCCACAAGCCACTGAAAGTCCAGATAAGTTTTTTCTTCATTGGGCCATGATAATTGAACCCTTGGCGCTGCGTTGCTGCGTCCATGGCCTGCCAGGTGAAGATGGTGTAAATGTTTTTACCGGCAGCTGCTTTTCATACCTTTTTGATCACCTATGCCCGAACTCCCCGAAGTCGAAGTCACCCGCATGAGCTTTGCGGACCGCATTGTGAATGCCCGCATTGAGGCGGTCTTCATGGGCAAGCCGCTGCGATGGCCGCTTGGCTGCGAGCCGGGGGATCTCCATGGCCTGCAGGTACTGGGGGTTCGCAGGCGGGGCAAATACCTCCTGGTGGATCTGAGCGAGGGCTTGCTGCTCATTCACCTGGGCATGTCCGGCAGCGTCAGTTTCAGCTCCGATTTGCCCCCGCCCGGCAAACACGACCATTTCGACATGGTGACAAACCTCGGGACTTTGCGCCTGCATGATCCGCGGCGTTTTGGCGCCGTGGTGTACGCCCCGGGTGAAAACCATGCGGTGGCGCGCAAACTGCTGGGCCGGCTGGGGGTGGAGCCTTTGGGCGACACGTTTGATGCAGTGGCATTTCACCAGGCCCTGAAACTCCGGCAAACGGCCATCAAGCAGGTCTTGCTGGCCGGTGAGATCGTCGTGGGCGTAGGGAATATTTATGCCTCGGAGACCCTGTTCCTGGCGGGCATCCGTCCCACAACCCGGGCGGCCCGCCTGAGCAAGCCGCGTGCGGCCCTGCTTCATGGCGCGATCCGGGAGGTGCTGGCGCGCGCCGTCAAAAAAGGCGGCAGCACCCTGAAAGACTTCTCCAATGCGAACGGCGAGTCCGGCTACTTCCAGCTGGAGGCCATGGTTTATGACCGCGCCGGCGAACCGTGCAGGGTGTGCGGCAGCATTATCAAGAGCCTGCGCCAGGGGCAGCGTTCGACGTTTTACTGCGCCACCTGCCAGAAACCCTGAGGCACCGCCGCGGACGGGCTGCTAGTGCTACGTAACGCAGCGGATGGCTCTTTCGGGGTGGCGATGCTATATTGACCAACCACTATTGACGAGTAACCATGTCTTTTAACGAACAATTCGACCAGCACGGCACATGGCGGCGTGAGTTTGCCCTGCGGCTGAAGTTGCTGGCCGAGTGGATGAAAGACCATGACGTGCTGGATGCGGCTGTCGAAGAACGTCTGCGCAGGCTTGAGTCGCAGGTGCGTTCAGACAAGGTCATGGTGGCCTTTGTCGCCGAGTTCTCGCGCGGCAAATCCGAGCTGATCAACGCTATCTTTTTTGCCGGTTACGGACGGCGCATCATGCCTGCGAGCGCCGGGCGCACCACCATGTGCCCGACCGAGCTTGGTTATGACGCCGACGTGCCCCCATGCCTGAGGCTGCTGCCGATTGAAACCCGCCTGCAGACGCAGGCGCTGATGGAGTGGCGCGCGGTGCCGGAAAAATGGACGCGCGTGGACCTTGACGTCAACGACCCGTCCCAGCTTGCACTGGCCCTGGAAAAAGTCGCTGAGGTTCGCCATGTGACCAAGGATGAAGCCCGGGCGCTGGGCTTCTGGAACGATGAAAACATAAACGACAACCCGCTGGTAGGGAGTGACGGCCTGGTTGAAGTGCCGAAATGGCGTCACGCGCTGATCAATATCGCGCACCCCCTGCTCAGGCAGGGCCTGGTGATTCTCGACACGCCGGGCCTGAACGCCATAGGCGCAGAGCCCGAGTTGACGGTCAGCCTGATTCCACAGGCGCATGCGGTGGTGTTTATCCTGGCAGCCGATACCGGGGTGACCAAATCCGACCTGGCCATCTGGCGCGAACACCTGGTGACCGCGGACGATGAAAGCATCTCGCGCCTGGTTGTGCTGAACAAGATCGATACCCTGTGGGATGCCTTGAACTCGCCCGAGCAGGTGCAGGCCCAGATTGACCGCCAGCGTGCGACATCTGCGGAGATCCTCGGCCTGCCCGAGTCGCAGGTGATTCCCGTGTCGGCGCAAAAAGGACTGGTTGCCAAGGTCACCCGCGACCGCGACCTGTTGCAAGCCAGCCGCTTGCCCATGCTGGAACTCGCCCTGGCCGAGGGCGTGATGGGACAGCGCCAAATGATATTGCGCTCTGCCGTAGCTGGAGGCATTGCCGAGCTGCGTGTGGAGGCGGGACGCGCAATCCATATCCGCCGGCGCGACCTGGCGGAGCAGATGGACGAGCTGCGTGGCCTGAGGGGCAAAAATGCGTCCGTGATCAAGCACATGCGCTCCCGAATCGAGCAGGAGCAGGCTGAGTTCGACACCAGCGGTGCCAAGATACATGCGGTGCGCTCCGTGCACCTGAAGCTGTTGCGCGAAGTTTTTAACCTCCTCAGTACGCCCACACTCAAAGGCGAACTGGCGGAGTTGACCCATGCGCTCAAACAGCCGGGCATCAAGCTGGGCGTCAAGAAAGCCTATGGACAGGCTTTCTCCCGTCTGCGCGAAGGGCTGCAAAAATCCCAGGTCATCAGCGGAGAGATTCACTCCATGCTGGTGGGCTCCTTCAAGCAGCTCAATGCCGAATTCGGCTTTTCATTGCAGGCCCCCAAGGAGCCTGAGTTGGTCCGGTTCGGGCATGACCTCGATTTGATCGAGCGCAGTCATCTGCAGTACCTTGGCGTGGGCAATATCCTGAAACTGTCCCAGCCCGACTTTTCCGAGCGGCTTGTGCGTGCGCTTTCAACGCGCCTGCGCGTGGTGTTTGAGTCTGCGCTGGGAGAGGTTGAACTCTGGAACAAGTCAGCGGCTTCGCAGCTTGATGCGCAACTGCGTGAGCGCCGGCGCAATTTCGGGCGACGCCTGGAAGCCATTGAGCGCATACAGAGTGCGGCTTCGGGTCTGGATGAACGAATCGCCGAGATCGATGTCCAGGAAGTTGCGCTCAATGAACTGGACAACAAGCTGACGGAGCTGACCTCGCATCTGGCCGGTGCGCCGCTGGTGCCGCAACAGCGACCGGACGCACCGGTTGCGGTGCATGGCAGCCTTATGGGCGAGCCGGCTTGAGATTTTTGTGACTCCCGACAGCCTGATGCAGGCTATTTCACGGCACTTTGCAGAAGATGTCGTGAAATGGCAAAAAACACATGGCCGCAACAGCCTGCCATGGCAGAACACGCGCGACCCTTACCGGGTCTGGCTGTCTGAAATCATGCTGCAGCAGACACAGGTCAGTACGGTGCTGGAGTACTACGCCAGGTTTTTGCAACGATTTCCCGCGGTGGGTGACCTGGCAGCGGCCCAGACCGATGACGTGCTCGCCATGTGGAGCGGGCTTGGTTACTACAGCCGGGCCCGCAACATGCATCGCTGCGCACAGCAGGTCATGGAACTTCATGCCGGGCAATTTCCATCTACTGCCGAGCAACTGCAGACATTGCCCGGTATTGGACCTTCGACAGCTGCTGCGATTGCCTCGTTCTGCTTTGCCGAGAGGGTGGCGATTCTGGACGGCAACGTCAAGCGTGTATTGACGCGTGTGCTTGCCTTCTCCGGCGACCTGTCGCAAGGCGCCCAGGAGCGCCAGCTATGGGGCATTGCCAACAGCCTGCTGCCGCAGCGCAAGCTCAAGGAGTCCATGCCGCGTTATACCCAGGGCCTGATGGATTTGGGTGCAACGGTTTGTACGCTTCGAAAGCCTGCTTGCCTGGTGTGCCCGGTCCAGGGCCTGTGCCGGGGTTTTGCCGATGGCGAGCCGGAGAAATACCCGGTCAAAACCAGAAAGCTAAAGCGCAGTTCACAAAAGCTGAGTTTATTGTGGGCACAAAGACCGGACGGTTCGGTGTGGCTGGAGCGCAGGCCAGCTTCCGGGATATGGGGCGGGCTTTATTGCCTGCCGGTGTTTGATAGCGAAGACGAACTCAGGGAGTTTCTGCCAAAACAACTGCACGACCGGATGGAGCCACTCCCGTCGTTTAAACATGTGCTGACCCACAAGGATCTGCACTTGCACCCGGTGATCGCGGGGTTTTCTGCGAGGCAGAACCTGCCTGCAAGGAATACGGAAAGTGTTTTGAGTGTCCAGGAGCCGGGACCTTCGGGTGCATGGTTTGCACCGGACGAGTGGCCTGTTCTGGGGTTGCCGGCGCCGATTCGAAAACTGCTTGAAAACGAGTCGGTCTAAGAGACTGTTTATAAGCTGTACGGGGCCGCGCAAGCACCTTGTCGGGATGGGCTGCAAGGCGTGGTGCGCCGCCAATAGCTGGCTATTGGCAAGCATCGCAACGCCGCAGACCGCCCGAGAAGGCGCTTGCCCTTCGGGTTGGGGTGAAATCGGGCGATTGCGCCGCCCAGGCCCTTGCATGGGCATGAGCCCATACTGCGTGCCCGGACAGCACACTCATCCCGATTGCACCCCAACGCGGCCCCGTACAGCTTATAAACAGTCTCTAATGTTCAGGCCCGCGGCATGGCGTCAAGCTCGCGATGGCGCTTCAGCGTTTTCCATTGCCCGCCAAAGGCCTGTGCCAATGCTTCCACCAGGTACACGGAGCGATGCTGCCCGCCGGTGCAGCCGATAGCCACTGTCACATAACTGCGGTGATCCCTGGCCAGTGCCGGCAACCAGTGGCTGATGAATTTTTCGATGTCCTTAAACATGTCGCCGACTTCCGCGTGCGCGCGCAGGTAGCCGGCAACGGCTTCGTCCTGCCCGGTCAGGTCGCGCAGCCCTGATTCATAGTGCGGGTTGGGCAACATGCGTACGTCAAAAACATAGTCCGCATCCAGCGGTACGCCGCGCTTGAAGGCAAAAGACTCAAAAACCAGGGTCAATTGCGTGGCGGGTGCGGAAATCAGGGATTTCACATAACCCTGAAGCTGCGAAGAGCGGATCATGCTGGTATCCAGTACGTGCGCCTGATCCCGCATTTCACCGAGCAATTCGCGTTCCAGTTCGATGGCGTCTACCAGTGCCCGGTGCTGGTCCGATGTATCCGTGCGCGACAGGGGGTGCAGGCGGCGCGTTTCTGAAAAACGCCGCACCAGTGTCTCGGTATTGGCGTCCAGGAAGATCGTCTGCAAAACCACACCCTGCGCGCGCAATTGCTGCAACTGTTTTGGGACGAGTGGCAGGGAGGCCGCACTGCGTACATCCATGGCAATGGCCACCTTGCCAGCGCGCCGCTCTTCCAGTGCAGCGAAATGGGCCAGCAACTCCGGCGGAAGGTTGTCGACGCAGTAGTAGCCTGCATCTTCCAGCGCATGGAGGGCCACCGACTTGCCTGAACCGGACATGCCGGTGATCAGCACCATTTCCAGTGCGGTTTTCATTGCCCGAGCATCTCCTTGGCATGCGCCAGCGTCGTGCCTGACAGGCGTTCGCCGCCCAGCATGCGGGCAATCTCGGCCACGCGCTCCTCGCCATTGGCTGGTTCCACCGTGCTGAGTGTCCTGCCTTTTTCGGTTTGCTTGGCAACCACAAGGTGCTGGTCGGAGCAGGCGGCAACCTGAGGCAAATGGGTGACGGCCATGACCTGGCGATCCTTGCCCAGCTGTTTCATGAGCCGGCCCACGGTCTCCGCCACGGCGCCGCCCACGCCTGAGTCGACCTCGTCAAATATCAGGGTTTGCGCCTGGCCCAACTGGCTGGTTGTGACGGCGATGGCCAGTGCAATGCGGGACAGCTCGCCACCGGAGGCCACTTTGCCCACCGGGCGCGGAGTGGTGCCGCTGTGGCCGGCGACCAGAAATTCTGCCTGCTCCAGCCCGTACTGGGCGGGCTGCTCCAGTGTATTCAGGGCGACATCAAACTTGCCGCCCTGCATGCCCAGGCCCTGCATGGCCTGGGTGATGGCTTTGGCGAGCGCAGGTGCAGCTGTGGCCCGCAGCCTGGAAACCTTTGCCGCTTCCTCAAGGTAAGTGCCGTGCGCAAGTTTTTCTGTGCGTTCAAGATTTGCCAGATCGGTGGCGGCATCGAGCTTCTGCAATTCTGTGCGCCATGCTGCCAGCAGTTCGGGCAGCTCGGCGGGCTGGCGTTTGTAGCGCCTTGCGAGGCTGACCCAGAGCGAAAGCCGTTCATCGAGTTCGCCGAGCCGCTGGGGCTCCAGGTCCGCGTGCCTGGCATAACCATGCAGCGAATGCACAACATCTTCCGCCTGCGCGAGCGCGCTGCCCAGCACCTCGACCAGCGGCTTGAACTGCGGCTCGATATGTTCCTGGCTTTGGAGCAGTGCAAGGGCCTGTCCCAGCAGGCTGCAGGCATTCTGCTCTGACTCCTGGAGCGCGTCCAGGGCAGATTGAGCAGCGCCCGTGAGTGCCTGTGCATTGGAAAGCCGGCTGTGCTGCGCGTTGAGGTCTTCCCATTCGCCATCGCCAGGCGACAGCTTGTCGAGTTCACCGATCTGCCAGGCCAGGCGCTCCTGCTCACGTTGCAGGCTGTCCTGTGCGCTGCGTGCATCCAGCAATGTCTTTTGTGCCAGCCGCCATTGCTGCCAGTGCTGGGCGAGTAACTGTGTCGACACACTGCCATAGGCATCGAGCAGGCCACGCACCGCATCCGGCCGCGTCAGGCTTTGCCAGGCGTGCTGTCCGTGGATATCCACCAGGCTGTCTGCGATATCCCTGAGCTGGGTGGCCGTTGCCGCGCTGCCATTGATCCACGCGCGGCTTTTGCCTTGCGTGTCGATAGTGCGCCTGAGCAGCAGCGTATCGCTTGCGGCAAAACCGGCTTGTTCCAGCCATTCGAGCAGGGTGGGGGGGCTGTCAAACTCCGCACTGATCTCGCAGCGCTGTGCACCCTCGCGGACCACACCGGCATCGGCGCGCGCACCCAGCGCCAGTTGCAGTGCGTCAATCAATATGGATTTGCCGGCGCCTGTTTCGCCGGTAAGTACAGTGAATCCGCCATCCAGGTCCAGGTCCAGTGTCTGGACAATGACAAAGTCGCGCAGGGATATGCTTTTAAGGCTCATAACTCAGGCCACGCCTTCATTCCAGTGGAGTTTTTTGCGCAGCGTATCAAAGTAGCTCCAGCCTTTTGGGTGGAGAAAACGCATCTGGTGCTCCGACCGCCTCACGGTGATGCGGTCGCCATGCAACAGGGTGGCAAGGGATTGCATGTCAAAGTTGGCGCTGGCGTCCCTTCCGGCGACTATCTCCACCGTTATTTCCCCGCTGTCTGCCAGCACGATGGGCCTGTTCGAAAGGGTGTGCGGTGCAATGGGCACCAGCACCCAGCCCGCAATCGACGGGTGCAGCAAGGGTCCGCCTGCAGAAAGCGCGTAAGCGGTCGAGCCGGTCGGCGTGGCAATGATCAGGCCGTCGGCGCGCTGGTTGGCCAGAAAACGGCCGTCCACCTCAACGCGAAGCTCGACCATGCCTGCGGTCGCTCCACGGTTAACCACAACATCGTTCATGGCCGTTGCATTGAATACGCAGCGTCCGTCGCGCACGACCTCAGCCTGCATCATCCATCGGCGGTCTTCCTCAAACTCTCCGCGCAATATCGGCCCAAGAACGGCCTGGTAGTCTTCTAGTGCGATGTCTGTGATGAAGCCAAGCCGCCCCTGGTTAATGCCTATGAGCGGAACCCCGAACTGCGCCAGCAGCCGGCCTATGCCCAGCATGGTGCCGTCGCCTCCGACGACCAGGCCCAGATCGCAGCTGGCGCCAATGTTCGCAACATCGAGGATGGGGTATTGCGTCAAACCTGTGTTGCTGGCGGTGTCCTGCTCAATTGAGACATCACATCCCTGCGTGCCCAAAAAGTGCGCAATGCTCTCCAGCGCGGAACGCGAACCATGGGCTTGGTACTTGCCGATGAGTGCTACATGGCGGAATTGCGACTTCATCGGCAAATTACATCACAAGATCCGCTCCAGGCTTCGTAGAATGTCCCCATGCTTGATGATCGTGCCCGGTTGTTGTTGAAAGCGCTGGTTGAGCGCTACATTGCTGATGGTCAGCCGGTGGGCTCGCGCACCTTGTCCAAGGCATCGGGACTGGAGCTTTCCCCCGCCACCATTCGCAATGTGATGAGTGACCTGGAGGAGCTGGGACTGATCGTCAGCCCGCACACTTCTGCCGGACGTATCCCGACAGCGCGCGGCTACAGGCTTTTTGTGGACACCATGCTGACCACGCAGCGCGACCAGTTCTCTGCAGGCAGCGGCATGAGTGCGCCGCGGCTGGCGCCGGATCAGCCGCAGAAGGTGTTGAGCAACGCCGCGCACATGCTTTCCAACCTGTCGCAATTTGTCGGTGTCGTCATGGCACCGCGCAGGAGCTCGGTGTTTCGGCACATAGAGTTTTTGCGCCTGTCCGAGAAACGTTTTCTGGTGATCATTGTTTCACCCGATGGCGACGTGCAGAACCGCGTCATCTTCACTGAGGCCGATTACACCCAGAGTCAGCTGGTAGAAGCAGCGAACTTTCTCAACTCGCATTACGCCGGCATGGCCATTGAAGAGGTCAGGGAACGACTGCAGCATGAGGTGGAAGCCTTGCGCGGCGAGATTGCAACCTTGATGCAGGCAGCGGTCAACGTCAGTTCCGAGGCCATCGAGTCGCGTGACGAGGTTGTGATTTCGGGCGAGCGCAACCTTTTGGCTGTCAGTGACTTTTCCGGTGACATGGGCAGCCTGCGCAAATTGTTTGACCTGTTCGAACAAAAGGCGCAGCTCATGCGCCTGCTCGATGTCTCCAGCCGCGCGGAAGGCGTGCGTATTTATATTGGCGGTGAAAGCCAGGTGATTCCGTACCAGGAGTTGTCCGTGGTAACCGCTCCGTACGAAGTGGATGGCCAGGTAGTGGGCACGCTTGGTGTGATCGGGCCTATGCGCATGCCCTACGAAAAAATGATCCAGATTGTCGATATAACCTCCAAGCTGGTCAGTACTGCATTGAGTCACAGCAAGTAGCCATTTACGCCCTTACAATCACGGGTTGGTTCGGGGCGTTAGCTCAGTTGGTTAGAGCAGAGGACTCATAATCCTTTGGTCGTAGGTTCAAGTCCTACACGCCCTACCATTTAATAGGTTATAATTTGAGGCTTAGCGGCTGTAGCTCAGTTGGATAGAGTACTTGGCTACGAACCAAGGGGTCGTGGGTTCAATTCCTGCCAGCCGCACCATACCGAAGCCCTAATTGACGTTTGTCAGTTAGGGCTTCACCTTTTCCGGTATGCCTTTTGCCAAGATGACACGCAACCGTACTACGAAAGCGGTTCGGTCATGGCTAAAAATGCGTACCTATATAGACGCAGCAGCGGCATTTACGTCGTTAGAATCTGCGTTCCCTGCCGACTTCAACAACGGTACGGGAAAAAAGAAATCCACATTTCCACCCGAAGTAGGCGACTTGCGGACGCGAAGGAACTGTCCTTCCGAATCTTGACCCAATGGCAACATCAGCTAAGTCAGGGAGGTCAAGGCGAAATGGATTTAATCAAAGTATCTCAGGGGTCCCCCCTTCTATCCGGCAAGGGAGTGATTCCCGTGGTTGCGGCCGCTTCCGAATTGGGGATGACAGCAGACGAATTGCTTCTCGAAATGTGGAACACCAACACTGAGGTCTTTTTTGAGGCTCACGGGTGGGAAGGCAAATCAATCCACATCGATGAGGTTGAGCGGGAGTATTCCGCCGATAGGTCGTCTTTCACGTACCTGATTGATGATGCTCTCGAAAAGGGTGAATCGATAGTGGCTAGCGGCATGCTGTACGCTTCGAAGTCCAGGTTCGCCATCGAGTCACTGAGAGACTCAGCGGTGCACAACGACTGGCTGTTTTTTGCCGACTCACAACGAAAGAAGGCAATCTTCTTTGATGCTCCCGGCCAATACGTGAAACTGGATGATGTGCTTGTCCAAAAAGGGGCGATTGACGCCATTCGAGTGAGACTGGCGGCCAAGATCACACCCGGAATGCTGGAAGAACACAAAGCTTCTCGCATTTCAGCACCTGTCATGGCAAGCAAGACCATCCTGAAAGGGCCATTGAAGTACGAGGAGCAGCCAGTTTCTGTGCTGATTGCCGAGTTCTGTGAAACCAAAAAGGTCAATTGGGGGCTACCTCGCCAACAGAAGATGGCCCAGTCTTTCTCCTTGTTTATCGAGGCGATGGGTGACCCGGTTTTGGGAACTATAGACCGTGGAATGATGAAGGCTTACCGAGATGCATTAAAGCTGCAGCCTCATCATCCCGAACGTGTGAGAAACAGCCATGCTGTATCTACGTTCAAGGAGTTGCAAGCTGTCGCTAAAGCCAATAGTCTGCCGTTGATGACAACGAACACCCTGAATACCCACTGCGAACATATGTCGGAGTTATTCACTTGGGCAGTTCGCGAAGAAATGATGGAGAGGAATCCCGCAGAAGCGCTAGTGACGGCCAAGCGTGACAAACGTGACCAGGATTCCCGAGCCCCTTTCTCGGATGCTGACCTTCAGCTCATCTTTGGCGCCGAATGGTTTCAGAACGGGAAGGGTACCCCGACTTCCAAGGGTAAATACTTTGATTTCAGACCGCACTACTATTGGCTTCCGCTTCTGGGGCTTTTCACTGGTGCGCGTCTAAACGAACTCTGTCAATTGCATTTGACCGACATTAAACGGAGTGCAGCGGCTACGGATTACTTCGACTTCAATCTTGATGATGAAGATAAAACAGACGAAGGTTCGGGTAGGGAGGCGGAAAAGGACAAGTCATTGAAAAACGTCAACTCAAGACGAATCGTTCCTGTCCACCAAATCCTGATTGACCTTGGGTTCATCGAATATGTTGAAGCCTTGCGGAAGGCTGGGCATAAACGTCTATTCCCGGAAATTAGCCGGGACAGGGTGAAAGGCTACTCCAAGGACCCGGGGAAATGGCATAACCAACGCTATCTTTGGGAGCGTCTTCACATCCCTCGGGATAACAAGAAGACTTTCCACTCGTACAGGCATATGTTTTCAACGGCACTTCACAATTTGGCTGTACAGGATCTGCTTGTCAACCAACTCATGGGCCACGAGCGAGGCACTAACGAAAACCAAAATCGCTACCGTCACGATATGGCAGCGGATGGTTTGGTGGGTGAAGTTAACAAGCTCAACTTCGCACTGCCAACGATTGCAAAGTTCGATGTGGCGTGCGGTATTGCAGCACTCGACTGGGCTCTTGAAAACAAGAGAACTCGCAAGGTGAAGGGCAAACCGGCGCTCTAAGCGTAGGCCGTTCTATCAGTGGCGCAAGAAATTACCTAAGGTTTAGGCTTCTCACGCCAGCTGGTTGCAGCTACGGGTGCCCAATTTCCTCTGGCATTGGGTCGCATCCACCTAGCGGTGCCCATGCGTCGGAGATAGTCCAAAGCTTCATCGTAGTTAGAGAAGCTTTCTAGCTCGTCGGTGTCACCGACCTTGTAAAAGCCTTCAGGAGACCGGCAAGACACAGCGTCAAAATGCGTTCCGTCTCCCGCATACGGGATCAGCGTCGTCTGCTTTACTACCTTTGACACTTTGTCGGCTCGAAAAAGCTCTTCGACACGCACACCGAACGCATCGGCTAGTTGCTGTATGGCATCCAGTGAGGGATTGGCCTCGCCCACTTCTAGCTTGCTCATATACGACCGCGCAATACCTGTTTGATTGGCAAACGCCTCCTGCGATATGCCCATCTCTTGGCGGAGTGCCCGTAGGCGCTCGCCGAATGCTTGTCGAATGTTCTTTTTCACCCGACAAACTCTGCCGGGAATGCTACTATTTCACCACGCTTTAATATTGGACCCTCTAATCGAGTCATTAAAACTATTTCTGGCTGAGTGTTTAGCCATGCTTGTGAAACCGGGAAGTGAACTGGGAGGAGATGGGTGTATGGGAAAGATGAAAATTGGCTCTGCTCTGGCTGCTTTGTGCTTGCTTGCGGTCACTCAGATGGCAGAAGCTAAATGCAAGGTTTGGCTGGAAGACCCTTCCTCGTCGAAGAGTTGGAAAGAACTTCAGCATTCACTGCTTAAGAATCGCATCGAGATTGATCTTGGACGCATTACAGGGGATCGGCGCCCCAGCTTCCTAAGCAGCATGGAACTCCAGTCCGTGCTGATAAGGGACTTGATCTGGCAGTTCGAAAAAACCACTCCGTGCTTTAGAGCACAGAGAAATAACAATGCACTTGATGCAGCAAATGCATACGCTCGCTATCGAGCAGACGCAATTGAGGGCGCTGTAAAAGCAGCAGAAAGAGCGAGTGACTATGGACTTGACCCGTTTTCGTAGACACATTTCAGCTTCCAGTACGAAGCTGCTCGAATGCCAGCGGGCTCAGAAGGTCAAGATG
>NZ_JBHSRS010000077.1:0-73036 GCF_042659145.1 Polaromonas aquatica | reverse complement strand
GTTGTCTTGCCGTGGTCAACGTGACCAATCGTGCCGACGTTGACGTGCGGCTTGGTCCGCTCAAATTTGCCTTTTGCCATTTTTATCTCCAGATAAAGAACATGCCCGTGTACGGTTTAACGTCTGCACTGTGTTGCTGATTCACTTCGCACGGGTACAAAGTGGCACACAATCGCAGACAAGGAACGGTAAAGCCGGCCTCCTGCGAGACCGGCTTCTTTTTTACTTACTTGGCGCGCGAAGCCATGATGGCTTCAGACACGTTACGCGGAGCTTCCGAGTAGTGCTTGAATTCCATCGTGTAGGTCGCACGACCCTGGGTCGCAGAACGCAGCGTGGTCGAATAACCAAACATTTCCGACAGGGGAACTTCGGCCTTGATAGCCTTGCCGCCGCCAGGAATGTCTTCCATGCCCTGAACCATGCCGCGACGTGAGGACAAATCGCCCATCACGTTGCCGGCGTAGTCTTCCGGTGTTTCCACCTCGACGGACATCATGGGCTCCAGGATCACCGGACCGGCCTTGCGGCAGCCTTCCTTGAAGCCGAAGATGGCAGCCATCTTGAACGCCAGTTCGTTCGAATCCACATCATGGTAGGAACCGAAGTGCAGCGTCACCTTGACGTCCACCACCGGGTAACCAGCCAGCACGCCGGACGTAACAGCTTCGTTGATACCCTTTTCCACCGCAGGGATGTACTCACGGGGAACCACACCACCCTTGATGGCGTCGATGAACTCGATACCCTTGCCCATTTCATTGGGTTCGATCTTGAGCACGACGTGGCCGTACTGACCCTTACCGCCCGATTGACGCACGAATTTGCCTTCGGCATCTTCCACCGTCTTGCGAATGGTTTCGCGGTAAGCCACTTGCGGCTTGCCAACGTTGGCTTCCACGCCGAACTCGCGCTTCATGCGGTCAACAATAATTTCCAGATGCAGCTCGCCCATACCGGCGATCAGGGTCTGACCGGACTCTTCATCGGTCTTGACGCGGAACGATGGATCCTCAGCAGCCAGGCGCTGCAAGGCAATGCCCATCTTTTCCTGGTCGGCCTTGGTCTTGGGTTCCACGGCCTGCGTGATCACGGGCTCAGGGAATACCATGCGCTCCAGAATAATGGGCGAATTCAGGTCAGACAGGGTTTCGCCCGTCGTCACGTCCTTCAGGCCCACGCAGGCGGCGATGTCGCCGGCGCGGATTTCGTCCACTTCGACGCGGTCGTTCGCCATCATCTGCACGATACGGCCGATGCGCTCTTTCTTGCCCTTGATCGTGTTGTAGACGGTATCGCCCTTGGTCAACACGCCCGAGTAAACGCGCACGAAGGTCAGCTGACCCACAAACGGATCGGTCATCAGCTTGAACGCCAGTGCCGAGAACTTCTCGCCGTCGTCGGCCTTGCGGCTGACAGGCTGCTCTTCTTCATCGGTACCGGTCACGTCAGGAATGTCCGTCGGCGCTGGCAGGTAATCGATCACGGCGTCCAGCATGCGCTGCACGCCCTTGTTCTTGAACGCGGTGCCGCACAGCATAGGGTGGATTTCCGTCGCGATCGTGCGCGTGCGCAAGCCGAACTTGATTTCATCTTCGGAGAGGTCGCCCTCTTCGAGGTACTTGTTCATCAGCTCTTCAGAGGCTTCGGCAGCGGCTTCGACCATGTTTTCGCGCCACTTCTTGGCAGACTCGAGCAGGTCAGCAGGGATCTCTGCGTACTCGAACTTCATGCCTTGAGACGCTTCGTCCCAAATAATGGCCTTCATCTTCAGCAGGTCGACGACGCCCTTGAAGCCTTCTTCGGCGCCGATGGGAATCACCACGGGCACAGGGTTGGCCTTCAGGCGCAGCTTCATCTGGTCATAGACCTTGAAGAAGTTGGCACCGGTACGGTCCATCTTGTTCACAAAGGCCAGACGCGGCACCTTGTACTTGTTGGCCTGGCGCCAGACGGTTTCCGACTGGGGCTGAACGCCGCCCACTGCGCAGTAAACCATGCAGGCGCCGTCAAGCACGCGCATGGAACGCTCGACTTCAATCGTGAAGTCCACGTGGCCTGGGGTGTCGATGATGTTGAAGCGGTGCTCGGGGTAGGACAGGTCCATGCCCTTCCAGAAGCAGGTCACGGCAGCCGAAGTGATCGTGATGCCGCGCTCTTGCTCCTGCTCCATCCAGTCGGTGGTGGCAGCGCCGTCATGCACTTCGCCCAGCTTGTGAGTCACGCCGGTATAAAAAAGAATACGTTCGGTCGTCGTGGTCTTGCCAGCGTCGATATGGGCCGAGATACCGATATTGCGGTAGCGCTCGATGGGGGTCTTGCGAGCCATGGTGAGTCCTTGAGTGGTCTTGTTGCTTGAGTGTCCGGCCGCACAGGATTACCAGGCAGGCCGACAAATTGTGGCCGCCTCAATCAACACAAGGCTGCAGGCAAAATTGCCGGCAGCCTTGCACCTGTGTCGAGACAGCGCTCTTTTTTAGAAACGGAAGTGGCTGAACGCCTTGTTGGCTTCGGCCATGCGGTGAACTTCGTCACGCTTCTTCATGGCGCCGCCACGGCCTTCAGTGGCCTCCATCAGCTCATTGGCCAGACGCAAGGACATGGACTTTTCGCCACGTTTCTTGGCGGCTTCCTTCAACCAGCGCATGGCCAGGGCCATACGACGGACAGGACGCACTTCAACCGGCACCTGGTAGTTGGCACCACCGACACGGCGGGACTTCACTTCAACCATTGGCTTGATGTTGCCGATGGCCATGTGGAAAGCCTCCAGCGGGTCTTTGCCAGGGTTCTTTTTCTCGATAAAGTCGAGCGCGCCATAAATGATGCGCTCTGCGACGGCCTTTTTGCCGCCTTGCATGATCACGTTCATGAACTTGGCGAGATCGACATCGCCAAATTTTGGATCAGGAAGAATTTCACGTTTAGGGACTTCGCGACGACGTGGCATTTTTTCACCTCTTTGCTTCAGTTGGCACCGCTTTTTGGCAGCACCGCGAGAGTTAGCAAACCCTCACTTACTCGACCGGCACAACTATTTGCACTTGGGTCACTTCGCTTAAAACATCTGCCCGATGAGTTAAGCACCTGTTTTTGAAGGAGTCATGACAACTTCTTCTGGCACGAACCGTAAGGTCCGGGCCGGCCGGATTTATTTGGCCTTTGGCTTCTTCGCGCCGTACTTGGAGCGCGACTGCTTGCGGTCTTTCACGCCTTGCAAATCGAGCGAACCACGGACGATGTGGTAACGCACACCGGGCAAATCCTTGACACGACCGCCGCGAACCAGCACAACGCTGTGTTCCTGCAGGTTGTGGCCTTCGCCGCCGATGTAGGAAATGATTTCAAACCCGTTGGTCAGGCGCACTTTGGCGACTTTACGCAGAGCGGAGTTTGGCTTTTTAGGCGTCGTGGTGTACACACGGGTGCACACACCGCGGCGCTGCGGGGAATTTTCCATCGCAGGGCTCTTGGACTTGATCTTCTCGACCTCGCGCCCCTGACGGACTAGCTGATTAATGGTTGGCATTTAAAAACGTCCCTAAACGTTTGATAACTAACAAGATAACGTGAAAACGGAAATCTCCCTGGAAATCCAGAAAAGCCTTCTAGTGTAGCAGTTCATGCTTCGGGCCGCAAATCTGGCGCGACAGCCGGTACAAAACCACCCCAAACAGGCTGTCTTGAAGCGAAATCCGGCCTTATTTGATCCAGAGCCTGATGGCGTCCCAGGCGCGGCCAAAGATACCGGCTTCTTCGACGGCTTCCAGCGCCACCAGGGGCACTTCAGCCACCACTGCCGGGTTGTCGCCCGAGGTCACCTTCAGGCTGCCTATGCGCTGGCCCCGGCTGAACGGTGCGACCAGCGGATCGGGCCGGGCCACCTGGGTTTTGAGTTTGGGCGCGCTGCCTGCAGGTACGGCAACCACAATCGGCTGGAACTGGCCAAGCTTGACGGTGGAGGCACTGCCCTTCCAGACGCTGGGCGAAACCACGGCCTGGCCGCCGTCGAACAACTTGACGGCCTCAAAGGCGGTGTAACCCCAGTTCATCAGCTTTTGCGACTCGGTGGCGCGCGCGCTGTCGCTGGCCGTGCCGAGCACGATCGCCAGCAGGCGGCGGCCGCCCGGCGCACCGTTGGCACCCAGATTGGGGAAATCGCGCTTGGCCGTGGCAATCATGCAATAACCGGCTGCGGCGGTGTGGCCGGTTTTCAGGCCGTCCACCGTGGGGTCGCGGAACAGCAGGGTATTGCGGTTGGTGTCATTGGCAGCAGGCGTACCCGGGTAACGGTACTTCTTGATCGCGGAAAAACCCATGTAGTCGGGGAAATCCTGCATCAGGCGAGTGGACAGAATGCTCAGGTCGCGTGCCGTGGTGGTGTGGCCGGGCTCGGTCAGGCCTTCAGGGTTTTTGTAGGTGGTGGACTTCATGCCCAGCGCCTTGGCCTGCTCGTTCATGAGCTGCACAAAGTGCTCGACGGTTCCACCCACACCTTCGGCCAGCGCCATGGTGGCGTCGTTGCCTGACTGCACGATCATGCCCTTGATCAGGTCTTCCACCGGCACCTGCATCTTGGGGTCGATGAACATGCGCGAGCCGGGCATCTTCCAGGCCCGCTCGCTGACGCTAAAGGTTTGCTTGAGGTCTATTTTTTTGGCCCGCAGCGCGTCAAACACCAGGTACTCGGTCATCAGCTTGGTCAGCGATGCCGGCTCAACCGGGGAGTCAATGTCCTTGGCGGCCAGTATCTGGTTGGCCGTCACATCCAGCAGCAGGTAGGAGCGCGCCGCAATTTCGGGCGCCTGTGGCACCTGGGCTTGCGCCACGGAAGAAACGGTAAAGGAGAAGGCGAGCAACAGGCCGGAAAAGGCCCTGGCAAAACAATACATTGATAACGATCCGGTAACTCAGGGAAGGGTGGAAGACAGGTGGCGAACCACCAGATTTTTCAGCAGGGGCAATTGTCCATGAAAGAAATGACCGCCACCGGGCACAACCGTAACAGGAAGTGCCTGGGGCCTGGCCCAGTCCATCACCGCGGCAAGCGCCACGGTGTCGTCCTGCTCGCCATGGACAACCAGCGTGTTGAGGTGGGCTGCCGCATCGATGGGCGCGGCGGCGGAGCGGCTCACACTGGTGCCGACCAGCACCAGCTTTTCGATACTGCGGGACGGGTTCAGGCGCCCGAACGCGTGGGTGGTCACAAAGGCGCCAAAAGAAAAGCCCGCCAGGCAAAGTGCGCCCTGCGGTGCCGTTCCGGCAACCACGGCCAGCATGTCGTCGAGTTCACCCCGGCCTTCGTCATGTTCGCCCTCGGTGCCACCTACGCCGCGAAAGTTGAATCGCACCGCCGTCCAGCCGCACTGCGTGAAGGCGCGCGCCAGCGTCTGCACCACCTTGTTGTCCATGGTGCCGCCAAAAAGTGGATGCGGATGGGCAATCACAGCCACGCCTTTGGCGGCACCGGCGCCGCCTGCAGGCTGGTCAATCGCGACTTCGATCGCGCCCACAGCACCCTGGAGCACTGTTTTTTGGGTTTGGGAGTTCAATGCTTTACTTTCATCAAGAACAAGGTCTGCTACCAAAACAATAGCTGGCCGCGCGCATGGGACGGCGGCCAGAGGCCAAAACAGCTCTCAAATCGGGCTTCGGGGCTGGTTCTGGGCGTTTTCACCATGGCCCGGAAGCGCTTTAGCGACCCAGATGGACAGGCGTCAAAAGCCGCTCCACCACTTTGCCGTTCTTCAGGTGCGAATCGACGATTTCGTCAATGTCATTCGCATCCACATAGGTGTACCAGACCGCTTCGGGGTAGACCACGGCCACCGGCCCGGCGGCACAGCGGTCCAGGCAACCGGCCTTGTTGACCCTGACCTTGCCCGGCCCCGACAGGCCGGCCGCCTTGACCTGGGATTTGCAGCGGTCAAAACCCTCCTGCGCGCGATGGTCGGCGCAGCAGTCCTCGCCACCCTTGCGCTGGTTGAGGCAGAAAAAAATGTGCCGCTCGTAATAAGAAGCGCCTGAGGAGCCGGCGGGCGCCGTGTCTGGGGTTTGGGGTGCGGTCATGAGAGGATTTTACTTTTTAGCCGTCAACCGGCTGTGCCGGCTCCCGGCGGGACAGCCTGGTCAACACATACAAGAGTGCCGCATAAGGCCACAACCAGCCCAGCCACTGGACCAGGCCGTGAAACCGGATAAACCGCCCCTGTTCCCAGGTTTGCAGGGTCTGGGCGAAGTAAGCGCTCGCAGGCGCCTGGTTGAGTAGCCCCAGGTGAATCGCCAGCGCCAGCAAGGTAAAGGCTGCCGCGCCGCGACGCCGCACGGGCAGCAACACCAAGGCCATGGCTGCGGCAAGACCAAGCCCGACGCGTACCGGCAGGTCCAGCCAGGCCCAGGCATGGTCGGGCCCGTAGCTCAGCGCAGCGGACAGCGCCGATGCCGCAATGCCGGCCGCCAGCATCACCACGGAGAACGCTGCGCGTTGCCTGACGGTACGGATCACGCAATAGCCCAGCAGGCACGGAATCAGCGCGCCCAAAGCCACGCACACCAGCTCGGCACCTGGCACCAGCGGCTGGAGTTCAATGTCGCGCACCGGTAGCCAGTTGAGGAAAGGGGTGTCGGCCAGCGCCTCGGCCAGTGCCACTTCCAGCCGTTCCAGCACCTGGCCCAGGCCCATCGGTACCGATGCCGGAAACAGCAGGGCCACCGGCCAGAGCACCAGCAGGACCAACGCCCCACGCGCATCCCGCGCCAGCCAGCGTGCGCGAAAGCGGCTCCAGTGGTCTATCACACCCATTTTTTGAAGCAGCCAGGCGACACACGCGCCGGCCCAGGCGCCGCCAGTGTTCAGCACCAGGTCGACGTTTGATGGAACCCGGGAGGGCAAATAGCTCTGCAGTGTTTCCATGCACAGGGACAACAACGCACTGCCGAGCACCGCCACGCTGACCGCCCATTTGACACGCCGGCTGCGCAGGGCCGATAGCGCCAGCAGGAAACCCACAGGCGCATAACCCAGCAGGTTGACCCCGACATCAAAGCCGGTCCAGTACTTGGGCAAAGGCGCTGCCAAAAACCTGAACGGCGAGATGCCCTGGTCGCGCCAGTCGGAAAAAGGGTAAAGACTGGCGTAGATCACCAGGCAGATGGTCGCCAGCGCCAGGGGCCATGCGGTGGTTCTGTGCATACCACTGACATCCTCACGATGCTGCGCATCGTGTAGTTCTGCCCCCCTTTCAGGGGACGACGCATCACGCCCGGCAAAGCCGGTTCGTCCACGTCTGCTGGTGAATTCGGGGAAGGCACTGCGTTCCCTTGGTTGTTAGAAGGGCTTGACCACGACGAGAATGACGGCCGCCAATAAAAGCAGCACCGGCACTTCGTTAAACCAGCGAAACCACTTGTGGCTGCGCGTATTCCGGTTGGCGACAAATTTCGCCAGGACACGGCCGCAGGCGTGGTGATAACCAATCACCAGCAACACAACAAAAAGCTTGGCATGCATCCAGCCGTTGCCAGGACCGCGTCCGATGTCGTAACCCAGGTACAGCCACAGCCCGAAGACCAGCGCGGGCACGGCCAGCATGGTCGTGAAGCGCAGCAGCTTGCGCGCCATCAGGATCAGCCGCTCGCGTTCGGCAACACTTTCAGGCGGCACCATGGCCAGGTTCACAAAAATGCGTGGAAGGTAAAAAAGCCCAGCAAACCAGCTGGCAACAAAAACAATGTGGAGTGATTTGACCCAGAGCATCGGGGTAGTTTAGCCCCGGCACTTGAAGCAATGTGCGCGTAAGGACACCTTCAGAAATTCGTCTGGCGGGATGAAGTGCAAGGCGCGAGGCGCACAGCAACCGGAATGTACCCAGGTACATGAGGATTGCGAGCACCGCGCAACGCGGCAATTCGCCCGTCAGATGAATTTATGACGGTGTCCAAAAAAACGCCCGGGTGGCACTTGGCCATCCGGGCTGGTAAGCCTTATTGTTTTGACACATAAAGGCCCCGCTCAGGGAGGAAAAGCGGGATGCAGTTGCCAAATTGGTAACTACACACATTAATTTTAATCATGCAGCGCGATGCTTGGCAACCGCTTTCTGAGAGGACTAAGTAAATTGGGCTATAAAACCGGCAGGCCATGTGCCCTCCGCTCAGATAATTCTTGGCTACAGCAAAGCTTTGGCACAATTTGCCCATGACCCTGCACGCCTCCAACTTCGCCCCCTTCCCCTCGGGCCGGCCACGCCGCCTGCGCCGCGACGCATTTACCCGCAACCTGGTGCGCGAAAACACACTCACCGCGCACGACCTGATTTACCCCGTCTTTGTGCATGAAGGCCAGCAGCGCCGCGAAGCGGTGGCGTCCATGCCAGGCGTGGAACGACTCAGCCTGGACCTGCTGCTGCCGGTGGCCGAAGAGTGCGTGAAGCTGGGCATTCCCGTGATGGCACTGTTCCCCGTGATTGACGCTTCGCTCAAGACCTATGACGGCAAGGAAGCCACCAACCCCGACGGCCTGGTGCCGCGTGTGGTGCGCGAACTCAAAAAACGCTTCCCCGAACTGGGCATCATGACCGACGTGGCGCTGGACCCTTTCACCAGCCACGGCCAGGACGGCCTGCCCGACGACAAGGGCTACATCCTGAATGACGAGACGGTTGAAGTGCTGGTGCAGCAGGCGCTTTGCCAGGCCGAGGCCGGTGTGGACATCGTGGCGCCCAGCGACATGATGGATGGCCGCATAGGCGCCATCCGCCAGGCGCTGGAGTCGCGCAAGCTGATCCACACCCGCATCATGGCCTACAGCGCCAAATACGCGAGTGCGTTTTACGGCCCTTTCCGGGATGCGGTGGGTTCTGCCACCAGCCTGGGCAAGGCCGACAAAAAGGTCTACCAGATGGATCCGGGCAACAGCGACGAGGCACTGCGCGAAGTTGCCATGGACATCGCCGAAGGCGCCGACATGGTGATGGTCAAGCCCGGCATGCCCTACCTTGACGTGGTGCGCCGCGTGAAGGACGAATTCAGGGTGCCGACCTTTGCCTACCAGGTCAGCGGCGAATACGCCATGCTCAAGGCCGCCGCGCAAAACGGCTGGCTGGACCACGACGCGGTCATGATGGAAAGCCTGCTTGCCTTCAAGCGTGCAGGGGCCGACGGCGTGCTGACCTACTTTGCGATAGACGCCGCCAGGAAACTGCAGCAAGCCTGAAGGCGCAGGCAAGCGACAGCTCCTGGGTTACTATCAAAACAATAGCTGTCCGCGCGCATATTCAGGCGGCTTCAGATCGAATAGAGCATTAAAACAGGGCCTGCACTCTCATGCGTATCTTCAACATCAGCACTGCCGGCAGCCCGGGCGTTACGGAAGCAGAGGCCATCCCGACACAGCTGCCTGCCCAGGGTTTTATCTGGATCGCCTGCGCACGACGCGAGTTTGAAGTCCTGCAGGCGCAGGTCCAGACCGCCCTGCAAAACCTGTGCGGCACGCAACTGGTGGACCTGCATGTTGCCGACCTGCTCAACAACCAGTTGCCCTCCCACTACGACTACACCTCGCAGTACGACATCCTGGTGTTCCGCCGCCTGGCCGCCGGCAACACCGAAAGCGACGTCGCCCAGCCTGGCCAGCCCCTGCATGCGCGCCTCAAGCGCAGCGGCCCGCCGGTGCTCAAACGCATAGACACCAGCCCGGTGGGTTTTGCGGTGTTTGACAATGTCCTGCTGACGGTGCACCCCACCGACTGCACTGTGCGCGACGCCTATGCACAGCGCCTGCTCAACGCCAGCACGGTGGAATCCCGCGCAAGCGGCGTCAAGCTGCCCGCCAGTCCCGCCGACCTGATGCTGCGCATCGTCAACATGATGGTGGACGGTTACCTGGAACTGCGGCGCGAACTCACCCACCAGCTTGACCACTGGCAAACCGAGCTGCTCAATCCCGGCACCCGCTTCAACAACTGGAGCGCCATCATGGATGCGCGGCTGGCCATGCACCACCTCGACGAAATTTGCGAAGACCAGCGCGCCGCCGTGCAGGACTGGATAGACTCCATCGAGACCTGGCCGGACGGCACGACACCCGCGGCGCAACGCGAGCGCGACCTGCTCAAGGTGCGGTCACGCGACGTGCTGGAGCACATAGAACGCGTGGTGCACCACGTACGCCGCATGGAGCAAAGCGCGGAAACCGCCGTGCAGATGCACTTCAGCGCGCAAAGCCACCGCACCAACGACATCATGCGCACGCTGACGGCCGTCACCGCCATCTTCCTGCCGCTGAACCTGATCACCGGATTTTTCGGCATGAACTTCGAATTCATGCCCATCATTCACTCGGACACCGGCTTCTGGTGGACCTTCGGCCTCATGGTGCTGCTGGTGGTTGTGGTTTTGACGGTATTCATGCGCAAACGCTACATAGCCCGAACCGGTCGCTAGTACTGCTACCTGGAAGTAGCGAAACAAGATGAAAACGATGGATTCGCGCCCAGGGCTGGCGCCAGGCCGCAGTGAAGGCCATGCGCCTTCACAAGGGTTGCAACGCCGCCATGGGTGCGAAGACGCGTTTTCATGTTTCGATATTTTCGGGTTGCAGTACCAGACCAGGCCTCCCGCCCTCAAGCTTCCGGACCGCCTGGCCGTTAAACATTCATCCATTCATCCCGCTACAGGAAACATCATGCCCGTTGCCCCTGCAGGCTTTCACCCTCCCGGCCGCGCCTTGCTGCGCGCCTCGCTGGCGGCCCTGCTCCTTGTGTCGACCCTGCTCGCCGGCTGCGAAAGTCTGAGCCCTGCCGAATGCGCCACCGCCGACTGGCGCCAGCTGGGCGTGCAGGACGGCAGCCGTGGCCGCACGGACCGCATAGCCAGCTACTACGAATCCTGCGCCAAGGCAGGCATTGCGGTGAATGCAGCCGTTTACCGCGCTGGCCGCAACCAGGGCCTGCAAAGTTATTGCCAGCCGGCCAATGCCCTCAATGAAGGGCTGGCCGGCAACAGCTACGAAGGCGTCTGCCCTGCGCCCATGGACCAGAACTTCCGCAACATCCATGGCATCGCCTGGCGCGAGCAGGACGCCCGAAAAACCCTGGCGCGGCTGCTGCGCCAGCAGGACCAGATGCAGGCGGAGCTGCGCGACTCCAAAACCACCGAGGACCGCAGGCGCACCTTGCGCGATGATCTCTCACGCTCGGACCGCCGCATCGAAGAAGCCCGCTATGCGGTGCGCGACGCCAGTTATCAGCTGGACCGCCTGCGCAGCGACATGCGCCAGCGCGGCCAGTACTGAAGCAATTGAAACAATTGGCAGGCCGGCTCAGACCCAGGGCCGGGCCAGCCCCTCGGCCTCGAAAGCCCTGATCACCGCGGGCCGCGCCAGCATGCGCTGCAGGTAAGGGCCCAGGTGGGCGCGGTCCCGCGCGGGCCGGGACGCGAAGTTGCGCGTCCAGCGGCACAACGTCAACGCGTAGATGTCCACCGCCGAATAGTTCGCGCCCAGCAGCCACGGCTGCTCATGCATCTTTCCAGGCCGCGCCAGCTCGGCGTCCAGTTGGTCCAGCATCAGGCCGACCTTGGCCTCGGCATGGGACTTCAACTCGGCCACGCCCGCGCTGTTGCCGGCGTCCATCCAGCGATCCGGGTAGAAGTAAATGATCAATGCGGACTGCATGGTGTTGGTCAGCCAGACCAGCCATTTGTAGAAGTGCGCGCGTTCGGTCGTGCCCACGGCAGGCGCCAGCCCTGCCCCGGGATGTTTGTCGCACAGGTGCAGGCAGATCGCGGCGGTCTCGTAGAGCACCAACTCGCCATCGGTGAGCGTGGGGATCAGGCCGTTGGGATTGAGCTTGCGGTAAGCCTCCGAACGGTGTGCGCCCGTGCTGGTGTCGACCAGTATCTTTTCAAAAGGCACGCCCAGCTCCTGGAGCAGGATATGCGGCGCCATGGCGGCGGAACTGGGAGAGAAGTGCAATTGGTACATAAAACTATTGTTCAGTGACGCCAAAAATGCCCGCCGCATTGCCCCAGGCAATCCTGCGGGCCACATCGGGCGGCAGCTCGCCCAGCCACACACGGTAACCCTTCATCAATTCGTCGTACTGCACCCAGCGCTGGTTGACCCAGGTGTCCGAACCGATCATGAAGCGCTGCGGATACTTCAGCAGCAACGTGCGCCATTCACTGCAAAGCTTGCCGCCTTCGCAGGTCAGGCCGGGCCGGTAAGACAGCTCACCCATCAATTGCGGGTACTTCGCAAACAGCGCATCGACACGCGAGACCGGCGGGCCGCCTATGCCGGTATGCGCCCAGATCAGGCGTGCATCCGGCGCGTGAGCCATCAGCAGGTCAATGGCGGTGTCGTCCACATGGGCCAGCACGGCGAGTTTGTTTTTTTGCGCAAACTGCATGAGCTTCCTGGCGACAGGCCCATTGGCATTGGCGCTGTCATACAGGTGAAACTCGCCTATGCCCTTGTAAGGCCCGGCCTGGCTGCCCGTGACACCACGCGCAAACTCTGCCTGCACCATGTCGTAAATCGTCTCGTCGCGAAACCAGTTGTCGTAGTCGGCACGGTTGCGGTACAGGCGGATGAAAGGCACGACAGTCACACCGGCTTGCCGGGTCAACTCCAAGGCAGCCAGCGCCCTGGTGCCGTCATTGGGCCGCGAATTGGCAACCACGGCCTTGACCCCATTGCGCTGCATTCTCGCCAGCACGTCGGAAGGGGGGTTGGGGCCGAAACACGAGACGGCCCCCACGCTTTTCACTGCGTGTAATGCGCTGCCCCCCGAGGGGGCTGAACTTGCTTGGGGCGGCCCGGCGCTGCGTTCGCAGTCCCACGCCTCCCTGTTGTAGTGCATGTGCGCGTCAAACAGCGGACCGGTGTAGTCGGCCGCAAAGGCAGGGCCTGCAATCGCTACAAAAACAATAGCTGGCAGCGCCCTCAAACAGGCGGCTACAGGCCTGAAAGACTTATAACACACCGCCCCGGGCATGGTTTTCAGGTCAGATGTTTGGCCAAAAACGCCAGCGTGCGTTCGCGCGCCAGATTGGCCGCTGCCTCGTTATAGGCGCCGCGGTGGTCGCAATTGAAGCCGTGGTCGGCGTTGTAGATGTGGACTTCCACTTCGGGATGGGCCTTGATGAGTGCATTCACGCCTTCCATGGGTGCCGAATGGTCATGGTCGCTGAGGTGCGCCATGACAGGCACTTTCGGCTTGCGTGCAATTTCCTCGGGAGCGACCATGCCGCCACCGTAATACGGCACGGCTGCGCTCAGGCCTTTCAGCATCTCGGCCGAGCGCCATGCCAGCAAGCCGCCAAAGCAGAAACCGATGATGCCGACCTTGCCGCCACTGGCCTTGGCTGCATGGTCGATGGCAGCCTGTATGTCCTGCATGATGCCTGCGCCGGGCAGGGCCAGCACGGCGGCCTTGAGCGCAATGCCGGCCTTCATGGTGGCTTCGTTGTAGCCGGTATCCACACCCTTTTCAACACGTTCGAACAGGGCGGGCGCAACGGCCAGGTAGCCCTGGGCGGCAAAACGGTCCGTCACCTCCTGGATGTGCGAGTTCACGCCGAAGATTTCCTGCAGCACAACCATGGCGGCCTTGGGTTTACCCGCCGGCTCGGCCACGTAGGCTGGGAAAGAAAAACCGTCTGCGGCCTTGAGGTCTATGAATTTACCCATGATGCGTATGCTCCTGTGTGTATGGCTGGAATATGCAATTTGCAGTTTAAAGAATTTCAGGCAGGCCCCGCCCCACGCTTTGCGGCAGGGTCGCCATCATCAAGTACAGTGGCTGGCTGAAACCCTTGTTTGTACATCGGATTGCCCCTTTTTGCAGGAGTCCCGCTTTGCCAAAAACAGTATTGATCACAGGCGGCTCCCGCGGCATAGGCGCGGCAACGGCCCTGCTGGCAGCGCAGCAGGGCTACGCCGTGGCGGTGAACTATGCCAGCAACTCGCTGGCCGCCGATGAAGTCGTGCGGCAGATCCGCGCCGGCGGTGGCCAGGCCATCACGGTGCAGGGCGACGTAGCCAACGAGGCACAGGTGCTGGCCATGTTCGAAAAAATCGATGCGAAATTCGGCCCCCTGGGCGCGCTGGTCAACAACGCCGGCGTGGTGGACCGGACCACGCGTGTTGACGGCATCACGCTGGCGCGCCTGCAGCGCATGTTTGAGGTCAATGTGTTCGGCTCGTTTTTATGCGCCCGTGAAGCCGTCAAGCGCATGAGCACACGTTATGGCGGTGCGGGCGGCGCCATTGTCAATGTGTCGAGCGCCGCGTCGCGCCTGGGCTCACCCGGCCAGTATGTGGACTATGCGTCGGCCAAGGGCGCCATAGACACCTTCACCCTGGGCCTGGCCAAAGAGGTCGCAGCCGAAGGCATTCGCGTCAACGCGGTGCGGCCCGGCATTATTGAAACTGAAATCCACGCCTCAGGCGGCCTGCCCAACCGCGCGCGCGATGTCGCACCGCAAGTGCCCATGCAGCGTGCCGGCAGCGCGCAGGAAGTAGCCGAGTCCATTGCCTGGCTGCTCAGCGAAAAGGCCGGCTATACAACAGGCGCATTGCTCGACGTTGCCGGGGGAAGATAGTGCCCCCACGTTCGCTCACAACGCGCGAGCTCTCTGCCCCCCGAGGGGGCGCTGCGCCTGTGGCCCCGGCTGAAATGTGCCGGCAGCCCGTTTTTGCGCTTGCCGCTTGAATTGCCTTTAAGGAAAAGGAACGCCGATGGACTTCAAACCGCTTGTCACGCTGCTGGCCATCGTCAATCCGCTGGCCATCGTGCCGTTTTTTATTCATTACACACAGGGCTTCTCCAAAGCCCAGCGCAGACGCACCATCGTCATCTCGTCTTTCAGCGCCTTTGTGGTGATCGCCATCAGCGCACTGCTGGGCCTGCGCATCCTGGAGTTCTTCAATATCTCCCTGGCCAGCTTCCAGGTCGGCGGCGGCATGCTGCTCCTGCTCAGCTCCATGAACATGCTCAACGCGCAACCTGCCGAAGCCAAGATCCAGACGCATGAGCTGGAAGACGGCGCAGAGAAAGCCGCCATGGGCGCCAGCATTGCCGTGGTGCCGCTGACCATCCCGCTGCTGACCGGGCCGGCCAGCATGTCCACCGTGGTGATTTATGCCGAGAAGGCCAAGACGTTCTTTCAGCTCGGCACGCTGGTCGGCTACGGCGTCGTGATCGGCCTGGCCACGGCGCTGTGTTTTGCGCTGGCCGAGCCGATCGCCCGCGTGCTGGGTAAAACCGGCATCAATGTGATGACGCGCTTGATGGGCCTGATACTCGCTGCGCTGGCCGTCGAGGTGATGGCCGACGGTTTGGGCAAGCTGTTTCCGATACTGCGCGGCTAGGGCCTGTGAATACTTGCTACTTTTTCTGCAACAGCCTGACCAGCTGGTTGCTGGTATTACGCAAGCGCTGCGCCATCAGCTGCGTGATCTTGACCAGCAGCTTGGCACCCACGCCCGGGTGGTCACGGATCAGCAGGGCAATCTCGTGACGCCCCAGCACACCAGCCTCCACAGCCTCGATGGCCGTGCAGCTTGCATAGCGCGGTTCGCTGTCGAGCATGGACATCTCGCCCAACGATGCGCCGCGCTGGATCACAGCCACACGCGAGCTGGCGACTTCGGTTTTCGGGTCGGCCGGTGTGGCGCCATCGCTCGGCTCCAGGCGTTTGGTCACGTCCACCGTGCCCTTGAGCAGCAACAGCATCCAGTCACCGGCTTCGCCCTCGCGGATCAGCACCTGGCCCGGTTCGGCCCTGACAAGCAGCATCGAGGCGCCCAGGATGTCGGCCTCAGCCGGTGTCATGTCCTGCAACAAGGGCGAGGTTTGCAGCAGGTCCGCGCCGGCAACGCTAAGGCGTTCACAGCAGCCGAATACCGTCAGGCCCGCCGCCTGCAGTTGCTCCTCAAGTGTCTTCATCAGGATCCACCCGAATCAACGCGCAGGCAACTGCTGCAGCCACTGGTCGATCTCTTCAATGGCGGCATCGGTCGCCTGCGTCAGCGCACGCACGCCGCCCGTCGCATCGCCACTGGTGGCCGGGCGCTGCACCACCACATTGCGCTGACCCACCAGGCGTTCACCTCCCGGCGTGACCTCCATCAGTGTGGCCCGCATGCGGATCAGGCCAACACTGGTGTCCGGGGCGGTGAACAGCTGGCTGAACTCCTGCAATTCCAGCCTGAGCAGCAAGGGCAACACCGGGTTCTGGTTGCGATTGAGCGACGCGCGCTCCCCGGCTTCAAACACCACCCGGCGCTGGCTTAGCTGCTCGCGCAGGCGCTGGCGCACCAGTTGCGCCGGCGGCATGCTCCAGCGCGCCTGCGAATAAGGGCGCAACTGCTGCTCGTCCACATACGCCAGCCGGTAGAGCACCGCCATGTTGTCGAGCACGCCGCCGGAGGTGCTGACATCGTCAATTGCCAGCGGCGGCAATGGCGCCTGGCGCGTGACCTGCTGCGTGGCAAGCGGGCCGGGCCCGAAGTCGTAAATCAGGGCCCGCGTGGGTTTGTCGGGCAGGCCGGAGCAGCCCGCAAGGGCAAAGGCCGCCAACAGTGCAAATACAAGGCAAAAATAGCCTGTAGCGCATGCTCCATGAGCGCGACCAGCTATCAAATCGATAGCGTTTTTTGGTTTTTCAAACATCCGGGACTTCATTTTTTTGCTCCTGCTGCCGAAAAACCGGGTTCGCCCGGGCCGGGCAAAACCGGGCCATTGCCAAAGATCAGCGACTGCGGGTTGTCATCCACCGCACTCACTGTGCGCCGCAACTGGCGCATGGTGCGTGCGGTTTCGTCAGCCACCTCGCCGAGTTTGGGCAGCGTGGCGGCGCTGAAGGTTTCGACGCCCGCGGCCAGCGCCGCGCCGCCTTCAGCCAGCTTGTCGATCGGCCCGCCTTTTTCATTGAGGCGGCTGGCGGTCACACCCAGCTGGTCGCTGGTTTTCTGGATCGACCGGAAGGTTGCGCTGGCGTCACGCGACAGCGCGGGCAGGCCGGCCACCGTCGGCTCCAGGCCCTTGGCTACGCGGTTCAGGCTGCCGGCCGCTTCACCAAGCTGGCTGACGGCCGTGTTGATGGATTTCTGGTTTTCGTCGGACAACAGTTTGTTCAGGCTGGTACTGGCCTGCTCGACCTGGTCGAAGATGCGTTCCCCCTGCTTGAGCAGTTTGTCCAGGCCACCCGGCTTGAGGGGAATGCGCGGCGGGTCGTCGTCGTTTGGCACCAGACGTTCGGTCGACGTGCCGTTGTCGTCCAGCTGGATAAAACCCAGGCCCGTCACACCCTGCGAGGCCACCGTGGCAAAAACAGACTTCGTCACGGGCGCACCACGGTCTATCGACACACGAACCAGCACATTGCCTTTTATCTTGCTGTCAAAACCTATGAGCTCGACCTTGCCGACCTGCACGCCGCGAAAGCGCACAGGCGCCTGCGGCTGCAGGCCCGAGATGATTTCGGAGGTAGACATCTCGTAAAGGTCGCGCTGGGTGTTGTCGCGCATGAGCCAGATTGCCAGCACGGCCAGCAAGGCAGTGACCACCAGCACAAATGCGCCGGCAACCATGGCATGGGCTTTGTTTTCCATTTGGAAACCTCTCTAGTACAAATGCAACAAATGCAAACAGGGATGCATCAAACGGTGAATGGGTACTCGCGTAGCAACTCCATTGCACGCTGACCCCGTTCCCCGAGGAAAAACTGGTGAATAAAGGGATGTGGAAAGGCCACGACCTCTTTGGGTACATCGTTGATGATGACTTTCTGGTCCGCCAGCACGGCGATGCGGGTGCTGAGTTCAAACAGCGTGTCCAGGTCATGCGTGACCATCACCACCGTCAGCCCCATGTCGCGGTGCAGGGAGCGCAGCAGCGCACAAAAACTGTCGGAGCTTTCCGGGTCCAGGCCGGCGGTCGGTTCGTCCAGCAGCAGGAGCGGCGGGTCCATGATGAGGGCACGCGCCAGCGCCACGCGCTTGATCATGCCGCCGGAGAGGTCGCTGGGCATCTTGTCTGCCGCGTCGGGGGCCAGGCCAACCATCTGCAGCTTGACCAGGGCGGCCTCGCGTATGAGCGCGCTCGGCAGGATTTTCAGTTCACGCAAAGGAAAGGCGATGTTCTCCAGCACTGTAAAGGCCGAAAACAGCGCGCCCTGCTGGAACAACATGCCCACACGGCTGGCCGCCCCACGCTTGCCCAGCTCGGCCGCCGGTTTTCCCAGCACGGTGATCTCGCCCCTGGCCGGCGTTTCAAGGCCCAGCATCTGGCGCAGCAGCACGGTTTTGCCGGTGCCCGAGCCGCCGACCAGCGAAAGCACCTCACCGCGCACCACAGTCAGGTCCAGGTCCTTGTGGACAACCGATTCCCTGTCGCCATTCTGGAAAATGGTCCACAGTTTTTTGATTTCAACGACGGATTCACTCATATTCGACGGCAGTCGACATGGCGTAATTTTCCGCAGGGCCGCCCCATCCTTCGACAAGCTCAGGACGATCGGAATCCCCCTCGGGGGGCAGCGCAGTATGCGAAGTGACAAGCGTGAGGGCCATATTAGATGCCGACGTTCCTGAATAAAACGGCGAACAATGCATCTACAAGAATGACTACCGTTATGGACGTTACCACTGAAGCCGTGGTGCCCTGCCCCAGGCTCTCTGTGTTGGGTTTGACGCGCAAACCGTAGTGGCAGCCCACCAGCACGATCAACAGGCCGAAAACAACCGACTTGGCGCTGGCCAGCGTTAGGTTGGCAACCTCCACGGCATCCGGCAGGGAATTGATAAAAAACGAGGGCGTCACATCCATCGCCGCGTGGGACGCCAGCATGCCGCCCAACAGTGCCGCAAGGGTGGTCCAGACGCTGATCAGCGGCATCACCACCGCCAGCGCCAGCGCACGCGGCATCACCAGACGGAAACCCTTGGCAATGCCCATGACACGCATGGCATCCAGCTCTTCAGTGACGCGCATCACGCCTATCTGCGCAGTGATGGCCGAGCCCGAGCGCCCGGCAATCAAAATCGCCGCCAGTACCGGCCCAAGCTCGCGGATCAGCGAAATGCCCAGGATGTTGACGATAAAGGCGTCCGCACCAAACTGCCTGAGCTGCTGCGAGATCAGGTAAGCCAGCACCACACCAATCAGGAAACCCACCAGCGCCGTGATGGGCAGTGCCGTCGCACCTATGTGGTAGAGATGACCCGAGAAATCGCGCCAGGGACCCTCATGCGGACGTTTTGCAAGCCGGATGACGTCAAGCAGCAACTGGCCGACCAGGCGGACCAAGGATTTGAGGTGGTCCACAAATGCAAGCGCCCGCTCGCCCAGCAAGATGACCGGCTCTGCCCAGTTGGTCTTGCGCGGTTTGGCTGGCGTGACCGGAAACCTGGCCACGGTCTCAAGCACCGCCCGCTGGCTGGATTCAACCTCAAGCTGTGCAGGCCATGCATGGCCCCAGTGGTTCCAGAGCAGCTGTGCACCAAGGTGGTCCAGCTTTTCAAGCTGCCGCAAATCCCAGCTGCCGGGGGACTTGTCACCGCCCAGTTGCTGGAGCTGCGCCGTCAGCGCCTCCCACACCGGCTTTGGGGTCAGGTCGGCCGCGGTCCAGGCCCCGAGCACGACAAACAGCCGGCCTTGCGGCGTGTCCTGCTGTTCAATTCGGGGAGTGGATGAATCCATAGACCTCAAAGATCAAAAGGGGGCCGGACGGCAAACCCGCAACAGTCGCTGCGCCCGGCACAAGCTTGCCATGGTAACTGCGAAAGCATAAATCCGGCCAGCCGGCCTGGGTCTGTCGCCCGCGTCCTACAGGCCCGGAAGAACGGACAAGAGCAGGCGCTTTCGTACAAAACCACCCCGTCGCAGGCAACCAGGATTCTTCCTCCGGACCCCGGTCAGCCCGGTGTTAGGCAGCAAAGGCAAAATACACAAAACCGCCCGGGCCCGGGCTCAACAAGAATTCGCAAAAAACCGAGAGACAAAACACCCATGCAAGATAACGACCATGTCTTTGACTACATCATCATCGGCGCGGGCACGGCCGGCTGCCTGCTGGCCAACCGCCTGAGTGCCGACGCGTCCAAACGCGTGCTGATGATTGAAGCGGGCCGCAAGGACGACTACCACTGGATCCACATTCCGGTGGGTTACCTGTATTGCATAGGCAACCCGCGCACCGACTGGCTTTACAACACCGAGCCGGATGCCGGGCTCAATGGCCGCTCGCTGCGCTACCCACGCGGCAAAACCCTGGGCGGCTGCTCCAGCATCAACGGCATGATCTACATGCGCGGCCAGGCCCGCGACTATGACGAGTGGGCCCACCTGACGGGCGATATGGCCTGGCGCTGGGAAAATTCCCTGCCGCACTTCAAGCTGCATGAAGACCACTACAAGGGTGCTGACGCGATGCACGGCGCGCGCGGCACGGCCCCTTCGCTGATGCTGGACAAGAACGTGCCCTACCAGAAGGTGCTGCGGCACCGCAATGCCGGCGGTGAATGGCGGGTCGAGAAGCAGCGCCTGCGCTGGGACATCCTGGATGCGTTTGCACAGGCCGCCACCCAAGCCGGCATTCCGGCGACAGACGACTTCAACCGTGGCAACAACGAGGGTGTGGGTTACTTCGAGGTCAACCAGAAAGGCGGCTGGCGCTGGAATACCGCCAAGGCCTTCCTGCGGCCCGCCTGCTACGCACGCCCCAACTTCGAACTCTGGAACAACGCCCAGGTCTGCAAGCTGGTGGTTGAGGTGCAGGCCGACGGCAGCAAGCGCTGCACCGGCGTCGAGGTCTGGACCGGGGACGAACGCATGACCGTGCACGCCACGCGTGATTCCGGCCAGGACCGAGGGCTGATAGGTGAAGTCCTCCTCTGCGCCGGCAGCATCAACTCGCCGCAGATATTGCAACTCTCGGGCATTGGCCCGGCTGCACTGCTGCAGCAGCACGGCATCCCGGTGGTGCAGGACCTGCCCGGCGTGGGCGCCAACCTGCAGGACCACCTGCAGATCCGCTCGGTCTACAAAATCCAGGGCAGCACCGAAAAGGGGGGAAAAGACGGCTGGGGCCTGTCCCTCAACACCATGGCCAACTCGCTGCTGGGCAAGGCCCGCATAGGGATCGAATACGCATTGCGCCAGACCGGCCCCATGAGCATGGCACCCTCGCAGCTTGGCGCCTTCACGCGCAGCTCGCCCGAGCAGCCCTACCCAAACATCCAGTACCACGTGCAGCCCCTGTCGCTGGATGCCTTCGGCGAGCCGCTGCACAACTTCAATGCCTTCACGGCCAGCGTCTGCAACCTCAACCCGACCAGCCGCGGCACGGTGCACATCAAAAGCCCGCGCTTTGAAGATGCGCCGGCGATTGCGCCCAATTACCTGAGCACCGCCGAAGACCGAAAGGTGGCCGCCGATTCGCTGCGCGTGACGCGCAAGATCGTCAGCCAAAGCGCACTGGCCAAATACAAACCCGAGGAGTTCAAGCCCGGCGTGCAGTTCCAGACCGACGAGGACCTGACGCGGTTGGCCGGCGACATTGCCACCACCATCTTCCACCCGGTGGGCACCACCAAGATGGGGCGCGACGACGACGTGATGGCCGTGGTGGACTCGCACCTGCGGGTGCGCGGCATACGCGGCCTGCGGGTGGTCGATGCCGGCGTGATGCCGCTGATCACCAGCGGCAATACCAACTCACCGACCTTGATGATTGCGGAGAAGGCTGCGGAGTGGATTCAGGCCGGGCTTTGACGAGCACTACGGCCTGAAATTTAACCCGGGTCTCAAAAATCAAAGCCCCTGAAAAGCCGACTTCCATATTAGCTTTTCAGGGGTTTAGTTTTTTGGGGATTGCCGACAGACATCAGAATGGCCAAAAGAGGCCATTCCAGGCATCAAATCTGGATACAGCCCAATAGGGATGGGCGGATCTAGCTATTTTATTAGTAGCAAATCAACAGGCTGCCCAGCGCGGGCTCCTGGCGCTTACTGCAGCGGTTCAAACTCCAGCGTCTTGACGTTGGCCTTCATCAGGCTGAGCTTTTGACGTGAGAAGTGTGACTTGGGCGTGAAGTTGATGGGTGCCATCACCGAGGTTTCCATGTCCTTGGTGGCGTCCATTTCCTTGATGGTGCAGGCCCACGTCAGGGCCTTGCCGCAGCGGCGCATCGCCTCGATCAGGGTCTTGGTGCCGGCGTAGGCCACCGGCGTGTAGCGGTTGACGCGCTTGAGGTCGTCTTCGGGCAGCAGCTTGGTCGCACGCGAATAAAAGGCGCGACTCTGGGCACTGCCCTCGGGCACCACGTAGTCGATCATGTAGAAGTTGCCAGCCGCAGAACCCATGGCCTGCAGTGCCGACGGATAGCGGCCAATCCAGGTCGCGCCCACGGGGATCTTCGAGCCCAGGCGCTCAAGCTCTTTCACCATGGCGACGTTCTCGGTCACGATGCCGCCGGCCAGCAGCACCTCGGCACCGGCTTTGGTGGCGGACAGCATCTCGGCAGAAAAGTCCTTCTGTCCACGGCGGTACGCCGTCTTGTAGACGACATTGAGCTTGTATTTGGCCTGCGCACGGTCCCAGCCTTCTCGCATCAACGAGCCGAGTTCGTCGTCCTGCGTCACCACTGCCCATTTTTTGTTGGGGTAGAGCTTGTTCAGCTCGGTGACCAGCGCTTCAACGCTGTCCTGGTGTGAGGCGCCGGCCACATAAATATTGGGCACGACCGGCGTGTGCAGGGAATCGGGAAAGCTCAGCACGTTGATGGCGGGTATGCCGGTTTCTTTCAGCATGGGCAGCAGCGCCACGCTGGGTGCGGAGCCTGAGATGGCGGCCAGGGCAAACACCTTGTCGCTGGTGATCAGCTTGCGGGCAGCCTGTACGGCCCGGGTAACGACATAACCGTCGTCCTCGGAGATCACGCGTATCTTGCGGCCATTGATGCCGCCGGCGGCATTGACCTCGGCCACCGCCATCTTGGTTCCAAGGCTCAGCGCCACGCTTCCGACTGAAGCCGGGCCGGTCAGCGGTGCGATTTCGCCAATCAGGATTTCGGTGTCCGTCACGCCCTGTTGCGCCTGGGCCAGCAGCGGACCGGCCATCACCAAGGCAGCGGCCAGGGCGGGTAATGCACGTTTGAAATTCAGTTTCATGTTTGTCTCCTGCTATTGGTTTTCAAGAAGGGAAGAAAGGCGTTCTCACGAATCTGCCGAAGGGGCGTTCAGGGTGGTTTTTTAGGTTTAAGTAAACATCAACGTTTTTGTTGACAAATTTTTCATGCATGCTACTTCGCGCAAAGGGGGCGGTCAACCGGGTAAATCGGGCAACGCGGGTAAAGCGCGTGTCAATAACGCATGGGCCGGCTGGTCCAGAGGCGCTTGAGGTCTATCCACAAGCCGACCAGGCCGCGCGGGTCCAGCATCAGGAAACCGACGATGGCGCAGCCATACAGGATGCCCTTGATTTCGAGCGCGACGGAGTTGAGCTGCCAGCCGAAGGCCGCGCTAACCGCGCCCAGCAACTGCGTGCTGACTTCCGGCAGCGAGATGATGAAGATGGTGCCTATCACCGTGCCCAGCACCGAGCCTATGCCGCCCACGATGAGGATGGCCACCGCCTCTATGCTGAGCAGAAAGGGAAAGCCCTCAACATTGGCAAAATTGATGAACAGCACCATCAATGCGCCGCTGATGCCGGTCAGGAAGGAGCTGATGACAAACGCCAGCAGCTTGTATTTGGTGAGCGAAATTCCCATGGCAACCGCCGCCTGGTCGTTGTCGCGTATGGCAATGAAGGCCCGGCCCAGCCGGCTGCGGCGGATATTGAGCACGCCCAGCAAGGTCAGCAAGGTCACCGCCAGGCACAGCCAGTACAGCGCACGCTCCGACGAAAAATCAATGCCGAAGATGATGGGGCGCGGCACCATGAGGCCGCGACCGCTGCCCGTGAAATCGCCACCCGCCAGAATCAGCGAATACACAATGAAGGTGAAAGCCAGCGTCGTGATGGCCAGGTACAGGCCCTTCAGGCGCAGTGACGGCACACCAACGACCAGGCCGGCCACGGCAGGCACCACTCCTGCCAACGCAAAGGCCGGCAGCGGGTGCAGCCCCAACCTGACGGTGGCAATGGCATAGGCATAACCGCCCAGCACAAGGAAGGCCACGTGACCCAGCGACACCAGCCCGGTAAAACCGGTCAGCACATTGAGCCCCAGCACGCCGACCAGCGTGAACAGCACAGTGGTAAAAAAACCTGTGACGTAAGGCGAGGCGACAAAGGGCAATGCCACCAGCGTCGCCAGCACCACCGCATACCAGAGGCGCACCGCACTGGAGTCGGTGAGGTCGAGTTGCTCCGAAAAGCTCTGTTTGAAGTGACCGCTTTGCATCAGACCCTCTCAATGTCTTTCTGGCCGAACATTCCGAACGGCCTGACCATCAGGATGACCAGGATCATCAGGAAACCGGCAATTTCCTTGAGCAGCGGGGCGACGTAGCCGCCAACCAGGTTCTCGAAAACACCGATGAAGATACCGCTGGCGCCGGATCCTATGACGGCATCCAGTCCCCCAAACACCGTGGCCGGGAAGGACTTCAAGCCCAGCGTGAAGATGGACGGCGACAGCTCGAAGCTGACGGCAAAAAACAAACCGGCCAGACCGGCAAGCACCGATGACGTGGCCCAGGCCACGGCCTGCACGCGCGAGACCGAGATGCCCATCAGGCTGGCAGTGCGTGCGTCGGCAGCCACCGCCCGCATGGCAATGCCGAAACGGCTGTAGCGGAAGAACACATGCGTGAGCGCCAGGGCGAGCAGGAGCACCACAATCACGGCGATCTGGCTCACGCGCATGCGCAGGCCTGCAAACACCACGATGTCGCTGGCGTACTGCACATCCACGCGCTGCTGCTCACCACCCCAGATCATCAGCACGACGGACGTGATGATGACACCCAGACCCACCGTGACCAGCACCGCAGAGAATACCGGCTGCCCGATCATCTTGCGCATGATGAAGCGCTCAATCAGCAGCCCCAGCACAATGCTGGACAACAGCGCGCCGCCCACCAGCGCCCAGGTACTGGAGCCCAGTGCCGTACTGATGGACCACGAGATGTAGGCGATCAGCATGCCGAGTTCGCCCTGCGCGAAGTTCAGCAGGCCGGTGGCCTTGTAGGTCATGGCAAAGGCCATCGCCATCAGGCCGTAGATGGCGCCTATGGCCACACCGGAGTAGACCAGTTCAAGGGTGTATCTCATGCCTGTGCCCTTTCTGTCTTTTTGGTCTCTTGCGTGCTCTCGGTCTTGTCGCTCTTTTCGCCGTAGATCATGGCGAGTTCGCGCGCAAATTTCTTTTCAATCACTGCGCGGCGTATCTTCTGGGTTGCGGTCAGTTCACCGTCGTCGTGGTCCAGTTCTTTTTCGAGGATCACGAAACGCCGGATGTTTTCGACCCGGGCAAAGCGGGCGTTGACCTCATCGACGTTACCCTGCACCAGTTCGCGCACCTTGGGGTGCATGGCCAGCGACTTGTATCCGCTGTAGGAGATGTCCCTTTCGCTGGCCCAGCGCCCCACCGTTTCAAAGTCGATCTGTATCAGGCCACCCAGGAAGTGGCGGCCATCACCCACAACGATGGCTTCGTGGATGAAGGGGCTGTCGCGCAGCGCATTCTCGATCTCCGAGGGCGCGATGTTCTTGCCGCCGCTGGTGATGATGATGGCCTTCTTGCGATCAACGATGACCAGCTCGCCCGCCTCGTCAAGCGTGCCTATGTCGCCGGTGCTGAGCCAGCCCCCGTTATCCATCGTCGAGACAGTGGCCGCCTCGTCGTAAAGGTAGCCCTTGAAGACGCCGGGCGACTTGAGCAGGATTTCGCCATCGTCTGCAAACTTCAGTTCCACGCCGTCGAGCGGCAGGCCGCAGGTGCCTATGCGGCTGCTGCGGTCAGGGCGCTGCACAAAGGCCATGCCGCAGCTTTCGGTCAGGCCGTAGCCCTGGCATATCTGCAGGCCGAGGATGTCGAAGAACAGCAAGGTCTCAGGCGAAACGGAAGCGCCGCCACAGACCCGCACGCGCGTGCGGTCCAGCCCCATCTGGCGCTGCATGTTGCGATACATCAGCCAGTACCAGAAGCTGTATTCAATGCTCTCCAGCAATGAGCGTTGGCCTTGCCGCGCGGCCTTCTTTTCAGCCAGCTTGCGCCCGCGACTCATGGCAAAGTTGAAGACCCGGCGCCACGGATTGCCCGGCTCGCGCGCCTTGAAGGTGGTGTTTTGCTGGAGCTTTTCCCAGATGCGCGGCACGCCCAGGAAAAAGCTGGGCGCTATCTCGCGGATGTTGGCGGACACGGTGTCTATGGATTCGGCAAAATTCACCACGCCGCCCAGCACCAGGTGCAGGACCATGGAATACGAACGCTCGGCCACATGGCAAAGCGGAAGGTAACACACAGCCTCGTACTGGCCCGCCTTGAGGCCGCTGGCCTCGGCAAAACGGCAGTTGGCAAAGGTCAGGTTGCGATGCGTCAGCATGGCGCCCTTGGGCGGCCCGGTGGTGCCAGACGTGTAGATCAGCACATTGACATCGTCGATGCGGCCGGCATCCAGCTCGCGCTTGAGCCAGTCTGCAGCTTCGGGCTGCGTGTCCAGCAATCGCCGGCCTGTGGCCAGCAGGTCGCCAAAACTGCGCACGACGGCCTTGTCATAGTGCCGCATGCCTTTGGCGTCCATGCAGATGACGTGCTTGAGGTCGGGCAGGCCGCCTTCTTTTTGCATCGCCTCCAGCACCTTGTCGGTCTGCTCCTGGTCGCCACAGATCACGACACTGGCTTTGCAGTGGCGCACCACGTACTGCAACTCGTTCCAGGGGTTGGTGGGGTAAATGCCCACCACCTCGACACCCATAAGCTCGGCGCCCAGGTCGGCAAAAAACCATTCAGGCACGCCCTCGGCTGCAATGGCGATACGGTCGCCCCGCTTGAGGCCCAGCTCGCGCAGGCCGAGTGCCACCAGGCACACCTGCTTGTTGTAGCGCTCCCATGAAACGCCCTGCCAGATACCCAGGCTTTTTTGTCGCAAGGCGGTAGCGTGCGGCGTGCGCTCTGCGCGCCAGGCCAGCAGTTGCGGCAAGGTCATGGCCTGCGCGGCTGCGAGTGTGAGTTCTTCATGCATCTGAGACCGCCTCTTCGCCCAGGTAGGCCTTGGTCACGGCCGGGTCGTTCATGATTTCCGCGGGCGTTCCGGTGGCGATCAGGCAGCCAAAATCAAGCACATAGATACGGTCAGACAGGTCCATCACGACCTGCATATCGTGCTCGATCATCAGCACCGTGATGCCCAGTTCGTCGCGGATATCAAGAATGAAGCGCGCAATGTCTTCTTTTTCTTCGCGATTCATGCCGGCTACGATTTCGTCTAGCAGCAGCAGGTCCGGGTCGCTGGCCAGCGCCCGGCCCAGTTCAACCCGCTTTTGCTGGCCGTAAGACAGCGAGCCGACGATCTTGTCGCGCAGGCTTTCAATCTCAAGAAACTCCACGATCTGCTCGACGCGCTCACGCGCTGCCGCTTCCTCGCGCCGTGCGCGGCCCATGAAAAAGATGGACTCCAGCGGATTGGACTTGATGTGCGTGTGCCGCCCGACCAGCAGGTTCTCTATCACCGTGCTGTGCTTGAACAGCGCCAGGTTCTGGAAAGTCCGACCCATGCCCGCTGCGGCGTAGTTCTCGGGGCGCTCGCGCGCCATGCTTTTTTCCTTGAAGAAAACTTCCCCGGTGGTGGGCCTGAGCACGCCGCTGATCAGGTTGAACAGCGTGGTCTTGCCTGCGCCGTTGGGGCCTATCAGGCTGCAGATTTCACCGGCATTGACATGCAGGCTCACATCGTTGACGGCCGTCAGGCCGCCGAACTTCTTGACCACGCCGCGCGCTTCCATCAGGTGGGTCATGACAACCACCTTTTGCGCCGTTTGTAATGTTTCACGTCGCGCATGCTTTGAACTTCACCACTCTTGATTCCCAGGTAAAACTCGCGCACATCGGGGTTGTCTTTCAGGTCTGCGGAGCTGCCGGTCAGCATGACACGGCCGTTTTCCATGATGTAGGCGCGGTCGGCAATGGCCAGCGCCTTCATGGCGTTCTGCTCAACCAGCAGGATGGTGAGCTTCTCGTCGCGTGACAGCTGGCGTATGCGCTCGAATATCTCATTGACCACCAGCGGCGCCAGACCCAGGCCCGGTTCATCGAGCGCGAGGATGCGCGGCTTGCTCATCAGTGCGCGGCCAATCGCGACCATCTGCTGCTCGCCGCCGGACAGGTAGCCGGCAATCTGCGCACGCCGCTCCAGCAGGCGCGGGAACAGGTTGTAGACGTAATCCAGGCTGTCACCCAAACCCGCGCGGTTGCGGTGGTGGCCGCCGACGACCAGGTTTTCCTGCACGGTCATGGAGGCAAACAGGCGGCGCCCTTCCGGCACGTGGACCAGTCCGCGGCCGACAATGTTTGCAGCCGTCATGCGGCCCAACTGCGCACCCGCGTAGCGGATTTCGCCTTTTTCAATCTTGCCGTCCTCAAAATCCAGAATGCCCGAAATGGCTTTCAGCACCGTTGACTTGCCGGCGCCGTTGGCGCCCAGCAGGGCCACGATCTGACCGGGGTGGACTTCAAAAGAAACGTCGCGCAGGGCCTCGATAGCGCCGCCGTAGACAACCTGAAGATTGTTGACGGCCAGCAGCGGCTCACCTGCGGGCATGGTGTGGTCTGTCATTTTGTGAATGTTCTGCCGTTCGCTTTATGACGGTTGCGATAACGGCTGTCGCGACGCTTCGCCTATGCACTGCGCCAGCTGGCCATGAAAATGCTGCAGGCCGGGCTCGTTGCGGCCGAAAACGATGCGGTTGCCGGGAACGGCATGTATGGAGTTCTGTATACCTTTGGAGACTGCCCAGTCTTCAGCGACTACCGTGCCCGTCATGATGTTCCAGTTGCGACTCCACTTGTCCCTGAACTCGGCTTGTGCCATTTCCTTTGTCGTGATGGACTGCACATGCGTCAGGCATTTGTCCGGCTGCCCTGCCGGAAAAGACGTCCAGCACTCGAAGTGGTCGCCCTGCCACACCAGCACCGTGTTGGGGAAGATCATGTAGTTGACGGCGAAGTGTTTGATCAGCTCCATCGTCTCAAGATGCGCCTTGGGCTGGCCGCGCAGCTTGTCAAACGAGGCCCGAACACCGACCATGCGCCCGTGCGGGCCAAAGGCCTGGAACGGGGAGTGGTTGCCGTGAAAGTAGGGGGCAATGCTCTTGGCATGCAGGGCCGAAAAGTGATAGACCTCCAGGAAGCCGTCGAGGACAAACTTCCAGTTGATGTCAGCGGGCATGAAGGCCTCGCGCTCCATCACCAGATCCGCCGGCTTGTAGCAGGCGAGTTCGGCATCGAGCGCACCCAGATGGGCGGCGACATCTATGGAGGCGCCCGGTGTGGCCACGACCCAGATAAAGCCATGGCGCTCTTCACACGGCAACTGCTGCAGGCCGTATTGGGCCTTGTCGATGTTGGGGAAGGCTTCCTGCCGGGGAATGCCGCGCAGGCCGCCGTCGGTCTTGAAGGTCCATGCGTGATAGGGGCAAACAAAAGCCCTGCGATTGCCTTCTCCCTGTGCACACAGGCGGGTGCCGCGATGGGTACAGATATTTAGCATGGCGCGCGCCGAGCCGTCTTCCTGACGCACGATGAGCAGAGGCAAGCCAGTGGCATCATGGGTGAAGTAGTCGCCGGGCGCCTTGATTTTGGAACTGTGCCCCACGATCACCGGGTGGCTGCGCAGCACCTGCTGCTCCTTCGCCAGCCAGGCCGGATCGGCATAGTTGCTGGCGTTCTGGGGCGCTTCTTTTTCCCACATTGCTGTGGTTCCGTTGTCCATGAAGCCTTCGACTTCAGTGACGATGGCGTCAAGCGTTGCCCTGTCCATAACGATTGCCTCTTCTTTTCAGTGATCAGTTGATAAAGCTCTCAACACATTCCCGGACCGGCCCACTCGGCGGCATGAGAAATTTGGTGCCATGAATGTGATTGTCAAACAGAATTTTTTAATCGTCAACACTTGTGTTGATGAATCTTCTCGGGGTGAACCCTTGGTGAAACCCTTGTGCCGTCATGGCTTAACGTGCAATTTTTAGTCCCCGTACAAGCGGCATCACGCAACGCCCGGATGCTCTGGTGCTGCGGCCGCAATCTCCAGCGCCTTCATCACCATGATGCGCCCTGCGCCCAGCTTCATCGCATTGCCCAGGTGCAGGCGCATGCCCGGCAGGAAACGATGTGTGGGCGTGGCATCTACCGCCAGTGAAATCAGCTCCTTGGTCAGGACCGGCAGGTGAGCGGACTTCCAGGGCACCGCACAGTAACGAAAAAATGCATCGAAACCCTGGGGAGAAGCCTTGAGCAGGGTTGCCAGAAACCCCGGCACCTCACGTTCAAATTCCTGCCAATAACCACCCGTCCCTATCCACTTTTCCCAAAGCTGCTGGCGCGTCTCGTCAAGCGGTGGTGCTGCGCTTGCTGCATCTGAAGCCACCGACAGACTGTTGACCAGTCGTGTGCCCTCAAACAATGAATGCACGCCCAGCCCCGACACCAGCAGCACCACTTCATGCAACTGGCCGGTACTGGCGCCCAGGTCCATTGCCAGCCGGGCATGGTGGCGGGCACCTTCGCTGTCCAGCGTGGTCACCGATATACGCACCGCAAACGCAATCAGCGCGCAGGACAAATCGTCCAGCACCGGACCTGCATCTGCTGCCTGCATCAGCCGCGCGGCCTCTTTGCGTATGTCTGACAGTGTGACCATGGTTGGCGTGTGAATGAATGAGTGGGTAAATAACCGGGTATTGGGGCTGCGCCGCAGTCTTATCTCAGGACAAAACCTTCATAGTCCCTGGAGGCAATGTCCTCGCAGAACTTGCGGTACTCGGGGCCTCCGGCGACATGCACCATGGCACGCCGGGTCTGTGTGCCGTCCGGGTGGTTCTTGACCTTGACCCACCATGCATCGGCCTCGGTCAGCAGGGTCTTGGAAAAGTCTTCGTACACCTGTTGGGTCCATTTGTCCTGCGCTTCTTCCAGCGGCTCGGAATAGACCAGCTTGTGGTCACGCATATAACCCAGCATACGGCTCACCCACTCCACCTGCAAACCGCCGCAGACGCCGACATTGCAGAAGGTGGCGCCGTTGTGCGGGCCAACAAGCGTGAAGAAGTTGGGGAACTTGCGGACCTGCAAACCGAGGTAAGTCAGAGGGCCATCGTCCCAGGTCTGCTTGAGAGGCTCGCCGCCACGGCCGCGAATGTCGATCAGGTCCAGCGAGCCGGTGACCGCATCAAAGCCTGTGGCATAGACGATGACGTCCAGGTCGTAGGTCTTGTCGCCCACCTGCAGGCCCGTGGGCGTGACGCGGGTGATGGGCGTCTCGCGCACATCGACCAGCTTCACATTGGGCTGGTTGTAGACCTCGTAGTAATAGGTCTCCATGGGTACACGCTTGGTGCCGAAGGGGTGATCCTTGGGAATCAGCTTTTCAGCCGTCGCCGGGTCCTTGACGCGCTGGCGTATCTTGTTGGCAATGAATTCGGCCAGGTAGTTGTTGGACGCCTTGCTGGTCAGCAAATCCCTGTAGCCCGACAGCCAGATGCCATAACCGGGCATGTCATACAAGGATTCAAACAGCTCTTGCCGTTCTTCGGGCGTGGTCTGGCTGCCCTTCTTCATGTTGCGCTCGTACGGAAAGCCTGTGGGCGTGGACGATACAAAGGCCAGTATCTTTTCGTACTCGCTGCGCAGCTTGACCATCTCGTCTTCGGTGATGGGCGTGTTACCCAGCGGTGTGCACCAGTTCGGCGAGCGCTGGAAGACGACAAGCTCCTTTGCCGACTTTGCGACGATGGGGATCACCTGCACGCCGGTGGCGCCGGTGCCGATCACGCCCACACGCTTGTTGCTGAAATCGATCTGCTGCGCGCCGTTCGGGTCGGACGGGTCACGCGGCCAGCGCGAGGTGTGAAAGGACTCGCCCTTGAAGTCTTCTATGCCTGCGATGTTGGGCATGCGGGTGGCTGACAGCGGGCCGACGGCAGAAATCAGGTAACGGCACGAGACCTCGCTGCCATCGTCAAGGCCCAGGTCCCACATGTCGGTGGACTCGTTGAAATGCGCCCTGCTGACACGGGTGTTGAACTGGTAGTCCTTGCGGATATCCATCTTGTCGGCTGCATAGTTGCAGTAGCGCAGCATGGTCGGCTGGCTGGCGAAACGCTCGGTCCACGTCCACTCGGGCATGATGCCCTTGAGGCCGAAGTAGCCGTAGGCATAACTCTCCGTGTCCAGCCGGCAGCCCGGGTAGCGGTTCCAGTACCAGGTCCCGCCCACATTGCTGGAGCCGTCATAGCCCTGGACGGAAAACCCCATCTCGCGCAACACATAGGTCTGGTACATGCCCGTGATGCCTGCGCCTATGACAACGGCATCCACACTGCGGGCTTCAACTTTTTTCAACATCTGGAAATCTCCATGACTGGGGTCAGCGCCTTAGCGGCCCTGCCACTGGGGCTTGCGTTTTTCGGCGAAGGCCTTGCGGCCTTCAAGCCTGTCGGCGGTAAAGGCATAGGCTTCGATCGGCTCATAACGGGTAGCCAGCGCCACATCCAGAGGCATGTCCAGGCGGGACAGCACGGCAGCCTTGGCTGCCTGCGCCGCCAGCGGGGATGCAGCACACAATTTTTCAGTCCAGCGCTGGGCGGCAGCCATCAGGTCTGCCGGCTCAACCACCTCGTTCACCAACCCAAAGGTCAGCGCGTCCTTCACCGGCATCCGTTCGCCAGTCAGGATCATGGTCATGGCGATGCGGTGTGGCAACTGGCGGATGGCGCGATGCATGATGCCGGATTCACCCATGATGCCGGCCTTGGTTTCAGGCATGCCGAACTGGGTGTTGCTGGCGGCCACCATGACGTCGGCACACATGACCATCTCGAAACCACCGCCCAGCACATAACCATGCACCGCAGCCACCAGCGGTTTTTTAAGCGTCAACAGGGGGCCACCTACACCTGTAAGGCCGCCGCCAAAAGCGATCCGGCTGGTCGGCTCAGCGTCGCCGCTCACATCGGCGCCGGCGCAGAAAGCTTTTTCACCTTCGGCCGACAGAACGGCCACCCAGATGTCGGGGTCGTTGTTGATCTCCGTCCATGCATCATGGAGGAGGTGGTTCATTTCGCCCGTGATGGCGTTGAGCGATTTGGGCCGGTTCAACCGGACATGGGCCACATGACCTTCGCGTGAAAACTCTACATCTGCCATGAATATCTACTCCTGTGTCTTTCGGTAAGTCTCGGGGGCCGGCGCGGTCAGCGGCGTGCTCGGCGGTGAACGGTAAGCTGCGATGGCGTCCTTCATGCCGACTTCGCCGATCCACTTGCGAAGCTCCAGCACTGACGGTGTCATGTGCAGCAGCGCATCCATCTCGGCCACCGACGCGCCCGCTTCGCGAAAGCCGCAGGCTTCTGCTGCGCGATTGATGGACAGCTTCTTGATACGCAGCACGGCCGGCGGCGTCTTGGCAATGCGGTGCGCGAGGAACTCCACCGCAGACACCAGCTCTTCAGCCGGTACGCTGTGGTTGGCCCAACCCCATTCGACGGCAGTAGGGCCGTCTATGCTGTTGCCGGGTATGAAGGACATTTCCTTGGCGCGTTTGGGCCCGACCAGCGGCGTCCACACCGGGGCGATGTAACCACCGCCTATGGGCAGCGTCGGCTCGCTGATGCGCGCGTCATTCGCAACAATGGTGATGTCGGCATACACGCATATTTGCGTGGCACCTGCCGCGCAGTAACCGTGCACGGCGGCAATGACGGGTTTAGGATGATCCCAGATGGCCAGGTAACGTTCGAGGTTGCGGCGCAGCCGGTCCCGGTCGGCCACCGGGTCATCGGAGTTGCCCACCTTGCCATATTGACCCATGTCGTAACCGGAGGAGAAGCCGCGGCCCTCGCCTCGTATGGCGATGACCGCGCCGCCTTCTGCCTCCAGCCGCTTGAGTGCGTCGCTGAATTCATCAAGCAGTTCGGTGGACAGGGCGTTGGCCCTGTCCGGACGGTTCAATATCAGCCACGTCAGCGGGCCCGCATGCTCGATGCGGATCGTGTTGTAGCTGAAGGGCCTGGTGGAGTTGTCCATTTCAGGCGCGTCCGATGGGAACGCACTCCTTGACATGGAAGTCCTTGTGCCCCGTGACGCGCAGTTCACGGCGCTTGAACTTCCACTCGCCATTCACACGCACCACCACGTCGTGGTACTGGCCGTAGACATGGGAGTCGGGCCGCTCGCGCGTGTAGCGGTGCCAGGCGTACAGCACGGCGCGCGTATGCGCTTCGTCATTGCTCTTGAAGTCATGGACGATATTGGAGACATGGTGGCTGGTGCCCACGAAGTAAGTGCCTATGCCCTCCAGTGTCTTGGCATAAGCCTCACGGCCGACGGCGCCGAAGTTGGGGCCGTAGATCACCTCGCAGTCCTCGACAAAGAGGTTCACCAGCTCCTGCGGATGGTTCATGTCCAGGTGATACGCGTAATCAAAAATCAGTTTGTTGATGGCCTCGATGTCCATCAGGCGCTGCACGCCGGAGTCTTGCGATGTGATGCTCATTGGATTGGATTCCTATTTGTCAACATGAGTGTTGATAATAGGCATGGCCGTTATTCGTGTCAACACATCTGTTGAAAATATCGGCGACAATCCACCAAGCATCCGGGTTTCTACTGATTGGTTCGGGACCGGAAACGCCATCCGGCGCGCATTGCGTGTGAGGAATGGCAAGGGCTATACAAGCCCGCGCAGCATGCAGGAGCCCCCGTAAAGCCTCGTCAGGCTTGGTCAGGCCTTGGGGGTATTTACGGATTCGGACAGGCGCAGGCGCAGGCGCAGGCCACGCTTGTCGATTTTGGTCAGGGACATGGGCCAGTCGCCGGGTGCCACGAAGTGAACTTCACGCGGAACCTTGTAGTTGGCGATACGGCCCCTGCAGAAATCGATCAGCTGCTCTGCAGTGAGTTCAGCGCCTTCATGCAGTTCGATGAACGCTACCGGCACTTCGTCGAGCCGGGCGTCGGGCTTGCCCACCACCTCGGCGATGCGCACGGCCGGGTGCTGGCTCAGGTAGGACTCCACCTCAACGACGGCGACGTTTTCACCGCCCACCTTGAGCATGTCCTTGAGCCTGCCGTTAAAGACGAGGTCGCCGTCTTCCGTCCCGACGTAAAGGTCACCGGTATGCAGCCAGCCTTCGGCATCCAGCGTGGCAGCCGTTTTCTCGGGGTCCTTGTAGTAGCCGCTCATGACGCAATAGCCGCGTACCCAGATCTCGCCGACCTCGCCTGGCCGGCTTTCTTCACCGGTTTGCGGATCCACCAGGCGTACCTGCATGCCGGGGTAGACCTTGCCCTGTGTGTTGGCGCGCGCCTTCGCGCTGTCGTCAGGCGCGCTGAGGCCGAAGATGCCTGCGGTCTCGGTCATGCCGCAGCCCTGGATGATTTCTGCTCCCGGGAAACGCGCCTGCACGCGCTCGACCAATGCGCCGGCAGCGATCAGCACAATGCGTTTCAGGTGCGGCAGGCTTGCGGCGTCAAAACCCGGTTGCTCCATCAAGCCCAGCACGATGGCGGGAAACCAGGGCCAGATGGTGGTGGCTTTGCCGTCCCGTATCAATGCGAGGGCGCGCGGGGCGTCGTAATACAGGTCGGTGGTGTAGGTCATGCCCGCACCCCAGGCGCCTATGGCAGGCCCCAGCGAGCCGATATGAAACAGCGGCCCGGCGCCCCAGTGCACATCGTTGCCACCGCAGGCCAGCCGGAACTGCGCACGCTCGACCGGGCCGCGCGACAGCGCCTCGTGCGAGAGCATGCAGCCCTTGGGATTGGCCGTGGTGCCCGAGGTGTAGATGATGATGGCCGTGTCGCGCAGGCTGACCTGCTTGCCCAGCGCCTGCACACGCGAGACCGCAACGCTTTCTGCAGCCGACGCAAACGCCTGCGGGGCCATGCAACCTGGCCGGGCAGCGCCGCGCAACAGGACCACACGCCTGAGCATGGGCGCCTGGGGCAAGGCAATATCCGCACCGGCGGGGGTATCTGCCAGCCCCGGCAGCGCATCACACAGCAGGGCTGCAAAGTTGACGTGTGCGTCTTCATCCGCCTCGGTGAGCACGGCCACCAGGTCTGCATTGCGCACGATATAGGCCAGCTCGGTCGACTTGTGCCGCACGTTGAGCGGCACCACAACCGCGCCCATCAGCGCAATGCCGAAAAATGCCCGGACAAAGTCCACGCTGTTCGACGCCAGCAGCCCAACGTGCTCGCCCGGCTGCACGCCCTGCGCGAGCAGCCCGCGCGCCACGCGCATGGCACCCTCCAGCAACTGCGAATAGGTCGCGCGTGATTCAGGGAAAACCAGTGCGTCCCGGTCGGGACTGCGGCTTGCGCTTTTGACCAGCAGGTCGCCCAGTGGCGAAACCTCGGTCCAGGGGCTGGATGTCAACATGTCGGGCGCTTCTTCAGCTTCATTAGGTTAAGGACTTGAGTGCCGCACAACACACCGCACGCGCAACTCTACCGTTGGGCGGCAGGATACGTGGCGGCACGGCATTCGTCAACACCTGAGTTGATAAGGACGGGTAAGCCACTGCCTCCTTTCAGCCCCGTTTAGCTTTTGGCGCGCGCCGGTTGCGGATTCATGCCGTTGAAGAAGATTTCACAAAAGCCGGCTGCAATCTCCTTCGCACCGCGCTTGCCGCCCGGCTTGAACCAGCGGTGCGTCCAGTTGAGCATGCCGAAAAGGGCATTGACCGAAATGCTGGCCGGTATGTCGCTGCGGAGTATGCCTTCGGCCATGCCTTCCTCGACGAGCTTCATGAAGATGGTTTCCCAGCGGCGCGTGTGGCGCGACATGGCCAGCGCCCACTCCGACGTATCACCGTCGACCTGGTGCATTTCTTCCTGGATGTAGACATACATGTGCGGGTAGTGCTCTTCATAGGAACACATCAGAGCTTCGACGAGCTGCATCAGCTTTTGCCTGGCGTCGAGCTCCTTGGACCGGAAGATGCGCTGTGCCTTGGCGGCGTTCTTGTTGACGAGGTCCTGAACCGCTTCGCGGAACAGCTCCTCCTTGCTGCCGACGTAGTAATACACCGTGGCACGGTCCACGCCGGCGACTTCGGCGACATGGGCCAGCGTGGTGGACTTGTAGCCGCGCTCCCTGAACAGGCGGGAGGCCGCCTTGACGATCTCATCGCGCTTGACCTTGTAGTCCGCGCTGCCGTCCGACAGGGCCGACTTGCGGCGGCGGGCAATGTTGCTGCCATTTTCCATGGTGATGTTCGTCTTTATGGTACTTCTCAAAGCCGCGGTGCGCGGCGACGTCTCGTGTGCATTATGGATGAAACAGGGTGTTTTATCGATGCCGCATAGCGCCAACACCAAGTCAACATTATTGTTGACAATGACGCAAGCTTACATCAAACTGCCGGACAGGAGAGTGGCCGCCAGGCCCTCCAGTGGAGACACCGCACATGACAGTTCACCGCAGACCCGGCCGGAAGGCGCCATGAAAACCGCACTCCTGGTGGGGGGCACCGCAGCCACGGGCATTGCCATTTCGGCAGAGCTGCGCGCCCGCGGCTTTGAGGTCACCATTTACCACCGGGGCCTGCATGAGCTCCCGGAACTGTCTGACATGGAACACATCCATGGCGACCCGCACCACGAAACCACCATAGACCGCGACCTGGCGGGCCGCCGCTGGGACGTGACCGTGGCAACCTATGGCCGCATACGCCACCTGGCCGCCGCGATGCGGGACCGCACCGGTCACTTTGTGTCAATCAGCGGCACGCCGGTTGTCGGCATGCAGCCGGGCGTTCCCATGCGTGAAGACTTCCCCTGCGAAACGGCGCAGCACGCGCCCGCGGGCCTGCGGGGTCTGCTACCGAAAATTGCGCAGACAGAAGAGGTTGTGCTGGCCGCCCATGCTCGCGGGGATTTCGCAGGGACCGTGGTGCGCTATCCCTATGTCTACGGCCCGCACGCCGTCGTTCCGCTGGAGTGGCACGTGATCCGGCGTGTGCTGGACGGCCGCCGCCGGTGGATATACCAGGGTGCCGGCCTCGCCCTGCAAGGCCGCTGCGCATCGCCCAACGCAGCCCGGCTGGTCGGCCTGGTGCTGGACCAGCCGCAGCTCGCGGGCGGCGAGATATACCACGCTGCCGACACCCGCCAGTACACGCTGCGCGAATGGGTTGAAATGGTTGGCGGCGCCATGAACCATCCGTTCCAGCCGGTCGACATCCCTGCTGCGATCTGTGCCCTGGGTCGTTCCGCCGTTCCCATGGCCGGGGAATACAACTGGGTACGCGCAACGGATGTGGATGCAGGGCGCCTGCGGCATTCGCTGGTCAGCAACGAAAAAGCCCGGGTGCAGCTCGGCTATGAAGATGCCGTGGCGCCCGCCGACTGGATTCGTGAAACCGTGGCGCACTGGCTGAAGTCGCCGCCGCTGGCCGACGGGCTGTCCGGCCGGCTCGGCCCGGACGATTTCGACTATGCAGCAGAAGACCGCCTGCTCGCCTGGTGGGACGCGGCCTGCGCCCAGGCGCCGGACTGCAGCAAGCCACTGGTCCGCTCGCATCCCTATGACCACCCGGCCCAGCCAGAGCAAACTGCGCCGCCGGCCCAACACTGACACAACCCGAGACCAGACCAATGAAGATGGAAAACAAGGTAGCCGTGCTGACCGGTGCTGGCAATGGCATAGGCGAGGCACTGGCAAAACGCATGGCTGCTGCCGGCGCACGAGGTGTGCTGGTGAGCGACATCAGCGAATCCGATGCACAGCGGGTGGCGGCCGATATTGTTGCGGCGGGTGGCCGGGCATTCGGCGTGGCCGCCGATGTGTCAAGCGAGGCGGCCATAAAGCGGCTCGTTGAAACGGCCGAATCCCGCTTCGGGCCGGTAGACCTGTTTTGCTCCAACGCCGGCATCGTCGATGAAGGCGGGGCAGATGCGCCCGACAGCAAATGGGAGCGGTCCTGGAACATCAACGTCATGGCCCATGTGTTTGCGGCCCGCGCAGTGCTGCCCGGCATGCTGGCACGTGGCAGCGGCTACCTGCTCAGCACCTGTTCGGCGGCCGGCCTGCTGACCAGCCCCGGCGCAGCGCCCTATGCGGTGACAAAACACGCGGCCATTGCGCTCGCCGAGTGGCTGTCCATCACACACGGCGATGCAGGCATAAGAGTCAGTGTGATCTGCCCGCAGGCCGTGCGCACAAAATTGCTGGAAGACTCGATCAGCTCGGGCAACGCTGCATCAGATGCGTTTGCGAAGGTTGGCAAACTGCTGGAGCCCGACGAAGTGGCGGCCTGCGTCATGAAGGGCCTGGAAGATGAAATCTTTTTGATCCTGCCGCACCCCGAAGTGCAGGGGTTTGCCGAGCGCAAAGTGGCCAATATTGACCGCTGGCTGGCTGGCATGCGGAAATTCCTGACCCGACAGGCTTGAAGCGACTGGCTGGGGTTTGAATGCACTGGTGGTTTTCAGGCATCAAACCGGGCTTCGGGCCAATAGACACTGTCGGAATTAGCTATCTTATTAATGGCGATCGGGAGCATGTTCCGGACTGCTGGAGCCCGAATACAGGTACCTACAAATAGATTTTCTGCAGAAGACGCATCAACGTCTTTTTTTCCGTGGCGCTCAACTTCTGCGTCACGTCGTCTTCCAGCGCGGTAGCGGTGCGCTCGGCATCCGCCATCAGTTTTGCGCCGGTCTCGGTCAGGTAAAGGCCAACGGCGCGGCCGTCTTGCGGGTGTGGCCTGCGACTGACGAGTTCGCGCTTTTCCATGATGCTGATCTTGCCGACCAGGTTGGGCGGCAGGATGCCGAGCACCCCGCATAGCTGGCGCGAGGTGATTCCGGGGTTGTGCGTGATCAGCGACAGGATGGAAAAATCCACGTGCCTGAGTTCATACACCGCCATGCGTTTGGTAAATAGCTCAATCACCTTGAGCGAAGCACGCGTGGCGTTGTAACCCATCAGGGTTTCAAGATAGGAAGTGTCTACCTCATCCACGGCGGGAACAGGTTCGGGGATGACAGAAATGGGACTTTCAGGCGCTTTCATGCAGCGATGCTACCTGCGCCCGGGATCTCAGCTTTTTTTCGCGCCGCGCCCAGATAGGTGTCTATCACGCGAGGATCAACAGCCAGCTCCGCCGCAGGGCCGTGCAGGCCGATGCCGCCCATTTCAAGCACATAGGCGTAGTCCGCCACCGCCAGCGCAGCACGCGCATTTTGCTCGACCAGGACAATCGTGACACCGGTTTTGCGCAGCTCGTTGATGATGCCGAAGATCTCGCGCACCACCAGCGGTGCCAGGCCCAGGCTGGGCTCGTCGAGCATCAGCAGGCTGGGGCGCGACATCAGCGAACGGCCGACGGCCAGCATCTGGCGTTCGCCGCCGGACAAGGTGCCGGCCAGCTGGTGCCGGCGCTCCTTGAGGCGGGGAAACAGCTGGTACACGTCATCGATGCGGTCACGCCACTGCGCATTGCGCAAACGCATCTGGCGGAAACCGCCCAGCACCAGGTTGTCTTCCACCGGCATGCTGCCGAACAGTTCGCGTTTTTCGGGTACCAGCGCAATGCCCAGCATGACACGCTCTTCCAGCGTCAGTGCACCCAGGTCCTCGCCATTGAATGCCATCGCGCCGCGCCCGGGCAGTATGCCCATCAGGGTATTGAGCAGGGTGGATTTGCCTGCGCCGTTCGGGCCTATGACCGTGACCACGCTGCCCTTGTCGGCTTTCAGCTCAATGCCATGCAGCACCTCGGCCTCGCCGTAGCCGGCGCGCAGGCCGCTCACATGAAGAAGGGGGGAGTTCATGCCAGTCATCCTCAATGTTCCGTACCCAGGTAGGCTGCACGCACCGCGGGGCTTTGCTGGACCTCTGCCGGCGTGCCCTCCATCAGGTGGGTGCCGAACTCCATCACCACCAGGTGGTCGCAGACGTCCATGACCAGGTCCATGTCGTGCTCGACCAGCAGGATGCTCACGCCCTCGCTCCGCAGCTGGCGCAGCACATCGGCCAGGGCCTGTTTTTCCTTGTGGCGCAGGCCGGCGGCCGGCTCGTCCAGCAGCAGCAGGGCCGGGTCGCTGCACAGCGCACGGGCGATTTCCATCAGGCGCTGCGGGCCCATGGCCAGGTTGCCGGCCTGCTCATGCAGGCTGGCGCCCATGCCAACACGTTCCAGCTGGCGCTGTGCCTCGCGCATCAGTTGCCGCTCTTCCTGGCGGTTCAGGCCGGTCATCGCGGACACCACGCCCTTGCCGCCGCGCAGGTGCGCACCGAGCGCCACGTTCTCCAGCACCGTCATGTCGGGAATCATGCGCACATGCTGGAAGGTGCGCGAGATACCCCGTCGCGCGATCTCGCGCGAGCGCTGCCCGCTGATGGTTTCACCGCAAAAAACCACCTTGCCGCTGGTCAGTCGCAGCAGGCCGGTGACCAGGTTGAAGGTCGTCGACTTGCCTGCGCCATTCGGGCCTATCAGCCCCAGGATCTGACCGGCATGCAGCTTGAAGCTGATGTCGTTCACCGCCACCAGGCCGCCAAATTCCTTGCGTATGGACTGCACGTCAAGAACCAGTTCACCGGCAGCGGGCTTGCGGCGTTCGGGCAGTGCGGCAGCGTCGGCCCAGTCCATGCTGCGCGGCGGGCGCGGCAGCCGGCTCTCGACCAGGGACCACAAGCCGCTGGGCAGGTACTTGAGAACAATGACCAGCACCATGCCAAACACGATGATTTCATAACTGCCGCTGGTGCCTATCAGCCAGGGCAGCAATACCTGCAACTGGTCCTCCAGCAGCTTGGTCAGCAGCGCGCCGGTGATGGCGCCCCAGACATAACCCACACCGCCGACCACCGTCATGAACAGGTACTCGATGCCCATCTTCAGGCCAAATGGCGAGGGGTTGACCGAGTGCTGGTAATGCGCATACAGCCAGCCCGAGACAGAGGCCAGCAGCGCGGCAATGATGAAGATAACGATCTTGTAGCGCAGCGTGTTCACGCCCATGGCTTCGGCCATTTGTGTCCCGGTGCGCAGCGCGCGCATGGCGCGACCCGGGCGCGAGTCCAGCAGGCGGATGACGGCCAGCGCGGCCAGCACCACGATGAACCAGGTCAGCGCAAAAAAGCCGCGGCCCTGCCCGACCTCCATGCCGAACAGGGACAGGCCAGGCACACCCAGCAGGCCGTCGTATTTTCCCAGCGCATCAAGGTTGCTCATGAGGTAATACAGCGACAGGCCCCAGGCAATGGTGGCCAGCGGCAGGTAATGGCCCGACATGCGCAAGGTGATGCCGCCAACAATCAGCGCCGACACGCCGGTGATGGCCAGGCCGGCCAGCAGTCCCAGCCACGGCGACAGGCCGGTATTGAGTGTGACCCAGGCAGTGGCGTAGGCGCCTATGCCGACAAACGCCGCCTGGCCAAACGAGGTCAGCCCGGCGATCCCGGTCAACAACACCAGGCCCAGGCACACCAGGCTGTACAGGCCTATGTAGTTGAGCTGGGTGATCCAGAAATCGGGCAGCGGTGCCACTGCGATGACGGCCAGTACGATCACCAGCGCCAGCAAGCCATAACGTCGTGCCAGCAGCATGTCAGTGCTCCTCGTCCGAAGGGCCGCTGCGCAGGGAGCGCCACAGCAGCACCGGCAGGATCAGGGTAAACACGATCACCTCCTTGAAGGCGCTGGCCCAGAAGGAGCCGAAGGCCTCGATGACACCGACAAACAGGGCCCCGAACAGCGCCCCCGGGTAGCTGGACAGCCCGGCGATCACGGCGGCCACAAAACCTTTGAGGCCAATGAGGAAACCTGAGTCGTAAAACACCGTGGTGGTCGGGCCTATCAGCAGGCCCGACAAGGCACCTATCAGGGCGGCCATGGCAAACGTCAGTTGCCCTGAGGTCTGCGACGAAATCCCCATAAGCCGCGCGCCCAGCCGGTTCACGGCGGTGGCGCGCAAGGCCTTGCCCAGCAGCGAGCGCTCAAAAAACAGCCAGAGCAAGGTGATCAGCGCCAGCGAGGCCGCAAAAATAATGATGGCCTGGCCCGACAGCGTGACCGGGCCCAGAGCCAGGCGCAGTTCCCAGAAGGACTGGTTGCGAAAACCCTCGGCGCCAAAAAACAGCAGGCCCAGACCCGTCATGGCAAAGTGCACGCCGACGGAAACAATCAGCAGCACCAGCGGTGTTGCATCGGCCAGCGACTGGTAGGCCACACGGTAAACCAGCGGGCCGAACGCAGTCACCAGCACCACACTCAACAGGGCCTGCACGCCCAGCGGAAATTGATGCGGTGCGGCCCAGGCCGTCAACCCTGCCAGCAACGCCGGGGCGACAAAGGTCTTGAGGCCGGCCTTCAGCGCCAGCGGCAGGCGGCGATGCCGCAGCCAGGCGCTGCGCATGTCCATCAACGCGGCAACGCCCGCCAGGATCAACAGCAGCCAGACCGTTCCGGGCACCTTGCCGGTCTGCAAAATGGCCAGCGTCAACGCACCATAGGCCACGAACTCACCCTGCGGGATAAAGATGACCCGCGTGACCGTGAACACCAGCACGGTGGCCAGCCCCAGCAGCGCGTAAATCGCGCCGTTGGTCAGGCCGTCCAGCAGCAGGATGCTGGCGATCGATGAATCCATGTTCGGAAACCCTGGTAGAGGAAAAATAAAGCCCGCATGCGGGACGGCTTTTTCAAGCCGCCCCGTGTGTCATGCAAAAAATTGCTTGCCCCGCATCCACATCATTCGTGAATGCGAAGCCGACAAAGTGCACGGATGATCTGGACCCGGGATTACTCCATTTTCCAGTCGCCGTTGACCACCTTGACAATCACGCCGGTCTCATTGGTGTAACCCCAGTGGTCGTCCCTGGTCCAGTTCATGACGCCGTGGGCGAAGTTGGTGCGGCCCATGGTTTCGATCGCATCACGCAAGGCGATGCGGAATTCCTTTGTGCCGGGTTTGGCTTTTTTCATCGCCAGCGGCACGGCTTTCTCAAGCACGATCAGGGCGTCATACGAGTGACCGGCAAACTGGTTGCGGCTGCCTGCGCCATAAACTTTTTCGTACTTCTGCACAAAGTCCATCGCCAGCTTTTTCGAAGGGTGGCTCTCAGGCAGTTGCTCGGGTGCAATCACCGGACCGGACACCACGTAGGTGCCCTCCACCGCCTTGCCGCCCACGCGCATCAGGTCCTTGGTTGCGGCTGCATGGGTCTGGTAGATCTTGCCTTTGAAGCCGCGCTCGACCACGGCCATTTCCGGCATGGCTGCACCGCTGCCGGAGGCCACGATCAGCATCGCATCGGGGTTCGCGGAAACCAGCTTCAGGGCCTGCGCAGTCACGCTGGTGTCGGTACGGGCAAAGCGCTCGGTGGCCACCACCTTGATGCCGGCTTTCTCGGCAATCGGGGTGAAGTCTTTCAGCCAGCCTTCGCCGTAGGCATCGGTGTACCCCAGGAAGCCGACGGTCTTGACGCCCTGCTTTTTCATGTGTTCCACCACGGCATGGGACATGACCGCGTTCGATTGCGGCAAGCGGAAACTCCAGGTGTCCTTGCCGGGCGGCAACTGTGCGGGCGAGGCTATCAGTTGCGGCGTCTGGCCTTCGGCAGCCACTTCCGCCATTGCAATCGCCACCGGCGTGGCAGCAGAGCCGAGGATCAGGTCGACCTTGTCTTCGGTCACAAAACGGCGGGCGTTCTTGACGCCGTTGGTCGGGTCGGTTGCGTCGTCGAGCACGATGACCTTGAGTTTTTCGCCGGCAACGGTTTGTGGCCAGAGCGCGAGCTGGTTTTTCATCGGGATGCCGAGCCCGGACGCTGGCCCGGTCAACGGCAGGCTGACGCCTATCGTGAGGTCCGCGTGCGCAGCGCCGGCCATCAGCATGGCAGCAGCTGTGGCGAGAAGGGTCTTTACGATTTTCATGCTTTGTCTCCTATGGGTTTTATGAACGGGAACGGAAAAATCAGCTGCACAGGACCCGGATATCCTCCGGTACCGGAATCGCCTTGATGCGGTCCGGATCACCCGGTACCCGCATGCAGAAGGCGCGCACTTCGGTGCCCTCGCAAATCAGGTCATCTCCGCGTTTCACGACATGGCGCTGCACAAACACCTTGTCGCGCCACTCGTCCACGCTGGTGTGGATTTGCAGCATTTCGCCGTAGACGGCGGGCCGGCTGAACTTGGTGTTGATTTCAAGCAACGGCGTGCCGATGATGCCGGTGGTCTTGACCAGTTCACGCCAGGGCGGCACGCCGCACTTGACAAAAAAATTCAGCGACGAGGCATCCATCCACCTTGAGAAATTCGGAAAAAAAACAATCCCGGCCGGATCGCAATCACCAAAGGTTACCGGGACTTCGTAGACAACGGTTTTGCTCACGGCTGGATTTCCCCCGTGTCATGGCAGCATGCAATATTGCTACTGTTTTGATAGCTGGTTGCGCGCATTCCTGCTTGGCTACGGGCCATTTTTATTCTCAAAAAGGGCTTCATGTCAGTTGATTTCCGGGTTTTCAAGCAGCAGGGCAATGCCCTGGCCGCCGCCCACACAGGCCGACGAGATGCCGTAACGCATACCGGCGCGATGCATTTCGCGCGCCACCGTGATGGTCAGGCGCACACCCGTTGCGGCCAGCGGATGGCCCAGTGCAATGGCGCCGCCGTTGACGTTGAGCCGCGTCATGTCCAGCCCCAGCTCGCGCGCCACGGCCAGGGTCTGCGCGCCCTGTGCCTCGTTGATCTCAAAACGGCCGATCTGGTCCAGCGTCAGGCCGCAGCGCTGCAGCAGCAGGCGGATCGCCGGTGCCGGGCCTATGCCCATGATTTCGGGCGGCACACCCACGACTGCGGCGGCCACTACGCGGGCCAGCGGCTTCTTTGCATGGGCCTTGACGTAGCTGCCCGAGGCCACAACGGCAGCGGCAGCGGCATCGACCAGCGCCGAACTGTTGCCGCCGGTCTGCACGCCGCCTTCATAAACGGGTTTGAGCCTGGCGAGCACCTCCACCGGCGAAAGGCGCGCATGGGTGTCCTGCGCCACTTCGGTGAGCTTGCCCTGCAGCCGTATGCCGCGTGATGCGTAACCCGCGAGCTCGAACTTCTCGGTGACCACAGGCACGATCTCGCCGGCATGAAAGCCTGACGCCTGCGCCGCAACCGCCTTGGCAAAAGAGTGGGATGCAAACTCGTCCACCTGCTCGCGTGTGATGCCGTATTTTTTGGCCAGGTTTTCGGCCGTCTGGATCATGTTGATGCCGGCGGCCGAGTCCTTGAGCGCTTCCCACATGAAGTCCTTGAACCCCACGGGCGCACCCAGCTTGAAGCCGGTGCGGTGGTCAAAGGCCGCGATCGGGTTGCGTGTCATGCTTTCCGCGCCCACCACCAGCGCCACGTCGGCAGCGCCACTCTGGATTTGCTCACCGGCCTGGCGGAACAATTCAAACCCTGTACCGCAGATGCGCTGCACCATGATGGCCGGCACCTCCACCGGCACACCTGCATACAGGCCGATATGACGCGGCACCATGAACTGGTCAAAGTCGCCGGGCGCCATGTTGCCGGCAATCACGGAATCGATGTCGCCGGCGCTGACACCGGCGCGTTGCAGCGCACCGCGCGCGGCCTTGATGCCCAGGTCGGTCGGTGAAATATGGCCGAGGGCACCGCAGTAATCAACCATGGGCGTGCGCACGCCGTCGATGATCCAGATGTCCTTGAACGCGGAGAAAAATCCTTTGGCTTGCATGGTGTGAACTTCAGTGTGCGGGTTTAAGAATGGGTTGCGCCGTGCCGTCGTGCAGCCCGCTCACCAGCGCCTCGCGGTGCATCAGCACAGCACGCTGGTTGATGGAGCCCTTGTCGGTGACTTCGCCCTTGTCGAGTGAAGGCGGCTCGTGCATCAGGTGCAGGCGCGCTATGCGGTTGGCGCTGCCGGTGGAAGCCGCAGCGAGTTCATCCAGCACTTTCTGGAAGTGCGCCATGACCGGCGCGCTGTCCAGCGCCTGCCGCAGCGGCACATCCGGGTCGAGCCCGGCCAGCACACGCACGGCGGGTGTGGGGAATACCAGCGCACCGACCTCATTGAGGTTGATGCCGGTCAACACCACGTCCTGCACATAGGGCGCACCCGCCGCAATGATTTTGGCGCGCAGCGGCCCGACACTGACAAAGGTCCCTGTGGCCAGCTTGAAATCCTCGGCAATGCGGCCGTCGAACTTCAGGCCCTGGTGAATGTCGGCATCATTGATGAATTTGACCGCGTCGCCGGTGCAGAAAAAACCTTCTTCGTCGAAGGCTTCCTGCGTGGCCTCGGGCGAGCGCCAGTAGCCTGGCGTGACGTTGGGGCCGCGGTAACGCACCTCGGTCTTGCCGCCGGTCGGCACCAGCTTGAGCTGTATGCCGGGCGCCGGCACGCCGATGTCGCCGGCCTTGACATTCGGGCTGGTGACAAACACGGCAAAGGGCGCGGACTCCGTCATGCCCAGGCCTGTGCCCATGACGATCCGTTCGCCGATCTCGGCCTCCTGCGTGGCATGCAGGCTGTCCCAGATGGGTTGCGCGAGCCCGGCACCCGAGTAGAAAAACATGCGCACTTTCGACAGCAGCGTCTTGCGCAGCTGTGCATCGGTCTGCATGGCGTTGGCAATTGCCTCAAAGCCGGTAGGCACATTGAAGTACAGGGTTGGTGCGACTTCACGCAGGTTGCGCAGGGTCTCGCCCATCAGGGCAGGCGTGGGTTTGCCGTCGTCGATGTAAAGCGTGCCGCCGTTGTAAATCGTCAGGCCGACGTTGTGGTTGCCGCCGAAGGTATGGTTCCAGGGCAGCCAGTCGACCAGCACCGGCCCGCCAGTTTCAGCCTGCTCCGCCAGCACCGGCATGGACTGGCGCATCTGCTGCTGGTTAGCGCACCACATGCGATGTGTGTTGATCACGGCCTTGGGCAGCTTGGTCGAGCCCGAGGTAAAAAGGAATTTGACAATGGTGTCCGGGCCCGTGGCCTGCATGGCAACATCGACCTGCGGTGTGGCCACGGTCTGCAGCAGCGCATCAAACGAGCTTGTGGCCCGGTCCTCCAGCGCGCCCTCATGGAGCACGACTTCAACGTCATGCCCCACCGTCGTCTGGATAGCCTTGCCGTAACGCGCCGCATCGGTGGCAAATACAAGGCCGGGTGTCAGTGTCTTGAGGATGTGCCGCAACTTGCCGTAGTCGCCACCCATCAGGCTGTAGGCTGGCGATGCGGGGCAATAAGGGATGCCTGCGTAGATGCAGGCCATTGCCATCTTGGCGTGTTCCAGGCTGTTCTCGCTCAGGATCACCACCGGGCGTTCAGCATTCAGGCCGCGGTCCAGCAGGGCCTGCCCCAGCGCACGCGCGGCCGCCAGCGCCTGGCCGTAACTCAGGTGTTGCCAGTCGCCCAGGCTGCCATCTGCAAGCTTGCGGCGGCGCGCCAGGAAGCTGTGCGCCGGGGTGGTTTGCGCCCAGTGCAAAAAGCGGTCCGTCATGCGTGCGGCGTAAGCCGCCAGTGCCTGGTCGGCTTCGATGTAACGGCACCCGTTCTGTCCGGCGCCCAGGGCAATGCGCGTCACACCAAAGGCCAGGGGCCGGTATTTGGGTGAAGGCGCGGTGGCAGGCGCAGCTGTCGCAGCATTCATGGTCGTGCTCATGGTCCGGTTCGGGTCAGTGTTGGCTGTCGGGTTTGCAGGATTGGCAATCAGGCTTTTTTGACCTTGGCGGCCTTGCCTTCCAGAAAGGCCTTCACTCGGCTTTTGGCCTCGGGCGCGCTTTGCGCCACAGCAGCCATCAGGGCCTCGGTGAAAAAGCCCTGGTCTGCCGGCTGCTCGGCAATGCGCGGCAGCGCGTGCATCAGCGCGTAGTTGGTCAGCGGCGCGTTTTGCGCAACACGCTGGGCCAGTTCCAGCGCCTTGTCAAAAGCTTCGCCCTGAGGCACCAGGTATTGCGCGAGGCCTATGCGCTCGCCGTCCTGCGCGTTGTAGACGCGGCCGGTCAGCATCATGTCCGTCATGCGCGCGGCGCCTATCAGGCGCGGGATGCGTACCGCACCGCCGCCGCCCACAAAAATGCCGCGCGAACCCTCGGGCAAGGCGTAAAAGGTGCTTTCGTCTGCAACACGTATGTGGCAGGCGCTCGCCAGTTCCAGGCCACCGCCAACCACCGCACCGTGCAGGGCGGCAATCACGGGCACCGGGCCGTACTGCACGCGCTCAAGCGCGGCATGCCACATGCGCGAGTGGTGCAGGCCCTGGCCGGCATCGCGCTCCTTGAGTTCACTCAGGTCCAGGCCGGCGCAGAAGTGCTCGCCTTCGCCGCAAAGCACGGCAGCCCTGGCCTCCCCGGGCAGGTTTTCAAGCTGGTCCCGCAGGGCAAGGATCAGGGCGTCGCCCAGCGCATTGCGCTTGGCGGGGCGTGACAGGCGGATCACGGCAATATCGCCGCGCATTTCGAAGTGGAGATCTTTGTTGGTCATGTGGCGCTTTCCGATAGGGCTGATTATGGTTATATGTAATAACCATTACAACGAGGTAAAAGCACTTTTCCTTCAGTACATACCCCTAGGGCGGTGACGGACGGAACCCGCCAGAAGGCCGGAATGGATCCGGTGGCGTGCGATCAGGCGATCAGAGATTCAGCCACTTGAGCAACTCGCGCATGCGTGGCTCTGAAGTTGTATCAAATTGCTCAACGCCAATCCGTTTGAGCAGCTCCTTGCCGGCTTCGCTGTCCGGCAATGCCAGCAACTCTAGCTGTATGGCCTTGAGCTGCTCCGGCTTTACCCTCTTGTTGGCGACCAGGGGGAAGTAAGGTTGCGACACACTCTTGTGCAGGATGCGGCCGCCGTCCTTTTCCCATTTTTTGGCGATGCCCGAATAGGAAGCCACGCCGCCCACGTCGGCAAACCTGTTGTCCAGGTAAAAACCGACGGCCGCCTGCTCACGGACAAACTGCACGTTTTCCTTGCCTATCAGGATGCCCTTGTCCCGGAGCTCGGCGGCGCAGAAGCGCGACATGTAGGCGACCTGTTCCGGCAGGGCGATGCGCTGGCCCTTCACGTCGTTGATGGTCTTCAGGGCCGAGCCCTTGGGAACAATGATGAAGCACTGGCCATCGGGCTTGGTGCTGGCAATGTAGCTGTAGCCATAGTCGCGCATGCCGCGGGCCGGATAGTCGCTGGGCCTGGCCATCACAAAGTCGAAGCGGCCCGTCTGCATGCCTTCTTCAAGCTGCCTGAACTCGCGCGCAAACACGACACTGACCTTGGATTTCATCGCCCGGCCTATGACTTCCGCCAGGCCCTGGTACTTGGCAATTACCTGCGCGTGGTCCAGCCCGCCCGAGGTTCCCTCACTGATGCCCAGGACCAGCTGCTGGGCCTGCGCACGCGCAGTACCGGCAGCCATGGAGATACTGATGCCCAGCGCAAGCATCGCCAAGATACGTGTGTGCATAAGCCCCCCGCTCCTGTCATCCAAAACAAACATGCTACTGTTTTGGCCGAAACGCCGTCAGCACATTTTGTTAATCGTTGTTACCAAAACAAACCCACAGTCAGTGGGTTTTGGTTGCTCAGGTGCACGGTATCCCTGCGCTCAGCGCAAACCTTTCACGTAACGCGGTGCGTTGGGATCGCGCGGCTTTTTCGGGTGGTTGGGATCGCCTTCGCCAAAAATCGCGCCGAAAGTTGATTCGATAAAACCCGACTCCGGGTAAACCTCCTCTTCGGTATTGACGGACTGGGCGCTTTGCCGGTCCGGCACCGGTGCGGATGAAACCACCGGCAGGCTGCGGTCCTTCACCGCATCGGACACCATACGGACCAGCGGCACGCGTTGTTTTGCATCCGGCGTCGCCATGATTTCCTCCAGCTTGTCAGCCCAGGCGGCCAGGTCCGGGTGCCCGTCTTCGGCCGCTTTCTCCCGCGCAAAGCGGGTGATCTCGGCCGCGTACTCCTGGTTGCTGGCCATCCACTCGGTATCGGTCACACGACCCGTCTTGCGGCGCAACAGCACATGCAGGTGGGCCGCAATAGCGATTTTTTCACTGGAAGGCATGGCGACGGTCCTCCAAAGTCAGAACTGGCGGGTCAGCTACCCAGGCGTTCGGCGTGCTGGGAAATATCAAGCCCATCAGTCTCCGAGGTTTCGCCCACACGCAGGCTCACAAGCAGCGAGGTGATCCACAAGGCCAGGCCTGTCATCAGGAAGCTGTAAAGCAGGACCGAACCGGCGCCGATGAACTGGATCAACACATCACCTTCGGAGCCCGAAATGGTCTTGCTGGCAAACACGCCCGTGAGCAGGGAACCCACAATGCCGCCAACGCCATGCACACCAAAGACGTCCAGCGAGTCGTCCGCATTCAGCAGTCGTTTGAGGCCGGTCGCGCCCCAGTAACAGGCGATGCCTGCAATCAGGCCTATCAGCAAGGCCGAGCGCGGCGATACAAAACCTGCCGCCGGGGTGATGGCGACCAGGCCCGCCACCAGGCCGGAACACAAACCCAGCAGGGAGGGACGGCGACGCACCAGCCACTCGGCCCCCATCCACGACAGGGCACCGGCTGCTGCTGCAATGTGGGTAACCGCCATGGCCAGGCCCGCACGGCCATCGGAGGCAACGGCGGAGCCGGCGTTGAAACCAAACCAGCCGACCCAGAGCATGCCCGCGCCGGCCATGGTCAGACCCAGGTTGACCGGAGAAAAAGGCTCACGGCCATAGCCCCTGCGCGGGCCGAGCACGTAGGCGCAGACCAGGCCGGCCACACCGGCATTGATGTGAACCACAGAGCCCCCGGCAAAATCCAGCACACCCAGGCGCGACAGCCAGCCGTTGGGCTCCCAGACCCAGTGGGCAATCGGCGCGTAGACGATCAGGGTCCACAGCGACATGAAGATCACCACGGCGGAAAAGCGCATACGCTCCACGAAAGCACCCACCACCAGCGCGGCGGTGATGATGGCAAAGGTGAGCTGGAACATGGCATAAACCGACTCGGGGATATTGGGCGCGATATGGCTGACGGCGACCTTCTGGCTGTCTTTTACATAGTCGAGCCCGGCAAACCAGAGCCGGTCCACGCCGCCTATGTAGTGCCCCAGCGCACCGCTACCGGGCGTGAAGGCGATTGAATACCCCACGGCAAACCACAACACGCTGACGATCGCGCAGATGGCGACGACGCAGGCCATGGCATTGAGCACGCTTTTGCGGCGTACCATGCCGCCATAAAACAGGGCGATGCCGGGCAGCGTCATCAGCAGCACCAGCGCGGTGGACGTCATCATCCAGGCGGTGTCTGCGCCGTTGAGAGTGGACGCGTCCACCAGGCCTGGCTGCGTCAGGGGCGCAGGGGCCGGGGCTGAAGCCGTCACTGCCGGCGCGGCTGCAGCAACGGCAGCCGCAGGCGGCGCCACAACAGCGTCAGAGGATGGTGTGGCCGGGGCAGGAGCGCTGGCAGCCGTTCCCGGCGTTGAGGCCACACTGACGGGCGCCTGGGCACCCGCCGGCTGGAATGCCAGCCCCATCCAGAAACACAGACCTACCGCAATGAACCGTTTGAGAGCCATACAGCGTGCGCCTTTCTTCCAATCAGCCAACAATTGGTAACAACACGCATAAGTCGTGCCAATGGCGCCAGTTCCATGCCAGCCCCGATCCAAAGGCACAAGAGGCGGGTGCTATGCTTCGCCGCCATGCATTCGCCCCCGGCCTCCCGCCTGATTCTTTTCAACAAGCCCTACGGCGTGCTGAGCCAGTTCACGCCTGAGGGCCGCTGGCGCGGGCTGAAAGACTTCATAGACATTCCCGACATTTATGTGGCCGGGCGGCTCGATGCCGACAGCGAAGGCCTGTTGCTGCTGACGAACGACGGCCAGCTGCAGGCGCGGATTGCCGACCCGCGCTTCAAGATGGAAAAGGTCTACTGGGTGCAGGTCGAGGGCCTGCCCGACGAGGCTGCGCTGCAAGCCTTGCGCCGCGGCGTGCAGCTCAACGACGGCATGACCCGACCGGCCAGTGCCCGCCTGATGGCCATGCCGCCCTCGCTGTGGGAGCGCAATCCGCCGGTGCGGTTTCGCCAGTCCATCCCGACGGCCTGGATAGAACTCGGCATACGCGAAGGCCGCAACCGCCAGGTACGGCGCATGACGGCGGCCGTGGGGTTTCCGACGCTACGGCTGATACGCGCCGCCATAGGCCCCTACACGCTGGAAGGCCTGGCGCCGGGGGCTTTACGCGAAAGCCCGGTGCTTCAGGGCTAGCGGTCCGCCGATTCGCTCATCAGCAGTTGAAGACCGCCAGAAGGACAGGCCATCCCCCGGCGGCCATAACCCCCCAAGGCTTCTCGGGTATAGGCCCGGGGGCGGGAAATCCCCAATGCACTATCCGGGTGCGCAGGCTACATTGGTGGTCTTGCCGACGAGCCTAGCTGCTCGCAAAGCGAGGAGCCGAGGAGACACGAGACAAAGCAAGAATGATTACACGCGGACAAACATTCCAAAAGATGTTGTTTTGCAAAAGCGCTGGTAACCCCAGCGCTTTTTTTATGCCTGTCGTTTTTTACCCCTGGCGCTGCTCCATTGCTGAAAGTATTGATGGAATTGGCCGCTGGCCGCCGTTCCACCTGCGCAGTCAGCTACCAAAACAATAGCAACCAGTAGCGCCTGCGCGATGAGACAATCACAGCCATGGAATTGCTGATTGTCTCCATCGCCTCGTTGCTGGCCGGTTTTGTGGACTCGATTGTGGGCGGCGGCGGCCTGATCCTGGTGCCTGCGCTGTTTGCGGTTTTCCCCACCACCCACCCGGCAACCCTGTTCGGTGTCAACAAGGGCGCATCGATCTGGGGCACGGCTGTCGCGACCGTCCAGTACTCCCGCCGCGTGGACCTGCGCTGGTCGGCGCTGCTGCCGGCTGCTGCGGCAGGTTTTGCCGGCTCGCTGGCTGGCGCCTGGCTGGTCACCGTCATATCCGCCGGCTTCCTGCGCAAGGCCTTGCCGTTTGTGCTGGTGGCCGTGCTGATCTACACCGTCGTCAAAAAAGACATGGGCCGCCACCATACGCCGCGCTTTAGCGGCATGGCCGAAACACTGGCGGCCTGCTGCATCGGGCTGGTGCTGGGTTTCTACGACGGTTTTTTTGGCCCCGGCACGGGCAGCTTTTTTGTGTTTTTGTTTGTACGCTGGCTGGGCTACGACTTCCTGAACGCCTCGGCCTCGGCCAAACTGCTCAACACCGCAACCAACCTGGCCGCGCTGGCACTGTTCGCATACAAAGGGCATGTCTGGTGGCATTTTGCGCTGACCATGGCCGTCGCCAATGTGGTGGGCAGCCTGCTGGGGACACGGCTGGCGCTCAAGCACGGTGCAGGTTTTGTACGCCTGGTGTTTATCCTTGTCGTCAGTGCGCTGATTCTCAAGACCGGGTTTGACGCGTTCATGAAATAAGCGCGGCGAGCCGGTCGCACACCGCGACCCGGGGAGGCAATCCGGGTCTTACCGCGTACGGCGAGGGACGGCCGGTGCCACTGCAGGGCTGGCCACCGGCGCCGCTGTGGCCTGCGTCTTGCCGGCATCAGCCGCACCCGCCACACCGTTGACCGGTGTGAACTGGGCTGCCATGTCGGCCGCACGGCGCTGCTTGCCTATAGGCGCACCGGCCTGCCCTTTTTGCACAGCGGCAAGGTCTTCCTCGCTGGGGTAGAGGCCCGTCAGCATGTAGTCAAACACCCGGCGCGCTATCGGTGCGGCGGCGCCCGCGCCCCAACCGGCGTTTTCGACAATGACGGCCAGCGCAATTTTTGGGTCGTCGGCCGGCGCCATGGCCATGTACACCGCGTGGTCACGCTGGTGCTCTTCCATCCTGGCGCTGTTGTATTTGCCTTTTGCAGCCATGGTCACGGCCTGGGCCGTCCCGGTTTTGCCGCCGCTTATATAACCCGCGCCAGCGAAGACCCGGGTAGAGGTGCCGCCCTGAGTCACACCCACCAGGGCCTTGCGCACCAGGGCCACGTTCTCGGGTTTGTAGCCCAGGTCTTCTGCGGGCGCGAGCGGCAGCGGGTGCATCACGCGCGTGACCGAATCCTGCGTACCGATGACGAGGCGCGGCTTGTGTTTGACGCCGTTGTTGGCCAGCACGGCCGTGGCCTGTGCCAGCTGCAGCATGGTGAAGCTGTTGTAGCCCTGGCCAATACCCAGCGAGATGGTTTCACCGGCAAACCATTTTTTCTGCTCGGGTTTCTTAAAGTAATTGCGCTTCCACTCCTGGCTGGGCAGGATGCCGCGAACCTCGCCGTTGATGTCAATGCCCGTGATCTGGCCAAAGCCCAGCGGTTTCATGAAATCGTGGATCTTGTCCACGCCCATGTCGTTGGCCAGCGAATAAAAATACACGTTGCTGGATTCAACGATGGCGCGGTTCATGTCCATGATGCCGCCGCGCTCGTTCTCCGGGCTGCCAAAGCGGCGTCCGCCGAACATGTAAAAACCCGGGTCGTTGACCAGCGCCGTGGGTGAACGGCTCTCGGTCTGCAGCGCCGCCAGGGCCATGAAGGGCTTGTAGGTCGAGCCCGGCGGGTAGGTGCCGCGCAGGGCACGGTTGAGCAGGGGCTTGTCTATAGACTCGTTGAGCGCTTCCCAGCTTTCAGTGTCTATGCCATCCACAAACAGGTTGGGATCAAAAGTCGGTTTGCTCACAAAGGCCAGCACGTCGCCGGTCTTGGGGTCCAGCGCCACCAGCGCGCCGCGCCGCTCGCCGAACATGTCCTCCACCAGCTTCTGCAGCTTGATATCCAGCGACAGCATCACGGTGTGGCCAGGAGTCGCCGGGTTGGTGGCCAGTTTGCGCACGGCACGCCCACCGGCGGAAGTTTCAACCTGTTCGACGCCGGTCGTGCCGTGCAATTGCTGCTCAAACGCCTGCTCCACCCCGAGCTTGCCGATGTAGTCGGTGCCGCGGTAGTTGCCCTCGTCATCACTGTCCTCGATCATTTCCTTTTCGGCCCGGTTGATGCGGCCTATGTAACCCACCACATGGCTTCCCAGTTCGCCATACGGATAGCTGCGGAACAGCCTGGCCTTGATGTCCACCCCGGGAAAACGGAAACGCTGCGCCGCAAAACGGGCGACCTCCTCATCCGTCAAACGCGTGCGTATGGGCAGGGATTCAAAGTTCTTGGACTCTTCGCGCAGGCGCTTGAAACGGCGTTTGTCGCGCGGCTGGATGTCAACCACCTTTTCAAGCGCGGCGATGGTCTCCTCCAGGTTGCCCGCCTTGGACGGCGTGATCTCCAGCGTATAGGCCGAATAGTTGGTGGCCAGCACCACACCGTTGCGGTCCAGGATCAGGCCGCGATTCGGCACGATGGGCACCACGGCCGTGCGGTTGCTTTCAGCCTGCTCGCTCAGGTCGTCATGGCGATACACCTGCAGGTAAACCAGCCGGCCCGCCAACAAGCCAAAACCCAGCAGCACAGCCAGGCTCGCCACCAGAACCCGCGCACGAAAGCGCGACAGGTCGGCTTCCACATTGCGCAGTTCAGTCATGGCAGTCCGACTCGACAAGCGCCGCAAAGTGCCCTGCACATACAACGGACGAACGTGGTGGCACCAAACGCAGCAAAGGACCTCCCCGCACCTTCAAGCAGGGGCCGCGGGACTGGCTCCGCCAGACCGCAGGCGCAGCGGCCCCCTCGGGGGGCAGGGAGTTACACGAAGTGAACGACCGTGGGGGCCTCATAGTGGCCGGTTTTCATCAGGATTCGGCGCCCGCCGTTGCGGCACCAGCAGCAGGATGCTCACCACAGGCCACAGCAGCGACTCCAGCAAGGGGGCCAGCAACATGATCCAGCCCGGGAAAATCCCGCCGCCAATCATGCGGATGATCAACTCCACGCCATGCGCCAGCGCAAACAGCGGCAACACCTGCAGGGCCTGCGACGGCACCGCAAACCAGAGCAGGCGGCGGTGGATCATGGTCGCCAAAAAGCTCAGCGCCGTGTACGACAGGGCGTGCTGGCCCAGCAAGGACGACTGGTGCACGTCCATGCCCAGCCCGAACATGAAGGCCACGCCTATGCCCACGCGCAGCGGCTGGTGCACGTTCCAGAAAACCAGCACCAGCGCGAGGAAGTCGGGCATCCAGGGCACACGGCCCAGCGGCAGCATGTCCAGCAGCAGCGCCACGATCAGGCTGCTCCAGATGAATACCGGGTTGGCGGGCAGCAGCAGCTGCTGGCCTGATCGCATGATCATTTGGCTGATCCCTTTTTGGCCGGCGCCTGGGCCGCGTCCATGGCATCAGCCTCCGGCCGCGTCGGTATCTGGCCCGCGACGGGTTTGACCACCATGACATGCCGCGCGCCGGTCACCAGCGCCTGCGGCGCGCAGTAAATTTTGGAGAAGGCGGATTCGGCACGGCGCTCGATCCGGCTGATCTTTGCAACGGGCAGGCCTGGCGGGTACACGCCGTCAACGCCGCTGGTGGTGAGCAGGTCGCCCTGCTGCACGTCAGAATTGCTGCCCATGAAGCGCAGTTCCAGGCCACCGCCCGGGGTGGAAGGGTCGCCGTAAGCCACGCTGCGCGCGCCGGTACGTACATTGAGCACGGGAATCGCCAGGTCGCGGTCAATCACCAGTGTCACCTCGCTGACCAGCGGGTGCACCCGTGTCACCTGGCCCAGCACGCCGGACTCGTCCAGCACTGGCGAGCCGAGTTCAACGCCCTGCGCCATGCCCTTGTCGATGATGACCTTGCGTGTGTAGGGGTCGGCCGCGTCGTACAGCACTTCTGCAGCCATGACCGGGGTGACCAGTTGCTCGCGCAGGCCCAGCAGCTTGCGCAGCCGGCTGTTCTCCTGCGACAGCTGCTCGACCTGCCCTGCGCGCAGCGACTGCAGGGCCAGTTTCCTGCGGGCGTCTTCGCTGTTGGCATTGGCCCGGCTCAGGCCGGTGAAGTACTCACCACTGCCCTGCACGGCGCGCACCGGCTGCAAGGCCAGCCACTGTATCGGGTAAAGCGCGGTGGCCAGCGCCGCGCGCACCGGCTGGGTAATGCTGAAACGCGTGTCGGCCACCATCAGGAACAGCGACAAGGCGCTGAAGAACATCAGTTTGGACAGCGCCGACGGCCCCTGTTTAAAAATGGGCGGCGGAGATCTGTCTAGTGTTCCTAAGGGCATGGTTCGCTGTCAGGCTGGCCCCGCTTCATACAGCATGAAGAACGGCGTGGACGATACTTATTCCGAGGTGAAGATCGAGCCCATGCGGTCCATGCGCTCCAGCGCAATGCCGCAACCGCGCACCACGCAGGTCAGCGGCTCTTCCGCCACCAGCACCGGCAGGCCGGTTTCCTCGGCCAGCAGACGGTCCAGGTCGCGCAACAGCGCGCCGCCGCCGGTCAGCATCATGCCGCGGTCGGCAATGTCGGCGCCAAGCTCGGGCGGGGTCTGTTCCAGCGCGTTTTTGACGGCGCTGACGATGTTGTTGAGCGGGTCGGTCAGGGCTTCGAGGATTTCGTTGCTCGAGATCGTGAAGCTGCGCGGCACGCCTTCGGAGAGGTTGCGGCCCTTGACTTCCATTTCCTTGACTTCGGCGCCGGGGAAGGCCGAACCGATGTTTTTCTTGATGGCCTCGGCCGTCGGCTCGCCGATCAGCATGCCGTAGTTGCGGCGGATGTAGTTGATGATGGCTTCGTCGAAACGGTCGCCGCCAACACGCACGCTGCCCTTGTAGACCATGCCGCCCAGCGAGATCACGCCGACCTCGGTGGTGCCGCCGCCGATGTCGACAACCATGGAGCCGCTGGCTTCGCTCACCGGCAAACCTGCGCCTATCGCGGCAGCCATGGGTTCCTCGATCAGGTAAACGTCGCTGGCGCCGGCGCCCAGGGCGCTTTCACGGATGGCGCGGCGCTCGACCTGGGTAGAGCCGCAGGGCACGCAGATGATGATGCGCGGGCTGGGCTTGAAGAAGCTGCGCGGGTGCACCATCTTGATGAATTGCTTGAGCATCTGCTCGGTGACGGTGAAGTCGGCAATCACGCCGTCCTTCATGGGGCGAATCGCCTCGATGTTGCCGGGCACCTTGCCCAGCATGGCCTTGGCTTCGTGGCCGACGGCCTGGATGGTTTTTTTACCCTGGGGGCCGCCTTCATGGCGAATGGCGACGACGGAGGGCTCATCCAGCACAATGCCGCGGTCACGTACAAAAATCAGGGTGTTGGCGGTGCCAAGATCGATGGCCAGGTCGGTGGAAAAATACCGACGGAATGCTTCAAACATGTTCAGAAGTCCGGTTGGGGCATGGGCAAACTTCGTTGCCCTATCGCCTTTTTGTGATGGGTCAAAATTGGAGAAGAAACGAAAGCGTCTTGGGAAAACCCGATTCAAGCCTTTAAAAACCGCCTAAAGCGTGCATCCCGCCCTGATTTCACATCAAAGGCGGGATAATAACGCATCCCCTCTTTACCAATGGTCGATATTAAGGCCATTGCTTTATCTTTACACCTCGTTTCAGCCCTCTTTTTGAGCTCTTTTACCCATGGCTTTGAACTCCCAAGACATTGCACGCGTCGCCAACCTGGCGAGGCTTGAATTGCGCCCTGACGAAACCGAGCGCGTGCTCGGCCAGCTCAACGGTTTTTTCGCCCTGGTCGAACAGATGAATGCAGTCAATACCGAAGGCGTGGCACCGCTGGCCCATCCGGCCGCCGTGCTGGGCCAGGTCGCCCTGCGCCTGCGCGAGGACATCGCCAGCGAACCGAACCAGCGCGACATCAGCCAGGTCAGCGCGCCCGCCGTCGAACGCGGCCTGTTCCTTGTTCCCAAGGTGATCGAATGAGCACGACCCCGTCCAATACCGACCTGCACGACCTGGGCGTGTTTGATCTGGCCGCCAGACTGGCCGCCCGCGAGGTTTCCAGCGTCGAGGTCACGCAGCACTTCCTGGCGCGCATCCGGCAACATGAGGGCCTGGGCGCTTTCCTCGCCACCAATGCGGACGTATCGCTGGCACAGGCCAAAGCCGCCGATGCGCGGCTGGCCGCCGGCGAACGTACGCCCCTGCTGGGCGTGCCGCTGGCGCACAAGGACGTGTTTGTCACGCGCGATTTCGTGACCACCGCCGGCTCGAAAATGCTGGAAAACTACCGCAGCCCGTTTGACGCCACTGTGGTCAGCAAGCTCGGTGTCACTAACGGCGCCGGCATGGTCACCCTGGGCAAACTCAACTGCGACGAGTTCGCCATGGGCTCAGGCAATGAGAACAGCGCCTACAAGCCGGTGCAAAACCCCTGGGATCTGAGCCGCATTCCCGGCGGCTCTTCGGGTGGTTCGGCCACGGCCGTGGCGGCTCGCCTGGCGCCCGCCGCCACCGGTACAGACACCGGCGGCTCTATCCGCCAGCCCGCATCGATGAGCAGCCTCACCGGCATCAAGCCAACCTATGGCCGCTGCTCGCGCTACGGCATGGTGGCGTTTGCCTCCAGCCTGGACCAGGCCGGCCCGATGGCGCGCAGCGCGCTCGATTGCGCGCTGCTGCTGTCCAGCATGGCCGGCCCCGACCTGGACCGCGACTCGACCTCGCTGGACATGCCCGCCACCGACTACGCTACTGATTTGATAGCTACCAGCGCGCAAGGCACCTTGGCCAGCGGCCTGAAAGGCTTGAGAATCGGCCTTCCGAAGCAGTTTTTCAGCTCCGGCTGTGCCCCTGACGTGCTGACCGCCGTACGCGCAGCCCTGGCCGAGCTGGAAAAGCTGGGCGCGGTCTTGGTGGAGGTGGATTTGCCGCTCACCGAGCTGTCCATTCCGGTCTACTACGTGATTGCCCCGGCCGAGGCCAGCAGCAACCTGAGCCGTTATGACGGCGTGCGGTATGGGCACAGGGCCTCCGCTTATACCGACCTCAACGACATGTACAAAAAGTCGCGCTCGGAAGGTTTTGGCGACGAGGCCACACGCCGCATCATGATTGGCACCTATGTGCTGTCGCACGGTTATTACGACGCGTATTACCTCAAGGCGCAAAAAATCCGCCGCCTGATCGCCGAGGATTTCCAGAAAGCCTTTGCGCAGTGCGACATCATTGCCGGCCCGGTGTCTCCCACCGTGGCCTGGAAGATAGGCGAAAAAGGGGACGACCCGGTCGCCAACTACCTGGCCGATATCTACACCCTGTCCAGCAGCCTGGCGGGCCTGCCCGGCATGAGTGTGCCGGCCGGCTTCGGCGCACACGGCATGCCGGTCGGCCTGCAGCTGATAGGCAATTATTTCAAGGAAGCGCAGTTGCTGGGCACCGCGCACCAGTTCCAGCTGGCGACCGACTGGCACCAGCGCAAACCGCAAGGCATTTGAGTGATTTGACATGAGCCAGACCCAAACTACCGCGAACCCCTTTGCCGACATGCAGGTCGGCCGGCCCATCGGGCCGCTCGTGCAGGGCTACGAAGTCATCATCGGCTTTGAAACCCACACCCAGCTGACCACCCGATCGAAAATTTTCAGCCGCGCCTCCACGGCCTTTGGCGCCGAGCCGAACACGCAGGCTTCTGCGGTGGACTTCGCCCTGCCCGGCGCACTGCCGGTGATGAACAAGGGCGCGGTGCAACGCGCCATCGAGTTCGGCCTGGCCGTCAACGCGCACATTGCCGAGAGCAGTGTGTTTGCGCGCAAGAATTATTTCTACCCCGACCTGCCCAAGGGCTACCAGATCAGCCAGTTCGAAATCCCCGTGGTGCAAGGCGGCTCGGTGGAATTTTTCCTGGGTGACGAGAAAAAATCGGTGCGCCTGGTGCGTGCCCACCTCGAAGAAGACGCCGGCAAATCGCTGCATGAGGATTTCATAGGCATGAGCGGCATCGATTTGAACCGCGCTGGCACGCCGCTGCTGGAGATCGTGACCGAGCCCGACATGCGCTCGTCGGCAGAGGCCGTGGCTTACGCCAAAGAGCTGCACAAGATCGTGACCTGGATTGGCATTTGCGACGGCAACATGCAGGAAGGCAGCTTCCGCTGCGATGCCAACGTGTCGGTGCGCAAACCCGGCGCCGAACTCGGCACGCGCCGCGAGATCAAGAACCTGAACAGCTTCAAGTTCATGCAGCAGGCCATCGACTTTGAAGTGCGCTGGCAAATCGAGCAGATCGAAGACGGGCACGCCATCCAGCAGGCCACCGTGCTGTTTGACCCCGACACCGGTGAAACACGCGCCATGCGCACCAAGGAAGATGCGGCGGATTACCGCTACTTCCCCGACCCGGATTTGCCGCCGCTGGTGATTGGCCGCGACTGGGTTGAAAAGACACGCGCGGAGATGTCCGAGTTGCCGCGCGTGATGGCCACGCGTTTTGTGGCGGACTACGGCCTGCCCGAATACGACGCCGGCCAGCTCACGCAAAGCAAGGCCACTGCGTCTTATTTCGAGGCCGTAGCGGCCGCGAGCAAACAAGCCAAGCTGGCTAGCAACTGGGTGATGGGCGAGTTGTCGCGCCGCCTGAATGCAGAAGAGAAATCCATCGAGGATTCGTCCGTCAGCGCCGCACAACTGGCAGCACTGATTGGCCGCATTGCCGACGGCACCATCGCCAACAACGCCGCCCGCCAGGTCTTCGATGCCCTGTGGTCGGGCGAAGGCAGCGATGTGGACGCCATCATCGAAGCCAGGGGCCTCAAGTCCATGAGCGACACCGGTGAGCTGGAAAAAATCATCGACGAGGTGCTGGCCGCCAACGCCAAAAACGTTGAAGAAGTAAAAGCCGGCAACAGCAAGGCCATGAACGCACTGGTCGGCCAGGCCATGAAAGCCACCAAGGGCAAGGCCAACCCTGCGCAGGTCAACGAACTGCTGAAGAAAAAGCTCGGCTGAAGCCGGGGCGCCAACCAGCGCCCAAGCCATGCACCGCCTGCATACCTAGTAGTGCGGTGCAAGGCTATGCCACGGGGTGGCCCGCTCCTAGAATTTGTTTACCCCACAACTTCGGAGCCCCCATGAGCTACAAGCACATCAGCGTCACACCGCTTTCACCCCACATAGGCGCGGAAATCGGCAACATCGACCTCACACGTCCGCTCACGGATGAACAGGTTGCAGAACTCAAGCAGGCCTTCCTTGAAAGCCAGGTGATTTTCTTTCGCGACCAGAAAATCAGCTTTGACGACCAGATCCGGGTGGCCAGTTATTTCGGCCCGCTCGGCAAGCACGTCGGCGTCAACACCATCAGCAAGTCCACCGACAACCCGCTGGTGCGCAGGTTTCACTACGATGAAACCTCCACGCGCGTTTCGGGCGAGAACTGGCACAGCGACCAGTCCTGCGCGGCCATTCCCCCGCTGGGCAGCATGCTGTACAACCACACGGTTCCGCCGCACGGTGGCGGCGACACCATGTTCGCCAGCATGTACTCGGCCTACGAGGCGCTGTCGCCAAAGATGAAGCAATACCTCGACGGCCTGATGGCGACACACGACGGCACAAGGGTGTTTGGCCCGGGCACGCCGGTCTCGGTCCATCCGGTCATCACGCAGCATCCTGAAACAGGCAAAAAGCTGATCTACGTCAATACCGATTTCACCTCGCACATCAACGACATTCCGCGCCAGGAGAGCGACCGCATCCTGCAGTTTCTCTATGACCACTGTGCCCGCGCCGAATGGGCCTGCCGCTTCCGCTGGCGTGCGCACTCGATTGCGTTCTGGGACAACCGCTGCACGCACCACCAGGCCATCTGGGATTACTGGCCGAATGTGCGCTCGGGTTTCCGGGTGCAGATAGAAGGAACCGCGGCGCCGGTCGCCGGTTGATCCGCAGCTACGGGACGGTCGGCGGCAGCCGGCTGAACAGTTCGCGGATGATGTCCAGCGTCATGCGGTGCAAGGCCTTGGGCTGATGCCGCACTGAGGTTGCCAGCGACAGCGTGGTGGTCATGGATGGCCCCACGATAGGGATGGCGGCAAGCGTCTGGGACCAGCGCCCGGCCTTCAGCACGATGGCCGAGGCGATGGTATGGCCAAAGCCTTCCTGCACCAGTTCAAGAATCGTCTCGACGCCGTCAATGTCATGCACCACATCCAGCTTGACGCCGTTTTTGGTGGCTTGCGCCTCGACGATGGAGCGCAGCGGATGCGGTGCACTTGGAAAAATAACCGGCAGCTTCGCCAGCGCATCAAAGCTGATGGATGCCGGCTCCTCGCCCGATGCGCTACGGCGCGCAATCATGCAAAGGACATCCACCATGACAGGTTCTATATCGATCAGCGACGAAGGCGCCTGGTCGTGCAATACCGCCGCATCCAGCCGTTCGACCAGCAGCATTTCGTGCAGGCTGCGCGAGAGCCCTTCAACGATCGACAATTTGGCCAGCGGAAAGCGGGCCGTGAAGGCCCTGACCAGCGGCACGGTCAGTATGCGTGCCAGCGACGGCGTCAGGCCCAGGACAAAGCGGCCGCTCAACTCGTTTTCATCAGCCGTCCTGACCTGCGATGCAAGCTCCAGCTGGTGCAGCACGCTTTTGGCAATCAGCAGGAAGTTTTGCCCATCGTCCGTCAGCGAGATGCCCCGGCCATGACGGTAAAAAAGATGCCGGTGCAACTCCACTTCAAGGCGGCGAATCTGCCGGCTGAGAAAAGGCTGCGTCACTTCCAGGACGGCCGCCGCACGCGAAAAGCTGCCGTGTGCGGCAACCTGTACGAAGTAGCTGAGTTGACTGAGTTCCACTTTTTTTCTTCCGGCTGCACAACATTAACACGCGCATCCGGATGTCGTATGCACTGGCCGCATAGCTGCTAGTGATGGGCACAACCAGCCGCGCGGCCTTTTGCCCTTAAAACGCCTTTGCGAACCCGCCGTTTGGACTGAAACTTGCGTCATGCACCTACCTCAATTCCATGGAGCCCCCCAGTGAAAAGAAAATTCATCAAGACCATTGCGTCCCTTGCAATGACCGCTGCCGTGTTCGGCGCTGCAAACCCCGTATCAGCCCAGACATTCCCGGACAAACCGATCCGCATCGTGGTCCCGTTCGCAGCCGGCGGCTCGTCGGACCTGCTGGCGCGCTCGGTCGCGCGTTTCATGTCCGACGGGCTGAAGGTACCGGTCATTGTTGACAACCGGCCCGGCGCGGGCGGCGTCATTGCGATGGACGCCGTGGCCCATGCAGCGCCCGATGGCTACACCGTGCTGTTCGCCACCAATGGCACGCACAGCATAGGCCCGGCGCTTTACCCGGCCCGCAAGATCGACCCACTAAAGGACCTTGCCCCTATCGGCTTGCTTCACACGCTGCCGAACATATTGCTTGTAAACCCCGGTGTACCGGCAAAAAACGTCAGCGAGCTGATCGCCTACGCCAAAGCCAATCCGGGAAAGCTCAATTTTGCGTCGGCCGGGAACGGCTCGGCCTCACACCTGTTCGGCGAGCTGTTCAAGATCTCCGCCGGTATCGATATCGTTCATGTTCCCTACAAGGGTGGTGGCGCCGCCATGCCCGACCTGATGGCCGGCCAGGTGTCCATGATGCTTGAGACGATCCCCAACGCCATTCCCCACGTGCGCAGCGGCAAGCTCAATGCGCTGGCGGTCACTTCAGGCAAACGCTCGTCGGCCGCGCCGGAGATACCCACGGTCGCGGAATCCGGCATCCCGGGCTTCGACGCGAGTTCCTGGACCGGCCTGTCGGCACCGGCCGGCACGCCCAAAGCCATCATCAGCATCCTCAACGCCGAGACGGTGCGCATCGCCAGGATCCCGGCCTACCTGGACACTCTCAAAACGATGGGCACAGATGCCACCAGTTCCACGCCCGAAGCTTTCGATGCCTACACCCGCAAGGACATTGCGAAATGGACTGCGGTGGTGAAGAAAGCCAATGTGCGTGTGGAATGATGCAGCAGCTGGCACGCTATTAAAACCATAGCTATCTGCACGCTGAATATGGACGCCAGGGGCCTGAAACTCCCGGAAATCAGTTACTGGAAGTGACTTTGGGGCTGCTGGCGCCGGCGGTACTGGTAGGCGGCGGCGCCATCATGCCCCAGAGCTGCTTGAGCTTGACCAGCTCTTCGTCAAAACGCAGGTTGACACGCTGCTTTTCCATGTCCTGGTCGGCCACAAAACGTTTTTGCACCGCCACGCTGCTCTCGTTTTCTTCCAGCCTGCGCTTGAGGGGCGGCGGCGCCTTGTTGGGGTCTTTTTTGTAAAACTCCAGCTCGGCATTGATGGCCTTGCGCTGCTCGGCTAGCTCCTGCGTCCGCTTGGCTGAGGCCTTGATCACCTCGTCCACCTGGGCCAGCGCCAGGCCGCGCTCCTTGTCGTGCACCTGCCGGTTGGGGTAGCGCAGCAGCAAGGCGCGGTCACGCCGTTTTTCCTCGGCCGCCAGTGCACGCGCCTCGGCTGCGGCCTTGTCCTTTTCGTCCTGCACAGCACGCTCCTGTGCGGTGAGCGTCGGGCCTATCACACGCTTGACCGTGCCGCTTGGCGTGATCTCCTGTTGCGTGCGGTCCGTGCACTCCGCAATCGGGCGGTCCGAGGTAATCTTGCGGCCCTTGCCGTCAACGCAGGTGTAAATGCCCTGGGCCATGGCTGCGCCCGACACGAGCATCGCAGCCATCCACCCCGCAAAAACCACCGTTGTCGAGAGCACTTGAATTTCAATCAACGCCGTAGCGTTCCCTGTATGCCAATACGGCCTGGTAATGCCCGCCAAGCGAGCCACCGTCGGCCTGGTCGGCCGGGGAAGCATCGCCCTGCGCAGCCAGATACTGAAGCAAGTCAGTCAGTCGGGCAATCGCACAAACCTGCAAACCCAGCTGATTTGTAACATATTGCACAGCGCTGTAGTTCACGTCAAGGCCCTTTTCCGTGGCTTTTTCCTGCCGGTCCAGGGCAATCGCCACGGCATGGGGAATCGCCCCGGCGGCCTTGATGATGGCAATCGACTCGCGCGCCGCCGTGCCGGCCGACATCACGTCGTCCACAATCAGCACCCGTCCCTTGACCGGCGCGCCCACCAGCGAGCCGCCTTCGCCATGGTCCTTGGCTTCCTTGCGGTTGTAGGCAAACGGCAGGTTGCGGCCCAGCCTGGCAAGCTCTATGGACACTGCGGCCGCCAGTGGAATGCCCTTGTAGGCGGGGCCAAAAATCATGTCGAACTGCAGGCCGGTGTTTTTCTCTTCCAGCAGCAGCTGGCGCGCATAAAACTGGGCCAGCCGGCCCAGCTTGGCGCCGTCGTCAAACAGGCCCGCGTTAAAAAAGTAGGGGCTCAGGCGCCCGGCCTTGGTCTTGAATTCGCCAAAGCGCAATACCCCCGATTCAACGGCAAATTGCACGAATTCCAGTGCCAGCGCGCTGTCCGTCTGCGCGTTTGCCGTGTTGTTGTTTTTCTGCCCTGGCGTTGCCGTTGGGGTGCTCATTGAAGATGTCCTTGTTTAAATTAACCAGCCCGAACCTCAACGGCATCCGCTCTGCCACCAGCAAAGGCCCTGAAGACCGGCTTGTGCAGTCCATGCTGGATTGTATTGGCGGGTCTGCACGAGCGCAGCCCCGACATTGCCGGCAGCCTTGGCAAAAGCGTCTTTTGGGCACTTTTTCTGCCCTCCGGACACACACGCTGTGGCGCCTGCGTGATTCGCACCAATGCTCGGTACTCACGCATAAATCAAGGGTTTTCCCTAGGATTTTTAAACGCCTTTGCTCTTCATAATTGGTATACCAACATACAAGAATACAATTTCAATCACCTGAACCCATCCAGACAGGACTTCCATGAGCATCCCTACATTGAAAAACTTCTTCGCCAAGCGCCTTTTGCCGCGTACGAGCCGTGTTGCCGCCATCTGCGGCCTGCTACTGGGCGCGGGCGGCGCGTTTGCCGCCTACCCCGACAAGCCCATCACGCTGGTGGTCCCGTTCGCCCCCGGCGGCAGCTCCGACATCGTGGCGCGCAACCTGGCGCCCATGCTCGGTGAGCGCCTTGGCCAGAGCGTCATCATCGACAACGTGTCCGGTGCCGGCGGCCTGCTCGGCACGCAACGCACGATACGCGCCGCACCGGACGGCTACACCATCCTGCTGGGCTCCGGCTCTGAAATCCTGATCAACAAGCTGATCAACCCGGCGCTCGCCTACGACGGCATCAAGGACCTCGCACCCGCCGTTTTTGTCGGCACCGGTCCGATGGTGCTGGTCGGCAAGCCCGGCCTGCCCGCGAACAATGTCACCGAGCTGCTGGCCCTGGCACACGCCAAACCCGGCGTTCTTAGCTACGCCTCGGCAGGTAACGGCACACCCATGCACGTCGCCGGTGAGTTACTGAAAATGCGCGCCAACATCTTCATGACGCACATTCCCTACCGCGGCGCAGCACCGGCGCTGGTGGACCTGATAGGCGGCCAGATCGACCTGGGCGTCTCGACGCTCAGCGCCGCCCAACCCTACATCAAGTCCGGAAAAATCAAGGCCTATGCCGTGACCAGCGCCAAACCGTCGGAGCTCGCACCGGGCATTCCTGCGCTGGGCATGGTGCGCGGGCTGGAAGGTTTTGATCTGGGCGTCTGGTTCGGCCTGTTCATGCCGGCCAAAACGCCGCCCGAGATCCTGCAAAAAGTCCAGGCGGCCGCGCAGCAGGTGCTGGCAGATCCGGCCATCCGCAAGAAGCTGGCTGAACAAGGCATCAGCGCTTCCGGTGCTTCCGCTGACGAGTTGCGCAAGTTCATGGCAACCGAGGTTGAAAAATACCGCGCCGTGGTCAAGGCAGCCAAGATCACCGGCCAATAAAAAGCCTCAATGACAGAGGGCCGCTTTTTTCAGCGGCCTTTGTCCCCTTGATGGGCAATTACCCGAATTTTCATTCACGAAAGAATTTGTCATGCAAAACAGCGGCATCCGCAAAATCGTCACCTATTGCGAAGAAACCCTGATCGAAGGCCAGAAACAGGCAGCTACCCCCCTGAGGATGTTTGGCGCCGCCGCCGTGCTCAGGAACCCCTGGGCCGGTCGCGGTTTTGTTGAAGACCTCAAGCCGGAAATCATGGCCATCGCGCCCGTCCTCGGCAAGCTGCTGACGGACACCATGCTCGGCATGACCGGCTCCGGCGCTGTCATCGAGGCTTATGGCAAGGCAGCCATCGTCGGCACCAGCGGCGAGGTGGAACACGCCTCGGCCCTGATCCACACCCTGCACTTCGGCAACTTCTACCGCAAGGCCGTGGGCGCCAAAAGCTATCTGAGCTTTACCAACGTGCGGGGCGGCCCCAATTGCTCCATCGCCATCCCCATGATGCACAAGGATGACGAGGGCATGCGCTCGCACTACCTGACATTGCAGTTCGCCATCAACGATGCACCCGCCCCCGATGAAATCGTGGTGGCGCTCGGTGCTTCCATAGGCGGCCGGCCGCACCACCGTATCGGCGACCGCTACAAGGACCTCGAGGCGCTGGGCAGCAATGACGCGTGAGCCAACGCCCGTCAAGGGCATAGCGAGCGGGACAGCCTACAGCGTTTATGGCTCAGGTGAGCCGCTAGTCCTGATCCACGGCGTCGGCATGGAGCAGGACGCATGGACACCGCAGGTCAGCGAGCTGGCCCGGGGTCACCAGGTCATCGTCTACGACATGTTGGGTCACGGCGCCAGCCGCATCCCGGACGAAGGCGTGACGCTGGCCGAGTATGCCGCGCAGCTGGCAGAGCTGCTGGACCACCTCGGCCTGCCGGCCGCCAATGTGGTGGGCCATTCCATGGGCGCGCTGGTGGCCCTGGAGTTTGCGCTGGCTTACCCGGCACGCACACTGCGCGTCGCCGCGCTGAACGCGGTGTTCATGCGCACGCCGGAGCAAAAGGCCGCCGTGATGGCGCGTGCCGCCGCATTGCAGGACATAGGCGTGCAGGCCACGGTGGACTCGACCATCGCACGCTGGTTCGGCGACCCGGTGCCGGCTGACCTGCAGGCCTCTGCCAGCCTGGTTTCCGGCATCCTCGCACGCGTGCATCCGCAGGGCTACGCGCGCACCTACCAGCTGTTTGCCAGCTGCGACCGGGTTCATGCCGATCGCCTGGCCACACTGGCCATGCCGGCCCTGTTCATGACCGGCGAGTTCGACCCGAATTCGAGCCCGGCCATGTCGCAAGCCATGGCAGAACGGACACCCGTGTCCACACTCAACATCGTGCCGGGTGCAAGGCACATGATGAACCTGACCGATCCGCAGCGCGTCAACCAGGGCCTGCAGGAATTCCTGGCACAACCATTGACGATGCCCGGCGCGCAACAAGCCGCGACCACCCCGCTCGCGGCCTGAACCACCACCGGCACACATGAAAGCCGGGCCAGGAACACCCTGGTCCGGCTCCGGCGTGCCTGAACGCAACCGAAACACCTTCACGAAAGACCGCATGAGCACGACTCTCCTGACCCATGACGAACTGCTGGCGACCCGTTGTTATATCGACGGCCAATGGATTGCCGGCATACAGCACTTCGACGTCATCAACCCCGCGACCGGAGCCGTGGTCTCCAGCGTTCCCTTGCTGGGCGCGACCGAAACACGGCTGGCGATTGCGGCGGCCCACAAGGCCGGCGTGTCCTGGAAGGCGCTGCCTGCCAAGGAGCGCTCGCGGCTCTTGCGGCGCTGGTTTGACCTGGTCGTTGCGCATACCGAGGTGCTGGCGAAAATACTGACCGCGGAAATGGGCAAGCCGCTGGCCGAAGCCAGGGGCGAAATCGCTTACGGCGCGTCGTATATCGAATGGTTTGCGGAAGAAGCCAAACGTGTCTACGGTGACGTGATTCCCGCGCCGCAGACCGACAAGCGTTTTGTCGTACTCAAGCAGCCGGTCGGCGTCGTGGCCGCCATCACGCCGTGGAACTTCCCGAATGCCATGCTGGCACGCAAGCTGGCGCCGGCACTGGCGGCCGGCTGCACGGTGGTGGCCAAACCGGCCGAGCAGACACCGCTGTCGGCGCTGGCGCTCGCCAGGCTGGCCGAACTGGCGGGCATTCCGCGCGGCGTGATCAACATCGTGACGGGTGACCCCAAAACCATAGGCGGCGAGATGACCAGCAACCCGCTGGTGCGCAAGCTGACCTTCACCGGCTCCACCGGTATCGGCAAGTTGCTGATCAAACAATGCGCCGACACCGTCAAACGCGTCAGCATGGAGCTGGGCGGCAACGCGCCCTTTATCGTGTTTGACGACGCCAACATCGACGCGGCCGTGCGCGGCGCCATGGACTCGAAATTTCGCAATGCCGGCCAGACCTGTGTCTGCGCCAACCGGATCTATGTACAGGACGGTGTGTACGAGGCCTTTGCCGAAAAACTCGCCGCAGCGGTCGCCCGCCTTCAGGTCGGCAACGGCATGGACCCGGCCGTGACCCAGGGGCCCCTGATAGACGCGAAAGCCGTGGCCAAGGTCCAGTCACATATCTCGGACGCACTGGCGCAAGGCGCAACGCTGGCGGCCGGCGGCGCGCCGCACGCGCTGGGCGGGTTCTTTTTCGAACCCACAGTGCTGCGCGGCGTCACGCCGGCCATGCTGATCGCCCGGGAAGAAACCTTTGGCCCGGTGGCCCCGCTGCTGCGTTTCAGGGACGAGGCCGACGTGATTGCCCAAGCCAATGCATCGGAAGCTGGCCTGGCCGCCTATTTCTTCACGGCGGACACGGCGAGGGTTTGGCGCGTTGCCGAAGCCCTGGAAACTGGTATGGTTGGCATCAACACAGGCCTGATTTCATCCGAGGCCGTGCCGTTTGGCGGCATCAAGCAGTCCGGTTACGGACGCGAAGGCTCCCACTACGGCATGGATGACTACCTGGATGTGAAATACTTCTGCCTCGGCGATCTCGATCAGGACCATTAAACCGTGCCAGCCACCCAAACCAGCTCCATCAAAGTCGACCGCAGCACCAAGACGCTGAGGGAACTCACGCTTGAGAGCATGCGCGGTGCGATTTTCAGCGGCCATTTCAAGCCGGGGGAACGCCTGGTCGAGCGCAATCTCTGCGAGCAGCTGGATGTCAGCCGCTCCGTCGTGCGGGAAGTGCTCAGGCACCTGGAAACCGAGGGCCTGGTCGAGTCGATTCCGCACCAGGGCCCGGTGGTCGCCAGTCTGGATGCCGACCGGGCCGCGCAAATCTACGAGTTACGCGCGCTGCTGGAAGGCCACGCCGCGCGCCTGTGCGCGGAAAAGGCCAGCGATGCGACCATCCAGCGCCTGGGCGAGCTGAACGACCACATCCAGGCCGCCTTCAGTGAAAACGACTTTCATGAGGTCATGGTGCGGACATCGGCTTTCTACGAAGCCATGTTTATCGGCAGCGGCCTGACCATGGCATGGGATGTCGTGCAATCCCTCAATGCGCGCATCAATCGCCTGCGCGCCATGACCATCAGCTCCAGCGGCCGCAAGGCAGAAGCGGCGGCAGAGATGGAGCGCATTGTGCAGGCCTTGCGCAATCGCGACCCGCAGGCCGCCCAGGAAGCATCACAGGCACATGTGCGGCGCGTGGCAGAAATCGCGGCGCAGCGCCTGGCGGCAAGCGCGGGATAAATGCCGGATGCGGGCTACCGCCGGCAAGAAACCGGCGACTCAAACCCAAGCGCTCATTACCGAAAGCTATCAAAACAATAGCTGCCTGCGCGCACTCATCAATGGCTACAGGCCCTTTTGATACCCAACCAGCGCCACAGGGGCGCTACGTCGCTCACCACCACCCAGCCTGAACACACTGACCACCTGAGATAAGCCGCTGGCCTGTTCCTGCAGGGAAGCCGCTGCGGCTGCGGCTTCTTCCACCAAGGCTGCGTTTTGCTGCGTCACCTGGTC
>NZ_JBHSRS010000076.1:0-55172 GCF_042659145.1 Polaromonas aquatica | reverse complement strand
TTTATCGCCTCTGCTGTTGTTGCTCTTGCTGCCATGGGTAGCTCCGGTGCTTTTGCCCAGAACAATCTGTACGGTGAAGCCGCTCTGGCCATCAATCTCGTGGCCACAGCCAGCAATGTGAGCCGTGCCGAAGTGACCGGCCAGTACCTGCAGGCCCGCCAGGCTGGTGCCCTGCCCGTCAGCCAGGAAGCTGCTTTTGCTGCGGCTCCTGCTGCTCCTACCGCCCTGACCCGTGCTGAAGTGCGTGAAGAGGCTCGTCACTATGTCATCCTGGACGGCAGCAATCGCAAGATCTACCGCTAAGTCCTCTCAACCACCGCCGGGCTCCTCTCCTGGCTGGCTGAGAACAACAAAAAGCCCCGCTTTGCGGGGCTTTTTGTTTTCGGGCGTCCCAAACAACAGACGACTTAAAAACTCTCGTGCGGAGCCAGGTAACGCCACTGACCGACGGGCAGATGGCCAAGGTTGACGCGGCCAATCCGCACGCGTTTGAGCCCCGTCACAAACAGGCCCACCTGCTCGCACATGCGCCGGATCTGGCGCTTTTTGCCTTCGGTCAGCACAAACCGCAGTTGCTCGGGGTTCTGCCAGCTCACCTGCGCGGGCCGCAACGCCTGGCCGTCCAGGCTCAGGCCATGGCACGGCAGCGCTAGTTTTTCGCGCGGGAAGGTCGCCTGCACATTCATCGTTTCGGCGCCGTAGCTGACACGCACCAGGTACTCCTTTTCGATGTTTGAATCTTCGCCAATCAGCTGCCGCGCCACACGCCCGTCCTGCGTCAGCACCAGCAAACCGATGGAATCAATGTCAAGCCGCCCGGCCGGCGCCAGGCCGCGCAATTGCTCATGGCCCCAGCGCATGCGGCTATTGCATTCCGACCAGCGGTTTTGCGGCTGCACCAGCACCACGGCGGGTTCGTGGCCGTCTTCGGCCTGGCCACTCACGTAACCGACTGGTTTGTTGATCAAAATCGTGACCTGCTGGCGTTGCTGCTGCTCGGCCTGGCGATCTACCTCGATACGCGCATCCAGCGCGACAGGCTGCCCCATCACCGCGGGCGCGCCATTCACGCGCACCCAGCCGCGCGCAATCCAGTCATCGGCCTCGCGCCGCGAGCACAGGCCCAGCTCGGCCATGCGTTTGTTCAGGCGTATGGTGGTGCCGGTGGAAGCGCCGGGGGAGCCGGCAGGCAGGGCAGCCGCTGCGCGTATGCGTACAGCGGCGGGAGCAGGTGGTTTGGGGGGAGTGGATTCAGCCATGGGATATGGCTGATTTTAAGGCCGGGCTACCCGTTTGGCTCAAGCCAGGGGATTGGTGAGCAGCCGGTAGCCGACAGCCGTTTCAGTCAGGAGGTGCTGCGGCTGCGCCGGGTCCGTTTCGAGCTTCTGGCGCAGGTGCCCCATATAGATACGCAGATAATGGCTTTGCTCGGCGTGCGACGGCCCCCAGACCTCACGCAACAGCTGGCGGTGCGTGAGAACCCGGCCAGCGTTGGCCATCAGCACACTCAGGAGGCGGTATTCGATCGGCGTGAGATGCACCTCTGCGCCGCCGCGCCGCACAAGCCTGGCCTGCCGGTCCACCTCAACCTCGCCAAAACGGAACACCGGGTCGGATTCTTCAGGGCTAGCGTGGTCACCCGTCACGGCACGAGGCCGGCGCAGGTTGGCGCGCACACGCGCCAGCAGTTCGCCGACGCCAAAGGGTTTGGTCAGGTAGTCATCTGCACCCGCGTCCAGCGCAGCAATCTTGTCGGCCTCATCGCTTCTGGCCGACAACACGATGATGGGCACACCCGACCAGCCGCGCACATCACGAATCACATCGAGCCCGTCGCCGTCGGGCAAACCCAGATCCAGCACAAGCAAATCAGGCTTGCGCGTGCCTGCTTCGGTGAGTCCTTTTTTGGCCGTATCAGCCTCATGCACCTGCCAGCCTTCGGCTTCGAGCGCAGAGCGCACAAAACGGCGAATCTGCGGCTCGTCTTCAATCACAACAACAATGGGGCTGGGCATGAAAGGAGTTTAGGCCTGTTCAAACGCGGGCGGCTCTCGGCGCGGCAGGATCACGCGAAACTCTGCGCCGCCACCGATCGCATTGGCCGCCTGGATCTGCCCCCTGTGGGCATCCACCACGGCCTTGCAAATCGCCAGCCCGAGCCCCACACCTGGTGTGGCCGACTCAACCTCACCACGCGTGAATTTGTCAAACAGGCCAGCCTCACCGCCCTGAAGCTGGGCAGGCAAACCCGGCCCGTGGTCACGCACGGTGAACACCAGCGTGTCGGCTGTCACGCTGGCGCTGACAACAACAGGCGGCGCGCCGTACTTGGCGGCGTTCTCCAGCAGGTTGACGAGTACACGCTCCATCAGCACAGCATCAAATTCAACCAAAGGCAAATCCGCCGCTACATCGGTTTGCACCTCGCATCCGGCCAGCGCGTGCCGAGCCGCACGGATCGCGGAGCCCACCACTTCCTCGGCGGATTGCCATTCCCGTCGCAACTGAACCCCGCCGTTTTGCAGGCGCGCCATGTCCAGCAGATTGGTGACCAGGGCGCTGAGCTGGCGCGCCTGCTGCGTCATGGCCCTGGCTGTCTCTGCCTGCGGATCGCCCAGCGGTGGCGAAGAGCGCTCCAGGGACTCCGCCAGCCCGATCAAGGCCGTCAGCGGCGTGCGCACATCATGTGAAATGGCCGCCAGCAAGGTATTGCGCAGGCGCTCTGACTCCATCTGCACCACGGCCTGCTGGGCAATCTCTACATAATGAACCCGCTCCAGCGCAATCGCGATCTGCCGGGCCAGCGTGTCGAGCTGCTGCAACTGTTCGGGAATCAGCAGCCAGCGCGACTGGGCAGGCCGCAAGGCCAGCACGCCACGCACCCGCATCGGCGCCTTGAGCGGCACGTAATGCCAGGGTTGCGCCGACAGGGTTGAGGTGGCCAGGCCTGCCGCCTGTTCATTGCGAAAGGCCCAATCAGCCACGCTGCTGTCAAAACCTTGTGGCGCCGACGCCGAATCGGCCGGCAGGGCCAGCTGGTCATTGGCATCGGTGACCAATACCAGGGCCTCCCCGCCGAAGTTGCGCCGCACGGCGGCCTCGCTCAACTCGGCGACCTGCGTGCTTAAAAGGGCCGCCGAGAGGTCGCGCGTCAACTCAAACAGTGATTGGGCCCGGCGTTCCCGGCTGGAAGATACACCAGCCTGAAAACGCAGGCCCGCCGTGAGTTGCCCGGTCAGCAGGCCCACCACCAGCATGACGCCAAAGGTCACCAGGTATTGCACATCGCTCACGGCAAACGACATGCGCGGCGCCACAAAAAAATAATCAAAGGCCGCCACATTCAAAAAGGCCGCCAGCGCGGCCGGGCCGCGGCCGAACTTCAGCGCGACCAGCACCGTACCCAGCAAAAACAGCATGACGATGTTGGCCAGGTCAAAAAAGCTCAGCAACGGCAACGCCAGCAAGGTAATTGCCACGCTGCTGCCCACCGCCCAGGCGTAACGCGGCAGGTTGTCGTGCCAGGCCGCGGCACTGTCTTCTTCGGGGTTGCGCCGCACGGCACTGCCCAGGCGCCGCGCGCTGTCGGCGCGGCCTGCCTCCACGATGTCCAGCGTAGGCGCCAGCGCGGCCAGCCGGCGTGTCATGGTGCGCCCACCCAGGAGCCCCAACCGGCCGGCCCAGCCAGGCAAGTGAGGACGCCCCACCACCAGCGTGGCGCAATTCTGCAGCTGCGCCTGCGCGACCAGTTCCATGGCCGCATCGCTACCGCTGAGCACGGCTGTAACCGCCCCCAGTTCTTCGGCCAGCTTGATCACCGCCAGGACCCGGTCGCGCTGCGCGACTTTCAGCCGCTGCAGGCGGGGTGTTTCGACGTACACCGCGTGCCAACGCACATTGAGCTGGCCCGCCAGCCGGGCAGCCGTGCGCACGGTTTGCTCAGCGCCTTCGTGCGCGCCTATGCAGGCCAGGATGGCCCCTTCGGTGTTCCAGACAGAAGCGATGGATTGTTCAACACGGTAGCTGCGCACGTCGTCTTCAACGTGCTCGGCGGTGCGCCTCAACGCGATCTCGCGCAAGGCAATCAGGTTGCCCTTGCGAAAGAAGTTCTGCGCCGCACGCTCGGCCTGGTGCGGCAGGTAGACCTTACCGGCCTTCAGGCGCGCCATCAGTTCGTCGGGCGTGACATCCACCAGGATGATTTCATCCGCATCGTCCAGCACCGTGTCCGGTACCGTCTCATGCACCCGGATGCCGGTGATGGCACCCACCGTGCCATTGAGGCTTTCCAGATGCTGAACATTCAGCGCCGACCAGACATCGATGCCGGCCTCCAGCAGTTCCTGCACGTCCTGCCAGCGTTTGGCATGGCGCGAGCCCTCGACGTTGCTGTGCGCCAGCTCATCCACCAGCAGCACCCCCGGCTTGCGCGCCAGCGCAGCGTCCAGGTCAAACTCCTTGAGCAGTCGCCCCCGGTAAGGCACATCGCGCAGAGGCAGGGCCTCAAGCCCCGCCAGCAGTTCTGCCGTGTCGTCGCGGCCGTGTGTTTCGACCACTCCCACCAGCACATCACGGCCCGCCCGGCGCTCGCGCTGGGCGGCGCTGAGCATGGCGTAGGTTTTACCCACACCGGCGCTGGCGCCAAAATAAATGCGCAGCTTGCCGCGGCGCGCACGCGCTTCGTCACCGCGCAGTTGCTCCAGCAACTGGTCCGGGTCGGGACGATAATCCGCGTTATAGGCCATCAGGTGAATGCTTGCGCGTCAGGTGGTACATGCAAAAGCGTAACACCTTGGCGCAGGGCGGCTGCGAATATCCTCTCCGCATCCGCGTACATCAAAAGGTTTTGCTTGCGGACAGCAGCAGGCCTGGCCTGGCTACCTGACGGGCATTGAGTCCGGCCGAGTCGCCCGTCTGGTAAAAGCGGCGGTCGGCATTGGTCCCCACCAGCGCCAGGCTCAGATTCACACCTGCAAACTCCTTGCCCACCGACACCTTGTAGTCGGTGTATGACAGTTCCCCGTAACGGCGAACGCTGGCGTGCCCGGCGTGCAGGCCCAGCGTGACCTGCCGGCCCAATTCGATGTTGTAGTTCAGGTCCAGATAGGTAGTTCCTTTTGAACTGCCGCGGTCAGGCAGGGCGCTGAAAAAGGCATACCCCGCGGTACTGCCGTTCAGGCCAAAGTAGTCACTCACGGCATATGACAATTTGCCGTTGAAGCCCCCCTGCGTCAACCCAAAATAAATCTCCGTCGTGTTGTATTTGTTGCCGGTCGGCGTTGCCGGCGCGCTGTTGAGCCGGGCCTGTGGATACAGGTAATGGAGTACCCCGATATCGCCGCTCAGGTCTTTTGTCACTGGAAAGCGAAAACCGCCGTACAGATCGACCTCAAGGCTGGCACCGTTGTTGTAGGCATTGGACGAAACACTGGAATTCCAGTTACCCAGGTAAAAGCCGCTGGCATGCGTGTAATCAAAGCCGCCCTGTATGGCCGGCTGGCGATAGCTCTGGGAGACGCCGCGAAAGCGGTAATCGGAGACCAGCGCGACATTGCCTGTAAGGCTGTGCGGCGATACTGTATCGGCGGCCGATGGCCCGGGTGTTTGCGCCTGCGCAGCGCCCATGGCGCACAGCATGCCGGCGGTTACGGAAAAAAGGCGGTTTTTTAAAATTGCTTTCATCTGTCTTCTTCTGTTTAAAAATGATTAAAAGGGGAACGTTGCGTTGTCAGGACCCCTGCCGCCACCGGCATCAGTCCCTGTGTTTGCGTTTTTTTGCCGAATCGCCGCGCCACACAATCAGCCAGGCCACGCCAAGCGGCAGCCCAAACATGGCGAGTGCACAGAGCGCGTACAGCAGGTCAGACGCCATGCGTCAGGCCATGCCGCTGCAGGTGGTGCCGCCAGGAACTCAGGTGGCCGATCTCTCCGTCCGGAACGCAGGCCATGATGCGATTCATGACCTCGTCCGCCATGTGTTCGGGCAGGCGTATTTCCAGCCGGACGCGGTTTTCGTCGAGCCGCGGAATGCAGCGCAGAATGCCTGCCCCCTCACACTCAGCCAGCGCGCGGCGCACGAACAGCGCATCCCGGCTGTGGACGGTGACATCCAGTACCAGCCAGGTGAGGCCGGTTCTTGAGCCTGAAAAGGAAACAGTTGATCCAAACGATTCACGGTAAGCGGCATAGGCCATGGTTGTGTCTCTTAACGAAGAGCCTCCAGCGCCAGATTGAGCTTGAGGACATTGACCCGTGACTCGCCCAGAACACCCAGTAAGGGCGTCTCGGTCTGGGCATCCACCAGACCCTGGACTTTTTCAGGTGACAGTCCGCGCGCTTTGGCGACGCGGCCGACCTGGTAGCGTGCGGCCGCTGGACTGATGTGCGGATCCAGCCCGCTGGCCGATGCGGTAACCAGGTCTACCGGCACGGGTGCCGTATTGCCGGGGTCGGCAGCGCGCAAGGCGTCTACGCGGCCCTTGACGGCATCCGTCAGCGCAGGATTCAAGGGCCCCTGGTTGGAGCCGCCGGAAGCCGCCGCGTTGTAGGGCATGGGGCCAGTGGCCGATGGACGGCCCCAGAAATGTTTCGGGTCGCTGAAGTTCTGGCCTATCAGCACCGAGCCAACGGGTTTGCCGTCACGCAGGACCAGGCTGCCTGCTGCCTGCTCCGGAAACAGCATCTTTGCCACACCGGTCACCACCAGCGGGTAAGCCACGCCGGTAATAAGGGTGAGCAAAAGGAATAAAACGAGTGCGGGACGAAGTATGTTTTTCATGATTTTCTTTCTTGTGGCCAGGGCGTTACAGGCCGGATCAGGCCAGGTTCATGGCGACAAGCAGCATGTCGATCGCCTTGATGCCAATGAAGGGCACGAGCAGGCCGCCAAGTCCGTAAATAAGGAGGTTCCGGCGCAGCAGCGCGGCGGCACCCACAGCGCGGTACTTGATGCCTTTAAGTGCCAGGGGAATCAGGAACATGATGATCAGTGCGTTAAAGATCACCGCCGACAAGATGGCCGATGACGGGCTGCCCAGATGCATGACGTTCAGCGCCGAAAGCTGCGGATAGGTGGTCACAAAAATCGCCGGGATGATGGCGAAATACTTGGCCACGTCATTGGCAATCGAGAACGTCGTCAGCGAGCCGCGTGTCATGAGCAGCGCCTTGCCGGTTTCGACAACCTCGAGCAGCTTGGTCGGGTTCGAGTCAAGATCCACCATGTTGCCGGCCTCCTTGGCCGCCTGGGTGCCGCTGTTCATGGCAACAGCCACGTCGGCTTGCGCGAGCGCCGGTGCGTCGTTGGTACCGTCGCCCGTCATGGCGACGAGCCGGCCTTCGGCCTGGTACTGGCGAATCAGCTTGAGTTTGTCTTCGGGCGTAGCCTCGGCCAGGAAATCGTCCACGCCGGCCTCTGCAGCAATAGCCGCCGCCGTGAGTTTGTTGTCGCCGGTGATCATCACCGTCTTGATGCCCATGCGGCGCAGTTCCCCAAAGCGCTCCTTGATACCGGACTTGACGATGTCTTTCAGTTCTACCACGCCCAGCACGGTTTTGCCGTCAGTCACGGCCAGCGGCGTGCTGCCGCGGCGCGACACCTCGTCGGATGCACGAATGACCTCTGCGGGCACACTGCCGCCCAGTGCCTCCACATACTTGCGTATTGCATCAACGGCACCCTTGCGCAACTGGCGCGTGCTGCCGTCAGGCTGCCTGACGTCAATCCCGCTCATCCGGGTCTGGGCGGTAAATGGCACTTCGGCCGTCGAGCCAAGCAGCGGCGTCGCAGCGTTGAGCTTGTGGGCCAGCGCCACAATACTGCGGCCTTCGGGGGTTTCATCAGCCATGGAGGCCTGCATGGCGCAGCTTGCAAGCGTGAGTGCCGGCACACCGGGTGCAGGCAAAAAGGCCGACGCCTGGCGGTTGCCGTGGGTGATGGTGCCGGTCTTGTCGAGCAGCAATACATCCACGTCACCGGCAGCTTCCACCGCGCGGCCCGAAGTTGCAATCACATTCGCCTGCATCATGCGGCTCATGCCGGCCACGCCGACTGCGGACAGCAGGCCGCCTATGGTGGTGGGAATCAGGCACACCAGCAGGGCGACCAGAGCTGTGACACTCACGGCCGAGCCGGCCTTGACCGCCTCGACGCTGAATATCGAGTACGGCAACAGCGTCACCGTCACGACAAGAAACACAATCGTCAGCGCCACCAGCAAAATCGTCAGCGCGATTTCATTCGGTGTCTTGGCGCGTTTGGCGCCCTCGACCATGCTGATCATGCGATCCAGGAAGGATTCGCCCGGGTTGACCACGATGCGCACCACCAGCCAGTCGGACAGGACGCGCGTACCGCCGGTCACGGCCGAGAAGTCACCACCGGACTCGCGCACCACAGGCGCCGACTCCCCGGTGATGGCGCTCTCGTCCACCGTGGCCACGCCCTCAATGACCTCTCCGTCGAGCGGCACCATGTCACCGGTTTCAATGAAGACGACATCACCTCTTTTCAGGTTCTCCGCCTGCTCAGGCAACCAGCTTTTGCCATGAAAGGTTTTGGCGGCCGGATCGGTGTACTTTTTGGCCCAGCTGCTCTTTTTCAGGCCGCGCAACGATGCGGCCTGGGCCTTGCTGCGGCCTTCGGCCAGGGCTTCGGCAAAGTTGGCAAACAGCACCGTAAACCACAGCCATACGGCCACGGCAAAGATAAAACCCGCCGGGGCCTCACCCGCGCCCTGGAGTGCCTGCAGGCCCAGCAGTGTGGTGAGGATGCTGCCGATATAGACAACAAACATCACCGGGTTGCGCCACTGCACACGCGGGCTCAGTTTGGAAAACGCCGCAAAGATGGCGGGCTTGAGCAGCGCCGGATCCAGCAGTACGAAAGGTTTTTTTTCAGTCATGTTGTTACTCTTTTCCATCACGCTCATTTGCCGGGCCAGAGCATCAGGTGCTCAACCACCGGGCCCAGGGCCAGTGCCGGTACGTAATTGAGCAGGCCCACCAGCAGCACCGTACCGATCAACAGCATCACAAACAGCGGGCCGTGGGTGGGCATGGTTCCCGCCGTGACAGGCAGACGTTTTTTTCGTGCAAGCGCACCGGCAATCGCCAGCACCGGCACGATCACGCCGAAGCGGCCCAGCCACATGGCCAATCCCAGCATCGTGTTGTAGAACGGCGTGTTGGCGGACAGGCCGGCAAAGGCGCTGCCGTTGTTGTTGGCAGCCGAGGTGAAGGCATAGAGGATTTCGGAGAAACCGTGCGCACCCGGGTTGGCCACGCCTATCTTGCCGGCACCCGACATGACGGCGATAGCCGTTCCCGCCAGCACCACCACAGGCGTCACCAGGATGGCGATCGAGGTCAGCTTCATCTCATGCGACTCGATTTTCTTGCCCAGGTACTCCGGCGTCCGGCCAATCATCAGGCCCGCAATGAACACTGCCAGGATGGCGAAGATCAGCATGCCGTAAAGACCGGTTCCGACACCACCGAATACCACTTCGCCGAGCTGCATCATCACCATGGGTACCATGCCGCCCAGCGGCGTGAAGGAGTCGTGCATGGCGTTGACCGCGCCGCAGGAGGCCGCTGTCGTGATGACCGCGAACAGGCTGGAGGCATTGATGCCGAAGCGCGTTTCCTTGCCTTCCATATTGCCGCCAGCCTGCAGGGCGCTGACGCTCTGGTCCACGCCCAAGGGAGGCAGCAACGGATTGCCCGCCTGTTCGGCCGGCGTGATGGCCACGACGGCAAGCACAAACATCACCGTCATCGCGGCCAGCACGGCCCAGCCCTGGCGCTGGTCACCCACCACGCGGCCAAAGGCAAAGCACAGCGCTGCAGGGATCAGGAAGATCGCCAGCATTTGCAGCATATTGCTCAGTGCGGTCGGGTTCTCGTACGGATGGGCCGAGTTGGCATTAAAGAAGCCTCCACCGTTGGTGCCCAGCATCTTGATGGCCTCCTGCGATGCGACCGGGCCCATTGCAAGCGTTTGCGTGCCAGATGTCATGTCCTCCACGATCGGGTTGCCCTTGTCGTCTTTCAGTTGCTGGCCATCGGCGCCATTTTTAGGCACCTGATAACTCGTGGTCTCCAGCGTGGCTACTTCCTTGTAACTGTCGAAGTTCTGGATCACGCCCTGACCCACCAGCGTCAGCGCCAGCACCAGCGACAACGGCACCAACAGCCAGGCCGTGACACGTGTCACGTCGACCCAGAAGTTGCCTATGACCCCAGTGGAACGCGCGACAAAACCGCGAAACAGGGCAAAGACCACCGAAATACCGGTTGCAGCCGAGAAGAAGTTCTGCACTGCCAGCGCCAGCATCTGCGTCAGATAGCTCATGGTCGACTCACCGGCATAACCCTGCCAGTTTGTGTTGGCAACAAAGCTGATGGCAGTGTTAAACGCCGAGTCCGGCGAGACATTGCCCATGCCGGCCGGATTGAGTGGCAGCCAGAACTGGAAACGCTGCAGCGCATAGACCGCCAGCACGCCCACAGCATTGAAGGCCAGCAGCGCCAGCGCGTACTGCGACCATTTCATGTTGGCACCGGCAGAGGTGCCGGCCAGGCGGTACAGCGGAGCTTCCACCTTGTACATCCAGCCGGGGAGCTGGCCGGAATACAGCCGGACCAGCCAGATCCCCAGCGGCCAGGCAGTGACCAGCAGCACGCCGAGAAAAAGGGCCAAAAGACCCCATGAAGAATTGCTCATCAAAACTCCTCGGCGCAGATCAGCGCATAGACGAGGTAGGCGAGCAGCATGATGGCGCAGACGCCGCCAAAGCCGTACAGAATGTCGAGACTGATCATGAGCGGCCTCCTTCGGGCTTCTCGAGCTTCTGGAAGCCCCAGACCAGCAAGACCATCACACCCCACAGGGCGGCGGCACCAAGAATAAAAGCGAGATCCATGACTTTCTCCAACTAGCTGATAACGATGGAGGGAGTTTCGGATTCGGCGTGTAAAAACGGGGTTGAAAGACCGGTGGCCGGTATAAAGAAAGCGTAAAAATCCGGGGTTTCGGGTCTGCCCAGGCGCAAGCTGGGTCTTTTTTCAAGCCCCCGTATGAGACTTCATCACCACCCGCAAGTGCAGCGCGCGCAGGACGTCGATGTCGTCCAGCAGGTTCAAAGCCAGCGGCAGCAAGGACACATCCGGGTCACCGGCATCCTCCAGCAGCAAGGCCAGACACGCGGCCTTGGCGTGAAGCACCTCCATGGCCTGAGACACCCCTGCCTGCGTTTCCATCGCACGGCCCGGCTAATGCATCAAGCCGCGAGCCAGCATGTAAAGGCCTATGAGCAGCAGCCCCGAAAAAAACAGCCGCTTGAAGCCCTTCTCGCCTACATGCCAGCGCAGTGCCTGGCCCGCAGCCATGCCGAGCAAGGCGGCCGGCAGGGGCAGCAGCAGACTCCAGCCGCCGGGCATTTGCCCCACGCCAAAGGAACCGTCAAACACCAGGCGCAGGAAAAGCGCAATTGTGGAAACCGTGAAAGACAGGCCCAGCGCCTGCACGAGTTCATTTTTCTTTAGGGACAAAGCCTGCAGGTAAGGCACGGCCGGAAACACAAACACGCCTGTGGCCGCGGTGATCACGCCTGTCGCCAGTCCGGTGGCGAAGGAATACACCCCCTCACCACGACGCGGCACCGCCAGTGGTGTCGCAAACAGTCCCAGCAGCGCATAGACAATCAGCGCAGCGCCCAGGCCAACCGAGGTGAGGTGCGCATCCAGCGTAACCAGGCTGACCGGTGCCCACAGCGTTCCCAGAATCACGCTCAGCTGCAGCGGCCACAGGCGCCGCAACAAACCGGCCAGCGCGGCGCCACCCCACATCTGCCAGGCATTCGTCAGCAACGAAGGCAGGATCAGGATGACCGCAGCCTGCGCGGGCGGCATGACGCCGGCCAGCAAACCCATGGACAGCGTCGGCAGCCCCAGGCCGACCACACCCTTGACCAGTCCTGCGAGCAGGAATACAACGGCAACAATGCCCATCAACAGTGTTTCCTGTCCCGTGCCGGTGATGTGGGTCAAGTTCATGCGGTCGATTCTGCGTGGTGCGGAGCCCGCGCTCAAGCGGTAATATCCGCCTGGAGCCTTCGCCATTTCCGAAGGCAAAAACTGTTCTTGCACCACCATGCCCGCCAGCATCCGTTTTGACCTTATCGACCTCCGGCTTTTCCTGCACGTCATCGACATGGGCAGCATCACGGCCGGCAGCAAGCGCTCGCACCTGGCACTCGCCTCGGCCAGTGCGCGCATACGCGGCATGGAAGACGCGCTGGGCGTGCCCTTGCTGGAGCGTCTGCGCGCGGGTATCAAGCCCACCAAGGCCGGCCTGGCCGTGGCCCACCATGCGCGGCTGGTGCTGCAGCAGATCGAACGCATGCACGGCGAGATCGACGACTATGCCGGTGGACTGGCGGGCAGGGTCCGCCTGCTGTCCAACACCGCCGCCATCACTGGCTACCTGCCGCAGGCGCTCGCGGATTTCCTCAACACCCACCCGGCCATAGACGTCGAGCTGGAAGAGCGCCCCAGCCATGTGATCGTGTCTCAGTTGCTGACCCAGATCGCCGACCTCGGCATCGTGGCCGATTCGACCGACGTTTCCAGCCTCGAGTCCAAAGCCTTCCGGCGCGACCGGTTGGTGCTGGTGGTCCCGGCCAGCAGCGGATTTGGCAGGCAGCGCCAGATCGCGTTTGCGCAGGCGCTGGCCCATGATTTTGTCGGGCTGGATGAAGACAGCGCCATGCATCAACACCTGACACTGCAGGCCGAACGCCTGGGGCTTCGCATGCGCACACGCATACGGCTGCGCAGCTTTGAGGCGGTCTGCCGTATGGTGGAGGCCGGTGTCGGCGTGGCCGTGGTGCCGGCGATCGAGGCCGAAAGCCATGCGGGCACGGGCAAGCTGCGCATTCTCAAACTGGCGGACCCGTGGGCAGACCGGCAGTTGCTGGTCTGCGCGCGCCGGTTTGACCAGCTGTCGACGCCGGCGATCCGGCTGGTGGAAGCGCTGTGCGCGCCGGCCCCGGCCGAGGCACCCGCACCCACCCTCGGGACATCAAGGCGATAAAGTCATGCCCATGAACGCACCAGCCGATCCCCACGCCATCACCAGCCTGACGCAACTGGAGGCGCTGTTCGGCGCCGTTGCCGCACCGTCTCTCCAAAAAGAGGTCGACTACCTGCACCCGGCCTATCAGGCGCTGATTCAGGCCTCGCCGTTCGCCGTGCTCGCCACCGTGGGGCCCGGCGGGCTGGACGCCTCGCCGCGCGGAGACCCGCCGGGTTTTGTGGCGATCCAGGACGACAGGACGCTGCTGTTGCCGGAGCGGCGCGGCAACAACCGCATCGACAGCCTGCGTAACCTGCTGGTCGACCCGCGCGTGGCGCTGCTGCTCCTGATTCCCGGTGTCGGCGAGACTCTCCGCGTCAACGGCCGGGCCCGCATCACGACCGGGCCCGATATCCTGCAACGCTTCTCAATGGAAGGAAAGCCGCCGCATTGCGTCATCGTGATTCATGTCGAATCGGTGTTCTTCCAGTGCGCGCGCGCCATACAGCGCTCAAGGCTCTGGCAGGCCACGCCACCAGGCCGGCCGGACGTGCCCACGCCAGGAGCCATGCTGCAGGCGCTGACGGCGGCGGCCATTGACGGCGAGCAATACGACCGCGAATTGCCTGCACGCCAGAAATCCACGCTGTACTGAAACTGCGAGCGGCCATCACCCCCAATTCAATCGCATCTAACACCGGCCGGCTTAGGTCCGGTCCTCGCCCTTGACCGCAAACACGCTGGATCGTAGCGCGTCCAGATCCAGCACGCGCAGGCCGCCGTATTCCACCCGTATGGTGCCCTGCGCCTCCAGGGCGGCCAGTGCCTCGTTGACGCGCTGGCGCGACAGGCCGACAAGATAGGCCATCTCCTGCTGCGTGATGCGCAACACCTCGCCCACGCCCGGGTACAGCACCGGATTGAACAAGGCCGCCAGGCTGCGGGCCACACGCGCATCAGGATTGTTCATGCGGTCAATCTCGCGTGCGGCAATGAACTGGCCCAGGCGTTCATTGAGCTGATTCATCACAAAACGGTTAAAGCCGATGGAGTGGTCCAGCAGCCAGTGAAAGGTATCGACCGGCAGGCCGGCCACCACGCTTTTACGCAATGCCTGGATGTTGTAGCGGTAAGGTTCGCGCTTGAGCGCCGTGCCTTCGCCAAACCAGCCACCAGGCGGCACACCAGTGAATGTCATGGTCATGCCCTGCGCGTTGTCGCTGCTCATCTTGAGCAGGCCCTGCACCACACCAAACCAGTAGGTCACCGGTTTGCCAAGACGGCAGACATAGTCACCGGCCGCAGCATCCCCCACCTGCAGCTCCGCCACGGCGCGGGCACGCTCGCCCGGCTGCAACAGGCGCAGCCAGGGTATCGCCTGCAGCTCATCCGCCGTGGGCGGCCTGCGGCGCTGGTGAAGGGTCAGGTCAATGGGCATGTTTTGCATCCAGACAGGGAAAACACGGATATGGGAAGGTATTGGGGTCCAGGCGGCTTTGCCATGCCCACCCCCGATGGACGCCTTATCCGATAAAAGTCGCCATCCCCGGGCACACCCCAGTAGGACTTACCCGGAAATTGTCGTCGTAATGACACCATGACGTCAAATGCAGTCCTACTATCCGTTCCATACCAGCAGCATGTCCTTAACCGGGCGCTGCCTAAAAACGGAGACAAGAACCGAATGCAGACCACGTTTCCCCGACTGCTGCTCAAACACGCTGCCGAGCGCCCCGACGCGCCCGCCATGCGCGAGAAGGAATACGGCATCTGGCAGGCGCACAGCTGGGCAGGCATGGCCGCCCTGGTAGAACACATTGCCTGCGGCATGCACCACGCCGGCCTGCAGCGTGGCGAGCACATGGTGGTGGTCGGCAGCAACCGCCCGCGCCTGTATGCCACCATGTTGGCAGCGCAATCACTGGGCGCCATACCGATCCCCCTTTACCAGGACGCGGTAGCCGCCGAATGCGTGTTCCCCATCACCAATGCAGACGTCCGTTTTGCGATGGTGGAAGACCAGGAGCAGGTCGACAAGCTGCTGGAGATACGTGACCGTTGTCCGGACCTTTCAAACATCGTGTTTGACGACCCGCGCGGCCTGCGCAATTACAACGAACCCGGGCTGGTTTCGCTGGACCAGTTGATAGCGGCCGGCAAGGCCTTTGCCCTCAGCCAGCCCGGCTGGTTCAGGGCTGAAGTCGAGAAGGCCGGCCCCGACGATGTGGCAGCGATGTTCTTCACTTCGGGCACTACCGGCAACCCCAAAGGCGTGGTGCACACGCACAACACCCTGCTGGACCGCGCGCGCGCCGGCGCCGACTTTGACAAGCTCACATCACAAGAAGAAGTGCTGGCGTATTTGCCGCCGGCATGGATAGGGCAAAACATCTTCAGCTACGCGCAATGGCTGGCCTGCGGTTATGTGGTGAACTGCCCGGAGAGCGCGAGCACGGTCACGATTGACCTCAAGGAAGTGGGCCCGACCTACTACTTTGCACCGCCACGCATCTTTGAAGGCCTGCTGACCACCGTCATGATCCGTATGGAAGACGCCGGTCGCATCAAGCGCGGCATGTTCGACTTCTTCATGGCTGTCGCCAAACGTGTTGGCCCCGATCGCATGGATGGCAAGCCGGTGGGCGCACTGCAGGCACTGCTTTACGGCCTGGGCAATCTCATGGTGTATGGCCCGCTGCGCAACACCCTGGGCTTCTCGCGCGTACGCGTAGCCTATACCGCCGGAGAGGCCATAGGCCCGGACCTGTTCACGTTTTACCGCTCTATCGGCATCAACATGAAGCAGCTTTACGGCTCCACCGAAACCGCCGTGTTTGTCTGCCTGCAGCCGGACAACGAGGCACGTGCCGATACCGTCGGCGTGCCCATCCAGGGCGTGCAGATCAAGGTGGCCGACAACGGCGAGATCCTCGTCAAATCGGCCGGCCTGCTCAAGGAATATTACAAAAACCCGGCAGCCACCGCCGAAGTGCTGACCGCCGACGGCTGGTACCACACCAGCGATGCCGGCTTCCTGGATGCCAGCGGCCACCTGAAGATCATTGACCGCGTGAAAGACGTGGGCCGCATCAGAGGCGGCGCCAACGACGGCGCCATGTTTGCACCCAAGTACGTGGAAAACAAACTCAAGTTTTTCCCTTACATCAAGGAAGTCGTGGCCTATGGCGATGGCCGGGAAAAGGTCTGCGTCTTTATCAACATCGACTTTGATGCGGTCGGCAACTGGGCCGAAAGGCGCAACCTGCCCTATGCGGGCTACACCGACCTGGCGCAAAAACCGGAGGTCTACCAGCTCATCAAGGAGTGCGTCGAAAAAGTCAATGCCGACCTGAGCGCAGACACCTTGCTGGCCGGCTCTCAGGTCAGCCGTTTCCTGGTGCTGCACAAGGAGCTTGATGCCGACGACGGCGAACTGACACGCACCAACAAGGTCCGACGCGGATTCATCGCGGACAAATACCTTCCGCTGGTCGACGCACTGTACGGCGGCAAGGCCGAACAGTTTATTGAAACCGTGGTGAAGTTTGAAGACGGCCGCAGCGGCAGCGTGAGCGCTACGCTTAAGATCGGCGACAGCCAGACTTTTGCGCCGGTAAAGGCAGCAGCATGAGCAAAAAAATAGGCGATGTCATCCTCGACATCAACAACATCAGTTTGAGCTTCGGCGGTGTCAAGGCACTGTCGGACATTTCCTTCAACGTCAGGGAGCATGAGATACGCGCCATCATCGGCCCCAACGGTGCCGGCAAAAGCTCCATGCTCAACTGCATCAACGGCGTCTACTCCCCCCAACAGGGCTCCATCACCTTCCGCGGCCAGACCTTCAAGCACATGAACAGCCACCAGGTGGCCGTCATGGGTGTGGCCCGGACCTTCCAGAACCTGGCGCTGTTCAAGGGCATGAGCGTGCTCGACAACATCATGTCGGGCCGCAACCTCAAGATCAAGAGCAACCTGCTGCTGCAGGCGCTGCGCATAGGCCCGGCCGAAAAAGAAGAAATCAAACACCGCGAAGCGGTGGAGAAGATCATCGACTTCCTTGAAATCCAGGCCTACCGCAAGACCCCCGTGGGCCAGTTGCCCTACGGCCTGCAAAAGCGCGTGGACCTGGGCCGCGCGCTGGCCATGGAGCCGCAGGTGCTGCTGCTTGACGAACCCATGGCCGGCATGAATGTCGAGGAAAAGCAGGACATGTGCCGTTTTGTCCTGGACGTCAATGACGAATTTGGGACCACGGTGGTGCTGATCGAACACGACATGGGCGTGGTGATGGACATCTCCGATCGCGTGGTGGTGCTGGACTACGGCAAAAAAATCGGCGACGGCACGCCCGACGAAGTACGCAACAACGAAGACGTGATCAAAGCCTACTTAGGCACCAGTCATTAAGCGGCAGGACTAACAAGATGGCTTTTTTCTTAGAGACACTCCTTGGCGGCCTGATGGCCGGCATGCTGTATTCGCTGGTCGCGCTGGGCTTTGTGCTGATCTTCAAGGCCTCCGGCGTCTTCAATTTCGCGCAGGGTGCGATGGTGTTGTTTGCGGCGCTGGCGATGGCTCGCTTTTCGGAATGGATTCCACAATGGACCGGCATCAGCAGCCTGCTGCTGGCCAATGTCGCCGCCTTTGTGATCGCCGGCGCCATCATGTTCGTGGTGGCCTGGCTGATCGAGTTCCTGGTGCTGCGCCACCTGGTCAACCAGGAGGGCGCGACCCTGCTGATGGCCACGCTGGGCATTGCCTACTTTCTCGAAGGCCTGGGCCAGACATTGTTCGGCAGCAGCATCTACAAGATCGACATCGGCATGCCCAAGGAGCCTATCTTTGTGCTGGAGTCGGCCTTCCAGGGCGGCGTGCTGATCAATAAAGAAGACCTTTATGCCGCGCTGATCGCCGCGGTGCTGGTGGCTGCACTCAGCGTATTTTTCCAGAAGACGGCCACCGGGCGGGCCCTGCGCGCCGTGGCAGATGACCACCAGGCCGCGCAGTCCATCGGCATCCCGCTTAACCGCATCTGGGTCATCGTCTGGTGTGTGGCGGGTGTGGTGGCTCTGGTGGCCGGCATGATCTGGGGCAGCAAGCTCGGGGTGCAATTCTCGCTCGCCACCGTGGCCTTGCGCGCCCTGCCGGTCGTGATCCTAGGCGGCCTGACTTCAGTGCCGGGCGCGATTATTGGCGGGCTGATTATTGGCGTGGGTGAAAAACTTTCCGAAGTCTACCTGGGCCCCTTTGTCGGCGGCGGCATTGAAATCTGGTTTGCGTATGTGCTGGCGCTGGGTTTCCTGCTGTTCAGGCCACAAGGCCTGTTCGGCGAAAAGATCATTGACCGCGTCTGAACATGACAACCCCCACGTTTTCCACTTCGTGTAATGCACTGCCCCCCGAGGGGGCGGGCCTTGCTTGGGGCGGCCCGGCGCTGCGTCCGTTCCCTCCTTTTTACATCGCACATCGTTAAGCGCGCACTCCTATGCTTTACAGAGAAAACGGCCAATTCAAAACCACCTACCGGGCAGACCAGCAGATCTTCCCAATCCTGCAGGACCGCATCGTCGTTGGCCTGTTCCTGGTCTTTGCATTTGCCGCTGTGCCCTTGCTGGCCAGCGACTACCTTTTTCGCGCCATCCTGATTCCGTTTTTGATCATTTCGCTGGCTGCGCTGGGTGTCAACATCCTGGTCGGCTACTGCGGCCAGATCTCGCTGGGTTCGGGCGCCTTCATGGCCGTGGGGGCCTACGGGGCCTATAACTTTTTTGTGCGTGTGCCCAACATGCCGCTGATCCCGGCGCTGATACTGGGCGGGCTGTGCGCGACCTTCTTCGGCATTTTGTTCGGCCTGCCCAGCCTGCGCGTCAAGGGCCTGTACCTGGCTGTCGCCACGCTGGCAGCACAATTCTTCAGTGACTGGATGTTCCTGCGCATCAAGTGGTTTACCAATGACTCGCCTTCCGGCTCGGTATCGGTCGCGGACCTGCAGGTGTTTGGCCTGCCAATTGACAGCGCACAAAGCAAGTACTGGCTGTGCCTGTCCATCCTGGTGGTGATTGCGCTGCTGGCCAAAAACCTGGTACGTGGGGCGATCGGCCGGGAATGGATGGCCATACGCGACATGGACGTCGCCGCCGCCGTCATAGGCATACGCCCCATGTACGCCAAGCTCAGCGCCTTTGCAGTCAGTTCCTTCATCATTGGCGTGGCCGGAGCACTGTGGGGCTTTGTACACCTGGGCTCCTGGGAGCCGGCGGCATTCTCGGTGGAGTTTTCCTTCCGCCTGTTGTTCATGGTGATCATCGGCGGCCTGGGCTCCATCCTGGGCGGCTTCCTCGGAGCCGCCTTCATCACCATCCTGCCGATTGTGCTGAGCCAGGCCCTGCCGGCCCTGACGCGCCTGTTTGGTTATGAAATGGGCACTGCCGGCGTGTCGCATGCAGAGCTCATGATTTTTGGTGGCCTGATTGTCTGGTTTTTGATTGTGGAACCGCATGGCCTGGCCAAGCTGTGGGCGGTGGCCAAGCAAAAACTGCGCTTATGGCCCTTTCCCCATTAAGGTTTCGTGTGATTCGGGATTTAGCTTCACCCGGAAATGCTCGCAAATACCAATGTGCTTTAGGGGGTTTGTTCGTTTACTCAAGTGTCCGTCTGGCGTTTTTCCAAGTGTTCGATTTTTAATTTTCAGGAGACAACCATGAAGATACGTAATTTGATTCTGGCAGTGGCGGCAGTTGCCGCTGGCGCCTCGTCCATGGTGACGACCAACGCATTTGCCCAGGCCAAGGAGCAGTTCTTCCCGCTGCTGTCCTATCGCACGGGCCCCTATGCACCCAACGGCGTGCCATGGGCCAATGGCAAGCAGGACTACCTCAAGATGGTCAATGCCCGCGACGGCGGCATCAACGGTGTCAAGCTGACCTACGAGGAATGCGAGACCGGTTATGCCACCGACCGTGGCGTGGAATGCTATGAACGCCTCAAGAGCCGCCCCGGCGTCGCGATTTTCGACCCTCAGGCCACAGGCATCACGTTTGCGCTGACCGAGAAAGTAGCGGCCGACAAAGTCCCCCTGATCACACTGGGCTACGGCTTGTCGGTTGCGCAGGATGGCCAGGCCTTCAAATGGAACTTCCCGCTGATGGGCAGCTACTGGACCGCCGCCGACATCCTGATCCAGCACATTGGCAAAAAGGAAGGTGGCCTGGACAAGCTCAAGGGAAAGAAGATTGCGCTGGTCTACCACGACTCACCGTTTGGCAAAGAACCCATTCCCCTGCTGCAGGAGCGCGCGAAGATGCAGGGATTCGACTTGCAGCTGATTCCGGTAACCGCCCCTGGCGTTGAGCAGAAATCAGCCTGGCTGCAAGTACGCCAGAGCAGGCCGGACTATGTGCTGCTGTGGGGCTGGGGTGTGATGAACTCCACCGCCCTCAAGGAAGCGCAAGCCACGGGCTACCCCCGCGACAAGATGTACGGCGTGTGGTGGGCCGGTGCGGAGCCTGATGTGAAGGACGTCGGCGAAGGCGCCAAGGGCTACAACGCACTGACGCTGAACACATCCGGCCAGCAACCCAAGGTCATTCAGGACATCCTGAAGTACGTGCATGCCAAAGGCCAGGGTACAGGGCCAAAGGATGAAGTCGGCTCCGTGCTCTACACCCGCGGCGTGATCATCCAGATGCTGTCCAACGAGGCGGTACGCCGCGCGCAGGAGCGTTTTGGCAAGGGCAAGGTCATGACCGGCGAACAGGTTCGCTGGGGCATGGAAAACCTTGCGCTGGACCAGAAGCGACTGGATGCGCTGGGATTCTCCGGCGTGATGCAGCCGCTGTCCACCTCATGCGCCGACCACATGGGCTCCACCTCTGCGCGTGTGCAGACATGGGACGGCAGCAAATGGAACTTCAGCTCCGACTTCATCCAGGCCGATGAGCAGATTCTCAAACCCATGATCAAGGCCGGAGCCGACAAGTACCTGGCTGACAAGAAGATGACGCGCCGTACTGCGGCCGACTGCCAAAGCTAGGTCCGCGTTGCCCTTGCCTTGAAATCCTCCTGCCGGGCAGGAGGAGCGCGGCTCTCACGAGCCGCCAAATGGAAGGCTTGCATGCAAGCCTTCCATTTGGTCAGGAAAGATTATGGACACACAAAAAATTGTTCTCAGCGTCAACGGCATAGAGGTCATCTACAACCATGTGATCCTCGTGCTCAAGGGCGTTTCACTGCAGGTGCCGCAGGGAAAAATCGTGGCCATCCTGGGCGGCAACGGTGCAGGCAAGACCACGACGCTGCGCGCCATCTCCAACCTGCTACAAGGTGAGCGCGGCGCAGTCACCAAGGGCTCCATCGAGTTGCGCGGGGAACGCATTGAAAACCTCTCACCTGCCGATCTTGTGCAACGCGGCGTGGTGCAGGTCATGGAGGGCCGGCACTGCTTTGCCCACCTGACGATAGAAGAAAACCTGCTCACGGGGGCCTACACCCGCAAAAGCAAAGCCGAAGTTGCCGCCAACCTGGAAAAGGTCTACGCCTACTTCCCGCGCCTGAAGACACGCCGCACCTCACAGGCGGCCTACACCTCGGGAGGCGAGCAGCAGATGTGCGCAATCGGCCGCGCACTGATGGCCAGCCCCAGCATGGTCTTGCTGGATGAGCCCTCCATGGGCCTGGCACCGCAGATCGTGGAAGAGGTCTTTAACATCGTGCAGGACTTGAACCAGAAAGAAAAGGTCACCTTTTTGCTGGCCGAGCAAAACACCAACATGGCGCTGAAATATTCCGACTACGGCTACATCATGGAAAGCGGCCGTGTTGTGATGGACGGCGCAGCCGCCGATCTGGCCAGCAACGAGGATGTGAAGGAGTTTTACCTTGGCGTGGGCGGCGGCGAGCGCAAGAGCTTCAAGGACGTGAAGAGCTACAAGCGGCGTAAACGCTGGCTGGCATGAGCCCCCACGGTCGCTCACTTCGTGTAGCTTCCTGCCCCCCGAGGGGGCCGCTGCGCCTGCGGCCTGGCAGAGCCAGTTCCGCGGCCCCTGCTTGAACTGACAGCCAGCTACTTACCGCACTGCACTCGGCCATCTGAAAAGAATGAGATGACAACAACGCACTACGACACGCTCGAATCACGCAGTCCCGAACAACGCGAAGCCGCGCTGATGGCTGCGCTGCCGCAACAGCTTGCCCATGCACAAAAACATGCGCCGGCCTTTGCCGCCATTCTTGATGGGATAGACGCCGCGGCCATCACCTCACGCAAGGCGCTGGCAAACCTGCCCGTCACGCGCAAATACGAGTTGCTGGAACGCCAGCAGGCGGCACGCCAGGCCGGCGGCGGGGAGGATGTTTTCGGCGGCTTCAGCGCGCTGCGTTTTGGCGCCCACATGCCTCATGTGTTTGCCAGCCCCGGCACCATCTATGAACCCGAAGGCACACGCAAGGACTACTGGCGCATGGCAAGAGCCATGTACGCCGCAGGTTTTCGCCCAGGCCAGCTGATCCACAACAGTTTCAGCTACCACTTCGTACCCGCCGGCTCCATGATGGAAACCGGCGCACATGCACTGGGCTGCACGGTATTTCCCGGTGGCACAGGGCAAACAGAGCAGCAGGTGCAGGCCATGGCCGAACTCCAGCCTGCGGGCTACATCGGCACGCCCAGCTTCCTGAAAATCATCGTCGAGAAAGCCGCCGAGATGAAGGTGGCACTGCCCACCGTTACCCGGGCGCTGGTGTCCGGCGAGGCTTTTCCGCCCAGCCTGCGCGACTGGCTTGCCGCACGCGGTATCACCGGCTACCAGTGTTATGCCTCGGCTGATCTGGGCCTCATCGCCTATGAGACCGAAGCCCGCGAGGGGCTGGTGCTGGATGAGGGCGTGATTATGGAAATTGTGCGTCCCGGCACCGGCGACCCTGTAGCCGAAGGCGAAGTGGGTGAACTGGTGGTGACCACCTTGAACCCCGACTACCCGCTTATCCGTTTTGGCACAGGCGACCTGTCTGCCGTGTTGCCGGGAAGCTGCCCAACCGGCCGCACCAACACACGCATCAAGGGCTGGATGGGCCGGGCAGACCAGACCATCAAGGTCAGGGGCATGTTTGTGCACCCGGGCCAGGTGGCGGCCATAGCCAGACGATTTCCCGAAGTGCTCAAGGCCAGGCTGGTAGTCAGCGGAGAAATGGCCAACGACAGCATGGTCTTCCGGGTCGAATCGAGCTCGACGCAGGCGGGACTGGACCAGCGCATAGGTGAGGCCATCCGTGATGTCACCAAGCTGCGCGGGACGGTGGAACTGGTCGCGCCGGGCAGCCTGCCGAACGACGGCAAGGTGATTGAGGACGCCCGCAGTTACCAATAACCCTTCGCCAAACACGCGAATAAAGGGGATTGCCCTTACGTAGTTCCCGCGATACACAAGCTACCGCTGTACCGTAAGCTTTACCTGTTTTTTACACAGGAGACGAAACATGAAACGCCTGCTCATTCTGGCAGCTGCTGCGACAGCCTTTTTTGCCAATGCACAAACCTTCCCTGGTCCCAAGCCGATTACCTTTGTGGTTCCCTTTGCAGCAGGCGGCCCGACCGACCGCGTTGCACGCGACCTGGCAGAAGCCATGCGCAAGTCCATGGGTGGCGGAGCCAACTTCGTGGTGGAGAACGTCAACGGTGCCGGCGGCACGATTGGCGCGGCGAAGGTTGCCAAGGCGAATCCTGACGGCCACACCCTGTTGCTGCACCATATCGGCATGGCGGCCGCGCCCGGCCTGTATCGCAAGCTGCCTTACAAGCCTCTCGATGATTTCGAGTTCCTGGGCATGATCAACGAAGTGCCCATGACCATTATTGGCAAGCCCCAGTTGGCTGCCAACAATTACCGTGACCTGGAAAACTACATTCGCACCAACTCCGGCAAGCTCAACATCGCGCATGCCGGCCTGGGTTCAGCCTCGCACCTGTGCGGCCTGATGTGGCAGGCGGCCATCAATGCCAAGGAAGCCATGACCACCATTCCGTTTGGCGGCACGGCGCCGGCCATGAATGCGCTGGTTGGCGGCCAGGTGGACATGATGTGCGACCAGACCACCAACACCACCGGGCAGATTGAAGCCGGTCGCGTCAAGGCCTACGCCGTCACCACGTCCAGGCCCCTGTCAGGCAACAAACTGCTCAAGGACTACCCCACCCTGCAGGAAATGGGCCTCAAGGGCTTTAACCTGACGATCTGGCACGGCCTGTATGCCCCCAAAGGCACGCCTCCTGCCGTGATGGCCCAGCTCAATGCAGCCCTCAAGATTGCGCTGAAGGACCCTGACTTCATCAAGAAGGAAGAGGGCCTGGGCGCCGTGGTGGTGACCGACAACCGTGTCGAGCCAGCAGCCCACAAGGCCTTTGTCGCCGCTGAAATCAACAAACTCAAACCCGTCATCGACGCTGCCGGCAAATACGCCGACTAAGCTCTGGGCCCCCACCACAAGCCGCCTGTGCCAACCAGCCAGGCGGCTTTTTTCATGCCCGGGATTTACCCACTTGAAGCAGCGCCCGCGACACGGTATCTTTTCCTGCCAGCACTGCCCAGACCGCACCGGAGACCCCATTGAAGCCATTTTTACAATCAAATCGCCTTCTGGCCCTCGCCAATTGCGCGCTGCTAGCTATTATTTTAATAGCAAACTCCGCAACAGCACAGAGCACGTGGCCGACCCGGCCGGTGAAGATCGTGGTGCCTTTTGCGCCCGGCGGCACCACCGACATCCTGGCCCGCGCCATGGCGCCCGAACTCTCCAAAGCCTTTGGCCAGCCGTTTGTAGTGGAGAACCGGGCAGGCGCCGGTGGCAACATCGGCGCTGACGTCGTCGCCAAATCGGCTCCCGACGGCTACACCCTGCTGATGGGAACCGTGGGCACGCACGGCATCAACAAGGCGCTTTACCGCAAGATGGCGTATGACCCGCAAAAGGACTTTGCCCCCATCACGCTAGTCGCCGGCGTGCCCAACGTGATGATCGTCAACACCGAAAAGGCAAAAGCCGCGGGCATCAACAATGTGGCTGACTTCATACGAATTGCCAAAGCCAATCCCGGCAAGCTCAACATGGCGTCCAGTGGCAACGGAACATCCATCCACCTGGCGGGCGAGCTGTTCAAGACCATGAGCGGCACTTACATGACACACTTCCCGTACACCGGCTCCGGCCCCGCGCTGCTGGCCATGGTGGGTGGAGACATGGATGTGATGTTCGACAACCTGCCGTCCTCCATGCAACTCATCAAGTCCGGAAAACTCAAGGCGCTGGCCGTGACAAGCTCGCAGCGTTCAGCCGCCCTGCCCGATGTCCCAACGGTTGAACAGGCCGGCGGCCCGGCGCTCAAGGGATTTGAGGCCAGCTCCTGGTTTGGCCTGCTGGCGCCTGCGGGCACACCGCCGGATATCGTCAACAGGGTCCAGCAGGAGGTCACAAAATCCCTGGGAACGCCGGCCATCAAGGAAAAACTGCTGGCACAGGGCGCCATCCCCGGCGGAGACACGCCACAGCAGTTCACCGACTTCATCAATGCCGAACACCGCAAGTGGGCCCAGGTGGTGAAAGCCTCCGGCGCCAAGGTCGACTGACCCGGCAGGTTTGTGGCGCACCAAGCAAAAAGCCCTGGTAACAGGGCTTTTTTGTTCCTTCACGTCAACCACCAGTCCTATACGCCCCAGACCACGTCGTCGCCCGACTGGTAGTTGCGCTGCAGCATGTCGATGAAAGGCATGGCGCGCTGGCGCAAACCCAGGCCATCACCCGGAACGTGGGCATCGTCATGGTTTTCGTCCTTGGACTCCTCCAATGCGATGGCCGCCTGAAGCGCCGCAATAGCTGCTGGCATCTGCTCGGGCAGGATGATGCCTTTCGGCCCGGCATCCTTGCCGATGATTTCCAGCACCTTGCGGCCGTTGGACTCCAGCATGATCACGTCGCCGGCATTTTTTGATTTGAATTTGTACAGCATCGAGCGCTCCGATGGTTAAACAGTCCTTCATTATGGGCAGCTTTTCGGTCCCTGTGTGTAGGCCTGTTTCACCTCATGGCGGCGATCACGCCGGTGCGGCAGCCAGCTGGCCGGCTTTCTCGCGATTGGTCCGCTGTACCGCAACCACGTCAATAATCAGGGCGACGTTGCCATCGCCCAGGATGGTCGCGGCGGAAATGCCCGGTACCTTGCGGTAGTTGGTTTCCAGGTTCTTGACCACCACCTGGTGCTGGCCGACCAGTTGGTCAACCAGCAGCGCGAACCGGCCGCCATCAGCCTGCACAATCACCGCAATGCCCTGCATCGGATTGAGCACCGCACCCGAGACGTCAAACAGCTTGTGCAACTCGATCAGCGCCAGGTACTCGCCACGCACATGCATGACATGCTCATCGCTGGTGATCGAATGCACATCCTTGGCGAGCGGCTGCAGGGACTCAATGACGTAATTCAGGGGCAGGATATAGACCTCGTTGCCGACCTTGACCGACATGCCGTTGAGGATGGCCAGCGTCAGCGGCAACACGATGCGGATCGTCGTGCCCCGGCCTTGTGTGGAGGCGATTTCCACATGCCCGCCCATTTCATGGATATTGCGCTTGACCACGTCCATGCCCACGCCCCGGCCCGAGACGTCGGTCACGGTCTCGGCCGTGGAAAAGCCCGGGGCAAAAATCAGCTGCCAGACTTCTTCATCGGAAATGGTTTCGCTGATCGCCATACCCTGCTGGAGCGCCTTGGCGATGATTTTTTCCCGCACCAGGCCGCCGCCGTCATCCTTGACCTCGATCACGATGCTGCCGCCCTGGTGCTGGGCGGAAAGCGTCAAGCGGCCGACCGGATCCTTGCCAGCCATGGCGCGCTGTTCAGGCCCTTCAATGCCGTGGTCAAGGCTGTTGCGCACCAGGTGGGTGATCGGGTCGATGATGCGTTCGATCAGCCCCTTATCGAGCTCTGTTTCCTTGCCGACAGTGACCAGCTGGATCTGTTTGCCCAGCTTGGCGGACAGGTCGCGTATCAGGCGCGGGAAGCGGCTGAAAACATAATCCATGGGCATCATCCGGATGGACATCACCGACTCCTGCAGGTCGCGTGCATTGCGCTCCAGGTGCCCCATGCCGCTGAGCAGGCGCTCATGCAGCACCGGGTCCAGTGTGGATGCGGTTTGCGTCAGCATCGACTGGGTAATCACCAGCTCTCCGACCAGGTTGATGATCTGGTCCACCTTTTCAACATCCACACGGATGGAGCTGGACTCCTTGCCGTTGGCCGCAGCAACCACGGCAGCAGTCGCTGCGGCGGCGGTAGCCGTGGCGGGCATGTCAGGAACCGCCGCCACAGGCACAACCGGCGTCACTTGAGGAGCGGGCACCTCAACGTCTTCCTTTGCAGTCACGAGCGGGGCCGCCGGATGGGCGCTGATCTCGATCTGGTCGGCTTCAACGATAAAGCAGCACACAGCAATCAGGTCATCCGCATCACAGGCCGTTTCCAGCCAGATGGTCAGGCTGCTGTCGGTCTGGGTTTCTGCCACCACGCTGCCCAGGTTTCCCAACTCTTCGCTGAGCAGCTTGCGGTCATTCTCGGAAACCTTTGAAAAATGCACCTTTAGCGCACCACCCGCTGCCGGAGTGGCCGGAGCCGCGACAGGAACAGGGGCCGCTACAGGCGCAGCGGCCGGGACAGGCACTGGCGCAGCCGTCAGGGCCGGATCGGTTCCACCGCTTTCCAGCGCCAGCTGCCGCAATATCGCGCAGATGCGCGCAACCATTTCCGGCTCGGGTTCACCGCCATCACGATAGGCGCTCAATTGTTTTTGCAACACGTCTTTGGTCTCCAGAAAAGCGTCAATCATTTTGGTGGTCAGCTGCAACTCACCATGGCGCGCCCGGTCCAGCAGGTTCTCGGCCAGATGGGTGGTATCGGTCAGCGCCACAAAACCAAAGGTGGCCGCGCCGCCCTTGATCGAATGCGCGACACGAAAGATGGCATTGAGGTGTTCGCTGTCCGGCGCCTGCGGATCCAGGCCCAGCAACAGTTGCTCCATTTCGGCCAACAACTCATCGGCCTCTTCAAAAAATGCCTGGTAAAACTGGGTAATGTCCATCTCGTGCTCTTCTTTATTAGGGAGCCGGCCTGCCGCCCGGGAACCCGGACAGACAAGGCGGCGCACCATGCGGCCGGCATGGTGTCGTGAATCGAATGCAGGTGCCCATCAAACGCTCAAGGGTCCACCACGCGCATCAGGCTACCGACCACTGCCAGCAGTGTTTCCGTATCGATCGGCTTGCAAAGCCAGCCGTTGGCGCCGGCCTTTCTGGCCTCGGCCTTGCTCGCATCACCGTTGACAGTGCTCAATACCAGGATGGGAACAGGTTCGTCAGCCGGCAGTTGGCGCAGCTGGCGCGTCAGTTCGCCGCCATCCATGGGACTCATGGTCCAGTCGGTCAGGACAAGGTCCACCTCGCCCTTGCGCACCTGCGCCAGCGCACTCTCCCCGTCCCCGGCCAGCAATACCTGGTAGCCGCCGGTTCCCAGCATTTCAGAGATCAGCTGGCGCATAACGGCCGAATCGTCGACCACCAAAATTGTTTTCTTTTTCATCAGATCCGGCGTTCAGGCTGGGTGACGGACAGGTTTGTCGCAGATTGCGCCTTGGTCCCAGACTCAGCTACAGGCGCCGCGGGTTTGGTGCCGGCGTTAGCGGCACCCGCGGGGTTGGCCGCATTGGCTCGTTCGATTTCCGCTTGCGCGCGGTGGTTGAGCACCACAATGCTGATGCGCCTGTTAACCGGCGCAAAAGGGTCGTCCTGGTTCAAATGCATGCTGGAGGCAACACCCATGACACGCAGCACCCGCCCGTCCTCCATGCCCCCGGCAATCAGTTCACGCCGCGAGGCATTAGCACGGTCGGCCGACAGCTCCCAATTGCTGTAGGATTTGTCGCCCTGCGAGTACTGCGTCGCATCGGTATGGCCAGACAGGGTGATCTTGTTGGGTTGCTGGTTCAGGACAGGTCCGATCTCCCGCAAAATGCTGCGCATATAGGAAATCACGACGGCGCTGGAGCGGTCAAACATCGGCCGGTTGTTGCTGTCGACAATCTGGATGCGCAAGCCTTCCGGAGTGATGTCTATCAGCAGTTGTGGCCGGAACTGCTTGAGCACCGGACTGGCCTCGATCATTTCGTCCAGCTGCTTTTTCAGGCCGTCCAGGCGCCTGAGATCGTCCGCATCACGTTCACTGTCGGACTGCCTGACTTCCCCCTTGACCTCCATCACGTCGGCACCGCCACCGGGAATCATGCTGCTACTCAGGCTGCTTTTTTCCCCTCCGCTGATCGCCACCCGCAAAGGCATTTTGAAGTGCTCGGCGATGCCCGACAGCTGTTTGGGCGTCGAGATGGCCAGCAGCCACATGACCAGGAAAAAGGCCATCATGGCCGTCATGAAGTCCGCATAGGCGATTTTCCAGCCCCCGCCATGGTGGGCCGCAGCCTTGACTGGCCGCTTGATGATGATCCGGGGTGCAGCGTCGCTCATAAAGATTCAGTCACTGCGCCTTAACGGCTCTTCACATCGCGAACGTGCCCGTCCAGTTCAAGGAATGAGGGGCGCTCCGTCGAGTACAGGATTTTCCGGCCGAACTCCACAGCCAGCTGCGGTGCGTAGCCGTTCAGGCTGGCCATCAGTGTCACCTTGATGCACTGGTAGACCTTCAGGGACTCCGCCACCTTGTGCTCAATCAGCGAGGCCAGCGGTGAAACAAAACCATAGGCCAGCAGGATGCCCAGAAAAGTGCCCACCATCGCATGGGCAATCAGCTCGCCCATCACCGAGGGCGGCAGGTCTGCAGAAGCCAGCGCATGCACCACGCCAAGCACGGCCGCGACAATACCCAGCGCCGGCAACGCATCGCCGACGCGGGTCAGGCTGTGCGCCGGTACTTCGGCTTCGTGTTTGTAGGTTTCGAGCTCATGGTCCATCAACTGCTCGATCTCAAAGGGATCTGTATTGCCGCTGATCACCAGGCGCAGGTAGTCCGTCAAAAACTCCATGACGCGCGCATTCCCCAGGATTTCCGGATAGGGCGCAAACAGGGCGCTGGCCTGAGGGTCGTCAATATCCGACTCAAGCGCCAGCATGCCGTCCTTGCGGCCTTTTGCCAACAGCACGTACAGCAGGGCAAGAAGCTCCATGTAGAGCGCCTTGTCGTGCTTTCTTGAGCTGCGCAGTAGTTGCGGCAACACCTTCACGGTGGCCCGGATGGTCTTGCCATCGTTGCCCGCAACAAACGCGCCCACGGCAGCACCGCCGATCATCAGCAATTCAAGGGGCTGAAACAGCGCGCCGAAATGCCCCCCCATCAGCGCATATCCGCCAAACACGGACGCCAACACCAACAGATAGCCAACAATTACAAGCACCACGCACTCCCGCTGAAAAACCTTGAGGAACCAAAACTCCGGACCAGGCCGCGATACATCAGGCGCGAGCCCCATTCATCACGTCTGCAAGCCATTGCGACGGCGAAGGCACCGGCCTTTGCACGCCAACAACACGCGGGGACTCAACCACATCATGGTTAATCTTGCGCGTCTTGCCTGCGCGCGATGGCGGCCGGCACAACACACACACGTAATTGCGCTGAGGGTCATGCGCATGTGCAACAAACAGGCCCGTGCAACGGGTGCAGGTGCTCAGCTGCAGCATGTCGCTGTCGAAAAACCGGACCAGCGTCCATGCCCGCGTGAAGTCGAGCACAGGCTCTCCGCCCTGTTGCGCCACCTGCTCCAGGTACAGCCGATAACTCTTGATGACGGCGGCAATCCTGGTGCAGCCCCCGTGGGTCACCATGAACCGGTAGATGTTGTAAAACATCGACGAATGGATGTTGGCGAGCCAGGTCATGAACCAGTCTGTGGAAAATGGCAACAGGCCCTTGGGCGGTGAAGTGCCTTTTATTTCCTTGTACAGCTTGATCAGGCGATCCCGGCTCAGGCTGGTTTCCGCCTCCAGGAATTGCAGGCGCGCCCCCAGCTTGATCAGGTCTATCGCGAGATGGATTTCCCGCGCCTCATGAATGACACTTTTAGTTGCCATGATGCCCCGAACCGCAGAAAGGACGCCGATCGCCTCCGGCACGTGCAACACGGCACATCACCGGGCTACCTCGATTTGCTGGCCAGACAGAAGAATGGCGGCATGCGCCTGCTGCAATGCGAGGTTTTTTCCATCAGTCGTCAATGCCGACAGGACGGGATGATCATCAAACCTGAACCGGCACAGCAGCAAACTGGACGCAGCCAGCTTCACGATCTGCGACAGCGACAGGTTACCCAGCAGGTCGGCCAGCTCCCTGCTCAATCCCAGACGGAACATGGCCGTCGCAAGATCTTCCCGCACCAAACGCTGCGCCAACAGCAGGTAGGCCAAATTCAAATCACCAATTTCGTTGGTGTTACCAGTCTCAACCACTCTGTACTCCTAGTTCTTTGACAATTTGCACTTGGCGGATACGGGCAAATTGCATAAAACCCCACCGCCCTTGAAGACCCGGTAATACGGAATACCATAATCCCCAAGTGGTGATTTTTAACATATTTTCATCAAATTACACAAATAATAAACATCTTTATCAATTTTGTTTCAATTAAACATCAATTTTGTTAGATTAAACAAATGTGACAAAGGAATTTATATTGACCTTTTGATTGAATTCATCTAGCCGCGCACTCCGCCAGGAACTGCACTGGAACCGTTCTCCAGCTGGTACAACCATGCCAGCACACCCGCAACGGCAAGATACAACTCGGGCGGGATTTGTTCGTCCAGGTCCACATGCATGAGCAGCTTGACCAGGTCCGGCGAGGCATGCACATAGAGGCCGTTGTCGCGGGCACACTGGACGATGGCGTCCGCTGCGGCACCGTAACCCTTGGCCACCACGATAGGCGCCTTGTTTTTATCCGCATAGGAGAGCGCGATGGCACTGGGCCTGTCAGGCCGCCCCTGTGCCCTCAAGCCATCGTCCACGGCATTAGCTGGCATCAGCATCCTCAGGCGACGGCTGTGGCGCAGCCGCTACAGGCAAGGTTTCAAGCTGCAGCCCGGTGAGCTGCAGGCCCAGATCGGCAAAACGTCGGGGCAGCTCATCACGCCCCGCGCCAAGCAAAGCCACGGTGGCAACTTCACGGGCGCCCAAATTCACCTGCAGTGAAGAGCCGGAAAGGCTCAGACGCACTTCGACGTCCTTGAGGGTCGGCAAGGTAATGGCCAGGCGCGTACTCCATGTCCGCTGGGCCGCATCAGTTTGCGTCCCGGCCTGCGTATCTTTTGGCTCTTCACGGATCTCCCACTCCATGGGCGTGCCAGGCCAGGCCTCGCCACCCCAGCGAAACGCCGGCATGGCAAGCACATCCAGTTGCTGGCGTACCAGGGGCACCGCGTCGGGGTGGATGGTGGCAGCACTGTGCTCGCCGCTGCGCGCCGGACCCAAAGTCGGCGCCGAGTCTTTTTGCAAGCGCCCGGACGCATCCTCAAACCCGTCTGGGTGCACTTCCTTACCCGCAAGCAGCGCCGGGGGAGCAGGGACATCCACAACACGCCGGGCTCCATAGGCGGCATCCACCCGGCCGGCAGCACCTGGGCGCGGCCCGTCGTCCGGCACGGCTTTTTGCGCATCCGGCGCGTCCTTGCCCGCTGCTTGCGGGTTGGCGGCAGCCTGCGTTTGGGCGCCCACACCGGGCGCAGTCATGACAGGCTCACCAGCCACCGTACCAGCGCCTGCGCCCGTCAATGCGGCAATCACCTCCGCTGTCGTCGCGGCGCCTTTCGCACCCGGGCTCAACCACATCGCGTCATTGCCTTGCATGGGCGTGAATAACTCGGGGCGGCTTCTGGCCAGCGCGCCAAGCCTGGCTTGAGGCTCCTGCGCCAGCAGCGCCAGGGGCCGCGTCCCTGTAGCAAGCTGCTGCAGGTGCGACTCATAAAACAAGCCGCTGGTCGCCACAACACGCGCCAAAGCACCAGCAAGTTGCACCGGCAGGGGTGCAGCGGGTGCGGGCCAGACTGGCGCTGCGCCGCGTACGCCGGCGACCCTGTCAGGCGTCGCGCCGAGAATGGCACTGATCGCGCGCGCGGCCACGCTCAGTGTGGTGGCCTCACCAAAACGCGAAGCCTGCTGCGCATGCCCGGGCTCTGTACGCCCCAGATCAGCCCCCAACAGTTGCTGCATCGCCTCACGCGAAGGCAGGCGCACATCATTGGAGACCGTCGCAGTCCCCGGAACAATCCCTGGCCCCGCGATGTCTGCCGACAGCTTGAGCCCTTGCAGCCTGTCAACAAGCAATGGCGCAACAACATTCATGGCTGCATCCCATTCCTACTGGCCGTAGATCTGCTGCAGGCCACGGCTGCGCTGCAGGCTCTCAAGAATGGCGCCCAGTTGGGCAACCTGCGGACTGACGATGGCCACAATCGCGTCACGATCCGCCTTCAGGCGGCTGAGCAACCGGTATTTGTGCAGGCGCTGATCGTCATCGAGCCCCTCAAACTGCTCTATGACTTTCAGCCGCTCAATGATGACACTGCACTGCGTCTCTAGCCCCGGCAGCGCACCCCACTCGCGCGCACGCGCCAACTCATGCATGCGCGCCGCCAGCGGAATCAGTTGCTCGTAGCAATGAATTACTTCGCTTTGTGAACCCATGTTATTGCCTCACCGACAGCGATTCGGGCACAGCCGCGCCAGCGCCTATTTCACGCCAGGCCGAGCTGACACTTTCCAGCAGCTTGCTGGCTTCTTCCAGCATGGCCGGGTCATTGCGAAGGTTGGCATACATCAGTCGCTGGTTGATGTAGTCATACAGCGCCGACAGATTGGTCACCAGTTCTTCGCCATCCTTGCCGGTCGTGGTCGCATCAAGACTCGCCTTCAGGCCGTTATCCACAATGTTGATGGCCTTGGAAATGGCATTACCCTTGGCAACCGTGTCGCCGCTGGCCATATAGTGCCGGGCCATGCTCATGGCCGCCTTGGCGCCGTCGAACAACATCACGATGAGCTGGTGTGGAGATGCACTCATGGCGCCGATTTCAAGGCCCACCCTTGCGTAGGCACCGGCGCCACTGTTAAAACTCTGGGGGCTGTACATGGGTTCCATGCTTATTTTTTACTTCCGTTCATGGCGTCAAACTGAGCGGTCAGGTAAGCGGTCGTGTTGTTCATTTTGGCCATCAGCACGTCCAGCTGGGTGAACTGGGCGCGATACCGGTCCACCGTGGAGTTGATCCGCGTATCCATGGCGTCGTACTGTTTATCGAGCTTCTTGATGGCGTCCGTCACCCCTTCGGTGGCCACAAGCAAGGAGCCGCCCTTGCCTGTCAAGCTGTCAGTCAGGGCTGTCAATTGCTTGCCGTAGCCAGCCTTGTCGGTGGCTGTGCCAGCAAGTAACTTGCCCACCCCCTCCAGGTTGGTGCTGAGCGCCTTTTCCAGCTTGACGGAATCCAGGGACAGGGTGCCATCTTTCTGAAACGACACGCCAATATCCGACAGCACGGTGAGGTCGGAAGAACTGCCGGAAACCTGCGGGGAAATCAGGGCCTCGCGTATGCGGACCTGGAGCAGGCGCAAGGTGGAGTCCCCCGTCAACGGGGAACCGGTTTTGGTATCCGGATCGTAAGCCGTCAGCGCTTTCCCGGTACTCAGCAAGCCGTTGTAGGCCGTGACAAGGGCATTGACCGCCGACGAAATACTGGCTGTATCGCGTGCCACCGTCAGCGTACTTTCACCGGCCTTGACCAGATTGAGCGTCACGCCCTGCAAGGACTCCGAAACGGTATTCGTGGCACTGGATATCTCCAGGCCATTTACTGTGAGCTTGGCATTTTGGGCCGCCGCGGTTTCCTTGAGGCCCACTCCTGCCACGGGATCATGGTTCAGCAAAGTACCCAGGTCCGTATTACTGCCCGACACCGAGATCTTCATGCTCGAGGTTTCCCCGGTTGCGTCGGACGTCAGCACCAGGCGATTCGGTGCACCACTGCCGTCATTCACGATACTTGCGGTGACGCCGGCCTTGGCGGCATTCACCGCATCACGAATGCCCTCCAGGGTATTGTTGTTTGCATCAATCGCAACAACGGCTGGCTTGTGGCCGGCATCCACGGCAAAAGACGCGGGTGTACCCAGGCCCACATCAGCGGGAGTGAAGGTTCCAAAGTCAATGGTGATCGTGGCTGCACCCGTACCGATCGCCGCCTTGGCATCGACCACGCCTGCCGTCGCCAGCGATTGCGCCTGCGCCAGCTGGCTCACCTTGATGGCGTAGTTTCCTGCGACTGCGCTGGCCGTGGCACTGGCAGTCAGAACCGTGGCGAAACTCGACGATGCCTTCGCGCCCTGGAACAGGTCCAGGCTGCCCAGCTTGCTTGAGGCAGTCTTCAGGGCGGCCAGGGAATCCTGCAGTTTTCCGTAGGCTGACAGTTTGGTGGTATAGCTGGCAGCTTGGGCTTTCAGGGCCAGCAGCGGCTGCCGCTCCGTGTTCTCAAGATCCTTGAGCAACCCGCTCAAGTCAAGTTTGGAGCCAACGCCCAGACTGCTAATTGATGCCATGCCAACTCCCGGTAGTAACGTGTCATGGCGCCCCTTGGTGGTACGCCCGAATGACACAAGCTAAAAATAAAATCCTGCTCAGGCGGTTTCGCGCACCAGCATGCCTTGCATCTTGCCCAGCACCTTGGCGATGCGGATGACTTCCTCGGAAGGCATCTGGCGAATCGTCTCGCCCGTTTCCTTGTCAATCACCTTGACGACCATCTTGTCGGTGTCTTCGTCCACCTCAAACTCCAGGCCAATCGCCTTGAGCGAGGCATTGACTTCACGCAAGGCACTTTCGGTTTGCACCGGTGTGGCGTCCTGCACGGCGTCGGTGGCGCTCAAACCAGCCACGCCGTTCAAGCCACTCACCCCATCCGCCTTTTGCGGTGCCCCGTTGTTGGCTGAAGGCCCTGCCACCGTCGAAGCTGAGCCTCGGGCCACCGCCGAAATTGCGCTATCCATCATTTTTCTTATCTCCAGAATTCTTCACTGTCCACTGGCCTCTCTGCGCGGCGTCAAACAGCCAGGCCTGAATACCAGTGGACAGTGCAGGCAGCCTCGCAGCCGCCTGACACTGTCGTGGTGGCTCGCAACCAGGGTTGCAAACCACCTTTGAAACACCTCTTCAGATCGCAAGAGGTATCCGTCCACCAAGCGATTAACGCAGGAGGGACAACACGCCTTGCGTGGTCTGGTTGGCCTGGGCCAACACCGAGGTGCCAGCTTGTTGCAGGATCTGTGCACGCGTCATGTTGGAAACTTCAACGGCGTAGTCAGCATCTTCAATGCGCGAACGCGAAGAAGACAGGTTGGTCACCGTGGTACCCAGATTGGCGATCACCGAGTCAAAACGGTTTTGCACCGCACCCAGCGAGCTGCGCAGGGCGTCCACTTTGGACAGGGCAGCATCCAGCGCCTTCAAAGGATCGACCGTTGCGGTGGAGTCGCTGACAGTTTTCGTGGTCAGCTTGCCGGGTTTTGTGGAATCGGCAAACACCTGGTTTGCAAACGCGTCGGTGACAACACCGTTGGCGTTCAGCTTCAGCGTTTCCAGTGCGGTGGTCGTCAGACCGCTGGCACCCATGAAAGCACCCGTCAGGGCGCCGCCGGCGACTGCGGTGTAATCAACACCAGCGCTGGTAGCGGCGTCGAAGTCGACGGTGCCACCGGTGGTGGTCAGCTTGGCAGCAACGACGGCAGACGAAGCCGTCTCACCGGCCACGGTGAACGTGGCGCCAGCCGAGGTGTAGGTCGCGCCGGTTGCGCCGACCTTGATCGTGTCGCCAGCCTGCATACCAGTTGCAGCAGCAGTCAACGCCGTGACGGTAGCAGCCGTGGAAGCCGTGCCGGTCTTGGTCAGATTCTTCGTTGCATCAAAGTACAGGGCGGAGCCGTCGTTCGCATCGGTCAAGGCGCCATTGCTGTCAATCTTGACGTCTTGCGACTTGCCACCGATGGTGACGGTAGCGGTCACGCTGCCGCCGACTGGTGGGGTCAGCGAGGCGTTCGTCGCAGCAAGCGTACGGGCGCTATCGGCCACAGCGTAGTTCTTGGTTGCAGCGTTGTAGGTGAAGGTTTCCGTGCCTACAACAACCACGCCTTTGTCCTGCATCAGGGCCAGGGCGTCTTTTGCCACAGCGCCATTGGCCGCTGCCGTCAGGGTACGGTCGTAAGACGTCACGCCGCCAGCAGTTCCCGTGGAAGCAAAACCTGCGACCAGCAAATCGGTTGCCGTGGCAGCCTTGTTGGCGGCGCCCTTGCCGTCGACGTTGAAGCCTTCGAGGCCCAGGGTCTTGGCGCTGATTTCTTTCAGGTCGATGTCGATGGTCTGGCCGTCGTTGGCGCCAACCTGAACCGTCAGCTTGCCAGCGTCAGCCGACAGCACTTTCACGCCGTTGAACTGGGTCTGTTCCGACACGCGGTTGATTTCGTCAAGGCGCAGGCCGATTTCATCCTGGATCGACTTCAAGTCGCTGCTGGAGTTGGTGCCGGTGGCAGCTTGCACAGCCAGTTGACGAACGCGCTGCAGGTTGTTGTTGACTTCGGTCAACGCGCCTTCAGTCGTCTGGGCGATGGAGATGCCGTCGTTGGCGTTACGCGTGGCTTGTGTCAGGCCCTTGATGTTGGCGGTGAAGCGGTTGGCAATGGCCTGACCAGCTGCATCATCCTTGGCGCTGTTGATACGCATGCCGGAAGACAGGCGCTCAATCGCCGTGTTCAAGGCCGACTGCGATTTGTTGAGGTTGTTCTGCGTGAGCAGGGAAAGGGAATTGGTATTAATGACTGATGCCATGAGGACTCCTGAATACAAAAAAAGGTTTGTAGACTCCGGCTAACTCGCCGTCACGTTGGCCTTGCTTGCTGAAACAGTTTGCAAGCCCCCGTTATTCAGGATATCGGCCGGTGCGGGAAAAACCTTTAGGGCCTTTCTGCAAAAAGTTGGCGCTCCACCCGACAACCCGGCCACCGCTCCGGCCCACACCGCCCCTATCCCGGCAAGACAAGCACCAAGTGGACCAGGCAACCACATCATTACCATCAACCCGAAATTTTCAATGAAATTGGCCTGTAGCCCCTGAATAAAGGGCGCAACCAGCTATCAATAAAGGAGCACGCCATTCAGGCAGGCATGTTCATGATTTCCTGGTAAGCCTGAACTATCTTGTTGCGCACCTGCAGGCCGGTTTGAAAGCCGATGCCGGCTTTTTGCAGATCCACCATCACATCATTGAGCGCCACGCCGGGCTTGCCCAGCTCAAACGCTTCGGCCTGCGCAGATGCGCTTTGCTGCGCGTCGCTGATGCGGTCCAGTGATTTTCTCAACTCACCGGCAAAACCACCGACAGGCACATCCCCGCCGGCCGCCGCGGGGCCCTCCATCATTGGAGCAAGCGCCCGCATTTGCTGCAAAACAGATTCGATTGACGCAATCGCCATATTTTTTCTCCGGCGCAGACGCGCCCATGTTTGATACTGACTGTCACTGATTCAGGGCCTGAAGCGTACCAGCCACCCCGCCCCGGCATCACGTCAAAAGACGGCAAAACCCCCGGTTATTCGCCCGATCAAGGGCCACACCGCGCTTGGACAATCACTCGCAAGGCTGGGGGTGCCTGGACCGGGATTGCCGGGCCAGCCTCTTGCCCTTCTCTATTAGCAATAACTGTCGTATGTCATCAGTCGTTTTGCCGCGCAGGCACCGATCACCCGCGCGCTATAGCGCCATGCAGGTGAACACATGAGTGCCACCGCATCAGTCGCCAACACGGCAAAGCCCGGAATCCGGCCTTTGCTGGAGCAGTTGCGCGCCAACCCGAAATTACCCTTGATGATTGGCGCCTCGGCCGCCGTGGCTGTTGCGGCCGCACTGCTTCTCTGGAGCCGTGCGCCTGACTATGGCGTGCTGTACAGCAATCTGTCGGACCGTGATGGTGGCGCGATCATCGCCTCGCTCCAGCAGATGAACATCCCGTACAAGTTCGCCGAGGGCGGCGGCGCCTTGCTGGTGGCGGCCAACAAGGTACCCGAGGCACGCCTGAAGCTGGCCTCCCAGGGCCTGCCCAAGGGCGGCACTGTCGGCTTTGAACTGATGGACAACCAGAAGTTCGGCACCAGCCAGTTTGCCGAACAGGTCAACTACCAGCGTGCGCTGGAAGGCGAGCTGGCTCGCTCCATCAACTCCATCTCGGCCGTCGAATCGGCGCGTGTGCACCTGGCCCTGCCCAAACCGTCCCTGTTTGTACGCGAGCAGAAAAAACCCAGCGCCTCGGTGGTTTTGTCACTGCACCGAGGGCGCAGCATAGACGAAGGCCAGATCAGCGCCATCGTGCACCTGATCTCCAGCAGCGTGCCTGAGCTCTCAGCCAAAAGCATTACCGTGGTGGATCAGGCCGGTAACCTGCTGTCGGCCGCCAATGCCGGTACACGGGGACTGGATGTCAGCCAGCTGAAATACACGCAAGAGATCGAGCAAGGCTATATACGCCGCATTGAGGCCATCCTGTTGCCCATCGTCGGTGCCGCCAATGTGCGCGCCCAGGTGGCGGCCGACATTGACTTCTCGACCGTCGAGAACACGGACGAAAAATACCGTCCGAACCAGGAACCGGGCAGCGCGGCCATTCGCAGCCACCAGTCCAGCGAGTCCAGCCAGCAAGGCACGACGCCGCCTGGCGGCGTGCCGGGCGCACTGACCAACCAGCCACCGGTCAACCCTGTGGCCCCTATCGTCAACCCTCCGGCACCAGCCCGCCCAGGCACACCAGCCGCAGACCAGCTCAGGATGAGCACGGAGCTGGCCGCAACAAGTGCGGGCCTGGCACCGCGTGTGGCCTCGGGTTCGGGTCGCAAAGACTCCACCACAAACTATGAGCTGGATCGCTCCATCCGCCATACCCAGCAAGCGGCCGGTGGTGTCAGGCGCCTGTCGGTGGCGGTTGTCATCAACTACCGAAACACCGTCGGTGCCCAGGGCAAGCGCGGGGCGCAGGCGCTGTCAGCCACAGAATTGACGCAGATCAACAACCTGGTCAAGGAAGCCATGGGCTATAGCGCGGAGCGCGGTGACTCGCTCAATGTGGTGAACAGCCCGTTTGCCTCCGACAACAGCGAAGTCGCGGATCTTCCCGTGTGGAAACAGCCTGAAAACATAGACCTGGCCAAATCGCTGGGCAAATACCTGCTGTTGGGCATGCTTGCCCTATGGTTGTGGTTTGCAGTACTGCGGCCCCTGCTGCGCAAACACCTGCAACCGCCAGCGGTGCTGCCGCCCGTGGTTATCACTGAGCAAACACCGCCACCGAACACCGAGCAGAACGAGGCAGCACAGGAGCGACAGGCAAAACGCCATTTGGACAACCTCCAGTACGCCAAGGAAAGCGCCAACACAGATCCCCGCATGGTGGCCATGCTGATCAAGCACTGGATGACTAAACATGTTGGATGAAGCAGGCATAAGAAAAGGCGCCATCCTGCTGATGACGCTGGGTGAGGAAGCCGCCGGCAGCGTCCTGCAGCATCTGTCGCAAACCGAAGTCCAGGCCATGGGCGAGGCCATGGCGGCGCTGACGCAGGTCAAGCGAGGTGAAGTCGACGAGGTTCTGGAGGAGTTCCGGATGGAAACCGAGCAGTACTCGGCCCTGCACCTGGACTCGGGCAGTTATTTGCGCGCCGTCTTGAACAAGGCGCTGGGCAACAACCGCGCCGCGGACGTGCTGGACAGCATTTTCCAGACCAGCGATTCGGCAACCGGCATGGAGCGCCTGAACCAGCTCGAAGCCACTGAAATCGTCGAGCTGATCCGCGACGAACACCCGCAGATCATCGCCACCTTGCTGGTCCACCTGGACCGCAACAAGGCAGCAGATGTGCTGGAGCAACTCCCCGAGCGCGTGCGCCACGACGCAGTGCTGCGAGTGGCCACTTTCGGCGGCGTGCAGCCGGCCGCACTCAAGGAGTTGACAGAGGTACTGACCGGCATGCTGTCGGGCGAAGGCGCCAAGCGCAGCCGCCTGGGAGGCATACGCGCCGCCGCCGAGATTGTCAACATGATGGGCAGTGCGTCGGAGGAAAGCGTGATCAAGCATGTGCGCGAACACGACGAGTTGCTGGCGCAGAAGATGATCGACGAGATGTTCCTGTTCGAGAACCTGCTGGGCCTTGAGGACCGCGCCATCCAGATGGTTCTGAAGGAAGTGGAATCGGAATCGCTGATCATTGCCCTGAAAGGTGCACAACAGGAGTTGCGCGAGAAGTTCCTCAAGAACATGTCGCAGCGTGCCGCCGAAATGCTGCGCGAAGACATCGAAATGCGTGGCCCGGTGCGGGTCTCGCAGGTCGAATCCGAGCAGAAGAACATTCTGCAGATCGTGCGCCGCCTGGCCGATGCCGGCGACATCCTGCTGGCGGCAAAGGGCGACGACTCTTATGTATGACAAGCCCCTGCCTTCACGGCCAGTCAACACCGGCAGGGTTTTGCCGGGCGCAGCCCCAAAACGCCGGGCCTCTGGCCCCAAGGAAACACTGACCGCCTGGCAACGCTGGGAAATGACATCCTTCGCCGAAGAGGCACTTGCCGGGCTACGCGAGGCGGAAGCGGTGGCGCCCGAACCCGAGGTGGCGCCATTTGTGCCGGCCTTGCTTATCGATGAAGCCGAACTCACGCGTTTGCGCAGCGAGGCGCAAAATGCCGGCGAGGCGCTGGGCTATCCCATTGGCTACGAACGCGGACAGGCTGCGGGTCATGCCGCAGGCCTGGCAGCCGTGCGGGAGCAGGCGGCCAACCTGCATGCGCTGACCAGCGCCCTGCCGGCCGCTCTGCGCGCGGCAGAGCGTTCAGTCGCAGAAAACCTGCTCGCCCTGGCGCTGGACATTGCGCGGCAAATCGTCGGCCAGAGCCTGGTTGCGGATACGCAAGCCATCCTGCCCGTGGTACGTGATCTTCTTCACGCCGAGCCGGCGCTGTCTGGCGCACCACAACTGTTGCTGCACCCCGATGATGCCGCACTGGTCAAGGAACAGCTGAAAGAAGAGTTGCAGTCTGCCGGCTGGCGCATACGCGTGGACAACCAGCTGCAGCGTGGTGGTTGCCGGGTGCTGGCAGCCAGCGGCGAACAGGACGCCACGCTGGAGACCCGCTGGGAGCGGGTCACGGCGGCACTGGCACTGACCGCATCCACTACCCCGTCGGTCTCCCATGACTGACCTGTCCGGTTCAGTCGTCGCAAACCCGCACCTGGGCACCTGGCAGAACGTGCTGGGCGAGGCCAAAGCTGCCGTCAACCAGAATGTCCCGACTCGCACCTACGGCCGCCTGACACGCGCGGTCGGGCTGGTGCTCGAAGCCGTCGGCCTGCGCCTGCCGGTGGGCAGCGACTGCCTGATTGAACTGCCGCCAGGCTACCCCCAGAAAACGGCTGACGCCGAGGTGGTGGGTTTTGCCGGCGACCGCATCCTGCTGATGCCACTCAGCGTGGTGGATGGCCTGCTGCCGGGTGCCCGCGTCTACGCGCTGGAGTCGCCCGCCGGCCACGGTAGCGGTGCCGGCCCCAGAACCAAACGCCTGCCGGTGGGTATCGGCATGCTGGGCCGGGTGGTCGATGCCGCGGGCCGGCCGCTGGACGGCCTGGGTCCGCTAAGTTTTGAACGTGAAGTCCCGCTCGCAGCAGAGCCCATTAACCCGCTGACGCGTGCCCCCATTGAGGCGGTGCTGGATGTCGGTGTACGCGCCATCAATGCCATGCTGACCGTGGGACGCGGCCAGCGCATGGGCCTGTTCGCAGGATCAGGCGTAGGTAAAAGTGTGCTGCTCGGCATGATGGCCCGCTACACCAGCGCCGATGTGATTGTGGTCGGCCTGATCGGTGAACGCGGCCGCGAAGTCAAGGATTTCATAGAAAACACACTGGGCGAGGAAGGCATGGCCCGCGCCGTGCTGGTCGCAGCACCGGCAGACACCTCGCCACTGCTGCGGCTGCAGGGCGCAGCTTACGCCACCTGCCTGGCCGAATATTTCCGGGACCTGGGGAAAAACGTCCTGCTGATCATGGATTCGCTGACACGCTACGCCATGGCCCAGCGTGAAATCGCGCTGGCCGTGGGCGAGCCACCGGCCACCAAGGGGTACCCGCCCTCGGTGTTTGCAAAACTGCCGGCCCTTGTGGAGCGCGCAGGCAATGGCGCACGCGATGGCGGCGGCTCCATCACAGCGTTCTACACGGTATTGACTGAAGGCGATGACCAGCAGGACCCGATTGCCGATTCGGCCCGCGCCATCCTGGACGGCCATGTGGTGCTCTCGCGCAGCCTGGCCGAGTCCGGCCATTACCCGGCCATCGACATCGAAGCCTCCATCAGCCGCGCCATGACAGCCCTGATCGATCCGGCACAGTTTGAAGCGGTGCGCAGCGTCAAACAAATGCTGTCGCGCTACCAGCGCAACCGCGACCTGATCAGCGTGGGCGCTTACGCCCCAGGCCACGATGCGCAACTGGACAAGGCAATTGGGCTGTATCCAAAAATCGAAGCCTTCCTGCAGCAAACCATGCATGAATGCACAGACTACGCAACGGCCGTTGGCCAGTTGCGCGGTTTGACTCACGACGACTAGCCGCTAAACGCACGGAGAAAACGCCATGCCTCAAAAGTTGCCGCTTGCCACACTGATCGAGTTGGCCCAGAAAAAATCCGACGAAGCCACCCGGCGTCTGGGTGAGTTGCAAAACGCCCACCTCAGCGCGACCCAAAAACTCGAGATGCTGCTGCAGTACCGCCAGGAGTACCTGGACCAGTTGCATGGCCAGATGCAAGGCGGCGTGCCTTCGGCCTATGTGCGCAACTTCCAGAACTTCATAGGCACGCTGAATGGCGCAATTGAACAGCAACGTGCATTGACCTTGCAGGCCGACACCCGGCTGGGGCACGGCCGCAGCGACTGGCAACACACCAAACGGCGCCTCAACTCCTTTGACACCCTGGCTGACCGGGTACGACAACAGGACATGCTGGCCAGAAACAAAAAGGAGCAACGGGAAAGCGACGAACGCTCGGCCCGGCAGTTCTACCTGCGCTCCGCCACCTGAAGCAAACACATTTAGCAAAGCCCCCTACCGCCATGTCTATCTCTCTTCCGTCCACCACTGCACCCAGCCTGTCTGGCAGCCCCAACACCGGCGCGACGACACGCCAGGACGAACAAGGACAGAACAAGCCCGGCAGTTTTGGCGAGGCCTTGTCCCGCTCCATGGCGCCCGCGCGCGAAACCCCCGAAAAAACCGATACGAAGGTGGTGAAACCGTCAAACACCCGACGACTGTCCGAGGAAAAGAAAACCGGCGCAGACGACCTGGTCAATGCAATGACATTGGCACTCCCCCCCCTGGACGCCAGAACAGCCAAATTAGCAACGCCTGCCGGCGGCACCAGCACGCTCGCCGACAACACAAAACCAGGCTCCGCAGCATTGCCCCTGGCAGATCTGCCGGCAAACACTGCAACGCCAGCCGACACACCAGCCCAGGCACCTGAAGTTGATGCAAATGCCGCTCTTGAATTGACACCACCGCCAGCGCTGGCCCTGGCCGGGCAAAAGGACATGGGACAGGCTGCGCTGAAAACGGAACTCCCTCCTGTGAATGACGGCCCGGCTATTCAACTCGAACCTGGCAAGATTGGCAACCAGCCATCCACAGGAGACAAGGACACATCTGACCAGTCTGCCGGACGCAATGACACGAAAGATCCCAGCGCGAGTGTGCCCACTGAAGCAGGTACAGGCCTGACACCGGGCACGTCCAGAAATGCAGCCAAAACACCCCCGGCCAGCACAACGGCCTTAACGCCTGAAGCCATGGTGAACAGCCCGGTTGCCAGCCAGGCCGCACCCGAGGCCGTGGCCAGCACCAATGGCACTGCCCCCATGAGTCCCATGAGTCCCATGATCACAGGCATGCAGGGATCAGGCCCTGTTTCTGCGCCCATCGCAGCAACGCCTGTCGCCAGCGCAATGCTCAGGCCTGAAGTTGGCAGCAGTGAATGGGGCAAGGCTCTGGGCCAGCAAGTCATCCAGATGGGGACATCCGGGCACCAGGTCGCGGAGCTCCAGCTGAATCCACCGGGACTGGGGCCCCTGAAAATCACACTGAGCATGAACGAACACCAGGTTCAGGCCATGTTCGCGTCTGCGCACGCTTCGGTTCGGGCCGCAGTAGAAGCGGCCTTGCCGCAATTGCGCAGCACGCTGGCCGATAGCGGCATCAGCCTCGGAAACACATCGGTCAGCTCCGGCAGCCAGCAGCAAGCCGCATTTGCAGGAAAACAGGACGAGCAGCCCGGCAGCCGCACCTACCAGGACGAACGTGCAGCAGCACCCACTCCTGCAAGTCCGATTGCAGGGTTACCTGCGCGCAGCAGCAGGACCGGCCTGGACACTTACGCCTAGTGAAGGGCCCCCGTAGACAGATTGCATACGGCCTTGCCGCAAATGCCGGAGTTGACGCGTTTTCTACCTTTTTATCGACCCATAAATCCAGAGGCTTCTGGCAAACAATCCTTTTTCAAACTTATCCAGCACCGTCATGGCTACAAGCACCCCCCCAGTGAAGACCCCAAAGACTCGCACGTTCAGTGTCCTGCTGATTGTGCTGCTCGCGCTTGGCGTGACAGCAACAGCCGCAGCAGCAGCCTATTACCTGGGCAGCAACCATAGCGACTCACCCGCGGTCGTAAAGCCTGAAGAACCTATTTTTGTCGCGCTGGAACCGCTGACCGTCAACCTCCTGCCCAATGGCCGGAGCCGTTTTTTGCACGTTGGCGTGACCCTGAAAATTGCCGATGCCAAATCCCAGGGCCAGATCGCCCAGTATTTGCCCGAAGTCCGCAGCCGGGTCCTGACCGTGCTGTCGAACCGTGAAGGCGACACGCTGGTCACCCCGGAAGACAAGGGCAAGCTGGCCAGCGACATCATGGCGGCGCTGAACCAGCCACTGACGCCCAGCCAGCCAGCCCAAAAAATATCCAGCGTGATGTTTACCACTTTCATGCTGCAATAAATCCGCCCAATGAAATTCGCCAATGGCCTATGAACAGCAGCTGTCTCAGGACGAGGTAGATGCGCTCCTGAAGGGCGTCACCGGTGAACCCGATGCGGTCAGCACACCACCGCCGGCCCCTGAAGGGCCGCCAGCCTATAACCTTGGCTCCGACGAGCGTATCGTGCGCAGCCGCATGCATACGCTGGAAGTCATCAACGACAGGTTTGCCCGGCACCTGCGTGGAGCGCTGCTGACCTTTATGCGCCGTAGCGCCGATATTTCGGTAGGTGCAGTGCAGATCCAGAAGTACGGTGACTACATCCGGAATTTGCCAGTACCGGCGAATATCAACCTGATGCAGATGAAGCCATTGCGCGGCACTGCATTGTTTGTGTTCGACCCGAAACTGGTGTTCCTGGTCGTCGACAACCTGTTTGGCAGCGACGGGCGTTACCACGTCCGGGTGGAAGGCCGCGACTTCACGCAGACCGAACAGCGCATCATCAAGCGCCTGCTGAACCTGACGCTGGACAGCTACGGCAGCGCCTGGCAGCCGGTCTACCCGCTGGACTTCGAGTTTGTGCGTGCTGAAATGCATGCCCGGCTAGCCAACATCGTGACGCCCAACGAGGTGGTTATCAACACCACCTTCCATATCGAATTCGGGCCTGTCGGTGGCGCACTGAGCGTCTGCATTCCGTACTCGATGATCGAGCCGATCCGCAACCTGCTGTCCAACCCGCTGCAGGATGAGATCGAGGTGGACAAACGCTGGGTCAAGCAGCTGTCACGCCAGGTCAAGAATGCCGACGTCGAGCTTCGGGCACAGTTCCTGACGCTGCAGTCGAGCATCGGGCAGCTGCTCAAGCTCCAGGTCGGCGATGTGCTGCCGATAGACATCCCGGAAACGATTGTTGCCAAGGTCAATGGCGTGCCGGTCATGGAGTGCGGCTACGGTACCTCCAACAAACACTATGCCCTTCGGGTACAGAAAATGATCAACCACCAAAGCGGTGATGCAAGCAAGGGAAGCGAACATGAGTGAAGGCAACAAAGAGGATCCGTCCGCAGCAGAAGACGACATCTGGGGCAGCGCATTGGCCGAGCAGGCGCAAGCCACACAAGCCGCTGCCGCGCCGGCGGCTGCATCCACGGCCGCAGCCGAACGGGTTTTTCAGCCGCTACAGGGCAATACCGGCACAGAAATCGCCAAGGGCGATATCGACCGGGTGCTGGATGTTCCCGTGCAATTGACCGCAGAACTGGGCCGCACTCGCATCACGATCAAGAACCTGCTGCAGCTGTCACAAGGTTCGGTGGTTGAGCTCGATGGCCTCGCAGGTGAACCCATGGACGTGTTCATCAACGGCTACCTGATTGCCCAGGGCGAAGTGGTGGTGGTGAACGAAAAGTTCGGCATCCGGCTGACCGACATCATCACGCCGTCCGAGCGGATCCAGAAACTGAACCGATGAAGCGCTTGCGCCTTCAGCAACTGGCGGCCGGGCTCTTGTCCGGCATTTGTGCGGCCGCCCACGCGGTGCTGCCCACCGTGCCGGCGCCCGCGGCGGAACCAGCCCGGTCCTTCGGCGCGGCCGGATTGCTGCAGGCCGGCTTTGGCCTGGCGGTGGTGGTGGCGCTGATTTTCCTGTGCGCCTGGGCGGCCAGGCGCTTTGGCCTGCAGGCACCGGGCAGCGGCCGCTTGCTGAAGGTGGTCTCCAGTGCCATGGTCGGGCAACGCGAGCGGGTGGTGGTGGTGGAGATTGGTGATTCATGGCTGGTGCTCGGCGTTGCCGCCGGCCAGGTGCGCGCCCTGCACACCATGCCTGCAGGCAAACTCAGTGAAGCGCCCGCAGCATCCGCCTTGCCGGGTATGACGACCGCGAGTGCCTTTTCGCAAAAACTGCTCGAATCCCTGGGCAGACTCAACAAGCCACGAAAGCCGGACTGATGGACATGATTTCCGGCCGCCTGGGTGTGCGCACCCGGCGGCATTTTCCTGCGCGTTGGGCTACCGCACTTTTGCTGCTGACCTTGCTTGCACTGCTGGCATGGCCCGCCGTGACACTGGCCCAGGGCATGCCGGGCATTACCAGCACCCCAGGCCCAGGCGGCAAACAGACCTGGTCGCTCAGCGTCCAGATGCTGGTGCTGATGACCTCGCTGTCCTTCCTGCCGGCCATGCTGTTGTCGATGACCAGCTTCACGCGCATCCTGATCGTCCTGGGACTGCTGCGCACGGCCATAGGCACGCAATCCTCCCCGCCCAACCAGGTGTTGGTCGGACTTTCACTGTTTCTCACTTTTTTTGTCATGTCCCCGGTGTTCGACAAGGTGCACAGCGAGGCCTACAAACCCTTCGCCGAAAACAAGATCAGCGCGGAAAAGGCGCTGGAGCGCGGGGTGGAGCCCTTCAAGCAATTCATGCTCAAGCAAACCCGGGAAGCCGACCTGGCCCTGTTCGCCAAGCTGGCCAAGGCGCCGGCCATGGACGGGCCGGAGCAAGTCAGCTTGCGGATTTTGCTGCCCGCTTTTGTGATCAGCGAACTGAAAACCGCCTTCCAGATCGGCTTCACCATCTTTATCCCTTTCCTGATCATTGACCTGGTGGTGGCCAGCGTGTTGATGTCCATGGGCATGATGATGGTGCCGCCTGCCACCATTGCACTGCCCTTCAAGCTGATGCTGTTCGTTCTTGTGGACGGCTGGCAGCTGCTGATAGGCGCGCTGGCGCAGAGTTTTTACACCTGACCCCATTAACGACACAAGGATGAGCTGAAATGACGCCTGAGTCAGTCATGGCCATGGGCTACGAAGCGATGAAACTGTCGCTGCTGCTGGGCGCGCCGCTCTTGCTGGTTGCGCTGGTAAGCGGTTTGCTCATCAGCCTGTTCCAGGCGGCCACCCAGATCAATGAAATGACCCTGTCCTTCATTCCCAAGTTGCTGGCGGTGTTTGCCACGCTGGTGATTGCCGGGCCATGGATGTTGGGACTGGTGCTGGATTACATGCGCAACCTGTTCTCGTCGATTCCCCAACTGGTCGGCTGATGCCGGCAGTTTTCTCCGTCAGCTCGGAGCAACTGAGCATCTGGCTGGTGGCGTTCCTCTGGCCTTTTGTCCGCATACTGGCGCTGATCAGCACTTCGCCTGTTTTTGGCGAAAAATCGGTGCCGCGCCGGGCCAAGGTTGGCCTCGCAGCCTTGCTGGCGATCGCCATCGCTCCCACGCTTGGTGCCTTGCCCGCAGTTCCGCTGGTGTCCGCCGGCGGTATCTGGATACTGATTCAGCAGGTGCTCATTGGCGTAGCCATGGGCTTTTCGATGCGCCTGGTGTTCACCATTGTGCAGGCCGCGGGTGAATATACGGGCCTGCAGATGGGCTTGTCCTTCGCATCCTTCTTCGACCCCACCAGCGGCGGCAACACCATGGTGGTCTCGCGCCTGCTGAACGTGATGGCCATCCTGATTTTTCTGGCGGTCGACGGCCACCTGGCGCTGATCACCACGCTGGCCGAGAGTTTTCACACCCTTCCAATTGCCGATACCCCACTGGCGGCCAGTGGCTGGTTTCTGCTGGTGGCCTCGGCCAACCAGATTTTTGTCGGTGGCTTGATGCTGGCTTTGCCGCTGATTGCAACCCTGTTGACCCTGAACCTGGCCATGGGCATTTTGAACCGGGTGTCACCCCAGTTCAGCATCTTTGCAGTGGGTTTTCCCATCACACTGCTGGCAGGCCTGGCCATGCTTCAGATGCTGATGCAATACCTGGCGCCCTTCCTTGCAACCCGGTTTGCCGAAAATTTTGGTTTCATCGATCAGTTTCTGCAGGGCCTGCGGCCCTGAGCGTGCGGTCCAGGTGGCCCTCAACGACCGACCTGCAGCGATCGAAATCTCAAGCCTTTCAGGGCCTCACCCCTTACAAGACAAGCGCAACCAGCTACTTAAATGATAGCATCCAGCCATCGAAGGCCAGGCCTACGCAACTTACAGATAGTTGAACAGCGCAATCTTCTGGATGCTCACAAAAGTCTGCTGGCTGGCCTGCAGCGCGGTCTGGCGCTGGTAGAACTCGGCAATCGCAGCGGGATAGTCCAGATCCTGCAAGTCGGACAGGTAGCTCTTGTCGTACAAGGTGCGGCCGGCACCGGTGGTTTCCAGCGCGTCCAGTTCCTGCAGGCGTGAACCGACCGAGGTGCGCACGGTCAGGACGTTGTCGTGGGCATTGGTGATCTTGCGGTTGGCCGTGCTCAGGGCATTCAGCACATTGGCTTGGGCGCCTGGGCCGGCATTGTCCATCGGCTTTTTCAGGGCATTGATCACGTCGCTGATGGTGGCAAAAACGTCTGTGCCTGCATTTTTTGCCGTGGAGACCTTGAAGCTGTCGCCCGCGGCAGGCGTTCCGCTGATGTTGAGTTGCAGGCCGCCGAAGCTGATCGGGCTACCCGCAGTAAAGACAGCAGGGGTCGGAGGAATGGCCTGCGCGGGAACCGTATCCAGCGCATACATCAGGGGATCGGCCGCCGTGCCGGTGCCCGAAAACGTGATGGAGAAATCCTTACCGTAATCCGCATGGGCCAGGTCAACAACGGAGGTCGCACTGAACACGCCGCTGCCGGTATTGGTGGCCCCGGAGGTGGTCACATAACCTGCGCCGCCCTGCACACTCTGGAAAATGCTGCGGCCATCGTCGGTACCGGCCATCTGACGCGACACATCCACCTGCATCATGCGCTGGCCCTGGTCACCGGCGTACACGACATTGCCGCCCTGGTTGACAAAAGGTGCGCTGCCGCTCTTGAAGCCGGCAAAAAGGAACTGGCCATTGCCGTCATCGGTGTTGGCCAGTCCTTGCAACTGGTCCATATTGCTTTTCAGTTCCGTGGCAATGGCGCCGCGATCCGCATCGGTCAGCGTGCCACCGGCTTTCACCAGTAATCCCTTGATGTTTTGCAAAATGGTGGTGACGCTGGACAAGGCATTGTCTTCCAGCGAAAGCGTCTGCTTGGCCTGCCCCCGGCTGGCCGAATACTGCGCGCCCAGGGCAATCGACTGCGACACGGCCAGGGCACGGGTGGCGCCCAGCGGATCGTCGGACGGCGCCAGGATCTTGGTCATCGCACCAATCTGTTGCTGTGTGCGCAGCAGATTGGTCTGCAGCGAGTTCATCGCAGACTGGCTTTGTTGATAGAAGGATTGGGTGCTGACACGCATCGTAATTTCCTGAATGACGTTTAGTTGGCAATGCCCAGGACTGCATCAAACATGGTCGATGCGGTCTGGATCACCTTGGCGTTGGCCTGGTACATCTGCTGGAACATCAGCAGATTGGCGGTTTCTTCGTCCTGGTTGACACCTGAAACAGACTGCTGGAAAGCCCCGATCTGGTTGGTCAGACTGGTCTGCGCCTTGTTCGAGATCTCGACCTGCCGGGCCTTGTTGCCCACGGTGCTGACCAGTTGGCCGTAAGAGCCACTGAAGCTGGACGTGCCGTTGGCCATGGTGTTTTTATTCTGCAAGGCGCCCATCAGCAAGGCGTTGCTGCCATCAGATACACCGCCGGTATTTTTGCCGATGGTGAAGGTGTCACCATTCGATGGAGCGCCGCTGACACTGACCGTGATGCCGTCGAAGCTGATGGAGGCACCCGCCGTATAAGGCACGCCAGCAAACGGTCCCGAGGGTGGCACAGTGTCATAGTTTCCTGCGCCGTCCGGGTTGTAGGTCGTTGCAGTCCCGTCGGCCAGCGTCACAGTGACAGGAGACGTGGCAGGAAAGCCGGACAGGGTACTGGGTGGCCCACTCTGATATGCCAACGTCACACCGGCCGCAAGTGGCGTCGCCAGATAGTTGGCATCAACCTTGCCGGCGCTGATCGCGCCGCTGCCCTGGTTGCTCGCCGTCTTGCCAGTGATGATGGGTGATGCGGCCGCGACCTTCGCAGGGTCGGTCAGCAACACCGTCATGTCGCGCGCGCCCGTACGGGTGGGCTGAATCAGGAAGGAGTCTCCCGCCTTGGCCGTGCCGCTGGCTGCGTCGAGCTGTACGCCATCAAATTTGATGGGGAAAGTAGCAGAGGAAGCGATGTCCTTGTTATCGGACAGACGCGTGACCGTATATTGCAGACCACCGGCCCCGTCATCCTTCACACTGAGCGTGTAGTCGCTGGTGGTCAGCGCGCCGATATCACTGAATGATGGCGTCAGCGCCAGGTTTCCCTGATTACGCGCGTTATTGATCAGGCCCGGACTGGCCTGGGAGAAAAAGTCCCCGCCCAAGGCCCCGTTGAGATCCATCCCCAGGTTCTGTTGTGCGTTAAAGGCGTCGGCCATCGCAATGGCGATACGGCCCAACGAGTTTTGTGCGTTCGTGAGTGTCTCGCTGCGGAACTGCAACAAACCGCCCAGCGAACCACCGGAAAGCCCCCCCTCCTGCAGTTCGATGGCTTTGCCAGCTGCGTTGATGGTGGCAACAGTCGTGCGGCCTGGATCACTGGCTGAATTGACAGCCGCCAGTTTGTTGGCCTTGTCGCCCAGCACCAGGGTTTGGCCATTGCCGATGAAAACGTTGTATTGGCCGCCGTCCTGCACCACCAGTTTGGTGCCCACCAGCTTGCCCAGCTCATTGACCAGTTGGTCACGCTGGTCCAGCAAATCATTGGGCGCCTGACCGCCCGAGGCATTGCTCAGCATGGCTACCTGCTTGTTCAGGTTGGCAATCTGCTGCGCATAGGTGTTGATTTGCTCGACATGGCCGACAACCTGCTCGTTGACGCTGGCATTGAGGCCAACCAGGTATTCATCCATGGAGCGAAACTGGTTGGTCAGGGCCTGGGCGGAGCTGAGCAGTTGCTGCCGGGCGGCCGGGTCGGCCGGTGTATTCGCAACCGCCTGGACCCCGGTGAACAGCGACTGCATCTGCACGGCCACGCCCGTTTTTTGATTGGCCAGCAGATTGTCAATCTGGCTGATCTGCGTGTAGTAGGTGTTCAGCGAATGATTCAGCGACTGCGCCTGGTTGAGTTGCGTGGCCAGATACTGGTCGTAATTACGCGTGACATCCGCCACCTTGGCGCCACTGCCAAAAAAACCGACACTCGGGCTGTAAACACCGCCGGCAGACGAAATCTGCACCGATTGACGGCTGTAGCCTGCTGTATACACGTTGGCTGTATTGTGACCCGTAGTCACCAGCGCGCCCTGCGCCACATTCAAGCCGCTAAGCCCGGTATAAAACATGCTATTTGACATAAACCTGATCCTCTAATTCAACGACGCGTACCTGACGGCCTTCTGCGACCTCTTGGTACATAACGACAAGCTCAAGAAATTTTTAAGGGCATGGCCTCTTTATTTGCAGCCTTTCGCTGCAAAAAGATGGCGGCCGGGCCTTGCAGCTGATGGTCAGACCCGTTCCGGCCTCCGCACACCAGGAATGGCAAGGGCCAGCTGTTTTACAGCCGGGATCCCCTGTCCTTTCTGGTGCGCACTCATGGGATGGAGCGGCTCCTCTGCATCCTCGTCATCGAGTTTGAACACGCTAACCACCTGTGACAAGCCACTGGCCTGCTCCTGCAGGGATGCCGCTGCAGCTGCGGCTTCTTCCACCAAAGCTGCGTTCTGCTGGGTCACCTGGTCCATCTGCGTAATCGCCTGGTTGATCTGCTCAATCCCCGAGGTCTGCTCCTGGCTGGCCGCTGTGATCTCGGCCATGATGTCTGTCACGCGTTTGACGCTATCAACAATCTCATCCATGGTCTTGCCGGCTTCGCTGACCTGTTTGCCGCCGGCTTCGACTTTCTCCACGGAGTCGTCGATCAGCACCTTGATCTCTTTGGCGGCAGCCGCGGAGCGCTGGGCCAAGTTGCGCACTTCGGCGGCGACCACTGCAAAACCTCGTCCCTGCTCTCCGGCCCTGGCGGCTTCGACTGCAGCGTTCAAAGCCAGGATGTTGGTCTGGAAGGCTATGCCGTCTATCACGCCGATGATGTCGACGATCTTTCTGGAGGAGGCGTTGATCGAGCCCATGGTGTCCACCACCTGGGACACGACGCTGCCACCTCTGACTGCAACGTTTGAGGCAGAAACCGCCAGTTGATTGGCCTGGCGGGCGTTGTCGGCATTCTGTTTGACGGTGGAGGTCAACTCTTCCATGGAAGCTGCGGTTTCTTCCAGTGAGCTGGCCTGCTCTTCTGTCCTTGAAGACAAATCCTGGTTGCCAGAGGCTATCTCTTTCGATGCCACCAGGATCAAATCAGCCGATGCCTTGATACGAGTGACCAGGTCGGTCAAGGTATCTTCCATTTCACCCATGCTGAGCAACAAGCGACCAAACTCCCCTCCACGTTCAGTGCTGAATTCCTGACTGAGATCGCCGGAGGTCACGGTCTCGGCGATGTAAATCGCCTCTTCAAGAGGCCGCACGATGCTGCGCACGAGTCCATAGGTGAAGCCCATGCCAGCCAGCAGCGCCAGGAGACCCAAACCGATCATCAGCTTGCGCGTGACCCCCGCGCCTTGTTCCGCCGCCAGGGCAACAGCCTTTGCCTGCGCACCCTGCATCTCGGCCAAAACCCTGACCTGCTCCTGTAGTGCATCCAGGCCCGCGATCCCCAGCACTACCAGCGCCATCATGAGCAGCAGCACAACGCCAAACCCCACTCCCAGCCGCGTGCTGAGTTTCAGGTTTTCAAAAATCATTTGAACGTCTTTCGCAAGTCTCATGGTGATGTTCTTTCTTCTCAACGTTTCAGTAAAAACCGAAAACCCACTCAACACAAACTGCGGCTCGCATGATGGCCCGCCGGTATTTCTGTAACCCGGCGCCTCTTAGAACGTCTCCCACTCTCCCTCTGCAACCATCCGGGAATTGCGCTGGGGCGCAGCAATCGCCTGCTTGGCCGCTGGTGGCTGCTTGGGGGCGCTTTTTGGCTTGCTACTGCTGGCA
>NZ_JBHSRS010000075.1:0-44988 GCF_042659145.1 Polaromonas aquatica | reverse complement strand
CTTGACCTTCTGAGCCCGCTGGCATTCGAGCAGCTTCGTACTGGAAGCTGAAATGTGTCTACGAAAACGGGTCAAGTCCACACATCGTTAAAACTTCAGAAATAACAATAGCTGCGGACTGTCATCTCGTCTGTGCGTTGTCGAACGTATTGCTGCAACTTGAGATGGTGGTCAGTCTTTCGCTCGGGTATTTGTAGGGGTAGTCCCTGCCCATACGACGTCTCTGAAACCGAAGTTTTGTAGCAATCCATCATCCTCACTGGACGGATTGGTACGTTTATCGATGCCAATTTCACCAATTGAAGTGACACGGTCATAGTTGCTGAAAAGACTGTGACTTTGGTAACTCTGCTTGAGTGAGGTTCATCTTTCTAAAGTCAGATACAGTCAATAAGGCGATTTATGGGAATGATTGATGCACGATTCGGTTTCTCTATTAATTGATCATTGGAAAAATGATCCCCATGGCACATACAACACCTGGTTTCTCTGGGAAGAACGCCTCAAGAACTTTCGTTCGATTCGCCGGGGAATTGGTGAGGTCGTACGTGACATTGACGCTGGAACGTTTGGAAATGCCTATCGAGGTTCGTCCTTGCAGACGGTTGTCGGCTCGGTCGCTGAGCAGCGGCAAATATTCAAGGGCGCAGATCACGCTTTTTTGTGGAAGCCGAAACTCCGCATCCCGGACATCTATGAACATGAGGCCAACCAGCGCGCCTTTGCGAGACTCTTGAACGCATGCGACTGCTGCGATACGCCAGAGGCGATCATTGAAGCCATCCAGAAGATCGATGCGCTCAAGATCAAGGGTCTCGGGCCCGCCGTTGCCAATTTGCTCTATTTCATCCACCCAACTCTTGTCTGTCCTTTCAACACGGCCATAGTCAACGGGTTTAATGCCCTGACCGGCAGTAACGTGAAGTTGGGCCGATGGGACCATTACCTGTCTATGCGGGAAGGGTTGATTCGGCTCAATGAGCAACATCGCCACAAGCTGTCCAATGACTTGGGGGCCATTGCGGGCTTGATGTTCGACGTGGGAAGCGGCCGCTACGCGGCTCCTCCCCGGCTTGAAGACCCTGGGGTGATTGCACTGTGGGAGAGCGATTTGCAACGCGTCCGCGAAGAGTCGACTGCAGCGCAGAAGCAGTGGCTGCTGGCCATGGAGAGTGATGCCACCCATACCCAAATCCAAGGCTGGTTACGGGATATGGGCAAGGCGTTGGGTTTTGACGTCTGGATTGCTTCGAATGATCGGGGACGCGAGCATGCTGACGGATTTTTGGGAGACGGTTGCCTGCAGCAGTGGCCCGGAGGGAATGGGCAAGGACTGGATTCGGTACGACTGATTGACGTCATCTGGCTCGAACAGGGAAGCGCGCAAGTTGCAGCCGCATTCGAAGTGGAACACTCCACGTCGATTTATTCAGGTATCGTGCGCATGCTGGACCTTGCTTTGGGTACGCAGGTCGGTGCCGCCAGCACCTTGTTTTTGGTCGCACCCGACAATCGCCGCGATGAGGTTATGCAGCAGCTCAAGCGACCTGCGTTCTCAAGGGTATCCGAGCTGGGTATCAGGTATCTTCCCTACAGTCAGCTCAAAGAGCATCGGGAAACCATTGGGCGATTTGGCTCCAGTATCAAACCTCTAATCGAAATCTCCCAGTTGCTATAACAGGTCCGGTTGATCCTGGGGATAACGTTTAAGCCGAAGTGCCCCCTTTTAACCAACCGCCGCCGGTCTAAAGGCCGCCTGCCTGACAGCTACCCGCTGCCCGGGTATCCCGCCTACACCAAGTTGAGCTATGCATGCATTGGATGATGGTCGACACGGGCATGAAATAACACCGCGCTCGCTAACAATCCGGAGGCCATCGAGCGGTGACTCGACCGCCTTTCAACATAACACAGCAAGGAAAAATATGCACCCCTACAGACGTTTTGCCAGCATGATAGCCGTTGCAACGATTGTCATGTTCGGACTGATGTACCTGAACACCTACGAACTGGACCATGTCTTCTTCAGTGAGACGAGAGCATATATGGCGCTCGTCATGGGAGCCGTGATGACAATGATCATGATGGGCTTCATGACGCACATGCTTAAGAGCACTCGGGCAAATGTCGGCATTGCGGCAGTCAGCATTCTGGTTTTCGTGGTGTCATTGTGGCTGGTGCGCAGCCAGTCCACGGTGGATGATGTGTCTTACATGAAGGCCATGATTCCCCACCACTCCATCGCAATCATGACCAGTACTCGGGCTCATATCGCGGATCCCCGTGTGCGAAAGCTAGCTGACGGCATCGTTGACGCGCAGGTAAGGGAAATAGCAGAGATGAAGAAGTTAATCAAAGATATTCAAGGCGGCCATTAGGCAGTCAAGAAATCATTTTCGTTTTTTAGAGAGAGGCGTCATGGTGGCCTCTTTTAAAAACCAATTTGGTGAACTTTTCACGTTGCTGCCGTTTGTTCGCATCGAACTTTTTTTAATCTAACAGTCACTTTTCCCACGTTGCCTGTCTTACGAACTTAGACCGATCTGCCGTGGCAATTCACCATACGAGCGGAGGGTTCGATCTGGATCCGGGAAGCGGACTTATCCTACAGACTAAGGCCGTGCTTTTACATAGCCTCTAGCGTTTGTGATTGGGCGAACTTTTTCTTAACTGTACAGGGGTCATGATGTCTCAAGAAGTTTTCTCCGCCTGCATTAAGGCTTGTAATGACTGCGCTACTGCATGCAATCATTGCGCTGCGTCTTGTCTTCTAGAAGACGAGGTAAAAATGATGGCTAGGTGCATTGCACTTGACTTGGATTGCTCGGCAGCCTGCCAGTTTGCCGCCGCCGCCATGGCCCGAAACAGCCCACATGCCAAAGCAATTTGCGCCTTGTGCGCATCCATCTGCCAGGCTTGCGCAGACGAATGTGCCAAACACGATGCAGAACACTGCAAGGCGTGCGCCGCAGCTTGTGAGCGGTGCGCTGAAGAATGCCGGCAAATGGGTAAATAAAGTCGTAACTACTTGCCAGGAAAATGTGCCTTAACTAGGATTGATGTGACTCACAGCACCCCCTTGTTGTCAGGAATTGACACTCAGCGCCGATCTCTTCTGGCAAGCCTGGCTAGCGCCGGCGCTGCAAGTGCACTCGGTTTTACAAGCGGGCCGATTTATGGACTCGAGAACTCGCCCGCCTACCCGCAAGAATTGCGCGGCACCGAGTTTGACCTCGTGATAGCGGAAACCCCGGTGAACATCACTGGTCAAAGCCGCACTGCTACTGCAGTGAATGGCCAGGTCCCGGCGCCAACTCTGTTTTGGCGTGAAGGCGATACGGTCACCTTGCGAGTTACGAATCGGCTGTCGGTGCCCACGTCAATACATTGGCACGGAATTTTGCTTCCCGCTGGTATGGACGGTGTGCCTGGTATCAGTTTCGAGGGTATCGCGCCAGGGCAGACCTTCACCTATTCATTTCCTGTCAAGCAAAGCGGTACTTATTGGTATCACAGCCATTCGCGTTTCCAAGAGCAAACGGGGTTATACGGTGCGATCGTCATTGAGCCGCGCGGCGGCAGTAGGATGAAGGCCGACCGGGAGCACGTCGTGATGCTGTCGGACTGGACCGACGGTGTTCCGGAAGAGCTATTCCGAAAACTGAAGGTCATGAGTGATTTTTTCAATTTCAATCAGCCGACTGTGCAGGACTTTAAGCTCGACGTTGAGAAGATGGGTTTTAAAGGTGCAATGGAAAAGCGCAAGATGTGGAACCGCATGCGCATGACTCCTACCGATCTCGGCGATCTAACTGGCACCACTCAAGTACGCACGGCTCTGCGTTACTTGGTAAACGGTAAATCTGCCGACGACAATTGGACCGGTCTCTTTCGTCAGGGCGAGAAGCTTCGCCTACGGTTTATCAATGGCGCTGCCACTACCATCTTTGATGTGCGCATTCCAGGGTTGAAACTGACGGTAGTCGCGGCGGACGGTCAGGACGTGGAACCGGTAGTCGTGGACGAGTTTCGAATTTCTGTCGCAGAAGTGTATGACGTGATTGTGGAACCGCAGGGCGAACGCGCTTACACGATATTTGCTCAATCGATTGACCGCAGCAATCATGCACGCGGTACCCTCGCGCCGCGAATTGGCATGCAAGCAGACGTCCCCAAGGTGGACCCTCCACAATGGTTAACCATGACTGACATGATGGGCGCTATGGGGGGCATGATGGGAATGGACGCAATGCAAAGCATGTCCGGTATGTCCGGTATGCCAGGTATGCCAGGTATGCAGGATATGAGTGCTATGAAGGGTACAGGCAAGCCACCGCCTATACGGCACGCGGTCACCGAGTACAGTCCGGGCGTAGATATGCATGTCGACATGCCGCGCACCAACCTCGATGACCCGGGCCCCAATCTGCGCGATAACGGCAGAAGGGTCCTAACGTATGCCGATCTTCATACCATCGGTGGCTCCATCGACCTTCGTGCGCCGACGCGCGATATCGAGCTTCACTTGACTGGAAATATGCAGCGGTTCATGTGGTCATTCGATGGGCAAAAATTCTCTGAAGCCAAGCCGGTTCATTTCCGCTACGGCGAAAGACTGCGGCTGATCCTCGTCAATGACACCATGATGAATCATCCCATCCATCTTCACGGGATGTGGGGGGAACTTGAGTCCCCCGAAGGAAAGTTTCAGGTACGCAAACATACTTTTAACGTCCAGCCAGCACAACGTATCGCGTATCGCGTGACCGCAGACGCGCTGGGCCGCTGGGCTTATCACTGCCACTTGCTCTATCACATGGAAGCGGGAATGTTTAGAGAGGTGGTGGTGTCATGAGTTATTGCTTTAAGCATTTTCATACTGTCGTCGCCCTCACCCTGCCTTGTTTGGCACTCGGGATAGTCACACCGGTAGGTGCGCAGAGTTCAGGACAAAGTATGAATGGCATGTCCAACATGCCGGGCATGGGAGGAATGACGATGCCTATGGACTCGGGGCCGGCCAAGCCAGGGGCCGGTCCAAAGTCTGAGGCCGTGAAACCACAACCGCCTAAACCATTGCCATCGCAGAACGCTCCTTCTAACATGCACACCGTGGAGCCAATGGACAAATCCACAAGCTTGCCTGCGATGAAGTCCAGTGAAGGAGGCACGAAGGACATGTCCGGAGAGGGCATGGACTCCATGGGGGACATGCAGATGGGTCGGATGCAGGGCGGGCGTCCTCCTCCCAATGCGAGGAATCCCGATGCGTATGCTGAAGGGGTAGCGCCCATGAGCATGCCTGGAATGGAGATGTCAGACGACAGAACCTACGGCCGCGTACTTGCTAATGAACTGGAATATGCTTCCGGACATGGGGAGCGGGGCCAAAACGTCAACCTTGAGGCCTGGTATGGCAGCGATTACAACAAGCTATGGGTCAAAGGCGAAGGTAAACGCCGAAATGGTAGCCTGGAAAATTTTCGCAGCGAAGCGCTATGGGATCATGCCATCTCGACGTTCTGGAGTTCGCAATTGGGCCTCAGGCATGACAACGGGCGAGGTCCTTCACGAAACTGGTTGGCACTTGGAGTTCAGGGCATTGCTCCATATTGGTTTGAAACAGAGGCGACCGCGTATGTCGGCCGAAACGGTTCGCTGGCCGCGCGCGCTGAAGTACGGTATGAACTCCTATTTACGCAGAAGCTGATTCTCCAGCCCAAGTTCGAGGCGAATTTTTATAGCAAGAGCGATCCTGAGAGGCGCATTGGTTCCGGCCTGTCGGATATTGAGCTCGGGGTGCGCTTGCGCTATGAGATCTCGCGCCAGTTCGCGCCTTATATTGGCGTGACGTGGGACCGTAAGGTAGGAAATACCGCAAATTTCGCTCGCGCTCAAGGCGAGCGGGTCGGCAATACGCAGCTCGTGGCAGGTGTAAGACTATGGTTCTAAAGAGATTCATTTCCTGAGGCGACCTTGTCGCCCGGGGGAATTCTCTTCTCGAACGGGCTGATTGCGGTCGCAGGGTGACTCTAAATGGGAATTTGCGACATTGCAGCCAACCCATTTCACTGGAATCTCACGAGCAAGCTTATAGAGACGCTGCGTGACCGCGCAATCAATAGACGAATTTTTGAGATGTCCGGCCCCGGAATTTGGCTGATTCGCAACTCATTGCAAGGAGGCGGACAATTCGCCGCGATGTGTTCCTCCTGCCACACAGTTGCACTCGAACCGAGCGATCTTAGTGGAGGTCTCTACCTGGTGCGCGGTTTGTTGCGGCCGGTGGCCTGCACCACGAGCGGCTACGGCGTGTTCGAAGATGCCACCTTGCAACGCCTGTGCTTCGTGCGCGCTGCTTTCGAGGCGGGTATTGGCCTGGACACCCTGAAGCGGCTGTGCCGGGCGCTCGATGCAGCGGATGGCGACCGGGCCACCGCGCAGCTTGCCGTCCAACGCCAGCTCGTTGAACGTCGGCGCGAGGCGCTGGCCAGCCTGGATGCGCAATTGGCCGCCACGTTCTATCGTTTGACCATCACAAGCTCAAACAAACTTCAGCATTCGACTTGGATAGAGGCTGTTTGAGGAACGCGACATGGGGCCCATCGCCGAATTTTCTGACTTTCATATATTGCTTGCCGTCGTAGCTATGACTTTTGGAGTCTGGCTGCTTGTTTACAGGTTTCGGAGAGCCAAGGACTTAATGTTCATTTATGACAAGCTCGCAGGGTTCAACAAAACTTACGGAACCTCATTTCCTACAAGTATTCGGTCCAAGTCGGCTCAGACGTTGGGAATATTAGGCTACTCAGACACATACTGTTTGATGTTCGACATCGACAGGCGCAAGGTCGCCATCAGCAGGCGCGGGGCCTGTCAACTCGAAAGTTTCGAATACCTCCAAGAATGGCAGCTTTCCTGGATAGAAAAGCGGTTGGGCAAGCACATATTGGCGTTCGACGTTAAATTAATGATTTACAACATCGATATACGGCAACCAGTGGTTATCGTACGGGTGCCTACACTTCAGTACGGCAAAGCGTTGGAGTCAAAGTTGGCTATGCTGATGTTTAGTCAGTCCAAGCAGCAAAAATAGCTGCGCTAGTTTCTGGCAATTTTTTGAAGTCTAAAAATAACAACTTTGAACAAAAAAAGATATTTAAATGGTAAAGGCATACCCTGCTGGACAAGATCTATTCGATGCAATCGTTGTGGGTGCTGGCCCTGCCGGTCTCAGCGCGGCTCTGGTGCTGGGCCGTTGCCGTAGAAGGATACTTGTCCTGGACGATGGTAAACCGCGCAACAGTGCGTCTAATGCAATGCATGGCTTTTTGAGTCGAGACGGCACGGCGCCGTCAGACTTTCTTTCGATCTCGCGTGAACAGCTTCAATCCTACCCGTCAGTAACGATCTTGAAGCTCCGAGCAATCGATGCATCGCGCGATGGCACAGGCTTTTTCGTTCACACAAGCGATGGCCCGAGCTTTCGCGCGCGCAAGTTGCTTTTGGCTACAGGCGTCGTAGATCACCTGCCTTCGCAACCCGGATTCCAGGAGCTATATGGACTTGCCGTGTTTGTCTGCCCCTATTGCGACGGCTGGGAACTTAGGGATCAGCCGCTGGCGGTATATGGCAAAGGAGACGATAAGGGTGCCGGACTGGCCCTAGAGATGACGCTATGGAGCAGCAATATAGTCTTATGTACGGATGGGCCCTCGGAGCTCAGCACGCAAGGACTCCGGCGTCTGGCAGAGCATGGCATTTCTGTCCGGGAGGAAAAAATCATATGTCTCCAGGGTGACGGGAAGATTCCCCACAATGCTCCATTTGATGTCGTCTTTGAGTTCGGGCCTACTCTGCGCAGAACAGGACTTTTTTTCAACACGGGACGGCACCAGGCCAGTGATCTTGCGGCGCGCCTTGGTTGCGATACGTTCGAGGCCAAGGGGTGCACAGTGGATAGCAAACAGATGACCCACGTTCCCGGCTTGTACGTGGCCGGCGACGCGTCGCGTGATGTGTTGCAGGTCATTGTTGCGGCAGCAGAAGGTGCGCAAGCGGCGATTGCCATCAATACTGCACTTCTGGATCAGGATTTGGGATAACCAGCAAGGATTCTTTTTCTGGAGGTGCCCAACCAGCGGTTCGATTAGAACAACACCATTGGCAACGGCTCAGGTCAACCTCTGATGGAATCTCTCAGATGCAATCTCAGACAGTAATTTTCTGAATGGAATTTGAAGATTGAAAATTCAGCGTAAAAGCCGTTTCGCCGCCAATTTGACTGCGAACCTGCACGCTGCCGCCGTGGGCTGCCATGATGGACCGCACAATAGCCAAACCCAAACCGGTACCACCAGCAAAGCGAGCGCGCCCGGAATCGATGCGGTAAAAACGATCAAAAATCCGATCTAGATGTGCGGGGGCGATTCCCTCACCCAGATTGCTCACAGTCAAAGCGGTATTTTCGCTTTCTGCAGCAATTGCTACGGTGATCTTTGAACCATTAGAAGCGTGCCGGATGGCGTTGGACACCAGATTCGTAATTGCGCGCTGAACCAGCAAGCGGTCTCCCACGATGGCGGCATCTCCCGTCACCTCCAAAGCGATACCCTTTTCGTCTGCAATCAGAGACAGGAAATCCGTGACCCGACCTGCTTCCGTAGCGAGGTCAAGCTGGCCAGCATGGATTGGACTGGCCTGAGAATCTGAACTCGCGATAAACAGCATGTCCGAAATAAGCAATGCCAGGCGATCCAGCTCTTCAATATTGCCTTCCAGCACCCCTCGAAGATCTGCTGCGGAGCGTAACTGTGAAAGTGCTACCTGGGTCCGGCCCAGAAGTGTTGCCACAGGAGTTCGCATCTCATGCGCCAAGTCGCCCGAGAAGTCTTGCAGACGCCGATAGCCCTCATCAATGCGGTCCAGCATGCCGTTGAATTCCGTGGCAAGCTCTGCAAGCTCCAGTGGCAACGTTGTTGCTGACAAACGCCGACTTAAAGACTTGGTGCCAATCGATGCGGCCAAACGGTTGAAACGCCGCAGCGGCGTCAATGCCGTGCGCGCGATCAACCACGCCCCAACTGCGACGATCAGCAGTAGCAGGGGCAGGCCCACCAGCGTTGCTTTTATAAATCCAGTCAGCAGCCGGGCGTCATGTCGGCGATCCAGCGAGAGTTCAAATTTAACCGGATGGCCATCTGCTGTGGGAACCGCACCTTGCAGCTTGCTCAATCGTTGACCACCGAGCGCCGACCAGATACGCGAGCCTGCCGGGCTGTGTGTTTCATCGGCCACCGCTTGGTCAATTGAAGGCGCCGCTGGTGAGAAAGTTGCGATGGGCAGTCCTGTGGTGTCATCAAGGAGCTCCAGACGCAGATCATCGTGACCGATCAGCAGGTCCTCAAAGCGATGGCGGTTCTGTTTGAGCGCTTGGGCAGAAGGAATTTCTGACAGAAGGTGGCCAAGAACATCCCTTTTACCCTCCAGTTCGGCAAGTGACCGTGCGTCCAGTTGCTGGGTCAGCGCCCAAAAGGCTACAGTTGTTGCCCCACCCGCCACAATCAACCCAAAAAAAGCACTCGCCACAGCGATGTGTGAAGCCAAAGAGTTCCTGGACAACGAGGCCTGAAGGCGAAATTTCATGCGACCTCTCTGGATTCCAGTACATAGCCGACCCCGCGCACCGTGTGAATCAGTTTGTTTTCAAAAGGGTCGTCAATTTTCAGACGCAGGCGCCGAATCGCCACTTCAACCACATTGGTGTCCGACTCAAAATGAATATCCCATACCAGTGATGCGATTTGTGTACGGGACAAGACCTCGCCGGCCCTTTGGGCCAGAAGGGTCAGCAACGCAAACTCTTTGGCCGACAAATCTATACGCTGGCCGGCACGGGTGGCGCGGTGCCGTACCGGATCAATTTCCAGATCTGCCGTGCGCAGCACAGGTTCTGTGGCAACTGGATGGCTGCGTTTAAGAAGCGTGCGAACCCGTGCCAAAAGCTCCGGAAATTGAAAGGGCTTGACCAGGTAGTCATCGGCGCCCAGATCAAAACCTCTGACCTTGTCGTCGGTTTTGCCACGAGCAGATAGCATCAGAACCGGAACTTTCCTTGAAGTGCGCAGCGCCGACAACACGGCAAATCCGTCGATGCCTGGAAGCATGACATCCAGAATGATGAGATCGTGATCTCCTGTAACGGCGACATGCAGGCCATCCGTTCCGCTATGAGCCACTTCGACGGCGTAGCCACTTTCGCTCAATCCCTGGCGCACGTATTCTGCGGCTTTGGGTTCATCATCGATCACCAGAATTTTCAAAAGATGCCTCTTGTTTGAATAACGAATCTGTAATCTGCGGGCCAGCGTTGTGAAGGCCCCTTTTTTTTAAAGTAGGAACCGTGATGCAAAGGTTGCATCGCAGTCATCCCAGTGTTGGGGTGGCACTTTGCAAGTTGTTCTACAGGAGTCCTATCATGAAATCGAAATTTTTTGCTGCTACCGTTGTCGCCATTGCCGCTCTGAGTGGCGTTAGTGCATTTGCACAGGCCAATGTCCAGAATCGCCTGGAGGGCGAAGCTTCTACCCGGGTGACTTTTGACACCTCGCCCAGCAAGTTGACTCGGGCCCAGGTTCAGGCTGAGTATCTGCAGGCCAGAAAAAACAACACTTTGCCCTTGAGTGATGAAGCGAGCTTCTCGCCCGCAGTTGCTCAAACCAGCAATCTGACTCGCGCCGAGGTGGTTGCCGCGATGGGCAAAGTCCACGCGCTGGACGGTAGCGAAAAACTCACTCAGCACTAAACGCGCGCTGGGCCTCGGCGGCAACGCTGCAAATCCGCCGAGATCCCGAGTTAGGGGAACGGTTGCACAGCATTCGATCCCTTCATTAAATTCAATAGGAAAACTCTCATGAAATCAACTCTCAAAATCTCTTTGGCCGCAGCTTTACTTTCCGTCGGCATGAGCGGCATGGCGCTCGCCGCAACTGACACCTCGCCGAGTACGACAGCGGTAGCAGCATCGCCAGCGACCGTCAAACTGACGGTAGGCGAAGTTCGCAAGGTGGACCTTGAACAGGGAAAACTGACCATCAAGCACGAAGCGCTTGAAAACCTCGACATGCCCGGCATGACCATGGTGTTCAAGGCAAGCGACGCGAACTTGATTAAGGACGTGAAACAAGGCGACAAGATCCTCTTCCGTGTTGAAAAAACCGATGCAGGCTTCATGATCGTGCGTCTGGAGCAGGCCAAATAAGCAATCCTGTCAGCCTTTGGTGTGGCCGCGCAGGCGCAATGCGTTGGTAATCACCGAGGCTGAACTCAGGCTCATTGCCAAAGCGGCAATCATGGGTGACAACAACCATCCCGTAAACGGGAACAACAGGCCCGCAGCCAAAGGCACGCCAAGCGAGTTGTAGATGAACGCAAACCCCAGGTTTTGCTTCATGTTCGCAATGGTCGCATCCGAAAGCTCTCGCGCCGTGGCGATACCCCGCAAGTCTCCCTTCACCAGAGTGACCTGAGCGCTGTTCATCGCTACGTCAGTTCCCGTGCCCATCGCGATGCCAACATCGGCTTTGGCCAACGCAGGCGCATCATTGATGCCGTCCCCCGCCATGGCAACAACCAACCCTTGAGCCTGCAGCCGCTCCACCAGCGCCAATTTGTCGGCAGGCTTGACCTCCCCGTGAACCTCGTCGATACCCAGGCGCTGGCCCACTGACTTCGCCGTTGTAAGGCCGTCGCCTGTCGCCATGATGATGCGGATGCCTGCATCCTGAAGTGTCTTGAGTGCAGCGGGGGTGCTTTCCTTGACGGGGTCCGATACGGCCAGCAGCCCGGCAAATTGCCCATCAACAGCCAGCGTCATGACACTGGCGCCGCCCACGCGAAGCGCTTCCGCCTGCATCTGTTTATCGCTGTCGGTGGTTACCTTGTCTTCCACCATCAGGGCAGCATTCCCCAGCGACAGACGCTTGCCGTCGACCACACCCCGGACACCAATGCCGGTTGCAGATTCAAAGCCTTCAACCTTTGAAAGAGTCATTCCCTTGTCCCGCGCCGCTCGCACAATGGCGTCGGCCAGAGGGTGTTCGCTGCCCTGATCCAGACTGGCCGCCAGGCGTAATACCTCGTCTTCGGTGTACGGCGCCATAGCAAAAACCTTTTCAAAGGCGGGACGACCTTCCGTAAGGGTTCCGGTTTTGTCAACGATCAAGACCTGAACTTTGCGGAAATTCTCAATCGCAGCCGCGTCCCGAAACAAAATACCCTGCGTGGCGCCACGTCCGGTAGCCACCATGATGGACATCGGCGTGGCCAAACCCAACGCACATGGGCACGCAATGATGAGCACGGAGACTGCATTGATAAGGCCGTAAACCCAGCTGGGTTGCGGCCCAAAGAATCCCCAGACCAGTAGCGTCAGCAAGGCTGCGGCGACAACGGCCATAACGAAATATCCGGCGACCTGGTCTGCCATGCGTTGCATAGGTGCTCTAGAACGCTGAGCCTGGGCAACCATCTGGACGATTTGCGAAAGAACGGTTGCTGAACCCACGTGTTCGGCCCGCATCACCAGAGCACCTGAAGTATTGAGCGTGGCGCCAATCAGTTTGTCACCGACGCGCTTGGTGACTGGTAAAGGCTCTCCAGTCAGCATGGCTTCATCAACAGCGCTGCGGCCTTCGGTCACCACCCCATCAACGGGTACCTTCTCGCCAGGACGAACCCGCAGAAGGTCACCCTCGTGGACGTGTGTCAACTGGACATCTTCTTCTGTGCCGTCCCCTTTGATGCGGCGTGCGGTTTTAGGTGCCAGGCCAAGCAGGGACTTGATGGCGGCTGATGTCTGTGACCGAGCCTTGAGCTCCAGCATCTGACCGAGCAGGGTCAGGGAAATAATGACGGCGGCAGCTTCAAAGTAGACCGCAACACGACCCATGGCTACAAACGAAGGCGGAAATACGGCGGGTGCGGCAGTCGCGACCACGCTGTAAATAAAGGCGGCCGAGGTGCCCAGCCCGATTAGCGTCCACATATTCGGACTCCGATTGACGACTGACTGCCAGCCGCGCACGAAGAATGGCCAACCTGCCCAAAGAACGATGGGTAGCGAAAGCACCAACTCCACCCAGCTTTGCGTCCCCATTGCGAACAATCCAAGCTGGTGTCCGAACATAGCCAGTACGGTGACGACAACTGTCAGCGGCAATGTCCACCAAAAGCGTCGCGAGAAATCCTTGAGTTCCGGATTTTCGTCATCATCCATGCTGGGCATAAGGGGTTCGAGGGACATGCCGCACTTCGGACAGTGACCGGGATGGTCCTGTCGAATTTCGGGATGCATGGGGCAGGTGTATATCGTGCCGGCAACCGCCTTGAAAGTCTCGGGCGTAACAGCCTCCTGCTTCGGCTTCAGGTAACGTTCGGGCTCGGCAGTGAATTTCGTCTTGCACCCTGCACTGCAAAAGTAATAGGGTATGCCAGCATGCTCATGTTTGTTGGGTGACTGTTCCGTGACGTTCATTCCGCATACAGGATCCTTCAGCTGTCCAGGGGAACTCGTCTGCGCCCCGCCAACATGCATTGGCTGTTCGGCCATGGCAGGAGAATGGTCGTGACCGTGCGGGGTGTGTTCGTGTTTTTCCATAACGGGCAGCTTTCAATGAAGTGTTAGGACGCGCAGTTTTAATCACCTTCGTCGCTTTTTGCGGTGTCTGGAGGGCGAGCTTTTTGGATGACTTCCAGGTTTTTTTAGCTTCCTGTCGCGCCATAGAAAGTAAGCCACGATGAAAAACAGTATGACGGCCGCAGCGAATCCCGCAATCAGCGCGTTGCCCAAAGTCTCGTGCGGTGCGTTAATCAGATTGCGAAATTCATGCGGCATCGGTATACATCTGATTCACGTTGAACTTCCCATTCGGGTTCCAGGGTTAGCCCAAGGCGCTTATAGCGCCCGTGGCCACCCTGAACCAGGCTTACTTCGATGGCTGCAGATCGGTCACCACAATGGCGCCGTTGGACTTTTCAGCCTTGAAGCGCACCTTGTCGCCGGCCTTGACCTTGTCGAGCATGGCCGGATCCTTCACCTGAAACACCATGGTCATGCCAGGCATATCGAGATTCTTGATGTCACCATGCTTCAGCGTGATCTTTTTGGTGTCCATATCCACCTTCCGAACTTCGGCTTCGGTCATGTCGCCGGCGGGTGCAGCCATTTCTTTTTTACTGTCCATGGCCATAGGTGCGTTGCCGGGTTTCATGGCTGTTTGTGCTTGAGCTGCACCGGCTGCGAGAGTTGCAATGATCAGAAGGGTTTTGAGGTTTTTCATGATGGTTCTTTCAGGAGTTGAGGTTGATTACGTTAAAGATTTCTAGGGATAAGACTGATAAACGCGGGAGTTGCCGTCTTTGAGGACCAGCAAAACGTCGAAGGCATCACTGGCGTTGCCCATTTCCATCCCCGGTGAGCCCGCCGGCATGCCCGGCACGGCCAGGCCTAGGGCTTGGGGTTTTTCACGCAGGAGACGCCGCATTTCCTTTGCGGGAACATGGCCCTCCAGCACGTATGTGCCCAGCAGTCCGGTATGACAGGATCCGAACTTTTCGGCCAGCCCGAGCTTTTGACGCATAGGCGCCGTGTCTTTGACATCGTGGGTCACGACGTCAAAGCCGTTGCTGCGCAGATGGGAAACCCATTCGCCGCAGCAACCACAGTCAGGTGTTTTCCAGATCGTTACCCGGTCTTTGGGCGAAGCGGCTAGCACGCCCAGGGGTTGGCCTAGTGTCACGGCCCCGGTCAGCCCAAAAATCAGCCGTGAGGCTGAGCGCCTGGTCACACGATCAGTGCTTGTGGTCGTCATGGCCATCCTTCTTTGGAGCGGCTTTGCCGCCGGCGACGGTCACAAAGCCTTTCATGCCCGCGTCATAGTGACCAGGCTGCAGGCAAGCAAAGTCGATCTTGCCGGCTTTGGTGAACTGCCAGATGATTTCGCCAGTCTTGCCGGGGGCCACGGTCACCATGTTGGCATCGGCGTGTTCCATCTCCGGATTCTTCTTCATCACTTCGTAGTGCTCCTTGAGTTCCTTTTCGGTACCCAGCACCATCTCGTGCTTGACCTTGCCAGAGTTTTTGACGACGAAGCGAATGGTTTCACCCTGCTTGGCCGTCACTTGTGGAACGCTAAAGCGCATGGTGTCGGCCATGTCCATGGTGATGGTGCGGGTGACCTTGGAGGCCATACCAGGCTTGCCGATGGCCTCATCGTCGTGCCCTCCAGCGTGGGTACCAGATGCCATGGCGGTCATGGCTAGCAGCAGCGATGGAAGTGCGATCAGCAGGTTGCGTGTTTTCATGGAGATACCTTTCTAGGTGGTGGTTAAAAAAATCAGTGCTGCATGCCGCCCATGCCACCCATCCCGTTCATGGCGGGCTTGCGGACCTGGACTTCTACTTCTTTGGCGGGCATGTTTTGCGCTTTCATGGCCTGGCCGCCGCCGCTAACAGAACGGTCGGCAACGGGCGCTGCACCGGTCCATTCGTACGCGACGGTGCCCGCGGGGTGCTTGTACCAACCGGGGTCTTTGTAGTCGCCGGCTTTCTGGTCTTTTCGCACCTTGACCACGCTAAACATACCGCCCATTTCGACGGAGCCGAATGGGCCTGCGCCTGTCATCATCCGTTCCGTGTTGTCAGGCAAGGGCATGTCCATTTCTCCCATGTCCGCCATCCCGCGCTCGCCCATGACCATGTAATCGGGGATCAGTTTGGTAATGTCGCGTGCCACCTTGCGATGGTCCACGCCGATCATCGTGGGCACATCGTGACCCATGGCGTTCATGGTGTGGTGGCTCTTGTGGCAATGGAAAGCCCAGTCACCTTCTTCGTCTGCCACGAATTCGATCTGACGCATCTGTCCAACTGCCACATCGGTGGTCACCTCAGGCCAGCGTGAGGACTTCGGTGTAGGCCCTCCATCGGTACCGGTAACGGTGAACTCATGCCCGTGGATGTGAATGGGATGGTTGGTCATGGTCAGGTTTCCTATCCGGATGCGAACCTTGTCGTTCTTGCGAACCACCAGTGGATCAATGCCCGGAAAGACCCGGCTGTTCCAGCTCCATAGGTTGAAATCAAGCATGGTCATGATCTTGGGGGTGTAGAGGCCCGGATCAATGTCATAGGCGTTGAGCAGAAAAACAAAGTCGCGGTTGACCTCTTCAATCAGCGGATGTGCAGTCTTTGGATGGGTGATCCAGAAACCCATCATGCCCATGGCCATCTGTGTCATCTCATCAGCATGCGGGTGATACATGAAGGTGCCTGGACGTCTGGCAACGAACTCGTAAACAAAGGTCTTGCCTGCGGGGATAGCAGGCTGGTTCAGACCGGCGACGCCATCCATGCCATTGGGCAAGCGCTGACCATGCCAATGCACGCTGGTGTGTTCTGGCAGCTTGTTGGTCACGAAAATCCGTACCCTGTCACCTTCAACGACCTCAATGGTCGGCCCTGGTGACTGGCCGTTGTAACCCCACAGGTGGGCCTTGAATCCGGGCGACATCTCGCGCACCACAGGTTCGGCCACCAGATGGAACTCCTTGACACCAGCGTTCATGCGCCATGGCAGAGTCCAGCCGTTGAGGGTCACAACGGGGTTGTAAGGTCGACCGGAGTTGGGCACCAGGGGCGCCATGGTGTCCGGCTTGGTTTGAATCACGGGCTCTGGCAATGCCGCCATGGCCACCTTGCTGACCGCAGCCGCCGCAACCGCCGTGGTGATGGCGCCGGCACCGGTCAGGAAATTTCTTCTGTTGTTCATGAGTAATCCGTTGAGTAGGTTGTGTACGCCATCACTGTGCAGAGCCAGTTCCGCCAGCCATGGGCGCGGATACCATCATTGACATGGGCTTGCCAGTCATGGAAGCTGCCAGGGCGGCATCCGATAGCCAGAACTGCTGGTAGGAATTGATGGCCGCCATGACGCTGGAAACCTGGTCGCGGCTGTCGGCCAGCAGCTCGAACACGCTGATCAGCATGCCGTTGTAGCGAAGTCCGTTTTCTTCAGCCATGGCGCGGCGTAGCGGAACGATTTCGTCCCGGTAGTGCTTGGCTACGTCGTAGGCAGTCCGGTAGGCCGAATAGCTTTCACGAAGTTGTGACGACGCACCCCGAACCGTACTTTCGTAGCGACTGGCTGCCGCCAGGGATTGCGCATTCATCGTCGCCCGCTGTGCTGACCCCCAATCGAAAATCGGCAAACGAATACCCAGCTCGTAACCGTTACGCGGTGTTCTGGTGCCGGCAGTGGCGTTGGTGACGGTATCGCGACGAATTCCGAGCTCAACGTCAACAACGCTGGTCAGCAGGTTCAGGCCTTGGGCCCGGCCTGCCGTGTCGAGCTGGCTGCGCGCCAGTTGCACGTCCAGCCGCTGCTCCGCTGCGTTCGATGAAACGATGCCTGCATCGCGAGGTTCTTTTGGCAGATCCGGCAGGCGCTCGGGGAGTTGCAACTGTCCCGCCTGAGCGTCAGTCAGTCCCAGCAAGCGAACCAGTTCTTCACGCGATGCAGTGTCTGCGTGCCGGGCTGCAGCCAGCTGTGCGACGCTGTCCGCGTAAAACACCTGCTGGCGCTGGCGTTGAAGTTTGGTGAAGTTGCCAACTTGCTGCATTCGCTGTGCCAGCTCTGCACTGGCCTGAGCACTGGCATTGACTTGCTCAGCGTATTGAAGGGTCTGCTTGGCCGCGACCGCCCGTACCCAACCCTGACGAACGGCCGTGACCTGTTCGATCACGCTGGCACTGAGTTGAACCCTGGCTTGCGCCATGAGGCCACGCGATATCCCCTGGCGGTAGGGCAGCGTCAGGATGTCTATCAGGCCGAAAGACAGCAGCCGGTTGAGTTCCAGTTCGCTGCCGTAGCGCAGGCGCTCGAACGAAAAGACGGGATTGGTGATCCTTCCAACTTGACTCGCCTGCGCCATGTCCGCCCAGCTTTGAGCCAGCAGGGTTTGCATTGCAGGGCTGTTGGCCAAGGCTAACTGAACGGCTTCGTCCATGCCCAAGGGTTTGGCCAGCAGCTCAGCACTGAGTTTCTGGCGCGCCTGAACCTGTTGATCAGTGCGACTGAGCTCCAGCTTGCCCTTGGTGAAGGCACCTGTCGTGTCGTTGGTGTCTTTGACAGCCTGGTCAATGTTCACAGAAGCACAACCGGCCAATACAAGAACCGCAGTAACCACCGCCCCCGACTTGAAAATGGTTTTTACGGAAGGGGCGTTCATGGCTTGCCACCTTCGGTTTTCGGTTCAGACATCTTGCTCATGTCGTGAGCAGGCGCCTTGTCATCGGGTTGTCGGGCTTCTTTGGCATAGACTCGCCAGCCGCCGATGCGGCCGGTGGTGTCATTGACCTCTTTCCAGTTCAGGAGCTTGTCGTCGGTATAGGGCTTGTAGCCCTCGAAGGCTGAACGGTAAGTCAGGGGAGAAGCTTTGGCGGCCTCAGCTGAGGGAGAAGCCGGCGCGGGTGTTTGCGCAGCAGCTATCCCCGACAGGGAAAATATCGGAACCAGCCATGTGGCGGGTAGGTTTTTTTTGAACATGGAATCCTCGCGTTTTCATGGGACGGCGGCACAAAAGCGCCCTGAGGGCGGCTATTTCATGACGGACGATGAAAAGAGCACCGGTCACTGCGGCTAAGGAGCTGCAGCGGCACGGCGCGTCAAGCGCGAGGCGGTTTTTCGGGAAAGCGCGAGGGGACGGAGTGAATCAGGACGAAAGGCTCGACCAGATCAGCTTTGGGAGAGGACTGCACTTCAACAGTCGTAACGAAATCTGTAATAGCGATGACGCTGCAGCACGTGGCGCAGACACCGCATTTGTGTGAGGAATCAGGCAACTGCTTCTGGCTATCCGGAGACTGCATGGCACCCTCTGCAGAAGTGTGTTTCTCATGGTCATGCTGCATGCCCATGGCCTCGACCATCTGGTGACGGCTGGCGCCCGTCTCTACATGCGTGGTTTTTACATCGTAGCCCGCACCCATGCCGCAATAAAACATTGATGCCGCAGCAAAGCCCTGCAGTGGCAAGGCCAGCATCATCAGGCAAAGAAGCAGGTGGCGAAAACGCGACATATTGACTTGAGTTTATAGCAATTTTTTGGTTCCGTGAAGTCGGGGCCGCGAGGTTGGTTACCTGATGTGACTCTCGCAATACATTTTCATGACGCCAACGTTGCTATTACATAAGGACATAAAGAACTTCGTTCAGCCAAGCCGCTAAATTCAAGCTAAACTCTGAATAGATGACCCGAAATCGCCGTACTCGACTGATGACAGTGCTTTTTGCACTTTTTAGCCTGCTGTTCATGCAGCTGGCGGTCGCAGGCTATGCGTGTCCGGGTACTGCCTCAAAGGCAGCAGAGATATCTGCCATGACCGAGGCTGGCATGCCTTGCGCTGAGTCCATGGCCATGAACATGGACGATGCACAACCCAATCTTTGCCACGCCCATTGCCAGGTCGGACAGCAATCTGCAGATAAATACCAGACGCCATCTCCCCCGGCCATAGATACACTCCCGGCCGACCTTAATTTGCAGGTCGCCATTCCTCTTTTTGCCCTGGCGCCCTTTCAGCCGCCTCATCTACTGCGAACGACGGCCCCGCCGTTAGCCATCCGGAACTGCTGCTTCCGCCTCTGACCTCCTGACACCGCGTAGCTGCTGCCTGATGCATACCCATGCATTGACAGCTTGTTCTTGTGCTCTGGAGGTTTTATGTTTATTCCCTTTCCTATTGGTCGGACTGCCGCTGCAGCCTTGATGATGGCCGTGGTGTCGGCGTCCTGGGCCGCTGACCCTTTGACCTTGATTGAGGCGCAGCGAATTGCCGTCGGCCGTTCTCAGCAACTGCTCGCCCAAGATGCGCTTACGACCGCTGCACGCGAACAGGCGGTGGCTGCTGGTCAACTGCCTGACCCAGTGCTCAAGCTTGGCATTGACAATTTGCCGGCCAATGGTCCCGACCGCTTCAGCCTCACACGTGACTTCATGACTATGCGCCGCATTGGCGTCATGCAGGAAATCCCGCGTGCCGAAAAGCGCCAGCTCAGGACGGAAAAGCTTGAACGCGACGCCGACCGCGTACAGGCGCAGCGGCAATTGACGCTGGCTAATGTGCATCGCGATACCGCGCTGGCCTGGCTGGACCGGTATTACGCCCAAGCCCAGCGGGAACTATTACAACAACAGGTTGAGGAAACCCAGTTGCAGGTTCAAGCCGCCGACAGTGCATTTCGTACGAGCCGGGGGAGCCAGGCTGACGTGTTCGCAGCCCGCGCCGCAGTGATCAATCTGCAAGACCGCCTCAGCCAAATTGATCGCCAGTCCCGATCCGCCACTTTGATGCTGGCACGTTGGGTGGGCGCTTCCGCTGCCGAAAGACCCACGTCCGGATCACCGCCATGGCAAACCACGCCGCTGCAAGGTGATATTTCGACTGACCACCTCAAGCGACATCCCGACTTGCTGGCAATAAGTGCCGAGATTGATGCGGCGGAAACTGAGGCTCGACTGGCTCAGGCTAACAAGAAGTCCGATATCAGCATAGAAGCAAGCTACGCGCAGCGCGGTCCGGCATTCTCCAACATGCTGTCCATCGGCGTATCGATTCCCCTGCAGTGGGATCAAAAAAATCGTCAAGACCGTGAGCTGGGGGCCAAGTTGGCCATGGTTGATGAAGCCAAGGCAAGATACGAGGACATGCTGCGCAACCATGAAGCAGAGATTCGGGTCTGGTTGAACGACTGGCAAACAGGCAAAGAGCGGGTGGTCCGATACCGTGAGGAGCTAATCCCAATTGCCCGACAACGTACCGAAGCCGCGCTCACCGCTTATCGCATCGGTAAAAGCGACCTGGCCGCCGGGCTGTTAGCCCGGCGCGACGAAATCGACGTGCGCATGCAGGCCCTCACTCTGGAGATGGAAACGGCTCGCTCCTGGGCGCAAATCAACTTCCTCATACCCGATCAACACATTTCGGCCGTCGCCAAGGATCAACCATGAACAAAAAATATCTTATTTCCGCGCTGCTTGCTGCGGGTGTGTTGGTTGCTGCAGGCTACGGTCTGTATACCTTGGGTGCTAAACGGGCTGGATCCATGCCGGCTACCGTAGTCAATGCACCAGCCACCTCTGGCAGCAGCCCGAGCGCCACTCCAGCCGCAGGTCCTCAGAGTGTTGCTGAAGGAGAAGATGCGACCCGTCGGCATATCAGCGCAGGGCTGAAGGCGGGCGATATGGATCCGGTGACTGGCAGCAAAATCCTTTACTACCACGACCCTATGGTTCCTGCCAGCAAGTTCGACAAACCTGCCAAGTCTCCCTTTATGGACATGATGCTGGTGCCGGTCTATGCTGAAGGCGAAGCCGATCAGGGTAAGGTTACCGTGAGCCCACGTATCCAGCAAAACTTGGGCGTGCGCACCGCAGTGGTCACCGAAGGCACGCTCTCGCCGCAGGTTTCCGCCGTAGGCAGCATTGCTTACAACGAGCGCGATCAGGCGACCGTTCAGGCCCGCGCTACAGGATTTGTTGAGCGCCTTCATGTGCGCGCCACGCTTGATCGGGTTTCGAAGGGACAGCCGCTGGTGGATCTCTATGTCCCTGAATGGGTCGCAGCGCAGGAAGAGTTTTTGGCTGTCAAGCGTATGCAAGGCAAAGACCTTGCTTCGTTGGTGGATGGCGCCAGGCAACGCATGCGTCAGGCGGGTATGAGCGATGAACAAATTCGCCAGGTGGAGTCAAGCGGCAAGACGCAGGCCCGCATCACCATTACGGCACCGCTGGGCGGCGTGGTGGTAGAACTCATGGCCCGTGAGGGCATGACGGTAATGGCTGGTGCGACATTGTTTCGCATCAATGGCCTGTCCACGGTTTGGGCGAATGCCGAGGTGCCAGAAAGCCAGGCTGCCCTGGTACGTCCAGGCGCAAAGGTCCAAGCGCGCAGCCCAGCTGCCCCCGGCATCACCTTCGATGGCAAAGTCCAAGCCATTTTGCCGGAGGTAAATTCAGCAACGCGCACCCTGAAAGCCCGGCTTGAGCTGGCCAACCCTGGCGCGCGCCTTGTACCCGGCATGTTTGTATCCATGCAATTCATGGACATGCGCGCAGAAAAGTCACTACTGGTTCCCACAGAGGCGGTTATTCAGACGGGCAAGCGAACAGTCGTGATGCTGGCAGAAGAAAACGGACGCTTTCGGCCGGTTGACGTTCAAGCCGGTATTGAGACCGGCGGGCAGACTGAAATCAAGCAAGGCCTACAGGCTGGCCAACGGGTAGTTGTGTCTTCCCAATTCCTGATCGATTCCGAAGCCAGCCTGAAAGGCGTGGAGAGCCGGCTCAACGAAGTACCCAAATCTGCTGCAGCAAATACCGCTCCCCGACATGAAGGCCAGGGCAAGATTGTTGCCATTAACAAAGAGGCCATCACCTTGTCGCACGGGGCTATTCCCACGCTCAAGTGGGGCCCTATGTCCATGGACTTCAAAACACTCCCGCCTAAAGATTTGCCCCGCAATCTTGAGCCCGGTGACCAGGTGACCTTTGAGTTCTATATGGATGCCGAAGGCTTGCCCCAGCTAACCCGGGTCTCTCCGATGAGCTCGGCGCCGCCTGTCGCGGGGGTTAAAAAGTGATCGCCGCCCTAATTCGCTGGTCTATAGGCAACCGTTTTTTGGTGCTTCTTGCAACGTTGATGGTAGGTGCCTGGGGCGTGTATTCGGTCATGCGCACACCGCTGGATGCTTTGCCTGACCTGTCTGACGTGCAGGTCATCATCCGCACCACTTACCCCGGACAGGCACCGCGTATTGTTGAGAACCAGGTGACCTACCCCCTGACGACAACCATGCTGTCGGTACCCGGTGCCAAAACGGTAAGGGGTTACTCCTTCTTTGGTGACTCTTTCGTCTATGTGCTGTTTGAAGATGGCACCGACCTGTACTGGGCACGCTCCCGCGTGCTTGAGTACCTGAATCAAGTGCAATCCAAGTTGCCTGCTGCTGCGAAGGCCTCACTTGGGCCAGACGCTACAGGCGTGGGCTGGATTTACCAATATTCGTTGATAGACCGGAGTGGCACGCAAGATGCTGGTCAACTCCGTGCGCTACAGGACTGGTTCCTCAAATACGAACTCAAGACCGTGCCCAATGTGGCGGAGGTTGCATCCATAGGCGGCATGGTCCGGCAATACCAAATCGTGCTTGACCCTGAAAAGCTGGCCGCCTATTCCATCCCGCACACACGGGTGGTTGAAGCCATCCAGAAGGCCAATCAGGAGGCTGGTGGCTCAGTGCTGGAGCTGGGAGAGGCCGAGTATGTGGTTCGCGCCTCTGGCTATTTGCAGAGCCTGGAAGACTTTCGGGCGGTTCCGCTGATGACATCACCCAGCGGTGTATCGGTGCGCCTGGGTGATGTGGCGCGTATCCAGATTGGCCCTGAGATGCGTCGGGGCATTGGTGAACTCGATGGAGAAGGGGAAGCCGCAGGCGGTGTGATCATCATGCGGTCCGGCAAAAACGCACTGGAAACTATCGCTGCGGTGAAAGCCAAAATTCAGACCTTGCAAGCCAGCTTGCCGAAAGGTGTGGAAATCGTGCCGACTTACGACCGCTCCGGATTAATCGAACGCGCCGTAGAGAACCTGACGCACAAGCTATTTGAGGAGTTTCTGGTTGTCGCCGTGGTGTGCTTTATCTTCCTGTTCCATCTTCGGTCGGCTTTCGTGGCCATCATCTCGCTGCCGCTGGGCATCGTGGCTGCCTTCATCGTCATGCACTACCAGGGCGTTAACGCGAACATCATGTCTCTGGGGGGTATCGCCATTGCCATTGGTGCTATGGTGGACGCCGCCGTGGTGATGATCGAGAATGCGCACAAACATCTTGAGCATTGGGGTCATGACCACCCCGGCGAAACGCTTCAGGGTGAGGCTCGCTGGCGGGTCATTGGCGACGCGGCGGCTGAAGTCGGACCGGCGCTGTTCTTCTCGCTGCTCATCATCACCCTCTCGTTCATACCCGTGTTCACCCTGGAGGCGCAGGAGGGCCGCCTGTTTGCACCGCTGGCGTTTACCAAGACTTACGCCATGGCAGCGGCGGCAGGCCTGTCAGTAACGCTGATTCCCGTGCTCATGGGCTACCTGATTCGGGGACGGATTCCTGACGAGAAATCCAACCCACTGAATCGCCTGCTGATTGCCATCTACAGGCCGATGCTGGAAGTTGTACTGCGTGCGCCCAAGCTGACCTTGCTGGTTGCGGCTGTCGTTCTGGTTATCAGCGCTTGGCCTTTTCAGCACATAGGCGGTGAATTCATGCCAAGGCTGGATGAAGGTGACTTGCTGTACATGCCGTCAGCCTTGCCGGGCTTGTCAACCGGCAAAGCCAGTGAATTACTGCAACAGACGGACAGGCTTATCAAAACCGTTCCAGAAGTGGCCAGTGTGTACGGCAAAGCTGGGCGCGCCGAGTCCGCTACCGACCCTGCGCCGATGGAGATGTTTGAAACGACAATCCAGTTCAAGCCCAAAGATCAATGGCGTCCGGGTATGACGCAGGACAAACTGATCGATGAGCTGGACCGCATCGTCAAGGTCCCTGGCCTCTCCAACATCTGGGTACCGCCCATCCGCAACCGCATCGACATGCTGGCCACGGGCATCAAAAGCCCGGTTGGCGTGAAGGTGGCCGGCACTGACCTGGCGACCATAGACCGCCTGACCGGGGAGATCGAGCGCGCGCTGAAAGACGTGCCCGGTGTTTCCAGTGCATTGGCTGAGCGACTGACCGGTGGGCGCTACGTAGACGTGAACATCAAGCGTGACGCCGCCGCAAGCTTTGGACTCAATATCGCCGATGTCCAATCCGTGATCAGTTCAGCAGTTGGCGGAGAGAACATTGGCGAAACTGTTGAGGGCCTACAGCGTTTCCCAATCAATATGCGCTATCCCAGAGAACTTCGGGATTCCATCGAGAAATTGCGCAACCTGCCGTTTGTCACGGAGCGAGGTCAGCGCCTGGTGCTAGCGGACGTAGCCGAGGTCCGTATTTCCGATGGGCCACCCATGCTACGTAGTGAAAATGCGCGTCTCTCAGGGTGGGTCTACGTGGACATTCGAGGTCGCGATCTCCGCTCCGCCGTGAAGGACATGCAAACGGCCGTCGCCGACAAGGTCAAGCTGCCGCCGGGGTATTCCATCTCGTGGTCAGGGCAGTTCGAGTTTTTGGAGCGAGCTACGGCCAAGCTAAAGGTAGTGGTGCCGTTCACGCTGCTGATCATCTTTGTGCTGCTATACCTGACCTTCAAACGCTTTGACGAAGCCCTATTGATCATGGCCACCCTGCCCTTTGCGCTGGTCGGCGGTATCTGGCTGCTTTACCTGCTCAGCTACAACCTGTCAGTGGCCGGAGCGGTTGGATTTATCGCGCTGGCGGGTGTTTCCGCCGAGTTCGGAGTCATCATGCTTTTGTATCTAAAGACAGCCTGGAATGACAAGCTCGATCAAGGAAAAACGACGACGGACGATCTGTTGGACGCTATCCGAGAAGGAGCGGTCTTGCGCGTACGCCCAAAAGCCATGACGGTCGCGGTCATTCTGGCTGGCCTGCTGCCCATCATGTGGGGCACAGGTACCGGATCGGAAGTCATGCAGCGCATCGCCGCACCCATGGTCGGCGGCATGATCACTGCGCCCTTGCTTTCAATGTTTGTAATACCCGCTGTTTATCTGCTGATGCGACGTCAGCGAACGACATATCGCACGGGATGGGCGTTCTGGAAACGGCGTCATGCGAAAGAGTGAATTCAGCCTGAATCTCTCTGCGCTAGCTGTACTGAGCGCCTTGCTTTTGCTTTACTCTGAAATTGTTGGTGCAACAGACGCTGGCATGCGCGGCCCAGGCATTGAAGCACTCTGCAAGGGATACGTTTTTCGCGGGCAAGGTCAGCTTGCGGACTTGTCTTTCACCACAAGAATTTTCAAAATAGCTCTTTTTCGAACATAACGGATTTGTAATTTGGCGCTCAGGGTGGCGTTGGCCCTAGGTTTTTATAGTAGGAACCGTGATGCAAAGGTTGCATCGCAGTCGTCCCAGTGTTGGGGTGGCACTTTGCAAGTTGTTCTAAAGGAGTCTTATCATGAAATCGAATTTTTTTGCTGCTACCGTTGTCGCCATTGCCGCTCTCAGTGGCGTTAGTGCATTTGCACAGGCCAATGTCCAGAATCGCCTGGAGGGCGAAGCTTCTACCCGGGTGACTTTTGACACCACGCCCAGCAAGTTGACTCGGGCCCAGGTTCAGGCTGAATATTTGCAGGCACGTAGTAGCGGCGCTTTGCCATCCAGCCCAGAGGTAAGTTTTGTTCCGGTTGTAGCCAGTGCAAGCAGCCTCACACGCGCTGAGGTGATTGCCTCGATAGGTAAAGTAAAAGCTCAATCTGGCGCTTTATGACGTAACGCAAAGCCAAAGAGAGTCTCGCGACTGATGAAGCGACATACTGCGCTTCAACAGATGGCAGTCGGGAATTGTTCCCCCATCCCCTGAATGCCGCCTGGGACCACCTCGGCGGCATTTCCTGTTTTAGGGGTGTCCAGCTGCAAGCAGCAAATAGTTTTCACCTCTACGGCAGGTAGCAGCCCAAAGGATGCGATCGACGTTGATAACGATTTTGTAATCAAGGAGCCAGCATCCTGCATGGCCTTGTTTTCTAAAGTGGGCCATCACACGGCTTTTTAGGTTTCTTTTTACCCTTTAAGGACTTTTTTATGACATACCGTCTTCGTACTGCCACGCTGGCATTTGCTCTTTCCGCTGCATCAGCGCTTACCTTTGCCGCAGGCTCGCACGGGGGCGGCGACGATGAGACCGCTGCCATTGGACAGCCTGGCAAGGCCGCCAACGTCGGCCGAACGATCAACATCGACATGACCGACAACATGCGCTTCTCCTCGGCGGACATCGCTGTCAAGCAGGGTGAAACCATCCGGTTCCTGGTCAAAAACTCCGGCCAGATCAAGCACGAGATGGTGCTGGGTACGCCAAAAGAACTCAAGGAACACTACGCCATGATGATGAAAATGCCCGAAATGGAGCATGCCGACGCCAACATGATCACGGTCGCGCCGGGCAAGACCGGTGAAGTCGTCTGGCAATTCACCAAGGCAGGCAAGGTTGATTTCGCCTGCCTGCAGCCCGGCCACTACGACGCTGGCATGAAAGGCATGGTCACCGTTGCGGGAGCTGTGGGCACCGCCACGACCAAAGCTGATACTCCTGCGGGTCACAGCGCAAGCCACAAGCATTGATCAGGCGCAAAAGCCTACAGATTTTTACCGGTTTTCGCAGCCTGAATGACGCCACTTTTTTTACAAACCGTTCACCCCTTCACTTTTCCAGGAATCCACACATCATGAAAACATCCAGATTTCTCGCCGCTTTTGGCACCCTTGCCTTCGCTGTAGCTCTTTCCGCCAACGTCCAGGCTCAGACCACCATGAACAAGGACAGCATGCCTGGCATGGATATGTCGGGCATGAAGATGACGCCCACGGACAAGGGCGGCATGGCGGGCATGGCCATGGACACAGCGACAACTGCATCAATGACAGACGGCGAGGTCCGCAAGATCGACAAGGAGAACCAGAAAATCACCCTGAAGCATGGCGACATCAAAAACCTTGACATGCCCGGCATGACCATGGTCTTCAAAGTCAAGGATGCTGCCATGCTGGACAAGGTTCAGGTCGGCAGCAAGGTCAGGTTCAAGGCCGAAAAATCCGACGGCGCGATCGTCGTGACCAGCGTGGAACTGGCCCAGTAAGCGGAGCGCTAAAAGAACGCCGGCGTGGCCGGTACAGGCACTATTACGTCACCTTTTAACAAGAAAAATGAGATCGCCATGGATCAACTTAAACGCAAATCGCTCCAGTCGCTGCTTGGCCTGGGTGCCCTTGGTGCCCTTCCGGCCGCGTGGGCCGAGCTCCGAGCCGTAGAGATCGGCGCCGTTCCGGTCAACCGCGCCTACGACCTGACGGTGGCTGAAACGGCGCTCAACATCACCGGCAAGCCCGCCATGGGCATCACCATCAACGGCACCATGCCGGGGCCGGTGCTGCGATTCAGGGAAGGCGACGAGGTCCTCATTAGGGTGACGAATCAGCTCCGCGAGATGACCAGCATTCACTGGCACGGGCTGCTGGTTCCCAATAACCAGGATGGCGTGCCGGGCGTCACCTTTCCGGGGATTCAGCCCGGCGAAACGTTCACCTATCGCTTCAAGCTTCGCCAGTCGGGTACCTACTGGTACCACAGCCATGCGGCGCTGCAGGAGCCCTCCGGGTGTTTCGCCCCGATCATCATTGACCCGATCAAGCCCGACCCGTTCCAATACGACCGCGAATACATGGTGATGCTGTCGGACTGGAACGACACGCCGCCGTCCCAGGTGCTGGCGAACCTGAAGAAGGTGGATGGTTACTACAACTACCGGCGCATCACGACGCCCCAGTTTCTTGCCCAGCTGCGCAATGCGCCCGACAAAAAGGCGCGCGAGGCCATCTGGAATGACCGCATGCAATGGGCCAAGATGCGCATGGACCCGACCGACTTCAGCGATGGCGGCGACGAGTGGACTTTCCTGATGGCGGGCAAAAAACCCGCCGAAAACTGGACCGCGCTGTTCAAGCCCGGCGAACGTGTGCGACTGCGCTTCATAAACGCCTCGCCGATGAATATGTTCGATGTTCGGATTCCAGGCCTGCCCATGACGGTGGTGCAGGCCGACGGCCAGAACGTCAGCCCTGTCGAAGTCGATGAATTCCGCATCGGCAACGGTGAAACCTACGACGTGATCGTGCAGCCCAGGGAAGCAAAGGCCTACAGCATTTTTGTGCCGACCATCGCACGCATCGGTTACGCGCTCGGAACGCTGGCTCCGGAGCTGGGCATGAGCGCCCCGGTGCCCGACATGGGTCCGAAGCCCGTGCGTACGATGGACGACATGGGCATGGCTGGCATGGACATGAGCGGCGCGGCTGATGCTTCAGGCATGGCAGGCATGCCGGGTATGGACGCCAAACCCGCTGCAGACGCTGGTATGGCTGGTATGGCTGGTATGGCTGGTATGGCTGGTATGGCTGGTATGGCTGGTATGGCTGGTATGGCTGGTATGGCTGGTATGGCCGGCATGGCAGGTGTGGATATGGGCAAACCGGTCGCCACTTCGCCAGGCGGGTCGATGGCCATGGCTTCGAAGCCTGCCGACAAGGCCATGGCCGACATGCCTGGCATGGCAGCGCCCGCCAATCCGGCGGACTCCATGGCAGGCATGTCTCGAATGGCTGACGCGTCGGGCTCCGCCCCGGTCGTCGCGCCAGTCGAGGCAGACGGCCTGCGCCGGCTGAAATACACGTTGCTGCGTGCCGCCACCCGCAACGCGGACAACCGGGCACCGGAAAGGGAGCTGTTGGTCCGGCTGACCGGCGACATGACGCGATATTTCTGGTCGATCAACGGCAAAAAGCTTTCCGAGTCCAAGCCCTTCAAGATGGGCCTGGGGGAGCGTGTGCGCATCAAGATGGTCAATGAAACCATGATGGAGCACCCGATGCACCTGCACGGTGTGTATATGGAACTGGTCAATGGCAACGGCGCCTTCGCTCCGCGCAAGCACTCCATCATCGTGCCGCCGGCGCAAACGGTGGAACTCGATGTCACCTACGAGGACGAAGGCACCTGGGCTTTCCACTGCCATCTTTTGTACCATGCAGCGACCGGCATGTTTCGCCTGGTCGAAGTAGCTTGAACCTAACCACAATGAACAACAATCTCAAACCTATAGCGTCGGTGCGCTGGCTCGCTGCCGCCGTCCTCAGCCTTTCCGCCCTGTCTGCGCAGGCGGTCGAAGATGAGTCGATTTATTCCTACACCAAGGTCGAAGCCGGAACCGGCAAGATACGTGGCCAGGCGGGTTCAAGCCAGTCGCTAGCTGTCGATGGCTGGGTCGGCGGCGACTTCAATCGCCTGTGGTACCAGTTCGACGGAGAACGCACAGGTGGACGAACCGAAGCTTCGGAACTGCAACTGCTCTATGGCCGCTACATCGCCCCGTTTTGGGACGCGCAGGTGGGCCTGCGTCATGACGAGCGACCCGGGCAGCGCGACTACCTCGCCGTGGGCGTGCGCGGCCTTGCGCCCTACGCCTTTGACGTCGACCTGAAGCTTTTTGTCCGTAACGATGGCAAGGTGTCTGCCCGCACCCGCTTTGAATACGACTTCCTGCTCACCAACCGATTCATCGCGCGTCCCTACATCAACGTCGAGTGGTCGGCCTCCAACCTCAACCCCACCGTGCGCCGGGGGCCCTACCAGGCCGACACCGGCCTTCAGGCACGGTATGAATTCAACCGCCGGGTCGCACCCTATGTCGATGTTTCACGAACCTTCTACCCGCGCGCGCAATCCGGTGGCCAGCGTACCGCCACCACGGTTCGTGCCGGTCTGCGTATGATTTTTTAGCAGCGAGTTTCGCTAAGGAGTTCCACATCTGACAGCGCTGGGTATGAGCTTGCGTGTTACGCTTGTCCAGCTGTTGCGTACCACTGGGGTGTTGTGCTGGCTCTAATTGTGGCCGAGGTGCTGAGTCGGATTCTTGGAAACACTCTCGATGAAGCGTGTAACCGCAACTACCTGTTTGATACTTCTGCATGGAGCCCCTTGAAAGTTGTCCAACTTCTGGGGGTCAGTTCAAACCCGGGGCGATTCAGGTTGATGTAGGGAATTGTTAAAGCTTGAAAATCTAAGATTCCAGCCCGCAGCCGAATGCGGGGCTGCCGTGAGGAGCGACTAGCTTCTCAAGGGTTCCGAAGCAAGGTGGCATGCGAGATTTCGTCTCGCCATCGCATTTCATGCTTTGGGTGCGGCATCACCCGGACCTGAGCCTGCCGTCGCCGCCGCAGGCAGTTTTTGCTTGTCAATCGCAGCTTGCAGCTGAAAAGCCGCGCGCCATGCACTGGGTGCACCAAACGCGAAGATGATTGCGGCCAAGGCCAGATACAGCCAGCCGAGCATAGTCAGCGACTCGATCGCGCGGGCTACTTCGTTGCGAAAGACGAAAGCGATCACCAATTGCACCAAGAAGAGTGCCGACAGCACGACCGCAGACAGCAAGCTGAAGCGCAGCCGGAGCAATAAGGACACGCCAAACAGCGACTGAGCGGCAGTAAGGAAGAACTCCTCGTGCTGGCGCGCGTCGAGTGGCAGCAATGTCAAGCTGCCGGCACCTACGCTCATGGCCAGCGGCAGCATTCCCACCAGCAGGGTCCACTGGTTGATCTTGTCGCTGATCATTGTGGTCAAGCCACCTTCGGCGCGGCCGGACAGGACAAACAGCACGGCGATCACCACTGCCGGCGCTTCACTGGCGAAGGGTGCCAGCCACTGGATGAGCAGGAACTCGTCGATACCCAACACGCGTCCAGACGCCACTATGGATTCCGCGAAAGGTTCAGCCGAAGCCAGAATGACGGCCGCAGCGACACCCGCCAATCCGCCCATCCAGGCCCATTGGCGGGCCGGTGAGAGGGTAGCGAGCGCCGCCGCCGGTCCGGGTTCATCATCGGCCTCGAGACCAGACTCGACCTTTGGCATGCGCCCGGCCTGCCAGAGGTACGCACCAAACATTGCGATCAAGATAGCGGTGTCGTAAAGGTCGATCCGGTTCTTCAGGACGATCACGAACGCATACAGGCTGGCCAGCAGCAGGAAGCCGATCTCGACCATGTTGACGGTGGCCAGCGCGATGCTGCGCTGGCGGGTCCGCCACCAGTGGAGGATGGCCATCAGCGGCCACGCGAGACCGACCAACAAGCGGTTGGCGCCGGTCATGTTGGCCGCGGCGTAATGCACATAGTTCGAATCTGGAGATTTCCCTGCTTGGTAGGCGTAATACATGTCTACGGCGTATTCCGGCAGCACCGTCACGAGCGCCACGCCAGCCAGAATCAGTCCCTGTGAGATGCGCTTTTCCGCCGCTTCGGCGCCCCAAGAAAGCATGAAGCCTGCTGCCAAAACGGCGATGCCGAAGATCGCCATGTCGAGCACCGGATTGGGTCGCCAGCCGCCTAACCGGAAAACGGCTGCGGGCACGATGGCGGCTATCGCAATAGCCAAAAGCACCAAAAAACGCTTCATTCATGACTCCTATTTGGCTGAGGTAAACACATAGGACATTTCTACGTTAGCGTGACCTACGGGGCGCCCATTCGCAGGGCAATGCCTTGAGCTGTTGGAGCCGTGGGCGCGGCGCATCTCTTGAAGGATACGGGGCCGGTCCAATTTATTACAGCGGCGATGCTGAGCAGCAAATCCAAGAAACTCAAGCAGGGCCTCGTCCGACCCGCCGATGGCACCGTGCTGAACTCGAACGGGGTCCGCCTCAGGCGGCAGTAGCCGGTGCTTTAAGGTCGACATCATCGCTGGCTTTGCCATCGACTTTGTAAGCCAGCAGACGCAGCGCGTTCACGACGACGAGGATGGTCGAGCCCTCATGGAACAACACCGCAGTGCCGATATTCAGCCCGAAAATCGTCGCGGGAATAAGCACTGCCACCACTCCCAGGCTCACCCACAGGTTCTGCTTGATGATACGGCTGGTGCTGCGCGAGAGACCGACCGCGAACGGGAGTTGTGCCAAATCGTCGGCCATCAGGGCCACGTCCGCCGTCTCCAGCGCCACATCAGAGCCGGCTGCGCCCATTGCGATACCGACGGTAGCATTGGCCATGGCCGGCGCATCGTTGACACCATCGCCCACCATGGCGACCTTGCCGTGCGCCTTGCGCAGCTCCTTGATCGCTTCGACCTTCTGCTCCGGCATCAGGTCACCCTTGGCCTCGGTCAGCCCGACACTTTTGGCGACCGCGTCGGCCACCGCCTGGTTATCGCCCGAGATCATGATCAGCCGCTCGATCCCAAGGGCACGCAACTCGGCCATAACCTGCGCCGCAACGGGCCGCGGGGTGTCCATGACGCCTAGGACGCCGAGGAAGCGTGCTCCCTTACGCACGACCATGGTGGTTCGACCTGCGGCGACCAGTTTCGCGTTTTCCTGCTCAATGGCCGCCGGTAATGCAGAATCTGCCAGTTCGGAGAACAGCACGGGCTTGCCGATGTGCACGAGCTCTCCCTCAACCTGCGCCTGAACACCGCGGCCCGTGATGCTTTTGAGGTCTGTGGCCGTCAGCGGCTTGACGCGGTCAGCCAACCGTTCGCGTGCGCCCGTGACGATCGCCGAGGCCAGGGGGTGGTCGCTGTGCTCCTCAACCACCAACGCGACCGAAAGCAGTTCATCCTCGCTCGCTCCCTCTGCGGCCACCGCATCGGTCAGCTTGGGCTTGCCCTCGGTAAGGGTGCCGGTCTTGTCGAATGCGATGGAAGTTAGGGTTCCGAGGTTCTCCAGTGGACCCCCGCCCTTCACGAGAACGCCACCGCGTCCAGCCCGTGCCACTCCGCTCAGCACGGCGCTTGGTACTGAAATCGCAAGCGCGCACGGGCTCGCTGCCACCAGCACCGCCATCGCGCGGTAGAAACTGACCGCAAAGGGCTCGTCAATCACCACCCAGGCAAATAAAAGTACCACCACCAAAGCAAGAATGACGGGGACGAAGATACGTTCAAAGCGCTCTGTGAACTGCTGCGTGGGTGAGCGCTGCGCCTCCGCCTCAGTCACCATTTTCACCACGCGCGCCATGGTCGACTGTTCGGACCGGCGCGCGACCATGACCTCGATGACGCCGGAACCGTTGATCGTCCCCGCGAAAACACGATTCTCGGGCCCCACCCGCTCGAACGCAGCCAAAGCTGCCTTCGGATCATCGGCCGGACGCTTGTCGACTGGCACGCTCTCGCCGGTGACCGGCGCCTGGTTGACGCTGGAGGTGCCGACCACCACTACGCCGTCAGCGGGCAATCGTTCGTTCGGACGAACCACGACGACATCGCCCACCTGGAGCGTGCCGACCGCCACCTCCTCGGTGCGATCTTCCCGCCGCACCGTTGCCGTTTCCGGCGCCAGTTTAGCCAGGGCCTCGATCGCTCGGCGGGCCCGGCCCATGGCGTAGTGTTCCAGCGAATGGCCGAGGCTGAACAAAAAGAGCAGCAACGCGCCCTCGGCCCATTTGCCGAGCGCGGCGGCACCGATCGCTGCCACCAGCATCAAAGTGTCGATCTCGAAGCGGCGAGCACGCAGGTTCTCAAACGCCTCTTTGACGGTGAAGAAGCCGCCAAATAAATAGGCTGCGACGTAGCATGCGGTGGGCAGCCAACCGGGGCCCGCGCCGGCGCGCTCGATCAGCCAGCCGGCCAGCAGCAGCATGCCGGCCAGCACCGCGAAGATCAGCTCAGACTTTTCGCCCAAAGGGCCGCCGTGGCTGTGGTCGTGGCCGGCATGGTCACCCTTGCCCTCGGCGTGATCGTGACCCGCATGATCGCGGTTGGCGGTATCCAGCCTGACTTGTTCGGCCTGGACAGGATTGGCATCGCGGTTGTGATCGTTATGGTGATCTTTCCCCTTACCCGCATGGTCATGTCCGCGGTCACCACCAGCATGGCCGCTGACTACGGAAACAGGTTGCGCGGGATCAACGTGTGTTCCAGGCTCTTTGAAGGCCGGTGCTGCTGCCGCAACTCGGGCTGATGCCAAACCGCGGACACCGAACGCTGCAGCGCGTGCCAGCAAAACGTCCTCCGACAGGACCGACCGGTCATATTCGATGCGCACCGCACCCGAAACACCGACCTCGGCTTCCACGACGCCCGGGATGCCGCGCAGGCTGTCGGCGGCCCCGCGCGCGCCCCGTGCATGCAGGGGGGCACCGGTGCGCAGCACCAAGTGGGCAAATCGGGAAGTGATCTCGGCACCCACGGAGTTCGCCAACTCTCGCACCCGCGTCAGTGAAAGAGTCGCGGGGTCGTAATGGATGCATAGCTGGGGCGAGCCGCTCTCGCGTCCCGCAACATGCGCCTCGATAAGCCCGGGGCGGCCCGACAGCGTATCGAGCAGTCGGGTGACGCAGCTGTCATTTGCATCAGCGACATCTGGCAGCACCAGCGGGAGATCCAGACGAAGTTTTACAGACTCGCTCATGTTCGGTTCACTCCATTTTTCGAATGTTGGGCTTGATGGTAGCGCGCCCGGATCGGCCCGGGCACGCTCAATACGGCAGCAGGATTTTCGTCAATCGCAGCGATTCGGCCGGAACAGAGCCTTGTCGGCTGCCTCGGCCCGAAAATCACCCTGGCGAAAACGTAGTGAAAGATTGTCGTTCTTGCGGATAGGTGCGGCCCCTGACGCAGCGTCGCCTCGCTGTGCTTGTCATTGATCTTGACGATTTCCCTGGTGATGAAATTAGTGGCCAAGGGGTAGACATCGATCCTGCAAACTCGCTCATATCTGAGTCCTTATAAGTAGGATCGGCAACAAAACTCCCGTAACGGCGAGCTACGCCTGCGGCTTTCCGCAGTTGGGACAGAACTTGGCGCCAGCGACAATGCTTGCCTGACACGCCGTACAGCTTCCTGGCAGCATTGACTTGCCACATTGGCTACAAAACCGCGCTCCAGGCACGTTGAGTCCTGAACATGATGGACATGCGACGCCTCCACCTCCAGACGGCGGCACCGGCACGGGCGGTGGCGGTGGATAGCGATATCCGTCATCCCGGTTTCCATGCCCGCCGCCCCCGTGACCCCCGCGGTTCCCTCCATGGTGACCCCCACCCATATTTGAAAGCAACTTGTCAAAAAAGCTCATGCGATTCTCCTAAAAGTAAAAATGGATCTTCAAAATTTGTCGCGGTCGCTGGGAATAGCTTGCCCACCACTTTCGCGCGCCGCACTCTTTCCTGTAAATTGCTTCCAGCCTGGCAAGTGCTGCAGCAAGAGCGTGGCAAGCAAAAGGCAGGAACACAAAACCGCTAATACATACATACCGAATGCGCTTGCCATGCCAACCGCTGCTGTCGCCCACAACGTTGCTGCCGTAGTGAGCCCGGAAATTCCTGTTTATCCTTTAAAAATCACTCCAGCACCGATAAACCCGATGCCAGAGACAACCTGTGCCGCCATGCGGGTTGGATCGCCTCCGCCATGGGTCGATATGAGGCTGAAGGCACATGCCCCCATCGAGGTCGCCATGTAGGTCCTTATGCCGGCATCACTATCACTTCGCTCACGCTCCCAGCCGATGATTCCTCCGAGCACGGCTGCCAGAAAGACCCGGAAGGCATACAAAAGCTCATTAGCAACGTCCATTTGAGTCGTAGCCCATTGAGTTAGACAACGGGAATTGCCGATACCACGTCCATGACGTACACCCAACCAGAATTTGCGCGCCCTGTGCGAGCTGAAGCAACGATGATCTTCACCAATTCATCAACGTGGTCTTCGGAACAATGAAGCTCAAGCTTGTATTCATTGATGACTTCATCTCCAAGCTCGACAGAGAAACGCCGCTCGCCCTCGTCTATCGGAACCAGCGAACCCTTGACCATATAAGCTGTCAAATTATGTTCGTCGTCTCCAATGGTCGTCCACGCAACAGAACTTTTGAGTGCGCTGATGACCTCGGCTACACGATTGCGGTGTATGTATGCCTTGATTTCTTTCATGATGTGGCTTCCTCATTGGTGGATTGTTTTTGGCTGCGACTTTCAGCGCGCAATTCGGCCCACTCGTAAAAAAGTGGTAGCAACAGCAAAGTCAATGCCGTTGAAGTAAAGAGACCGCCTACCACTACGGTTGCAAGGGGCCGCTGAGTTTCTGCGCCAACGCCTGTCGACAGAAGCATTGGGACGAGACCCAAAATGGCGACGGAAGCGGTCATCAAGACGGGCCTTAAGCGCAGTTCTGCGCCTCGGCGCACGGCATCCCTGATAGACAGACCTTGCCCACGCTGATCATTCAGGAATGTCACCATCACAATGCCATTGAGCATGGCCACCCCAAAGACAGCGATGAAGCCAATAGCCGAGGGAACAGAGAGATATTGACCGGTGATAAACAGTCCCACTATCCCCCCAATGATGGCAAACGGAACGTTCGCAATGATGAGCGTTGCATGTCTTACCGAATTAAATGCGGTGTACAGCAACATGAAGATCAGACCGATGGTCAAGGGAACGATCACTGCCAGGCGAGCCATCGCCCGCTGCTGGTTTTCAAAAGCGCCACCCCACTGAAAGTAGTATCCTGCTGGCAGCTTGACCTGTTGCGCTATCTTGGCATCAGCCTCTTTGACAAAGCTGTCTACATCCCGCCCTTTCACATCCATTTGCAGGACGGAATAGCGCTGCAAAGACTCCCTGCGTACGAAGGAATAGCCTTCATCCAGTTCGATAGACGCGACCTGAGAGAACGGAACCAGCGCGCCCCCTGTGGTGCGGATAGGAATGGCTGCAATCGATGCCGGGTCGGCGCGGAAACCGTCAGCAAGCCGAACAGCAATATCAAACCGTTTGGTTCCATCAATCAGCGTGGAAACCGCTTCTCCCCCGATGCCTGCTTTGACGACCTCCAGAATTTCATCAGCATTGATGCCATAACGGGCGGCAGCTTCGCGATTGACTTTGATGACCAACTGAGGCTTGCCCTTGTTGGCCTCGGCTGACAAATCTGCCACTCCGGACACTCCGCCCAGCACCCCTTGCAACTGGGCCGTAAGCCGATCCAGCGTTGCAAGGTCGGGGCCGTAAAGCTTCAGAGCGAGAGTGGCCCTCACACCGGATATCAATTCTTCAACACGCGACTGGATGGGCTGTGTCGCTGCGATAACAGCAGTAGGAATGACTTTTTCCAGAGCCTCCTGCATCTCGTGTGCAAGCGCCGGGTACGAGATTTTTTCAGGCCATTCGGACTGAATTTTTGTTGCTACCAGCACCTCCATGGAGTTAACGTCGGTGGTCTCGCCGCCCTCCGCGCGCCCAATCGTTGACAGCACCGAATCGACTTGCGGAAATTGCTTCTTCAACTCAGCGCTAATGACATTAGAAACTCGAATAGATTCATCGAGTGAAGCCGATGGAATGCCAGTCACCCGCAAAAGAATGGTTCCCTCCTGCAACTGTGGCATGAATTCCTTGCCCAAAAACGGGAACAGTGCCAGAGACGCCACAAGCAGTGCAATTGCAACAGAGATGACGAGCTTCTTTCGTTCAAGCGCCCAGTCGAGCAGCGGCAGGTAAGACTTCTTGGCCCAGCGCACGACAAACGTGTCTTTCTCTTCTTTAGGTTTCAGTATCAATGCCGCAAGGACAGGTACCAGCGTCATCGACAGCAACAGGGAGCCGGCCATGGCAAAGGTGATCGTGAAGGCCATCGGCTTGAAAAGCTTTCCTTCCAGGCCGGTTAAGGAAAACAGCGGCATGAAGACGACAATGATGATCAGGATGGCGAACGCGATGGGGTTCATCACCTCACGCGCAGCTTCCAAAATCAGATGCGTCTTTTTGATGGGCTTGCCAGACTCCTTGGCATGAGCCAAAAGCCGGAATGCGTTTTCGACCATCACGATGGCGCCGTCCACCATCATCCCCGTGCCAATCGCCAAGCCGGCCAGTGACATCAGATTGGCCGTTACCCCAAACTGCTGCATGAGGATGAACGCAATCAACATCGCCATCGGCAAGGTCACAATGACAACGATGGCGGAACGAAAATCTCCCAGAAACAAAAACAAAATAATGGCGACCAAGATTGCGCCCTCCACCAAGGAGCTTTCAGCCGTCTTCAATGCTTTTTCGACAAGATCGGTACGGTCGTAGACGGGGACCAGCGACACACCTTTTGGCAACGCCGCCTGCGCCAGGGCCATCTTGGCCTTCACTGCATCTACGACACTCTTTGCGTTTTCATTGACTCGCGACAAGGCAATGCCGAGTACGGCCTCCTTTCCGTCACGGGTGACGGCACCGAAACGCGGCGTGGCGGCTTCCTTGACCTCGGCAACATCACGAACAAAAATAGGTGCCCCGTTTCGCTCAGCTACCACGATGCTGGCGATGTCGGCAGACCCTGTCACGAGGCCCAGCCCTCTAACCAAATATTGTTCAGCACCCAGATTGATGGATTGCCCGCCTACCTGCTTATTGTTGGCAGCAAGTCGTTCCATGACCTGCTTGAAGGTCAACCCATACTTGATCAACTTGTTCGGGTCGATCTGCACCTGAAATTGTTTCTGCTCTCCACCAAAGGAAATGACGTCGTCCACACCGGGCGCAGTACGCATGATCAAGCGAACCGTCCAGTCGTGCAACGTGCGCAAATCCATGAGGCTCAGCTTTTTATCGGCCGATTCAATGGTGTACCAGAACACTTGCCCCAAACCTGAGCTGTTGGGCCCCAGCACGGGCTCTCCATAGCCTTGCGGCAGGCGACCTTTGGCTTCCTGCAACTTCTCACCCACGAGTCGGCGTGCAAAGTAAATGTCAACGTTGTCCTTAAAGTAGACACCAACGTAGGACAGCCCGAACAACGAAATCGAACGAACCTCTTCGACGCCAGGCAATCCCGCCATGGCCCCCTCAATAGGCGTGGTCAGCAGCCTTTCGACATCTTCGGCGGCCAGACCAGGCGACTCTGTGTACACGTTGACCTGAATGGGTGTGACGTCTGGAAAGGCATCGACCGGCACAGTACGAAAGGCTTGAACGCCAAGGCCGACAATGACGGCAAAAGCGACGAGAACCAGAACTTTGTAACGCAGCGAAGCATCAACAATGGCATTGAGCATGATGTTGGTTCCTCGCCTTAGCCGCCGATTTGCGATTTCAACAGCCGGGCTTTGAGCGCATAGGCACCCGAGGCCACGACCTGTTCTTTCGCTTTAAGGCCAGATGTGATCACGGTGCGTCCAGCAAGTTTCTCCCCCGTTTCCACGGCACGAGACTCAAAACCACCCTGCTCATTCACGAAAACAGTCGGTTGACCCTGGAGCAAAACGATTGCGGTATCCGGCACCGAGATGGCTTCTACTTGCCCGCCGGTTGCAATGCTGGCACTGGCAAACATTTCAGGTTTGAGCCGACCGTCCTTGTTAGGCACTTCGATGCGGGCCGCGATGGTGCGGCTGTCCTTGTCCAGCACGTTTGCGATGTACGAAACCCGGCCGTTAAAGCGCTCGCCAGGATAGGCTCCGACCGTCACGATTGCAGCCGCACCTGTCCTCACTTTTGAGACCAGCTGATCGGTGAGATTTGCCTCAATCCAGACCTTGGATAGATCTGCGATTGTAAAAATGGCGTCTGAAGGAGAGCCAAGTTCACCGATCGTGGCCTTTTTCTGGATGACCGTTCCGGCAAACGGTGCCGTCAAAGCAAACGTCGACTGTGCCTGTCCGCTGGCACTGGCAGATCCTCCAAGCAGGCGCAAGCGGTCACGCGCCGCCCTCGATTCCGCACTGGCCCGTTCCAGTTCACCACGCGCTCTGAGCAACTCCTTCTGCGGAATGATTTCCTCCGCGCTCAGTGACTCGGCGCGCTTGAAGTCGGCCTGTGCAACACGCTCGGAAGACTGCGCACGTAGCAAAGTCGATTGCGCTTCGCCAATTGCAAGGCTATCCATCACAGCCAGGGCTTGTCCTGCGCGAACCGTATCCCCGAGATTGGCTGACACGCCCACGATCCGACCCTCGACCCGGGGTGAAATCTTGGCAATTCGGTCTTGATTGGGGCGGATGGTCGCTGTCACGCTTACTGAGTCTTCAAACGTGCGTGAGCTAACTTCTTCGAGCTTGATGCCGGCCCGTTCTTGTTCTTCTTGCGTTAGTTTCAGGCCTTTTTCTTCTTTGGATTCTGCCTTGCCCTCCTGCTTGGCTGGTTCCGCACTCTTTGCAGACTTTTCTCCACACCCCCCCAGCAACAGCAATACAGCCAGAACGGATGAAATACCGGCGACACGGCGTGAAGCGAAAAATTTGAATTCTGTATTGTTCATGATGACTCTCTCATTCTTTGGGCCAACCCGCTTCGAGCTCAAGCGCCGCGCGGGTACTGTGGTATTCGGTAAGTGCCTCGATCAAGTCGCGACGGGCATCGAGTGCCTGACGATTGACGACGATCAGTTCAAGCAAACCGATTTGCCCCGCCTGGCGGGATTTGACCGAAAGGCTCAGGTTGTCGGTCAGCGCTGGCAAAACGACGTCCTGGAGCCGACGCAAGCGCTGCTCCTGGCTTGTCAGCCTTGTCCAAAGCGACAGGACATTGGCTCTGGTGTCGCGCTGTGCGGCCTCCCTGTCAATTTGCGCCTGGGTGGCAGCGGTGGACGCTTGACCAATGCCAGTCGCATTGCGCTTAAAAATCGGCAATGGGACAGAGATGGAAATAGTGGTGAGTCTTTCGCGTGCACCGCCTGGACCTTCACGGCCCACATTCAGTCCCACCGTCACGTCTGGACTGACGCTGGCGCGCTCCAGTCGGTATCGGGCGTTTGCGCTTTTTTCACGGGCTGAAAATGCCAGGAGACGCGGCTGCGATTCGAGACTGGCGAGAAGATCGTTCAAAGTAAACCCAATAGGCGCTGGTGTGAGTTCGCCCTGGGCCATTGGTAGCTCCGGTCCCACGAACTGCAGCCGTGCCGCCAAATCGTTACGCTCTTCGTTAAGTTGTTCCCGTGCCAGCGCGAGTTGGTTCCGAGCGCGCTCGGCCTCCACCAGCGCGACATTGGCATCAAGCTTGGTATCCTCACCCGCCACTCGTCGCTTTTGTACGGCTGCAGCAGCATCGTCGAATAATTTGAGCGCTTGGCTCTCCAACTCAACACGTTGCTGAAATGCCAGCACCCTGTAAAAGCGCGTGGATACTTCACTTCGAATTCGCCGCTGCGCATCGTCAATCTCGTAGCGCAACGCCTCCAGGGCAGACGAAGCCGTCTCTCGCCTGAACCCTCCCTGACCACCTGTTTCAAAAGTTTGGGAGACACCCCCAGTCCATTCATTGCGACGTTCAGGACTTAACCCCGCTTGGGGCACAAGCCGTCGCGTCTTGTCTACAGCAAGCTGCGGGTTGTTAAACAGAACTGATCTTGCGTCGGTATTGAAACCCTCGGCTGCAGCGAGTTCCGCCTGTTTGGCACGCAAGGCAGGATTAGCTTGGGCAGCCCGCAGCAAAGCTTCCTGAAGTGTCAGCGGATCAAGCTGCGGCGTAGTTGCCGTTACGGTAGGGGTTACCTGTGCAAAGACAGGTGCCGCTAATAGAAACAGTGTGCCGGCAAGCGCCAGCGTTTTCGGTCGCATCGAATTCTCCTAGTTGCAAAAACCAAGGGGGAGAATCCGGCGGGAGGCTCGCTACCGAAGGGTAGCTAAAAGATGGGAAGACTTCTCGCCGGATTAGACGGCGAGGCTCCAATTAGGTCGTTCGATTAAATTCGGAGCCCTGAAACGAGTCGGAATGGTCTCAGGCGGGACGTAAATCGATGGATTAGCAGCGGGCAGATTTCCCGCGATGGTTGGGGGTGGCTGCGCGCACCCGCTGTGGCAATACCCACAGTCCGGATCGCAACCGCCCGCAAAAGAAACCGCAGAATCAGTGCCTGCGCCAGACGCTTTGTGCACATGCGCGTGATGCCCAAAGTGGCTGACCGTGTCGCTTTTTTCATGGGCGCAATAGCCCGCTGCCGCTCCCCAGGCAAACTGGAAAGGCAGAAACACTATGAAAAAGATGAGGAGGTATCGGCGCACAGTGGCAAGTGTATCAGCGGCCCGTAGCCTTCAGAGTAACGCCAACAAGCTCTATGCTATTCAAGAGTCTGATCATTGCCGGGCGGCCTTTCGCTGGCTCATACGGTTGTAGACGAGGCTCGCTACAATTATCAAGATTACCAGAACTTGGGCTCCAATGGTTTGGAACGAGGGATATACGCCTAAAGCATCTACGCGCGGAATCAACATGGGTGTGTTTTCCAGCAACCCAACTTTTTGTAGTGCAGCGATGCCTTTGCCCATCAGCACGATAGCGAGAATGCCGACCAGCGCCGAACTGTACAAAAAGAACTGGCTGATAGGCAGCCTTGCGGATGAACGCAGCAATAGCCACGCGACACCAGCCAGTATCACGATGCCAGATCCCAGGCCTGCAAGGAGATATATGCCATTGTCCTGGGTCCAGAGTGCGGCATAGAACAGGACAGTTTCGAAAACCTCGCGATAGACCGTTATAAAAGACAGCAGGAAGAGCATCATGGCCGACTTCCTGTTCAAAGCCGACGACAGCTTCTGTTTGACGTAGGCCTGCCAACGTCCCGCCATGCTCTTCTGATGCATCCAGACGCCCACGGCCAACAAAACAAGCGAGGCAAAAATGGCAGAAAAACCTTCGGTCATCTCCCGGCTGGCCCCGCTTAATTCGACCAAATAAGTGGCTACGCCCCAAGTCAGTCCGCCGGCTACCAAGGCAGTGACCCAACCGGCATGCACATACGGAAGCACGTCTGAGCGTTCGGCCTTTTTCAAAAAAGCCAATATCGCCACAACCACCAACAGTGCTTCCAGCCCTTCGCGCAACAAAATAGTCAAGGCGCCAAGATAGGTTGACAAGGGATCGTTGGACGCTCCGAGTGCCGATTGCCCCTCCGTCAGTAAGCCCTGCAGTTTTTTCTCAATCGCACGCGCTTCTTCCTTCTGTCCCGCTGTGATGGCGTTTCGAAAAGCGCCCATATTTTTTTCGATGTCTTCAAACAAAGGGCGATTTTTAGCAGCCAATGCAGGCTCAACTGGTTCGAAACCATCGAGGTAGGCAGACAAAGCCAATTTGGACGCTGTTGGCGCATCGCCTCCATCGAGGGCGGATAGGCTGGCCCTCAATTTATCTTTTGCGATGATCAGACTCTCCGCGCTTTGCGCATTGAGCGCCTCGGGCGTGCTCCGCAGATAGGCCAGTATTGGCTTGGCGTTCTCCGGATTGACGACCTTCCCCAATGCTGACTCGGAAACCTCGCTCAGCTTTGAAAGTCCAGGTATGGCCACGCGTAGATCAGAACGTGAAGACCATAGCCTTGCACCGGTTTGGCGATCACTGTCAGTGTAAGAAAGCGTAGAGGCAAAAAAGGCGATGTTCCATCGTTCATCATCTGTCAGCTCGGAGAAGCTCCGCATGGAAGTGCCCTTGACCCCTTGCGTAATTATTTGCTGCAACGCGAAAACACTGCGTTCACGCGCACGCTCATGATCTCCCAAGGCGATGGGCGGCGGGCTCAGCTTGGAGGCAAGGGGACCATCAGCATGCCCGGTTATTCCATGGCAAGCGGCGCATTGACTCTGATAAAGGCGCATGCCTTGTTGGAGATCAGGCAGCCTGGCGGGAGACATGGGCACCGGATACAGCACCAGTAAGCTCGACGCCAGGCCATGAGCCATATCACTGACGGTAGAAGCACTTGCTTTTGCGGCAATGTTGTTTCGCAGGATAGCTGCCTTCCTTAACAAATCAGATTTCCCTGCGTTGTCCGGCAGCTCAGCCAATTGCAGTTCGGCACTCTGCGCGAACTCTTGCATTTCCTTGTATTCGTTCTGGCTGACCGTTTGGCCATCCTTCACAGCTTTCCCATAGTCAACCGATACGTAATCAAGCAATTGCCAGATCTGCTTGGCTTGTTTCTGGGTAGCAAGCTCGTCGGCATGCGCTTGGGGCAGGAGCACCGCGCTGAGCAACAACGTGAAGAAAAAGTAAAGCTTTTTCATAGGAAAGCGGTGAGATAAATCATCACAAATGAGAATGATTGTAGTTTAGATTTCTTATGGCTGTGCGTATGCAAGACTTACGCAAAGTGCGTATTCAAGCAGGAAACTGCGGATCGCTTTGGACTTGACCCGTTTTCGTAGACACATTTCAGCTTCCAGTACGAAGCTGCTCGAATGCCAGCGGGCTCAGAAGGTCAAGA
>NZ_JBHSRS010000074.1:0-37620 GCF_042659145.1 Polaromonas aquatica | reverse complement strand
ATTCCAGTGCCTTGCCGGACGGGCCACCCGCGGGCGTTCCCGCTGCTAATGCCGGATGGGGCTTGTTTGTTGTCGTATTCATATTTAGTCCTTTACACAATCGTTAACCGGAGCTCCGGCGAGACCACATCTTTGCTGGTGCGCATGTGATTTCGCAGAGGCTGCCCAATAAAAATCAGGTCATCTGTTTCATGATTCGAACAAGCTTTCCGGCATATTGCGGATCAGTCGCATAACCGGCTCGCTGCAATCCATGCGCGGCTTCGGCTGGGTTCTGCGTGGCCAGCACGTTGGCATAACGCGGATTCGTCACCAGGAATTTGGCGTAATCAGAGAATGACTCCTCATAGGAGGCATAAGCACGAAACGTTGCCTGGCCTTTTTGGGCCACTCCATTGATATATTCGGTCGTCGTGATTTCAACCACCGGCCCTTTCCAGCCCTTGTCGGCCTTGATGCCGAAAAGGTTGTAGCTGTTTCTGCCATCTTCGGCGCGTATCTCGCGGCGCCCCCAGCCCGACTCCAGCGCGGCCTGTGCCATGATCAGTTGGGCAGGAACACCACTGGCCTCGCTGGCCCGTTGCGCGGCGGGCAACATGCGTGAAACAAACTGCTCTACATGCGCTTGCGGCAAGGCACTCCGGCTTAACGTCGCCTGTCCGGTAGCCGCTTCATAAATGGACAGATCCTGCGCGCGAGTCTGCGAGGACACTATCTCTGGTGGACGCCCTGGATTCAACACGCCGGAAGTTCCCGGGCGGATTTCGATCGGCAGACCGTCGCCAGCCAATGGCGGCGTCTCCTCGCTACGCACGGTGCGACGGAGCTGCGCATACATGGCCTCAGCCAGGCCAAGGCCTCGTCCGGACAAATTCTGGGACAGTTGCTGGTCCAGCATGGATGTGTACATCTTTTCCTGCTGGCCGCCAAACATGCCGCCCGAGGGTGTTGCCTCGCGCATACTCTTCAGGACCATCTGCATGAACATCACCTCAAACTGCTTTGAGGCCTGCTTCATGCCCTCATCGGGCGAGGTGCGAACGGTTCGACGCAAGGCATCAACACCCTGTACATCCAGCGACAAACGCTGGTCCAGCACGCCGCCGGTTGCAGCCTGCGCGCCATTGAGGCCGGAAAAACTGGAAGCGCTCACGGAGGGACCTTAGATGATTTCGAGTTCGGCGCGCAAGGCACCGACCGCCTTCATGGCTTGCAGGATGGAGAGAAGATCCTGGGGATTCGCGCCCAGGGTATTGAGTCCCTTGATCACATCAGCCAGGGAGGCCCCGCCGCGCACGACCTGCAGCGCGCCGCCCGCCTGGCTGAGTTCAATCTGCGAGCGCTGCGTAGCGACCGTCTTCCCGCCAGAAAGCGGGTTGGGCTGGCTGATCACGGGATCGGTATTGATCACCACCGACAAATTGCCGTGTGCCACTGCGCAGTCCTGGATGCGTACCGCCTGGTTCATCACCACCGAGCCAGTACGTGCATTGATCACCACTTTGGCCATGGCCTGCGCAGGGGCAACATCAATGTTCTCGATACGGGCCAGAAAGCCCACCCGCTCTTCCGGCCGGGTCGGCCCTGCAACCTGGATCACCCGGGCATCCAGTGCAGTCGCAGTTCCCGGACCAAAATTGCGGTTAATGGCATCAACCGCCTTTTGCACCGTTCCAAAATCAGTCGTATTCAGTTCAAGCATCAGGGTGCCGTCATTACCCAACGCAGACTCCACCGAACGCTCGACAATAGCCCCAGCCGGGATACGGCCAGAACTGAGCTGATTGATCTTGACCTGGCTGCCATTCGCAGATGCGCCGGCCCCGCCAACCACCATATTGCCCTGTGCCAGCGCATAAACCTGGCCATCCGCGCCTTTCAGCGGCGTCATCAACAAGGTGCCTCCGCGCAGGCTTTTTGCATTACCCATGGATGACACGGTAATGTCAATGTTCTGCCCTGGCCTCGCGAACGGCGGCAATGTAGCAGTCACCATCACGGCAGCCACATTTTTGAGCTGCATGTTCGTCCCGGGCGGCACGGTGATCCCCAGCTGTCCCAGCATATTGCTCAGACTTTGCGTTGTGAAAGGGGTCTGCATGGTCTGGTCGCCGCTGCCATCCAGGCCCACCATCAGTCCGTAGCCAATCAGCGGGTTGTCGCGCACACCCTGAATGCTGGCGAGATCCTTTAAACGCTCCGCCTGTGAAGGCGGGGTCACCAGGGCGGCCAGCAGAAAACAGCATTTCAGACTGAAGCCGGCGCCGCCCTGGCGTTTCCCACGGAGGCGCGGGAGTAATGTCGAGTTGGTCTGCATGATCAGAATGGCAGAACGTTAAGGAAGAAGCGCTGGAGCCAGCCCATGTTTTGGGCTTCGTCGATATAGCCCTTGGCGCTGTACTCAATCCGGGCGTCAGCCACCTGGGTCGATGGCACGGTGTTGTTCGCACTGACAGTACGCGGATTCACCACGCCTGAAAAACGGATGAACTCGGTTCCCTGGTTGATCAGCATCTGCTTTTCTCCGCTCACCAGCAGGTTCCCATTCGGCAGGACTTCCACTACCGTCACCGTGATCACGCCATTAAAGGTGTTCCGGGCATTGGCGCCGCCTTTCGCGCTCATGATGTTTTTGCCCCCGGCATCAGCATCCTGGTCGCTCGAAATCAGCCCTCCGAACAACTTCGGGACCAGGCCAACTGTCGAGTTGGCACTTCCCGTACGACTGGCATCTGCAGCCGAGTTTTTGCTTGCATTGATGTTTTCGCTCACCAGAATGGTCAGGATGTCACCAAGATAACGTGGCCGCCTGTCCTCAAACAGCGCCTGAGCGCCAAGGCCTGTGCGATAGATCGAGCCATTGACTGGTGCAGCCGACCGTGCAGGCATGTCGTTCCGGGCCGTCATGGGCTGGTGTACCAGGGGTTCACGGGGAACCTGCGCACAACCGCCCAGCAACAGGCTGGGCGCGAGTATCCGCCACATCAATCGATGCCTCAGCAGCGCCTTGTCCATTACAGCTGGGCCAGGCGTGCGAGCATCTGGTCGGATGTTTGAACTGCCTTGCTATTGATTTCGTACGCACGCTGCGTCTGAATCATGTTGACCAGTTCTTCGACCACGTTGACATTCGATGACTCGACATAACCTTGGGCCAGAATGCCAGCGCCGTTCTGGCCAGGCGCGGTCTGGTTGGCTCCGCCGGAGGCATCGGTCTCCACATACAGGTTTTCGCCTTTGCTTTGCAAGCCTGTGGCATTCAAAAAAGTGGCGAGCTGAATCTGCCCGATTTGCACGCTGGCGGTGTTGCCTGCCTGGACCACAGACACCGTACCATCACGGCCAATGGACAGGCTGGTGGCGTTTTGCGGCACGGTGATGGCAGGCTGGACCGGGAAACCACTCGCAGTGACCAACTGACCATTCGCATCCGACTGGAACGAACCATCACGGGTATAGGCGGTTGATCCATCCGGCATCAGTATCTGGAAAAAACCGTCGCCATTGATGGCCACGTCCTTGGCATTCTCGGTTTTGGTCGGGTTGCCCTGGGTATGAATACGCTCGGTGGCGACAATGCGCACACCGGTACCCAGTTGCAGGCCCGAAGGCAACCGGGTTTGATCCGAACTCTGGCCTCCGCTCTGCCGCATGTTCTGATACATCAGATCTTCGAACACCGCGCGACTGCGCTTGAAACCCGTGGTGCCCACGTTGGCCAGGTTATTGGCAACCACGTCGAGCTGAGTCTGCTGCGCATCAAGACCGGTTTTGGCAATGGAGAGAGAACGAATCATGGGGAAAATCCTGCGAAGTGGCCTAAGCCGTTTTCATGTCAAATCAAAAGGGATCAAAGCGGGGCGAACTAGCTGTTGGAAAGCAGTTTGTTCGCCTGCTGGTCATTGGCCTCAGCCGTTTGCAGCGTTTTCATCTGCATCTCAAAACGTCGCGCATTGGCAATCATGTCAACCATGGCCTCAACCGGATTGACATTGCTGCCCTCCAGCGCGCCAGTCAATACGCGCATTGCGGGGTCGGCTTGCGCCGCCGCAACCCCGGTGCGCATCCGGAAAAGTCCGTCGTCGCCGCGCACCAGGTCCGCGACCGGCGGGTTGACCAGTTTCAGGCGCCCCACCTCCGCAGCACCAACGACCGGGTCACCGGCGCCCATCGCCGTGACCACGCCGTCATCGGCAATGACAAGAGACGAACCGGGCGGCACGACCAATGGGCCAGCTTCACCGACCACAGGTCGCGAATCCATGGTCAACAACTGTCCGTCGGCACCAATCTGCAGATTGCCGACGCGGGTAAAGGCCTCGCTGCCATCCGGCATTTGCACAGTGAGCCACCCGTCCCCACGCACCGCCACATCCAGCGCCCGGCCGGTTTGCGTCAAAGGGCCGGCGCGCATATCCGCCCCCGGCGTGGTCGCAACCACCATGGCGCGCGTTGCCGTCTCCTCGCCTACAACGGGCACGGCACGGAAGTTGTTGATCTGTGCACGAAAGCCTGGCGTGGATACGTTGGCCATGTTGTTGGCCACGGCCGCCTGCTGCTCAAGCGCCTGCTTGGCACCCGTCATGCCGACATAGATCATCCGGTCCATAGTTTTCCTTGATATTCTTGATTTACTCGCCGATACAGCCTGCCTTTTCAGCGAGCCAAAGGAAGATCAACGCATGTTCATCAGGGTCTGCATCACCTGATCTTGTGTCTTGACGGTCTGGGAATTGGCCTGATAAGTACGTTGGGCAATGATCAGGTTGACCAGCTCGGCAGTCAGATCGACGTTGGAAGACTCCAGCGCACCAGAAGCAAGCGCGCCGAGCTTGGTGCCGGCGCCGGGCGTGCCCGTCAACGGCTGCCCCGACATTGCCGTCTCAGACCAGACGTTGTCACCTTTGGACTGCAACCCGTTCGGATTCGCAAATGAAGACAGGACAATCTGCCCCAACGTCTTGGTCTGTTCGTTCGAGTACTTTCCGACAAGGGTGCCATCCTGATTGATGGACATGGCGGTCAACACGCCCGAGGTATATCCATCCTGAGTCAATTTCTTGACATCATTGGGACTGCCAAACTGGGTGGTTCCGGTCAGGTCCATGCTGTAGACCATGGGCGATGAGCCATTGCCGAAAGTGAGACTGCCAAAATCCAGTTTTCCGTTTGGTGGATTAACCACAACCCCTGCCGCATCCAGCGCCAGGGTGCCGTTGCTATTAAAAACGGCAGCGCCGAAACTGGTGCCATTGGTGGCCGGCTTGGTCGGGTCAACTGCATCAGGCGCCACCTTGGCACCGGTGGCGCCATCAAGCGGCCATCCATCAGCCGTCGCATAGACCTTCCAGGCATTGACAGCCGGCGCGGGGTCCTTGACGAAGTATGTCGACAACTCATGTGGATTGCCCAGCGAGTCATACACTGTGACCGAGTTGGCGTAGTTGTATGTCAGCGAATTGTTGGGGTCGAACGCGGCCGCAGGCGCAACGCTACGCGAGTCGAGATTGAACTGGGCCGAAATATTCTGGGTCGAGTTCGGCGTCATGGACGCCGTTGGCAACTGCAAGGCGGAAGGACTGCCGCCAGCAATGGCGCCATTGGCACCCACCTGGTACCCAGTCAGCCGCAATCCCGCCGAATTGACAATAAAGCCGTTCTTGTCCATATCGAACTGGCCATTGCGTGAATAGGAAATTTCGCCGCCCGGGCTGGCCAGCCGGAAAAATCCGTCGCCATTGAGAATGGCCACATCCAGCGCTCTGGTGCTGGTTTGTATCGAGCCAGCGGCGAAGTTCTGGACAATGCTAGACACCTTGGATCCCAGGCCGATTTTCGAACCAGCGTAAACGTCAGAAAACTGAACGCCGCCGGACTTGAAGCCAATCGTTCCCGAATTGGCAATGTTGTTGCCGATGACATCGAGATTGCTTGCAGCGGCATTCAAACCGCTTACCCCTTGTGCGAAACCCATGGTATTTCCTTCTTTAGAAATGGACTTTTAAACAGATGCTGCCGCGAGGATCAGATTCAAAGAATCAGGCGGACGTCGCCGAGACCAGCTTTTTTCCCGGAGGAGAGATCGAGAGAAATCCCGGCACTGCCCTGGGACACGCTGGTGACCTCGGCATAGGTCAGGGCCCCGGCAGCCACCTTGGTATCGCCAACACGAGCCTCAACACTGACCTTGTAGGCGCCATCGGGCACCGCGGTGCCACTGTCACTCAAACCATCCCATGACAGCGTCTTGACACCTTGCGGCAATGCCCCCAGATCGAAGGTCCGCACAACATCACCCGCCGCATTCGTAACTGTGACCTTCATCGAGTCGGCCCCTTGCAGTGCCTCGACGGCAAATGCCACATCCGTCCCGGCCTTGAGCGTCAACTCGTTGCCCGGCACCAACACATTGCGGCCAATCAGGGAGGCGGATTGCAAAACCTGGCTGGACCCGCTTTGGGCCAGCAACGACTGAAACGCGGAGTTGAGTTTCTCGATCCCGCTGACCGTGCTCATCTGGGCCAGTTGCGAGGTTAACTGTGCGTTGTCCAGGGGACTGAGCGGGTCCTGGTTGTTGAGCTGGGTGACAAGCAGCTTCAAAAACCGCTGCTCGCTTTCAGACCCCGAAGCGCCCCCGGAAGCCAACGCACCCAGCGTACTGGAGCCGTCTGTTGAATTCACGCCATTCACTGCCATAAAAAATTCTCCGGTAATTGGTAGGTCGACGGCTTACTGCCCGATCGACAGTGTTTTCAGAATCATTGTTTTTGCCGTATTGAGCACTTCGACGTTGGCCTGGTAGGAGCGTGAGGCCGAGATCATGTTGACCATCTCCTCAACCACGTTGACGTTGGGCATGGCCACATAACCATCTGCATTGGCATTCGGATTTTTCGGGTCATGCACCATGCGCAATGGGGACGGATCCTCGACCACCCGGGCGACCCGGACACCACCGATATCCTGCCCGCCGGACGGCACCATCTCGAACACCACCTGTCGCGCGCGGTAAGGCTGGCCATCGGGCCCGGCAACGCTGTCGGCATTGGCCAGGTTGCTGGCCGTGGTATTCATGCGCTGGGATTGCGCCGTCATGGCGGAACCCGCAATTTCAAAAATGCCCAACGAATTATTGGAATAAGGCAATGTATTAACTCCGAACAGTGACTACTGAACCGCAGACAGCAGTGACTTGATTTTTGAACCCAGGATCGTCAAATTGGCCTCGTAACGCATGGCGTTGTCGGCAAAATTGACGCGCTCCACATCCATCTCCACCGTATTGCCATCAATGCTTGACTGGTTGGGCGTTCGGTACATCAGCTCCGCATCGCCAACTGCACGCGCCTCACCAGGCAGATGCCGGGACGAGGTCGTGGCCATGGACATGGACTGGGATTGCCTGCCGCGCTCCACCGCCTGCGCCAGGTTGCTGCTGAAATCGAAATCACGCGCCTTGAAGTTGGGCGTGTCCGCATGGGCAATATTCCCCGACAAAACCTCCTGCCGCCGCGCCCGCAAATTGAGAGCCTCCTGATGGAAGCGGAAGGCTGAATCCAGCTTGTCGATCATTTTTTTTCCGTCATTGAAGTAGCTCGCAAGCCCGGTCACCCAAGCTTCTTTGTGTGAAAATAATTGTAGGTAGCGGACCCACGAGCAATCACTTGAATAGATGGGGTTTCAAGCGCTAATTCAATTCTTCCTGACGGCATCACAACAAGGATTCACCCCTTGATCCATGCCGTTTGATCCGAAAAACAAGGTCTGGATTGCAACGCAATTCAGCGCTTGGCAACGGCACACAGGATCCTAAAATATTGCCATCAGCAAACAGGTCCGGGCATCTTCAGGCGCCAATAAGGGATTCATGACAACGCCATCAAACACACCCCTGCGTCGACTGCATATCGCGATTGCCCTGTCCATGGTGCTGGCAGCCATGACAGCATTGACACCCTCGGCGCACGGTACAACACCCGCACCGCTGCCTGGTAGTGCGCGGCCGGTTATCGAACAGTTCTTGTTGAATCAGACCGCCGGCCTGCCAGGTCGGGTCAGCATCACCATTGACACCCCCCAGTCAGGCGCGCTGCCGCCATGCGAGGCTCTCGAACCGTTTCTACCTGCTGGCGCTCGTCCCTGGGGACGCACATCCGTCGGGGTCCGGTGCAACACAGCTCAGCCCTGGACCCGCTACGTTCCCGCCTACGTCAAGGTCGTGGGAACCTATTACGCAAGTACACGCCAGATTGATGCCGGTCAGGCACTGGCGCCTGCCGACACAGAGCGGCGCGAAGGCGACCTCACCAAACTGCCTGCCAGCGTCGTTGTCGATTCATCGCAACTGAACGGCGTCATAGCCTCAAACAGAATTGCTTCAGGATCTCCCGTGCGGCGGGAGTTCCTGCGAGGCAACTCCATCGTGCGTCAGGGTCAAAACATCAAGGTTGTCACGCAGGGCGCTGGTTTTGTGGTGAGCACCGAGGGAAGAGCCATGACGGATGCCGCAGCGGGTTCGCTTGTTCAGGTCAAAATCCAGGGTGGGCAATTATTGAGCGGCGTCCTTCGCCCAGACGGCATCGTCGAGCGGTCGAACTGATTTACCCGGCAGTTTTTGGGTTCTTTCCTAAAGTTCTGTACTGAGCAACCGTTATATGGGAGAGAGCTCCCCGAGGAAACACCATGAAGATCGATCAAAACGTTACATTTCTGAAGAGCCTGGCGGGTACGTCCGCCACGGCACCAGCGAAGGCCGGCGCAGCGGCCATGGCAGCGGAAACCGCCCAGGCGGCCCGGCCGGCCACGCCTACGCCCTTGCTGCCCTCTACCAATGGTGACTTTGATGCCGCACGTGTGGCGCGTATTCGGGAAAGCATCAGCGCCGGCCACTACCAGGTGAATGCCGAAAAAATCGCGGACGGCCTGCTGGCCACCGTGCATGACTTGCTGAAAAACAAAAATACGCCATGAGCCAGTTATTGCTGAATCACCTGACCCGGGAATGCGCGGCCATTGGGGAATTCCTCGAGTTGCTGGATCAGGAAGCAAGTGCCATGACCCAGGGTAACTTCGCCTGCCTGCCAGGACTGACCGAGCGCAAGGCGCAACTCGCAGACCAGATCGCACTCTTTAGCCGCCAACGCGAAATCGAGCTGGTAAAACTCGGATATACGGCGGACCGCAACGGCGCAGAGGCTGCTGCAAACGCTGGCGGAAAGTTGCTGCAAGACACCTGGAATAAGTTACTGACGCGCGCAGCGCTGGCCCACGAGCACAACTACCGCAATGGCGTAATGATCCACACGCACCTGGATTTCACCCGGCAGGCCATCAGCTTCCTGCACGCGGGCGGTCAACCGCTGTACGGGGCGAATGGCGCTCACCACACCGGAAGCAACAGCGGCAACAGCCTCGCCCTGGGGTAAGCACCCACCCGGGGGCAATCATGCCCCCGCTCAGGCATTTCCGCCTGCGCAGGCAGGCCCATCCCCGTTTACGAGCTACAGTATCTCGGCCAGAATCCCGCGCAAACGGCTGATCACCTGGCTGTGCAACTGGCAAACACGTGACTGGCTGACCTCCATTACAGCGCCAATTTCACGCAGGTTCAGTTCCTGCTCGTAATACAGACTAAGGAGCAGGCGTTCACGCTCCGGAATCGCCTCGATCGCCTGTACCAGGCGATGCCGCAAACCGCTTTCGAGCAACTGGCTCAGCGGATCGCTGATATCACGGCGATCGCCATTTGCCCCCCTTGCTTGCTGGTCAAGAAAACTGTTTTCCTGGTCACTGCGATCGAAGTCCTCGTAATAGACCAACTGGCACCCGTGAATTTCCTGAAGCAGCTGTTGATATGCCTCCAGCGGCAACTGCAATTCACCGGCTATTTCTCCCTCCGTAGGTGCGCGCCCCAGCCTTTGCTCCTGAACCTGGACCGCCGCCGCAACACTGCGCGAAGACTGCCGCAAACCACGCGACACCCAGTCATTGGCACGCAGCTCATCCAGCATTGCGCCGCGAATACGCTGACTGGCGTACGTTTCGAACTTGGCCCCCTGGTCGTCCTGATAGCGTTTGGCGGCATCCAGCAGGCCCAGCATGCCGGCCTGAATCAGGTCATCCATATCAACACTGGCAGGCAGCTTTGCGATCAACTGCAAGGCCAGGCGACGTACCAGCGGCGCATACTGCGTCAGCAAGTCCGACGAGCCGGAGCTGGTGATTTTTCCCTGTGATGTGTACATTGAAAAGGTTCCCGTTTTCTTGGCGATCGATCACTCAGCGTTTGTCAGATGCATCAGTGCATCCCCGCTACAGGATGGGCTTCCTGACGGGTAGCGATGCCGGGCTGCAACGGCAGTGATCTGCCAGCCGATGGCTTATGGGGCCAGTGCAACAGGTCAGCGGCCAGCTGGCGAAAATCGCTTGCGGCTGGACTGCTCTGAAATGCTTCAACCACCGTCAGGTTCAGCCGTTGCGCCTGAAGCACCAATGGATCGGCCCTTACCCAGCCGGCAGGCTCCAGCGCCACCGCAAGGTAGCGGCTACCGGTGTCCGCCAGATTGGCCAAAACCCGTTTCGCCGCAACCGCATCTGCGGTCTGGTTGACCATGACACGAACCCGCTGCAAGGCATGTGCATAGTGCAGTCTCTTGATGCAGGCATAAGCCTGCATGATGGACGCGGCATTGGCCTGCAGAACCACAAGAACATCATCGGCTTTTGCTGCCGCAGCAGACAGCGCGCCATCCCCATTAAGTACGGCATTGATCAATGTCAGGTGCTCATGCGAACGACAGCGCGCCTGATTCACTTCCTGGTGTTCGTCCAGCAAATGCACCTCACGCCCCTGCAACACAAGCGCAGCTCGCAGGTTTGAGGCGACGTCAGCAATGCATACGGCAGGCTCACACCCCACCAGTGCGACCAGCCTTCCGGGGCTGCTGGACATCAGCCGCCGCAGGCCATCGGCCTGATCACCAACTACTTTTCGCATTCTGAATAACCTAACCCTGCACCGATGCAGCGCCGGACGAAACCGGTACCGCCGCATCCCCGGTGTCCATCGCATCCAGAAGCACAAAGAGTTTCCCCAAGCCTTCAAAAAGAGCTGTGCCGGGAATTGCCCTATCAGCACGAACAGAACGTCCGGCCAATTGAGCCAGGACCTTGCGCGCCGTTTCTGGCCAGGTACCTTTAGCCTGTTGAAGCCTGAATATCGTGGTTGACGCCTGACCAGCCACCAGCAAGCGTTTGGACGGAGCGAGCTCCCCGAAAGCACTTACATCACCAAGCTGCTGGAGGTTTTGGCCGAGGAGCTTGAAGTACGCATCAGCAGTGGCCCGCCAGGCCGGCCATTGCGCCATCTGCAACGCGGTTGCCTTTACTTCAGGGCTGGCGAGCAGATACCCGAGCCGCAATACCTTTCCCGTATCGATGTCAACCAGGCGAGTCACGACGCAACGCAACGGCGAAGAGACCAGCCCACCTCCGGTGCCGTTGAATTTTGAGTCAACGCACAGGGCAACCGTCATTTCGGCCACCGACAACAACGCGGTCTTCTTTTTGTACAAAACCGGCTCCACGCCGCTGAAGGACAGCGCCGCAGCAAGCTTGAGCAAGGTTTTCGGCGCTTCGTCTCCAGGGACAAGCACGCGAAGCGCAGCGGCCGCGCTCGCAGCCCAGTGGACGCCAGTGGCGTGCAAGGCCTGGATCACACCGTATGCAGGCAGGTGGGCAAGGAGGTGAACCGGGGATCTATCGGCACAGCTTGCTGGACGCAACCACCCGGGCATAGGCATGCCCGGAATCAGTGAACCGCCCATCTCGTGCTGAGGCACCGCGGCGAAAGGCTGGCCAGTGCGATCCGACAGCAGGACGCCGACTGTCATGGCTGAATCGGCGCCGGCATCCAGTGTCGGGCGAACCTCGCCCGCAGCCACCAGCAGATGGTCGCTGCAGTGGGTCTTTATATCTGCGCTCACCTGTGATGCAAGCATTTGCTCAATAGCATCCTTGCCGGCCCGCTCGTCAGCAAGTGTGCGCCAGAGCAGGCGGGTGTCGTCAAACCCGATCTGGCCGCCGGCAAGTGCGGCGGCATTCGAGGTCAACTCCTGTGCGTTGTGGGCCAGGGTCCGTATCAGTTGCTGGCATTGCGATCGCAGGCGTTCGCTGACGGCTTCGGCCGCGGCCAGCTCCGCACCTTTTCTGGAAACAGCCGTTTCTTCAGCAAGGTCGGCCTCGCCGGGCACAAACAGGGAGCTTTTGCTTTTAGCTTGAAAAACGCTGTCGATCAGTACATTGCGATCACCCAGCATCAGATGCTCTGGTACTTTCTGCCCGCTGGAAATGTAGTGCACGGGCAACTGGTGACGGATAACCGTATCTATCAATGCACCGGGATGTGTGGCCTCGTCAACCTTGGTAAAAATGCAGCCGGACAATGCCGTGCCGCCGGCTCCGGATACACCGTCCCGGTAGGCTTGCACCACTTCGTTAAGCGTGTCGCCATGGCTGGCGGCGTTAAGCAACAGCAGGCGTTTGACCGGCCGGCTGGCACCGCACAGCATGGCGATCTGGTCCGACACCGCGCGATCCCGCTGACTCATGCCTACGGTATCAATCAGCACCATGTGCTTGTCCTTGAGGTCCGAGAGCACCAGCTCAAGATCCACCGCATCCTTCACGGCGTGCACCGACACACCAAGTATCTGGCCGTAAATGCGCAACTGCTCGTAAGCGCCGATACGGTAACTGTCGGTAGTGACCAGCGCCAGTTTTTCTGGTCCGAAGCGCATCACACAGCGTGCGGCCAGCTTGGCCGTTGTCGTGGTCTTACCAACCCCCGTTGGCCCCATCAGCGCATAAATCCCACCCTCATTCATGAGGGCATCCTCGTCCTCCAGCATGGGCATCTGCTGCGCCATCGCCGCCTTGAGGTAACGCATGCCATCGGCATAGTTCTGGCCCGTAGGCAGGTTTGCCAGCAGGTCTTTGGCCAGGCGGGCACTGAAGCCGGCGCCCAGCAACGTCCGTAGCAGCTGGCCTCTCAGAGGATCCCTTCTTTGCGCCTCATTCCAGCGAATGCCGGCCAGTTGTTCTTCAATCATCCCCCTCATGGAATGGATTTCATGCAGGACACTGCCACTATCGACGGCTGCTTGTGGCGTTAACGCCGCTTGTGGCTCCGGGGCACTTGCAACAGGGTGAGCGGCCTCGGGCAGAGCCTGCCCGGATGGCGCGGGCATAGCGGCAGCAACATCGGCATGCACGGATAGGTCCGGAGCATCCGCAACAGCCTCGTCCAGGGTCGCGACAATTTCTACACCCTCGGCGATGACCTTGTTGGACAGGACAATGGCGTCGGGACCCAGTCGCTCCCGAAGAAGGCGAAGCGCCTGCCGGCTGGATGGTGCGACGATCCTGCAGGTAACCGCGTCAGATTCCGTATGCGTGTTCAAGCTTTTCCTCCGATGGTGGCAGTGACTTTGATGGTGCGCGTGTCAGGAATTTCAGCGTGAGAAAGTACCTTGAGTTGCGGCAGGCTGCGCCGCAGAAAACGGGCCAGCAAGACGCGCAACGGGTGTTGCACAACCAGCACCGGAGCCAGTCCCAGTTGCGCCTGCCTGGCCATGGCCGATTGGGTCTCACGCAGAAGACTGTCGGCCAGGCCAGGCTCAAGTCCGCCGCTGCTGGTCAGCGCCTGCAGCAGCACGCGGTCCAGCGAACCGTCAAGACCTATGACCTGAAGCTCTTCATTGCCTGGGTAAATCTGCTGGCTGATGGCGCGCCCCAGGGCCAGCCGGATCAGCGAGGTCAGTTCCGTGGTGTCGCTCACCGTGGAGGCATGCTCGACAAGCACATCCAGAATCGTGCGCATGTCACGGATAGGAACACTCTCATCAAGAAGGTTTTGCAAGACCTTCTGCACGGTCGTCAAGGACAGGGTCTTGGGAACCAGGTCCTGAACCAGCATGGGCGACTCCTTGCCGATCCGGTCCAGCAATTGCTGAACCTCCTGGCGCCCCAGAAGTTCTGCCGCATGCGCATGTATCAGGTGGTTCAGGTGCGTTGCCACCACCGTGCTTGCATCCACCACCGTGTAACCGTATATCTGTGCCTGTTCGCGCAAGCTGCCATCAATCCAGACTGCCGGCAGGCCGAACGCCGGGTCCCGGGTTTGTGTACCGGGCAATGGCGCACTGACCTGCCCCGGATTGATTGCCATCCATTGCCCCGGCGACGCCTCACCCTGCCCAATTTGCACACCTTTGAGTTTGACCACATAGGCGTTTGGCTTGATCTCGAGGTTGTCACGAATGTGGACCACAGGCACCAAAAAGCCGATGTCCTGGGCGAATTTTTTGCGAATGCTCTTGATGCGCCCCAACAGCTCCCCGTTCTGCGCCTTGTCCACCAGAGAGATCAGCCTGTAGCCGACTTCCAGTCCCAACGGATCGACCAGCGCCACATCGTCCCAGGTGGCCTCCTGCAATTCAGCCGCGACCTGCGGGGCCGGGGTCTCTGCCGCAGCGCCGGCACTGCTGGCTGCACGTTGCATCACCCGCCGGCCGAACCAGATCAGGCCGCCCGCAATGATCAGAAACGCCAGGTTCGGCATCCCCGGAATCAAACCCATCATGCCAATAACACCAGCTGTGAGAAACAGCACCTGTGGATTGGCGAACAGCTGCCCGGTCAGTTGTCCCCCGACATCCTCATCCGTCGTCACCCGGGACACGATCACACCGGCCGCCGTTGAAATCACCAGCGCAGGAATTTGTGCAACCAGGCCGTCACCGATGGCAAGCAGGGTGTAGGTCGTGGCGGCGGTCGAAAAATCCAGGCCATGCTGGGCAACGCCGACGATCAGGCCGCCAATGATGTTGATCACCAGAATCAGCAGGCCCGCAACAGCATCGCCGCGTACGAATTTGCTGGCACCGTCCATCGAGCCGTAGAAATCCGCCTCCTGAGCCACTTCAGCCCGGCGTTTTCGGGCCACATCTTCGCCAATCAGGCCGGCATTCAGATCCGCGTCAATCGCCATCTGCTTGCCCGGCATGGCATCCAGCGTGAAGCGGGCGCCGACTTCCGCAATACGGCCGGCACCCTTGGTAATCACCATGAAGTTGATGACCACCAAAATGATGAATACCATCACACCCACCGCAAAATTTCCGCCGACCAGGAAGTGGCCAAACGCTTCGATCACTTTGCCCGCTGCATCCGGGCCCGTATGCCCCTCCATGAGCACAACCCGGGTGGACGCCACATTCAGCGAAAGCCTGAGCAGGGTGGTGAACAACAGCACCGCGGGAAAAGCCGCAAAATCCAGCGCCTTCATGGTGTACATGCTGACCAGCAGCACCATGATGGACAGCGCGATATTGAAGGTGAAAAGCAGGTCCAGCAAAAACGGTGGCAGCGGCAGGACCATCATGCTGAGAATCAGGATGATCAGGATAGGACCCACAAGGCCCTTGCCGTTGCTGCCAGCCATCATCAGCTTGGGAAGTCGCATCAATGTATTCAACGCTGTCATGCAGTACTTCCCAGGGGATCCAGTGTTTCAGGAACAGGCAGGTTTTTTGGCGCAGGCGGCACGATGCCCCCTTCTGCGCTCTGGCGGTGCAACTGGTAAGCCCACGCCAGCACCTCGGCCACGGCCGCATACAAGGCGACCGGTATCTCGGAACCCAGTTTGGTGTGGCGGTACAGCGCACGCGTCAGCGGCGGCGCTTCCAGAACCGGGATCCTGTTTTCTTCCGCCAGGGTGCGGATGCGCAAGGCCACCAGGTCGGTACCCTTGGCGACAACACGCGGAGCCCGCATGTCCTTGTCGCTGTATTTGAGTGCGACCGCGAAGTGGGTCGGATTGGTAACTATGATGTCCGCCTTCGGAACTTCCGCCATCATCCGGCGCTTGGCCATCTGTTGCTGCTGGCGCCTGATCTGGGCCTTGACCTGCGGGTCGCCATCACTTTCCTTGTGCTCGTTCTTCAAGTCCTCCCGGGACATCCGCAGCTTGCGGAAGTGACTCCACAACTGGTACGGCACATCAATCGCAACCACCAGCAACAGCGACGCCACGATCAGTGCGCAGCTCATGGCCACCACCTTCAGGGTATGCGGCAGCGCGGCTCGTACCGGCTCGCTCATCAGCGCCATGATGACCTCCAGATTGCCGGAGATAACCCACCAGGCGATGCCCCCCACCAGCAGGGACTTCACAATCGTCTTGACCAGTTCGGCCAGCGCATTGGCTGAAAACATGCGGCCGATTCCGGCGACAGGGTTCATCTTGGAAAAATTGGGAGCCAGTGACTGGGTCGAGAACAGCCAGCCGCCCAGCATCATGGGCGCGACCAGCGCTGCCACCAGCATCATCGCCAGCAGCGGCATCAAGGCCTGCAAGGCGTGGAGTACGGCCGTACCGGCCAGCACCATCATGTAAGAAGGATCAAACGCGGAAGCCCGGTCGAACTGCAGGCCATTGCGCAAGGCGCTATCGAAATGGCCGCCGATCATGTCCCCCATGATCCACAGCCCGCTCATCCCGGTTGTCAGCATCACAAAGGTCACCAACTCGCGCGATCGTGCAACCTGCCCTTCCTCACGCGCCTTCTCGAGGCGCCTGGGTGAGGCAGGTTCGGTTTTTTCGAGATCGCTTTCTTCCGCCATTAATGCTCCGGGACTCAAGGCACAAAGTGCCAACTCTCGAAGATTATTGAGGAAAGGGCCTTGTACTGATAGGCCAAACAGGCCGCCGATAGACCTGTTCCTTGGTCAATTAGAGAGCCTGAGCGCCCTTAAAAACCGAGGCTGGCGAGCAGGTCATCAACCTGCTCCTGGTCATCTACCGCGTCCTTGTTGCCTTGCTTGGTTTGCGGACCATTCAGCAGGCTCTGGCTTGCCTCCTGACGTTTTTCCGGCGGCGCATTGTCGATCAGCAATTGCAGAAGATGAGTTTCCATGTCCTTGATGACGTCCATCATCTTCTTGATGACTTGCCCGGTCAGGTCCTGGAAGTCCTGCGCCATCATGATTTCCATCAACTGGGCATTGGTCGCGCTCACTTGCTTTGGCACGTCGGACAAATAGGTCCGCGTATCCAGCACAAGCTCACGCGCCTCATCCAGCTCCAGCGGACTGGCAAACCACACATCCCACCGCTGGCTCAACCCGCTGGCCTGCCTGGAAAGCTGGTCCTGTATAGGTTGTGCGACATCCACGGCATTCAGCGCCCGCTCAGCCGCACGCTCGGTCATCTGGGCCACATAACTTAATCGGTCACGGGCATTGGGAATGGCCTCGGCCGCCCTGGCAATACTTTTGTCCAGGCCCAGTTCACGTATGCCCTCCCGCATCTGGCGCGTCAGCTGGCCAATGCGGTTAATCAGTTGCTCGGCCGAATCGCCGGCGACGGCATTGGAAGGTGCTTCCTGGGTCATTTCAAGCCCCCTCTTTCGCGATCTTTTCGAAAATCTTTGTGATCTTTTCTTCCAGCGTCACGGCAGTGAAGGGCTTGACAACGTAACCATTGGCGCCCGCCTGAGCGGCCGCAATGATGTTTTCCTTCTTGGCCTCGGCTGTCACCATCAACACCGGCAATTTGGCCATGGAGGGGTCAGCGCGAATAGCCTGCAACATGGCCAAACCGTCCATATTGGGCATGTTCCAGTCCGATACAACAAAACCATAGCTGCCACCCTTCAGCTTCTCCAGGCCAGCGGCACCGTCCTCGGCTTCGTCCACATTGACAAACTCCAGCTCCTTGAGCAGATTGCGGACAATGCGGCGCATGGTCGGAAAGTCGTCCACGACCAGAATTTTGATGTTTTTGTCTATCACGTTCACTCCAAAATTTCACTAATTACACAAGCAGTCAAGAGATGTGTTTCAGGCCCAGGCAACTAAGCCGCCGCTAGACACGATTGGCCCGCTCGCCAAACGAAGTCAGGTGCGCCATTACACGCTGGCTGATCTCAGGCAAGGGGGCCACCTCACTCGCGCCACCAATCGCAATCGCTTCACGCGGCATGCCGAACACCACGCAGCTGGCCTCATCCTGGGCCAGCGTATGCGCACCGGCCTGACGCATGCGCAACAGGCCCTCCGCGCCATCGCGCCCCATGCCCGTGAGGATGACCCCGATGGCGTTTTTTCCGGCGTGCTTGGCGGCGGAGTCAAACAACACGTCGATGGAGGGGCGATGCCGGTTCACGGGCGCCTCCTGGTCGACGTGCGCAACATAATTTGCACCGCTGCGCGTCAGTGACAAATGAAACCCGCCAGGCGCGATGTACGCATGTCCCGGCAATATCCGTTCCCCATGCACCGCCTCCGACACGACGATGCGGCAAAGGCCGTTAAGCCGTTGCGCAAACGAATGGGTGAAACCTGCCGGCATGTGCTGCGCGATCAGGATGCCGGGACTGTCAGGCGGCAATGGCTGCAATACCTCCCGGATGGCTTCGGTGCCACCAGTAGACGCCCCAATAATGATGAGTTTCTCCGTACTCAGCAGCGGACTGCGAAGCATGGGCGCATCCACAACAGCCGGCGCACCCACGCCGGAGGCCGGACGTTTTGCTGGCAAAAGCCGGGCAGCGGCAGCGATACGGATTTTCCCGGCAATCAGGTCTGTATAGGAGAGCAGGCCATCACGTATGCCCAGGCGAGGCTTGGTAACAAAGTCGATAGCACCCAGCTCCAGGGCGCGCAACGCCGCCTCCGATCCGCGCTCGGTCAGCGAAGAAACCATCACGACCGGCATGGGCCTCAGGCGCATCAGTTTTTCAAGAAACTCAAGGCCGTCCATGCGGGGCATTTCAACGTCCAGCGTCATCACGTCGGGGTTATGCTGCTTGACGAGGTCGCGTGCGACCAGGGGGTCCGAGGCTGTCGCCACCACGGTCATGTCGGGCTGGCTATTGATGATCTCGGTCATCAGGCTGCGTATCAACGCCGAGTCGTCCACGCACAGCACCTTGATTTTTTTGAGGCTCATAAAGTCCAACCATTCTTGACAGCGCCGCCGCGAAGTACACCGGTATCGAAGAGCTCCACCTTGTTGCGGCCACGCTGCTTCAGCAGCGCCTGTGCCAGCGCCTGCTCTTCGCCCTGTACCTGCAAGGCATCATCTTTTTGCCTCAGCTTTCGCACGGTGACCCTGCCGCTTACCGGAAAATAATTGATACGGCGAGGCAGGCTGCCGCGCAAGTCCTGGGCGGCAATCCTGACCTGCTCCATTTGCAGATAACGCAGCACAAAATCGGCATTACGCTCGCCGATATTGAGCAGTGTCATGTTGGCCAGTACAGCACCGCCACCAAACACTTTGGCCTCAAGCCGCTCGCGCCTGGCGCCGCCCCGGAACAATTCATTGAGCAGCATTTCCATGGCATACGCGCCGTAGCGCATCGCGACGGCCGTATCCCGCGAGGCCGGATTCATGTCTTCGGGAAGCATGAAATGGTTCATGCCGCCTATGCCCGCCGTATTGTCACGAACACAGGCTGAAACGCAGGAACCCAGCACCGTGGTCAGGACCATGTCCCTGGACGTGACGTAATACTCGCCGGGCAGCAACTTCACGGCCTCCACCCCAAACTCACGGTCAAAATAATGGTGGCTGGCAACCGACTCCATATCCGCGGCGATCATGCAGACGCCTTTTCCCGAACGGACGTCAATTCATAAACAGTCTGGCCTCGCAAGCGGAAGGTCTGATTGGCAAATGAAAAGTTCTCGGAATGCCCGGCAAACAGCAAGCCATGCGGTTTCATCATCGGTGCAAAGCGCTGCAGTATTTTTGCCTGCGTCGGCTTGTCGAAATAAATCATCACATTGCGGCAAAAAATGGCGTCAAACGAATCCTGTAGCGCCCACCTTGACGCCAGCAGGTTGAGTTGCTCAAACCGGACCATGGCCGCTACTTCAGGGCGTATGCGCACCTTGCCGGCCAGCGCGCCGGAGCCTTTCAGGAAAAACCGCTTGAGGCGCTCGACCGGCAGCTTGCTGACCTGCTCCATCGTAAAAATGCCGGCCTCGCCCTTGGCAAGCACCTGCGTATCTATATCGGTAGCGATCACACTGGCAGTGCTGGCGCGGCTACCCAGCGCCTCGATCAATGTCATCGCAATCGAGTACGGCTCTTCCCCTGTGGATGCCGCAGAGCACCAGACCGTCACAGGCTGGGGACATCTCCGGACATGCTCCGCCAGCACGGGAAAATGGTGCGCCTCGCGGAAAAACGCCGTCAGGTTGGTGGTGAGCGCATTGGTAAACAACTGCCACTCGTCACCCTTCGGGTCCGCCTCCAGAAACCCCAGATAGGCGGAAAACTCTTTCATTCCGAGATCCCGCAAACGCCGGGCCAGGCGGCTGTACACCATTTGCCGTTTTTGCGCCCCCAACGCTATGCCTGCACGCTCATGTATCAGCGTGCATATCCTCGAAAAATCATGGTCAGTGAGCAGAAAGTCCGGACCCACCATAGTGGCCGCAGCGGTATGCGGTGTTGTATTCATACGCTTTTATGTCATCGCACGCAGTCAGCCGAAACACTCACGTTCAAGACGAAAGGCACGAATTTCATTGCAGCAGGTGATTGGTTAGGTTTTTCATCGGCACATCGTGTGCCATGCGGAGACACACGCTTCAATGTACACAGCCCAGGCCTCTTGCCATACATTGAAAAACGTTCGAAAAGGCCTCTTCCTTTTGGCATTCCCGGCCAGCACGAGGCTCGGGCAGTCGGCGGGAAATGCCGGCTCAGAGCTTGAGGTTCTGCGCCCACGCAAGCGCTGACAGATGCGCCTGGTTCACGCGTGTACTTGTCATGAACAGGGCGTCTGCGAACTTTGATGCGCCATCGTGCGGCTGTTCGCACGCCTCGGCCAGGGACAGGAAAGGCCCGTACACCCCCCCCCGCGTCAGCAGGGCCTGCGCTATCGCATCCGGCAACAGTATCTGCTTGAACACCTCCTGAATCGGGACACCCAGCAATTGGTCCAGCAGAGAAAACATGCCTACTACAAACAGGTTTTCGGCCTCGCCTTTGGACAGCAGTCCCTGGCCCAGCAATTCGGCGAATCGCCCGCGGACAATTGCCGCCTGTAGCAGCGCCGGAGAGAATCCTTCCGTGCTGGTCAGCGCCAGCAGCACCGAGAGCCAGCGGAACAAGGGCTTGTAACCCAGCATGGCCACTGCATGGCGTAGCGACTGTATTTCCACCTCAATGCCGAAGCTGGCGGAATTGATGTACCGAAACAGCTTGTATGAAAGCGCGGGATCGCGTTTCAGTACCTTTTCCAGATGGCGGATATCGACGTTTTCCTGAACCATTTGCATCAACTGCAAAAGCAGCACCGTTTGCGGGCTCATGGCTTTCACCTGGCCGGGCTTGCGGGGCACCAGACAAAGATTTCCAAAAAATCCGTTCAGTCCCAGGGCGGCACAGGCGTCAAATGCCTGCCAGTCCGGAATGCCCTGCACCAACAGGGAAAACGGCGGCTTCGCATATTTGGCCTGGCTTATCAATTCAGGCAGTCCCGGCTGCGCCAGGGAAACCTCAAAATGCGTCAGGAAAGAAAGTGGCGCCTCCTCGGCGCTCATGCAGGCCGGGTCCGCGCCGCACAGCGCCAGGCCAAACCCCTGTTCGCGCAACGAGACCGCCAGCGGCAGGGCTTCGGCATCGCCCACGTCTTCCTGAGGCAGCATCAGTACTGTCGTTTTGGGCGGCAAAGCGTTCAACGCCCCGGAGGACAGGGCCGAAAGCCTTGCATCCAGAAATAGCAAACCCAATTCAGCCGCAGCGACACGTTCAGCGACCAGTTGCAGGAGCTGGGCCGTGTCGGCTTCGCTGGCCACATCATCGGCGGCTGCTTTTTGCCATGCGAGTTTGTATCCTTTGACCTGCTGCTGGGGATCAAGCAGAGGGGCTCGCGCAAGGTATTTGTTTTCAGGCATCAAGCATCAGGGTTAGGTTGCAGGAACCGGATCGCCTTCAAGCAGCTTATTTGCACCACCCGAATGTGAGCCAGTACGTTCTTGGGGCCTCCAATGGGTAAAAACAGATCCAGCGCACCCAGGACATCTGCATCTTCGGAATCCCTATGCCCGGCTTCTGCAAAAGTCACAGGAACGCACCTGCCCCAGGCACCTTTCCAGCGGCCACTTTAAGAAAAATCCCCGAAAGCTATCCAGCAAGCAGGCAGGGGAATCCACCTCTTCTTGCCCGATCCGGAAAAAACTCACAGTGCAACTTCCTCGATTCATGACGGTTTTCGCCCGGAAGTCGAAGCGCCTGGCCAGCTGTAGCACCGCCCGGACCCAGGAAAATCTGGAGAAAAAGGGCAAAAAATGCCGTTTGTGAGCCCAGCAGGCCATTTTCATTGGCCTTTTTGGCCTCTGGCCCAATAAAAACAAGCGCAGCCAGCTATCAAAAATATAGCGCCAAGGGACTGGCCGGACACCTCCAGCAGCTCTGCACAGCGGGATCCGCTGCGCGCTTGAAGCAAAATAAGGCGATGTTCAATATCGCGACCGTTCAAAAACCAGCAGACCAGGCACTGAGCCAGGACGGGCTGAGCCTGCTTTACCCGGCCGACCTGACGGCGACCCTCAAACTCCCGATGCCGGGCTGGCCCGGGGACTGGAACGCCCTAAGCGACTCCTGGAACCACCTGCCGCCGGACGCCCACCTCAAGGATGGCGGACACTACCGCAAGCGCCGGCACGCCTGTTTTATTCAGGACATGCCATCAGGCGCGATTGAGCAAACGCCGCACCGCGCGCACTGGCAACCCACCGACTACAACGCGCTGCATGGCGGCTTCGAGCGCTGGTTTGACCCCGTGGAACCCGCAGTGGCCAATGCGCCCGCCTGGACCGCCTTGCTGGCAGCATTCGGCAAACTATTTGCGCAGGTCCAGCCCGTTCCGCGCTGGTATATAGAAGCCCACCAGTTCCGGATTGACACCGCCGGCGGCGTGGGACGCCCCACACCGGAAGGCGCGCACCGCGACGGCGTGAACTTCGTGGTGGTGATGCTGGTGGCCCGGCAAGGCGTCAAGGGCGGTGAAACCCGCGTATTTGACGCGCACGGCCCGCACGGCGTGCGTTTTGTCATGCAACAACCCCTGACTACCCTGCTGCTCGACGACACCCGGGTGATTCACGAAACCACGGCCATACTCCCGGCCGACGACCACCAGGCGGAAAGCGGGTTCCGCAACACCCTGGTGCTCACTTACCGGTCTGCTGGTTTCCAGGCCCCCTGACGCCCCGGTCGCCGGCCAGCCGCGACCGTCTTCCCGCCCAGCCCGCAAAACAGCCTTTTCTGGCCTCTGGTAAAAATCCGCTTGACGAATATACTTTAAACCTAAACAATTAAAGCCAGATTAATCCAGAGAGTTCATACCTCATGCGCATCCTTTGTCTGGGCGGTGGTCCCGCAGGTTTGTATTTCGCTCTGCTCATGAAGCTGCAGAACCCGGCGAACGAGGTCACAGTGGTCGAGCGCAACCGCCCATTTGACACTTTTGGCTGGGGCGTGGTGCTGTCGGACCAGACGCTGGGCAACCTGCGTGTCGCCGACCCGGTCAGCGCACAGCTGATTGGCGACGCGTTTAACCACTGGGACGATGTCGAGGTGTTTTTCAAGGGGCGCAGCGTGCGCTCCGGCGGTCACGGTTTTTGCGGCATTGGCCGCAAGCGCCTGCTCAACATCCTGCAGGAGCGCTGCATTGAACTGGGCGTCGAGCTGGTCTTTGAAACCGATGTGCAGGACGACCAGGCGATTGCAGCGAAGTACCAGGCCGACCTGGTCATCGCCAGCGATGGGCTGAACAGCCGCATCCGCAACCGTTACGCCGACACCTTCAAACCCGATGTCGAGCTGCGCGCCTGCCGGTTTGTCTGGCTGGGCACGCACAAGACATTCGATGCTTTTACCTTTGCTTTCGAGCAGACGGAGCACGGCTGGTTTGCCGCACATGCCTACAAGTTTGACGACAACACGTCAACCTTTATTGTCGAAACACCGGAAGCCGTGTGGAAGGCCCACGGGCTGGACCAGATGAGCCAGGAAGACGGCATTGCCTTTTGCGAGAAGCTGTTTGCCAAGTACCTGGACGGCAATGCCCTCATGAACAACGCCACGCATGTGCGCGGCTCGGCGATCTGGATACGCTTTCCGCGTGTGGTGTGTGAGCGCTGGGTGCACCACGAGTCGATTGGCGGCAGGCAGGTACCGATTGTGCTCATGGGCGATGCCGCCCACACAGCGCACTTTTCGATTGGCAGCGGCACCAAACTGGCGCTCGAAGACGCGATTGAACTGTCACGCTGCTTTGCACAGAACACCGATGCCGACGAAGCGCTCCAGGCCTATGAAGCCGTGCGCTCGGTGGAAGTGCTGAAAATCCAGAACGCGGCACGCAACTCCACCGAGTGGTTTGAAAACGTGGATCGCTACAGCGGCATGGAGGCCGAACAGTTTTTTTATTCGCTGTTGACCCGCTCGCAGCGCATCAGCCACGAGAACCTGCGCGTGCGTGACGCGTCGTGGCTGCAGGGTTACGAACACTGGCTGGCCAAACAGGCTGACAGCAAACCCGCACCGCCGCCCATGTTGCTGCCCTTAAAGGTGCGCGATCTCCAGCTGAAAAACCGCATTGTTGTGTCACCCATGGCCACCTATAGCGCCATAGACGGCATGCCCCAGGACTTTCACCTGGTGCACCTCGGTGCCCGTGCCCTGGGCGGCGCTGCCATGGTTTTTGTCGAGATGACATCGCCCTGCCCCGAGGGCCGCATCACCCCAGGCTGCCCGGGCCTCTGGAATAAAACGCAGATGACAGCCTTCCAGCGCATTGTTGATTTTGTCCACGCCTCGGGCGCGGGCGCAAAGATCGGCATGCAGCTTGGCCACAGCGGCCCCAAGGGTTCAACCCAGGTCGGCTGGGAAGACCCCGACGAACCACTGCTCGCAGGCAACTGGCCATTGATGGCCGCCAGCGCGGTGGCTTACGGGCCGACCAACCAGATACCGCAAGCCATGACTCGGCAGGACATGGACAACATCAAGGCGGAGTTCGTGCGGTCCACGCGTTATGCGGCGGAGGCAGGTTTTGACTGGCTGGAACTGCACTGCGCGCACGGCTACCTGCTGTCGAGCTTTATCACACCGCTGACCAACCTGCGCACCGACGAATATGGCGGCAGCCTGGAAAACCGCTGCCGCTATCCGCTGGAGGTCTTCAGCGCCATGCGCGCCGTATGGCCGGCCCACCTTCCCATGAGCGTGCGCATCTCGGCGCACGACTGGGCGCCAGGCGGCAACACGGCAGACGATGCAGTTGAAATGGCGCGCCTGTTCAAGGCAGCGGGTTGCGACTTCATCGACGTGTCGTCAGGACAGACCACACGCGCAGCCAAACCGGTGTATGGCCGCATGTACCAGACACCTTTCGCGGACCGCATCCGCAACGAAGTGGGCATACAGACCATCGCCGTGGGCGCCATCTCTGAAGTGGACCATGTCAACAGCATCATTGCCGCAGGCCGCGCCGACCTGTGTGCAATCGCACGCCCACACCTGGCTGACCCGGCCTGGACCTTGCATGAAGCCGCAAAACTGCAAAGCCGGCATGTGGACTGGCCGCAACCCTATTTAAGCGGCCGGGACCAGCTCTACCGCGAGATTTCAAAGCAAAAAGAGCTCCTGGCCGCCATGGACAGCGCGCAAGCAGCTATCAAATAAATAGCAACCAAATAACAAGCAAAAAGGAGTACGCCATGGATATGGAAGCGCGAGGCCACAGCGAACACCCGGAAGCCCTGCGGCTCTGGCTGCGCATGCTGACCTGCACCCAACTGGTGGAAAAGCAGGTACGTACCCATTTACGGGAACAGTTCGACACCACGCTGCCGCGTTTCGACCTGATGGCCCAGCTGGAACGCAACCCCGAAGGCCTGAAGATGAACGAGCTGTCGCGCCGCATGATGGTGACCGGCGGCAACGTTACCGGCGTCACCGACCAGCTGGTAACCGAAGGCCTGGTGGAGCGCGTGAGTGTTGAAGGCGACCGTCGGGCCTATCGCGTACGCCTGACTGCTCGGGGGCGCAAGGTATTTGATGAGATGGCACGCCAGCACGAAGCCTGGATTGTTGCAGCCTTTGAATCGTTATCACAACGCGAAGTCGAGTCGCTGCACAAGCTGCTGGGCAAGGTCAAGCAACACCACAACGCAAACCAACAGGAAAAGACGGAAACCCCATGAAGCACTACATAGGCCAGTCAAACCCCATGCGCGCGCAATTTGATGCGCTGGCCAGCTACCAGGCCAAACATTTCGCCTACGCTTTTGACGCCGGTGTCGCCACGCTGACCCTGAACCGGCCCGAACGCAAAAACCCGTTGACCTTTGACTCGTATGCCGAACTGCGCGACCTGTTTCGCGCACTGAACACCGCCACCGATGTAAAAACAGTCGTGCTGACTGGCGCCGGCGGCAACTTCTGTTCAGGCGGGGACGTACATGAAATCATAGGCCCGCTCACCAAAATGACCATGCCCGAACTGCTGGAGTTCACACGCATGACAGGCGACCTGATCAAGTCCATGCGCCTGTGCCCGCAACCCATCATCGCGGCGATAGACGGCATTTGCGCCGGTGCAGGCGCCATGATGGCGCTCGCCGCAGACATGCGGCTGGGCACGGCGCAGGCCAAAACGGCTTTCCTGTTCACGCGTGTGGGCCTGGCCGGCGCCGACATGGGTGCCTGCGCACTGCTGCCCCGGCTGATTGGCCAGGGGCGTGCATCCGAACTGCTGTTTACCGGCCGCGCGATGAATGCGCAGGAAGGTTTGCAATGGGGATTTTTCAACGCCCTGCATGAACCTGCAGAGCTGCTGAACCAGGCACAAAAACTGGCACACGAGCTGGCCAGCGGCCCGACCTTTGCGCACGGCATGACCAAAACCATGTTGCACCAGGAATGGGCCATGACGCTGGACCAGGCCATTGAGGCCGAAGCGCAGGCCCAGGCGATCTGCATGCAGACCAGGGATTTCACACGCGCATACGAGGCATTTGCCGCAAAGCAAAAACCCGTTTTCCTGGGTGATTAAGCGTATGAAGCCCAGCACCACCCACCTTGCGCTGCCCTTTTTCGACAGCGTTCACCGCGACCTGGGCCAGCGACTGGCCGACTGGATTCCCGAGCAGCACATAGACGAAAGCGATGACCGCAGGGCCTGCCGGGAGTGGGTCCGCCTGCTCGGTGACAACCAGTGGTTGCGCTACTGCGTGCCCGCCGGCAAGGACGGCGCACTTGGCGGCGCACTGGAAAAACTCGACTCCCGGGCGCTGGTCATCCTGCGCGAAGCGCTGGCCTTTCACTCCCCACTGGCCGATTTTGCATTTGCGATGCAGGGCCTGGGTAGCGGCGCGATCACTCTGGCCGGTACGGCCGAACAGCAAGCGGCCTACTTGCCGATGGTGGCCAGCGGAGAAAAAATCGCTGCATTTGCGCTAAGCGAACCCGATGCAGGCTCAGACGCAGGCGCCATGAGCACCGCCGCCAGCCAGGCCGCAAACGGATGGACACTCAAGGGCAGCAAGACCTGGATCAGCAATGGCGGCATTGCCGATTTTTACGTCACCTTTGCAAAGACCGACCCGGCGGCAGGAACACGAGGGATCACGGCATTTATTGTGGATGCCGATGTCCAGGGCCTGGACAGCAGCGAACACATTGCCGTCATGGCACCGCACCCACTGGCAACGCTGAAGTTCAGCAATTGCCAGCTGGCGGGCAACACGCAACTGGGCACCCTGAACGGCGGCTTCAAACTGGCCATGCAGACGCTGGATATCTTCCGCGCCTCGGTGGCCGGCGCGGCGCTGGGCATGGCCCGGCGCGCGCTGGCCGAGGCCGTGAGTTACTCCAGGCAACGGAAGATGTTTGGGCAAACGCTGGCGGACTTCCAGCTCACGCAGGCAAAAATCGGCGAGATGGCCGCGCTGGTGGATGCCGCAGCCTTGCTGACTTACCGCGCCGCCTGGATGCGTGACGAAGGCGAGCGCCTGGGCAGCAGCGTGCGAGTCACAGCCGAGGCCGCGATGGCCAAAATGACGGCCACCGAAAACGCACAACGCGTGATTGATATGGCACTGCAGATGCACGGCGGCCTGGGGGTCAAGGTCGGAACAAAAGTCGAAAGCCTGTACCGGGACATCCGTTCGCTGCGCATCTACGAAGGCGCAACAGAAGTTCAACAGCTCATCATCGGGAAGGCGGTGTTGCAATCATGAACCAGACTTTGCCAGCGTCCGGCCTGTCTGCCCAGGCTGACCACTTTGTCCATGACCGGTTGCCCCCAGCGGAGCAGCGCGCGGAAATGCGCTACGACCTGCCGGGACTGCAGGTGGCGGACCAGGCGAACCTGGTCGATGTACTGCTGGCCAAAGTTACCGCGCGTGGACTGTCTGGCCGGCCGTTCCTGCGCTCGGACAAGATCACCCTCACCTATGAAGATGCGGCAGAACGCATCAATCGCATCGCACAAGTCCTGACCGAGGATTTCGGCCTGGTGCCGGGTAACAGGGTGCTGCTGCGCGGCGGCAACTCCATGGGCATGGCACTGGCCTGGCTTGGCGTTGTCAAGGCCGGTCTGATTGCAGTAGCGACCATGCCCCTGCTGCGCGCCAAGGAGCTGGCCGAGGTGATTGAAAAATCACAAGCGCAACTTGCCCTGTGCGACGCCACGCTGCTGGACGAGTTGCAGACTGCCAAAGGTCAAAGCAAGATTCTTGAGACCATCGTGCCCTTCAACCTGATGAACGAGCCGGGGTCACTCGCAGTTCTGGCTGCCCGGAAAGATGGGGCATTCAAACCCTGCCTGACAGCCGCCGACGATGTTGCCCTGATGGCGTTCACGTCAGGCACCACAGGCAAACCCAAAGCCGCCGTGCATACGCACCGCGACGTGCTGGCGGCATGTGAAGCCTGGCCGGGCCATGTACTCAGGGCGACGCCGGACGACATCGTGATGGGCTCACCACCGCTGGCGTTTACATTCGGCCTGGGAGGTTTGCTGCTGTTTCCCATGTGGGCCGGCGCGTCGGTGTATTTCCCCTCCATTGCCTACACGCCGGAGGCGATGGTCAAACTGATCAACCAGACCGGCGCAACAATCTGCTACACCGCACCGACTTTTTACAGGCAGATGGCCGCCTTTGCAAAAGCGCATGGCACGCCAACGCTGCGCATCTGCGTGAGCGCTGGCGAGGCCTTGCCGGACGCCACACGCCAGCTCTGGAAAGAAGCCACCGGCATTGACATGCTGGACGGCATAGGCGCCACGGAGATGTTCCATATTTTCATTTCCACCGTTCCCGGCGATGTACGCCGCGGCGCCATTGGCAAGGTCGTCCCGGGTTATGTGGCAAAGGTCGTTGACGACCAGGGACAGGAAGTGCCGCGCGGAACCATAGGCAAACTGGCCGTCAAGGGGCCTACCGGCTGCAAATATCTGGACGACGTACGGCAAGCCAGCTATGTCAAAAATGGCTGGAACTACCCGGGCGACGCCTTCATGCAGGACGCTGACGATTACTTCTTCTACATGGCGCGTGCCGACGACATGATCATTACTGCTGGCTACAACGTAGGCGGGCCCGAGGTTGAAGATGCCTTGTTGAAACACCCCGCTGTGGCGGAATGCGGTGTGGTGGGCTTGCCCGACGAAGAACGCGGCATGATCGTGAAAGCATTTGTTGTTTTAAAGCCGGGGCAGGAAGGCGATGCAGCCACGGTCAAGGCCTTGCAGGACCATGTCAAGGCCACACTGGCGCCGTTCAAATACCCTCGCCAGGTGGAGTTTGTGGACAAACTGCCGCGTACCGAGACCGGGAAGCTCCAGCGTTTCAAATTGCGTACCCCATGATATTCAGCACGCCCAAGCAAATACGCTTTCACCATTGCGACCCGGCTGGCATCGTTTTTTACCCGCAGTTTTTTTACCTGCTGCATGAAGCCCAGGAAGATTTCCTGGCGCACATCGGATTCCCCCAGCACCGGCTCATCCAGCGCGGTTTTGGTGTGCCTATCGTGGACCTGAAAACCGAGTTTGTCGGCATGTGCCGTTATGGCGACGAAATCACGATCAGCCTAAGCCTGTCCAGGCTGGGCAACTCAAGCCTGGGCATGCAGTATGAACTTCATGCGCCGGAGCAACGCCATGGTGAAGGCCGGGTGCTCAAGCTGAAGGCGGCCTCCGTGCTTGTTTATTCAGAGTTGCCGCATGGCAAGCCTGCCCGCATTCCCGACGATCTGCGCCAGGCGCTGCAGCCCTATCTCCAAAACCATTCACAAGAAACACCATGAAAAAACTCCAACCTCCAGACTGGGCTGAACCCAGGGGCTACGCCAATGGCGTGCTGGCACGCGGCTCACTGATATTTGTCGGGGGCCAGATTGGCTGGAATGAAAAGCAGGAATTTGAGAGCGATGACTTCATTGCCCAGACACGCCAGGCCCTGCTCAATATTTTCGCCGTGCTTAAAGCTGGCGGCGCAGGACCCGAACACATGGTACGCATGACCTGGTACGTGGTGGACCGGGTGGAGTATGTGGCCAGGCTGAAAGAACTTGGCGGGGTTTACCGCGAAGTCATGGGCAAGAATTTCCCGGCCATGACATGTGTTGAAGTGTCGGCACTGGTAGAAGAACGTGCCCGCATCGAGATCGAAGTGACGGCGGTGTTGCCTGATTGATGGCGCAGTCTTAAACAGACTTGGCGTCAAAAAGGGCAGCGCATGACTGCCCTTGTGGTATCTATGCTTTTTCTTGAACGGCCTATTTGGCAATACCCGTCACTTCAATCGTGACACGCCGGTCTGATTGCAGGCATTGAATCAGTTGCTCGCGGCCGAGGCCGGCAGCGCAGTCCTTGCTGACCGCGTCTCGCTTGCCCTTGCCTTGCGCCACAGTGGTAGCAGATTTGACGCCCAGTGATTGCAGATGGGCCTGGACAGTTTTTGCACGCGCCTCCGACAGTTTGTCGTTGTACTCGTCAGACCCCAGGCGATCCGTATAACCGATCACAGTCAGCGCCTGTATGGACTTGTAGGCCTTGAGCCGCTGGGCCACATCAGCCAGTCGCTGCAGGCCGCCCGGAATCATGTCTTCTGCGCCTGATTTGTCAAACCTGAACAATGTGTCCGTGAGCAGGACATAGGTCTCCTTGCTTGTTGCCGCTGCGGCGCCGGCAACAGCAGGTGCAAGCGCTACGCTGCTGGCAACCGGCACGCCGGCCTTTGGCTGCGCACAGTTGTCGGCTTCAATTTTTGCGGTGCGCAAGGCGTCCTCCACCATCTGTATGTGCGGGGTTGCCTGGCGCCAGCCGGTTTGCTCGTCAGCATGCCCTGCGCGCACCAGGCGCACCTCGGCGCAGGCGACCGTGCGGGCATTGCAGGCCATGGATGCCGGCTGGTTTTTAAAGTTGCTGAGCTGAGCCCACAGGTCATCCCTGAGCTTGGAACTGCGGGCGACCAATGGCGTGTCATAGCCAGCACGAGTCGATTTGTCGGCCTCGAGCAACTGCGCGATTTTCACGGCCTCGGTGAGAGATTCCTCGATATAACCTGTGCGGTCATTCTCGTGGTACTGGCTTTTGGCCGTATCCAGCCAGCACTGTGCCTTTGCCAGCGAGTAGCTGTTTTGCGGAATACCGGCCTCGTTGAGTTTGCGAAGCCGCTGCTGCACGCCCTCGATGGTTTGCCGGTCCGAAAGTATGCGCTCGTCCGTAAACCGCGTTTGCTGTGGGGCAAGACCGGTAGCCTGGGCAGAGGCAGCGGGGCCTTCATTCCTTGTAGCGCCTGAGGAACAACCAGCCAGTACCACGACGGCAAAAAGCGCCAGGGCAACAGGATGATGGGGGGCGATTGAGTTGGTCATGGCCATCCTCATCAGGGTTAGGGTTTCATCACGTTAGGGTCAATCGTCTTGTTGCTGGCAGGATCGTTTTTGCGGAACAGGTCTTCGTCAAACTTGTAGCGCAGGCCAAGCACCCACCCACGGTTGGTGTAGTCATTGCCGGTCAGGCCGGAAGCGGTACCCGAGGAACTGAAGCCGCGCCAGTTGTAGCCAAGGGTCGCGTACAGGTTGTCCATCACCACGTAGCCCACTTCCAGGCCGTAAGCGTACTGCACATCACCTCCAGTGCCCTGCAGCCTGGAGAATATGGCACCCACAGACCAGCGGTTGGTTACGTCATAGGTAACACGGCCGCCTAGCAACTGGGCACGGTAGCTGTCGTTCACGGTGCCAAGCAGCAACTCGTTGACGTTCTTGTAGGCATAGCGGCCCGAAATCCACCAGACCCTGCTAGGGTGGTAGTTGCCACGGAAACTGATGACGTCCGTCGTACTGTCAATCTGCGCTCCAGGCGTCGAGTCCCGCTCATCCTTGCGCTCATAGAGGCCAAGGGCATCAAACTTGTTGCTGTCCACCGGGCGATACGCAAAGCCCACCTGGAAACGGCTTTGCAGTTTATCGGTGCCCAACGCGGTGCGTGGCTTGATGATGCTGGCGTACTCGCGCGCGAGCAAGGTCCAGTCGCTGTCGAGCTTGCGTGCAGCGCCCACAGTGAGCAACCAGTTGGTGTTGTTGATGTCTTCACGCCACTCCGCACGTCCGGAGCCCTTCCAGATCGGGCTGGCGGTATATTCCAGCCCGACGGCCGCGGAAGTTGCATTACCGCTGGTGCTGGCCAGCCTTTCCAGGTTGGTCGTCATGCGGATACCCTCTGCCACGCGCCAGCCGTTGCGCAGGCCCAGGGCTCGTTGTACCTCCTTGCCGGATGCAGAGTCGCGCAATCGGTATTCGCTGTACAGCGAGCCGTCTTCCATGTATTGGGTATCGACACCCACCGAGAAAGCACCGCTTACCGGACCCACACCCAGGCCGTACGCACCACTGTATTGCGTGCTGCGCTCATAGCGGCTGTACAACCGGGTTTTGTCCGCCACACGCCAGTCCGCACCCAGCCGGTAAAGGCTGGAGCCGTTGCCGCTGAACGCACGCTGGCTTTCTGCCGAAACATTCAACCTGTCGGTGACCGCCCACCGTGCGCCCAGCCTGTAGAGGTTGCCAGGATCGGTGCCCGTCACACTCTGGAGCTCACCGTCAACAGTCAGCGCATCGGTGACCTTGTAGGCTGCACGGGCGAAAACAGAGTTGCGTTCCAGGCTGGCAGGCGCACCCGGCGCTGCGTTGATGCCGACATTACACAGGACCGGCAGGCCAGTCGCCGGGTCAATCGACTGGTTGCCGACCTGGCTGATGCCGTACCCTGTGTTGTAGCCGGCGATGGCACCTGGCGCAGTGCTTGTACCAGCCGCATTGTTGGTGCAATTGACAGCCGTTGTCTGCGTCAGGCTGATAGAGTTTTGCTGGACCCGGCGAACACCACCGCCGACTGTCAGGCGATCCGAAATTTTCAGATCCAGGCCGATGGAACCCTGCTCGTTGAGGCTGCCCGATATGCTGTCTTTGGAGCTCAGGAACTCACCCGTCACGTTCAATTTTTCGTTGACGCGATAGGCACCGGAAGCGCCCATCTCCGTCTTGCCGCCGGTGACGCCGGATGAGGCATTGTTGAAGTCTGCGCTTGAACGCAGGCCGTAAGCCCTGTAGCGCAAGGCATCGTCCGCGTGACGAATTTCAACGCGGGCAGCATTGCCCTCAAACTGACCCGACTTGCCTGCGAAGTTGGAACTGACATTGGTATTAAAACCACTGCCATTGGTGTTGACGACACTGGTGGTGCGTGCCACCTCTGCAATCAGTTCAGTGTTTTTGCTGAGCTTTAGGGAAAGATTGGCACCAACAACCTCATACGGTGCGGCCGGATTCTCGTCCTTTGCACCAGCGACACCAACAGTCAGGCCTTCACTTATTTTCAGGCGGACATCCCCACCATAGACAAAATACTTGTCGCCGCCCTGGTTCACCTCATAGGTGATGCGGATAGAGACCGGGTTAAGCTGATCGTCAAAGCTGGGGACCGGCGCACGGAAAAGAATTTGCCCCGAGAAAGGTTCAAACTCATAGTCCAGGTTGCGTGAAACCGGCGTGACCTTGATGATGTTAGTCGGGCGGTACCTGTCCCGTGTCAGTATCTCGATTTTTTCCGTTCCCGTCACACCGTTGGGATTGGACACGGCATACGGCCCGGACACCCCGCGTGCAGGGAACTCGTCGGTTACCTGCCGTAACGATTGCTGGGCAACGAACCCATTCGCCGTTACATTGCCTTCTTCGTAGTGCCCACGCACGCCGGGCAATGAGCGGCTGTACTGGCTCAAGGTCCGTGCGGGATTGTTGTCAAGCGTGGTGTAGTCGCCAAGCAGCAGGTAGTTGAGCTTGTTGTCTATCCGCACATACAGCTTGCCGGAACTCTGCGCGTCAACGCCACGCACGCTCGAGTCACCGTAGACAGGGTAAAACGCGTTCGGATCAATGTCCTGGAACAGCTTTATCCGGGTGTCCTTGTCGGAGTCATAGGCCAGTGTCAGCAGGTACTCGCCCTTGACCTTGCCTTTCAGGTAGACCGCAGCACGCGCACCCAGATTGGTCTTGCCGCCGTTAAAGTCTTTGGTGAAGCCCTTTAGCTCATTGTCAAAGCCGTCATTTTCACGAACCGGTGTGATCTGGCGGGGATCAAACTTGTCCGAGCGCAGGCGTCCTTCAATCAGGCCTACGGCTATGAATTCCCTTAAATCAGGAACATAACGAACCACTACTTTTTCGGTCACCCCCCGCACCGAAACTTTCAAAGTCACGGGGTCGGGCTTGAAAGGCGCGATAAGCTTGAACTGCAAGGCGCCGTTTTTGACGACGTATTGCACGCCAGGTGTGATCCGGTCAATATCACCGCGGTCTGCACCGGACTCGGAGGTCATCCGCCCTGGCATCAGGACGCGCGCGCCGCCATCGACCTCAATGGTGACTTCCACATCGGCATTGACGCGCTGGGCATCCTTGTCAAAGAGGCGTAACTGCACCTCTGTCGCACTCACACCGTCAGCGGACAGGTTTTCACCTTCCACCTTGAGGCTGATTTTGCTGACCGGCGAGGACAACCGCTCAAGGAATGACGTGAAGGGGCGTGGGCCTATCCCCTGCTGGCCGCCCGTCTCAAAGAGGCTCTTTGCCTCCGGTACATCCGCACTCGTGGTATTGAGCGCAGGTTGCGCCAATGCCAAGCCCTGTGCCAGCATTACCGCCAGCGCGATAGGCGTGCGGCGCAATATCACGCCGTCGGGAAAACAGCTGGTCTTGATGCGTTTCATCGCACAACCCCCGGAATAACGGGGAAGAGGTTCTGCTGGCGGGTAGCCGGCAGGATCTGCTGCGGTACTTCACCGGGGCGATTTTCAATTCTCAAGGGCAACGCTCTCTCTGCTTCAGGCCCGCTCACACCACCTTGCGCACGACGTGCCTTGACCTGGTCAAGAACTTCAGGGCTGCAGGAACCCTCGATGAAATCAGCTCTGGCCAACTCGCCACCCTTGAGGTCCACAAAGATGCTGTCGCCCACACCAGCATTGCGATTGCTTGATGGCACAAGGCGTGAGCCTTTTGGCAAGGTAGTGCGGTCGACCTTGACCACATGGGTTTGTGACTTGACACCGCAAACGCTGTATTTGCCTTCCGAATCAGTGATGATAAAACTGCCGTCCAGCATCACAAGGCGTACGCCAGGTATGCCAATTTCGCGGCTTCCGCCCGAGTTGTTCTGCATTGCATTGCCGTCGCAATCGATATATACCTTGCCGGTAATACAACCCTCGTTGCTGAATACGCCGCCTTGTACATTCACCTTGAAAAGCGCCGTATTGGAACGTACTGGAGACACCACGGTTGCGCGGTTAATTCCGTCGCCCTGCTGTGAACCGACACCCAGACGGACAAAGTAGGTCAGCTCGGCGGTGGCCTGTCCGGCGATGGTTCCTATGTCGAAGGTCAGTTCCCTGCCGACACCGCCAGCAGGATTGGCTAGTGCCACACCAGCCAGGCGCGATGTGCCGAGGATGTAGCGGAAGCCTGCCGGCAGCATGTCTTGCAGTTTTATATTGGAAATAGATCCCATAGTCGTATTGCGAATCCGTACGGTGTATTGCACGGAATCACCCAGTTCAGCTACCGTTTTGTTGCCGGTTTTGCTGACAAGCAAAGCGCCCGAAGCGATTGGAGGATCAAGCGGAATGTTGTTATTGACCACCTCAATAAAGCCCGGGAAGTTGAGTTGCAACCGGAGGAAATACTGCGTGCCCACTCCACCCACCAGGCCAACCACAGGTGCTGCGCCGTTAACGCCCACCGCCGGCGCCGTGGGTTGTGGCTGTACAAGCGTTATGCCGGGGGCAGCATTCAACACGCCCTGTGCAGGTGCAACGCCACCTTGCACGGCCTGCGGTGGTGCATAACCGCCTGGTGGTGTCACATCCAGCCGGTAAATGCCTGCGGGCGGATTGTTGAGGAAAAAGAACTGGTACAGCCCGTTTGCACCAGTCAAAACGGTATCTGTGCCACCCAAGGTCTGCGTGGCCGGGTTGAAAGCGCCAGGACCTTCGTACACAAGCTTGACAGTCGCACCGGCCAGCGGCTGGCGTGAGACGGAGTCGTAGACCACCCCGCTCGGGTCGAGCGGCAGGTTCTGCTGCTGGACATTGTCTCCCGCGTACAGGGTGACGTTCTCGATCAGGGAAGAAAGCGGCGTCGCAGGACCGGGTGTGATGGCCGTCGTCAGTGAGTTTGTTCCGGTCGACGTATTCCCCAGCAAGGTAAGAAGCTGCTGGTTAAATGGCGTACCGTAAATGGCATTGCTGGATTCATCGAAGAAGCGGACGCCATAACCCGTACCCGGGGGCAAGCCCATGATGCTGTAGAGGCCATCCACCCCCGTCGTTGCAGACCCAATCACGGTCGTAGCGGAGCCGGTCACCTGAATGACCTCAACGCGGAAGTTCGCAATCGGTAGATCTATGCCCGGGTCGAATATCTTGTTCTTCTGGACATCCTGGAATACGCGGCCGCTCAACACAGCATTGCGGGGAACGCTGCCCAACGTCATGGCTGCTGTCGAAACGTTATTTGCGGTATTTGTCTCAGGCGTTGTTGTTGCGACAGTGCTGGTAACGGAATACGTTCCTGTCAGTCCCGGCGTACGGAATGTATAGGTGAACGTGGTCGTAACACTTGGGTTCACAGTTCCCAGCCCGGCCATGCTGCTCGGGAACACAATAGCCGGCAGGCCTGCCACCGTTGTGGTGTTCGCGCCAGCAGGGAGTCCCTGGATTTGAATGCCAACAGGGAATGTAACGGTACCGCCTACATTCAGGCCGGGGGAGAAGCCGATGTTGCCGAAACTCACCGTGCCAGAGACAACTACGCTCGCAGAGACGGTTGCGGGAACGCTCACTTTGGTTGTGACATCCGCTTGGGCAATCGACCCTACGCTGAAAGTCGCGGTGTTGTTGGCCGGATTGGTGTCGTTGAGTGCCCCGGTCGTAGCCGTCCCCAGCACCGTTGTCGAT
>NZ_JBHSRS010000073.1:0-32008 GCF_042659145.1 Polaromonas aquatica | reverse complement strand
GTGCGTGAGCCGTATGCGGTGAAAGTCGCAAGTACGGTTCTTAGGGGGGGGGAAGGCAGTGATGCCTTCTCCCTACCCTCCCTGGTGGTCGCCATCAGCAGGGTATAGCCGTCCGCCGGCGCCTTGGCGACCTGGTCGGTGGCGATGGCGCCGGCGGCGCCCGGCCGGTTCTCCACCAGCACCGGCTGTCCCAAGGACTCGGCCATCTTTTGCCCCACCAACCGTGCAACGACATCGGTGGAACCACCCGCGGCAAATGGCACAACAAGCCGCAGGGGTTTGGCAGGGAAGGTTTGTGCCCATGCCGGCATGGCGGCCAGCACCACGGCCAAGCCAAGCACCGATCTGCGGCGCATAACCTGGCGGTAGTGCGGTTGTCTCAGGTTCATCATCACTCCTCTGGTTGCAGAAGGTGATACCTTATCGCCCGGCCGCGCGTCTGGAAAATGATTTGTTTCGATGCACGGTCTATGCACACAATGGATACATGGATCTACACCGCATTGATTTGAATTTGCTGGTCGTGCTGGAAGCCGTCGTTTCGGAAGCCAGCGTTTCACGTGCAGCTCGCCGCCTGCACCTCTCGCAGCCGGCACTCAGTCACGCCCTTGCGCGCCTGCGCGAGGCCTTCGGCGATGCCATCCTGGTACGCAACGGGCGTGTCATGGAGGCAACGCCCCGCGCGCTGGCCGCCCTGCCCGAAGTGCGCTCCCTGCTCACCCAGGTGGGTCGCCTGTTCTCGCATGGCGGACGCTTTGATCCGGCCACGGTTGAGCGCAGCATCCACATAGGCGCATCCGATTATTCAGCCGCCGCCGTGCTGTCACGCATCGCCACGCAGATACGTTCTCAGGCGCCGTCGATGCGGCTGCGTGTTTTCCACGCCGGCCGGGTGGATGCACCGGGCATGCTGCGCTCGGGCCAGCTCGATCTGGCTTTCGGGGTATTCAACAATCTCACGGGAGACCTGGGCACCGCGCCGCTGCAGGACGAGCCCTACCTGTGCGGCGTGGCGCGTGACCTGAAGCTGCGACGCGCAATGACCGAAAGGGAATACCTGGATGCCGACCACCTGAACGTGCTGGTGCAGGGTGACACGCTGGGCCTGATCGACGAAGCACTGGCGCAACGCGGACTGGCGCGGCGGATTGTGCTGACCGTGCCGCATTTCGCCGTGGCACCGTCATTGCTGGCAGGGACACCCATGGTGCTGACCGCACCAGCCGGGCTGCTGCGCAGCGAAGCCGTGAAACCGCTGGTCAAAACATTCAAGCCGCCTGTCGAGCTGCCTCCCTTCCGTACCCAGATGGCATGGTCGCTGCGCCGCGAGGAAGACGAAGGCCTGCGCTGGCTGCGCGAGTGCATCGTGAAAAAGATGCGCTCATCAACAACAGCTGACGTTTAAGCAAAAAAGAGAGCTGAGTGACAAAAAGAAAACCGCCATGGCGGCGGTGAACTTGTTGGGCTGAAATGGCTACGGCCCGGAAAAGGGCCGCTGACCGCCAGAAAGATCAATTCAGGAGTGAAACAGGCCGCTGGCCCAGGGGGAATGAGCGCAACCAGCTACTAAATTAATAGCAAATGCAGCCCCCGGGCAGCGCATGGCCAGCTACCGGATTAGTTTCAGTCCACGCTGGCGCCGGACTCGCGCACCACCTTGCCCCACTTCACCGATTCCTTCTGGATAAAGGCTGAGAACTGCTCGGGCGTTTCGCTGTACACCTCGGCGCCCTGCTCGTTGATTTTCTTCTTGACGTCGGCCTTGGCCAGCACCTTGACGATGGCGGTGTTCAGCCTGGCCACCACGGCCGGCGGCGTACCGGCGGGCGCAAACAGGCCGAACCACGATGTGGCCTCGTAACCGGGCACGCCGGATTCGGCGATGGTCGGCACGTCAGGCAGTTCCGGCGAGCGTTTGGCGGTCGTCACGGCGATAGGGCGCAGCTTGCCCGAGCGCACATGCTGGATGGCCGAGGGCATGTTGTCAAACATGATGGCGATCTGGTTGCCCAGCAGGTCGGTCACGGCCGGTGCGCTGCCCTTGTATGGCACGTGCTGCATGTCGACCTTGGCCATGGTCTTGAACAGCTCACCAGACAGGTGGATGGAGCTGCCGTTGCCCGAGGAGCCGAAGTTCAACTCGCCGGGATGGGCCTTGGCGTAGGCGATCAGTTCCTTCACGTTTTTGAAGGGCTGCTTGGGGTTGGCCACCAGCAGGTTGGGCACATTCGCCACGCGGGTCAGGGGTGCGAAGTCCTTGATCGGGTCGAAAGGCATTTTTTTGTAGAGCGTCGCATTGATCGCATGTGTGCCGACCGTGCCCATGAACAGGGTGTAGCCGTCAGCCGTCGCCCGGGCTGCAGCCTGCCCGCCAATGTTGCCGCCCGCGCCGGCGCGGTTGTCTACGATGACGGACTGGCCCAGCTCTGCCGTCAAGGCCTGGCTCACGATGCGTGCCAGGATATCGGTGGTGCCGCCCGCGGAGAAAGGCACGATCATGGTGATGGTCTTGCTGGGGTAAGCCGCTTGTGCTGCGGCAGGCACACTGGCCAGCAAGCCGGTGCCCAGGGCCACGGCTGCGGTCAGGCTGCGCAGCGCGAATTGACGGCGACCGGAAATGGAAATGCGGGACATGGAGAAGTCTTTCTAGATAAGGAGAGAGAAAGTCCCGGTCATGCGCAAGCGGCTGACCTTGTGGATCGCACTGCTGAAACCGGGAAGGAAAAAGCCCCTATTCGGGGTGAGAAATCAAACCGGAGCCACCCCCAGGGTGGTACCACCGCAGACATACAGCACCTGGCCGGTCACAAAGCCGTTGTCGGGCGACAGGAAGAACAGCGCCGCGCGCGCCACATCTTCTGCCGTGCCCATGCGCCCTACCGCAATGCTGTCCAGGATGCGCTTTGTTTGCGGCGCGCCCTCGGGATTGCTCTTGCGGAACAGTTCGGTGGCAATTGGTCCGGGGCCAATCGCGTTCACGGTGATGCCGTCCCGTCCCAGCTCCATGGCCAGCGTGCGTGTCATGCCTATCATGCCGGCCTTGGTGGCCGAATAAACGATGCGGTCTACCTTGCCCAGCGCGGCGCGCGAAGACATGTTAACGATGCGGCCATGGCCCGAGGCGCGCAAAGTTGGTAAAAAAGCCTGCGTCAGCAGCATCACGGCGCGCAGGTGCAGGCCCACCACGTCGTCCAGCGTGGCCGTGGTGGCCGTGTCTATGGTGCCGGGGCGGGTGGCGCCGGCGTTGTTGACCAATGCCGTCACGTTGTGGTTCGCTGCGATCGTGGCAGCGGCTTCACGCGTTGGTGCTTCCCTGGTCAGGTCGGCCTGGTAGGACGTGAGGCTCGCATGGTTCCAGTCCGGCAGCACATAGTCGAGGTTGACCACGTGGCAGCCTTGCGCCAGCAGGGCTTCTGCAATGGCGCGGCCGATGCCGGAACTGGCACCCGTGACAACCGTGGTTTCAGGCAGGGATGCAGTCACTGTGCTCAAACCCGCTCCAGAATCAGCGCAATGCCCTGGCCCACGCCAATGCACATGGTGCACAGGGCGTAGCGGCCGCCGGTGGCGTGCAGGCGGTTGACGGCGGTAGTAGCCAGACGCGCACCGCTGGCACCCAGCGGATGGCCCAGCGCAATCGCGCCACCCCAGGCGTTGACGCGGGCGTCGTCATCCTTCAGGCCCAGCGCGCGCAGCACGGCCAGGCCTTGCGCGGCAAAGGCTTCATTGAGCTCGATCACATCGAGCTGGTCCAGCGTGAGGCCGGTTTGCGCCAGCACCTTCAGCGTGGCGGGTGTGGGGCCAAAACCCATGATGCGCGGCGCCACACCGGCCGTGGCCATGCCGACCACGCGGGCACGTGGTGTCAAGCCGTATTTGGCGGCATTGACTTCGTCGGCCAGCAGCAAGGCACAAGCACCATCGTTCACGCCCGAGGCGTTGCCGGCGGTCACCGTGCCGTCGGGGCGTACCACGCCCTTGAGCTTGGCCAGCGCTTCCAGGCTGGTTTCGCGCGGGTGTTCGTCCTTGTCGACCACGATGGCGTCTCCCTTTTTCTGGGGAATCGTCACGCCCACAATTTCGCGCGCCAGGTGACCGGCTTTTTGCGCGGCCACGGCATTGAGCTGGCTGGCCAGCGCCATGCGGTCCTGGGCTTCGCGTTCGATCTTGAAGTCGGTGGCGACGTTCTCGGCGGTTTCGGGCATGGAGTCCACGCCGTATTGGGCTTTCATCAGTTTGTTGACAAAACGCCAGCCTATGGTCGTGTCATACACGGCGTTGTTGCGGCTGAAGGCCGACTCGGCCTTGGGCATCACAAACGGCGCGCGGCTCATGCTTTCGACGCCGCCCGCAATCATCAGGCCGGCTTCGCCGGACTTGATGGCACGCGCGGCCGTACCCACGGCATCCAGTCCGGAACCACACAGGCGGTTCAGCGTGGCGCCGGGCACGTCAATCGGCAGGCCGGCCAGCAGGCTGGACATGTGTGCCACGTTGCGGTTGTCTTCGCCGGCCTGGTTGGCACAGCCATAAATCACATCGGTGACGGCCGCCCAGTCCACATTCGGGTTGCGCTGCATCAACGCCCGGATGGGCACCGCGCCCAGGTCGTCGGTGCGCACGCTGCTCAGGGCACCGCCGTAGCGGCCGAAAGGGGTACGGATGGCATCGCAAATGAAAGCTTGGGTCATGAGGTTCTCGATGAAAAAGGGTTGCAACAGATGGTGATCAGGTGAAATCAGGCCAGAGGAGATTAGAGCGCCACAGGCAGGCCTATCAATTTTTCCAGCTCGGCGTGTTCCAGGCCCTCGACCTTGTCGATGAGCTTGAGGCCTTGCGGCGTGCAGGCCAGCGTGGCGAGTTCGGAGTAAATGCGCTTGACGCAGGCAATGCCGGTGAGCGGGTAGCTGCACTGCGCCACCACCTTGCTCTCGCCTTTTTTGGTCAGCAAGTCCATCATGACCCAGGTCTGCTTGGCACCAATGGCCAGGTCCATGGCGCCGCCCACCGCGGGAATCGCACCGGGCTCGCCGGTGCTCCAGTTGGCCAGGTCACCCGTGGCCGAGACCTGGAAGGCGCCCAGCACACAGATATCAAGGTGGCCGCCGCGCATCATGGCAAAACTGTCGGCGTGGTGAAAAAAGGCCCCGCCCTTGAGCAAGGTCACCGGCTGCTTGCCGGCATTGATCAGGTCGTAGTCTTCTTCGCCTTCGGCCGGTGCCGGGCCCATGCCGAGGATGCCGTTTTCACTGTGCAACACCACCTCGCGGCCGGCAGGAATATGGTTGGCCACCGAAGTCGGCATGCCTATGCCGAGGTTGACGATGGCGCCGTCGTAAATGTCTTGCGCCACGCGGGCGGCCAGTTGGTCTTTGCTGCGTTTTTGGTAAGTCATGTCATGCGGCCCGTTTGATGCCGCCAGCCTGCGTGGCCACACGGTCAATTTTCACAATCTGGTGGACAAAAATGCCGGGCGTCACGATGTGCTCCGGATTCAGCGCGCCGAGTTCAACAATCTCATGCACGGTGGCCACGGTCTTTTTGGCGGCGGTGGCCATCACCGGACCAAAGTTGCGCGCCGCCATGCGGTAAGTCAGGTTGCCCCAGCGGTCGCCCTGTTCGGCTTTGATGAGCGCGACGTCGGCGTAAATCGGCATCTCCAGCACATAGTGCTTGCCGTTGATTTCACGGGTTTCCTTGGCCGAGCCGTCTGCATTTTTGGCCAGTTCGGTGCCAAAGCCGGTGGGCGAGAAGAATGCGCCTATGCCGGCACCCGCGGCGCGAATGCGTTCGGCCAGGTTGCCTTGCGGCACCAGCTCCAGCTCCAGTTGGCCGCTGCGGTACAGGCCGTCAAAGATCTGGCTGTCGACCTGGCGCGGAAAGCTGCAGATCACTTTGCGCACACGGCCGGTCTTGAGCAGCGCGGCCAGGCCGACTTCACCGTTGCCGGCATTGTTGTTGACCACCGTCAGGTCTTTCGCGCCCTGCTCTATCAGCCCGTCAATCAGTTCACTGGGAATGCCGGAGGTGCCAAAGCCCCCAATCAGCACGGTGGAACCGTCTTTTACGTCCGCCAGCGCATCGGCAATCGAGCGGGCAATCTTGTTGATCATTCAATAGTCTCCAAACAGGGGGCGCCAAAAAAGTCTGAAACACGCAACACAGGAGGCTATCTTGCGTTTATTTTGTTCGACATTAGAACAAGAGTTCGTATAATGAATTTTAGGAGAAAACGATCCCCATGGCAAATGCAGCAAGTAACCGCATTGCAGACAACAAGCCCGGAGACGGCTATGTGCAGTCGTTTGCGCGCGGCCTGGAGGTGATCCGCTCTTTCAGCGCCAGCGCACCCCGGCAAACGCTGACCGAAGTGGCCGGACGCAGCGGGCTGAGCCGCGCGGGCGCGCGCCGTATCCTGCTGACGCTGCAGGCGCTGGGCTATGTACACGTGGAGGGCAAGCTGTTCAGCCTCACCCCGCGCATACTGGACCTGGGCTTTGCCTACCTCTCGTCCATGCCGATCTGGAACCTGGCAGAGCCGGTGATGGAAGCCCTGGCCGGGCAGGTAAAGGAGTCATGTTCGGCCGCCGTGCTTGACGGGACCGACATCCTGTATGTGATTCGTGTGTCAACGCACAAAATCATGAAGATCAACCTGAACGTGGGCTCGCGCTTGCCGGCCTATTGCACCTCGCTGGGACGCATGCTGCTCTCTGCGCTGCCGGAAGATGAGCTCATGCAGCGCCTGCAAGCCTCGGAACGGACAGCGCTCACCAAACACACGGCAACCGACATTGGTGAACTGGCAGCCCGCATTGCCCTGGCGCGCCGGCAAGGCTGGGCGCTGGTGAATCAGGAGCTGGAAGAGGGCCTGGTGTCCATGGCGGCACCAATCACCAACCGCAGCGGGCAAACAGTAGCGGCCCTGAACATCAGCGGCCAGGCCAACCGCACAAGCGCCAAGGCCATGCATGACACCATGCTGCCGCAATTGCTGGCCGCCGCCAGAACAGTTTCAGGCCTGCTTGCCGCGCAAAGAAACTAGGCTCAGGATTTTCGAAAACCCGCGACCAGCACGATCGCGCCCAATGCCACGGCGCCCAGGCTGAGCCACTGTGGAATGTTGACCGACTCTTTTTCCTTGACGGTCAGTTCGATAGGGCCGATTTTGGCTGCCGTGGTGTCTTTGGTAAAACTGAAGCCACCGGTAAAAAATCCGGCAAGGCCGATCACGACCAGAACAATGCCCGTTATTTTTGCTGCATTCATTAAAATTCCCTCATCCGGTTTGTCAGGTCAGGCGACACACCCCGGAAGCGCATCACCCTGGACAGTAATGTAGGGATGACTGCTGAAACCGTCTGTAGGACTCCACCGGCGCCTGGCGTCAATGAAGCGCCAGTATCCACCGTACAGGCAAAGGGAACAGGGGGCGTGATAACCTTCCGCCATGTTTACGCCATCACAAGCCGATGTCCGCCGATTTTTCTGTTCTGTTTATGCCAAGGCCAAGGCAGGACAACCGCTGGAAGCTATCGAAACCATAGCAAGCCAGTGGATTGAAGAGCACCCCGAGTACCACGCCGATTTTGCCGATGCCGATGCGGCGCTTGAAAAAATGTACGACGTGGAGGGCGGCAAGACCAACCCGTTTTTGCACCTGTCCATGCACCTGTCCATCAGCGAACAATGTTCGATTGACCAGCCGCGCGGCATACGGCAGGCCGTGGAACTGCTCACCGCCAAACGCGACTCGCTGCACGACGCACACCATGAAACCATGGATTGCCTGGGCCAGATGGTATGGGAGAGCCAGCGCGCCGGCCGCCCACCCGACGGCGCGGCCTATATAGACTGCGTGCAGCGCCGCGCCACAAGGGATTAGGAAAGATTAAGCCCGGGGGAAACAAAAAAGCCGTCTTTCGACGGCTTTTTCAGGAGGCGCTTGTTTCCTTAGCGGAAACGGCTCTCGGGAACAGTCTTGAGTTCACCCTGGACGGAAGACAGGTAGTTGGCCAGCAACTTCAGCTCTGCGTTGGTGTATTGCTTGGCCATGCCGGACATGATGGCATTGCCACGACCAACCCTGGGGTTGCCTGGATCGACCTTGTAGGCCTTGAGTGCCACAAACAGGTAGTCGGCATGCTGGCCGGCAATTTTCGGGTAGGACGGGTCGATTGGCTTGCTGAAGTTGGCGCCATGGCAGGAGGCGCAATTGGCCTTGGTCAGCAGGGCCTGGACTTCTGCGGTGGGCTCTTTTACAGGCTTGGCAGGCAATTCCGCACCGGCGACCACGCCGCTGGCGCTGTAATAGGCAGCCAGGTCAGCGATGTCCTGGTCGGACAGGCTATCGGCAATACCGCGCATGCTGGGGTATTTGCGATCGCCTTTCTTGTAGGCATGCAGCGCCGATGAAATATATTGGGCGCTCTGGCCGGAGATCATGGGGACCTTGTACACCTCTGGAAAAGTGGACTGGTAGCCCTTGATGCCGTGGCATCCAATGCACATGGAATTCTTGCTCTCACCGGCCTTGGCATCGCCCTTGATGTCCTGGGCCTGGCTTGGGATCGTCGCAAATGCGACAGCTACAGCGAATATCGTAGTAAAAAGCTTGTTCATTTTGCGCGCACAATCGAGTGAGAATTCAGGTGGGGACTGTTGTTATAAACAACCTGTGATTATATCTGGGCCTGTCCCGCCAAAAAAACGGCCCGCCGCAAAGACCCGGATACCTTTTCAAATTCAACCGAAACGCCCTGAAACCGATCAAAGAACTGAATCCAGAACATGAAATTCCAAGGCTCCAAAAACTACGTCGCCACCCAGGACCTGATGCTTGCCGTCAATGCATCCGCAACCCTCAAGAAGCCCCTGCTGGTCAAGGGCGAGCCCGGCACCGGCAAAACCATGCTGGCAGAGGAAGTGGCCCAGGCCATGGGCCTGCCGCTGCTGCAGTGGCACATCAAGTCCACCACCAAGGCGCAGCAGGGCCTGTATGAATACGATGCCGTGTCGCGCCTGCGGGATTCGCAATTGAGCACTGTCGATGGCGGCGAAAAGGTCAAGGACATCCACAACTACATCGTCAAGGGCGTGTTGTGGCAGGCCTTCACCTCGGAAACGCCGGTGGCGCTGCTGATCGACGAGATCGACAAGGCCGACATCGAGTTTCCGAACGACCTGCTGCGTGAAATCGACCGCATGGAGTTTTACGTGTACGAAACACGCGAGCTCATCAAGGCCAAGCACCGGCCGCTGGTGTTCATCACGTCCAACAACGAAAAGGAACTGCCCGACGCGTTTTTGCGCCGCTGCTTTTTCCACTACATCAAGTTCCCCGATGCCGACACCATGCGGCAAATCGTGGACGTGCATTTCCCCGATTTGAAGAAAGAGCTGCTGACCGCAGCGATGAAAACCTTTTACGACGTGCGCAACCTGCCCGGCCTGAAAAAGAAGCCATCCACCAGCGAACTGCTGGACTGGCTCAAGCTGCTGGTCGCCGAAGACATTCCGCTGGAAGCCCTGCAAAGCAAGGACGACAAGGTCGCCGTGCCGCCGCTGGTCGGCGCCCTGCTGAAAAACGAGCAGGATGTAACCCTGTTCGAGAAGCTGGTGTTCATGCAGCGCAATAATCGTTAAAGGACTGATCCCCCATGAACCAGAAATCGCTGCTTGTTGAAGGTCTCTCGGATGCCATCGGCTTTGTCGGAGGCGCCTTGCTGGGCTACTGGATAGGCTTGCTCCTTGGCCTGAACATCTTCGACCCAGGCTACAGCAACAGCAGCATCTTTGGCATTGTGCTCGTCGGGCTGGGTGGCGGTGCGGGCCTGCAGATTGCGCGCCGCTGGCGCAACCGCGGCAAACCCGGCGCAGCTGACACAGAGAAGTAAGCATGGCATTTGCAGAACCCGTCACCCTGACCGGCCGGAACTGGGTCGTGCTGGAGCCGCTGAAGCGGGAGCACGCTGACGAGCTTCTGCAAGCCGCCAAAGACGGCGAACTCTGGAACCTCTGGTACACCAGCGTCGGTGACCCCGATGCCCTGTTCAGCTATATCGACGCGGCACTGAAAATGCGCGACGAACAGGGCGCCCTACCCTTCGTGGTGCGTCGCAAATCCGACGGCAGGATTGTCGGTTCCACGCGTTATTTCAACGTGGATGCCAAAAACCGGCGACTGGAAATAGGCCACACCTGGTACAGCCGGAGCGTGCAGCGTACCGGCGTCAATACCGAGGCCAAACTCATACTGCTGGAGCACGCGTTCGAGAAGCTGAACTGCATCGCCGTGGAGTTTCGTACCCACTGGTTCAATTTCGACAGCCGCGCCGCGATTGCCCGGCTGGGCGCCAAACAGGACGGCGTATTGCGCAACCACCAGGTCGCCGCCAATGGCACTTTGCGCGACACGGTGGTGTTCAGCATCATCGCCAGCGAATGGCCGACAGTGAAGGCGCATTTGCGCTTCCTGCTCAACAAGCCCCGCCCATCGACCACAGCCAACGGGGCATGAGGAACAAGACATGTTGATCGATTTTTTCTACACCCTGCGTTCTGCCAAGTTGCCGGTTTCCGTCAAGGAATACCTGATGCTGCTGGAAGCGCTGCAGGCCGGCGTCGTCGGCCCGAACAGCGGCAAGCTGCCCGAGGACATCGGCGAAGGCGCCTACAAAATTGACGACTTCTATTACCTGAGCCGGACCATCCTGGTGAAGGACGAGAAACACTACGACAAGTTCGACCGTGCCTTTGCCGCCTACTTCAAGGGCGTGGAGATGCTTGCCGACTTCACCAAGGACATCCCGCTCGAATGGCTGCGCAAAAACCTGGAGTTGGAGCTCAGCCCTGAGGAAAAGGCCAAGATCGAGAAAATGGGCTGGGACGAGCTCATGGAAACGCTGAAAAAACGCTTTGAAGAGCAGAAAGAACGCCATGAAGGCGGCAGCAAATGGATAGGCACGGGCGGCACTTCGCCGTTTGGCGCCAACGGTTTCAATCCGCAAGGCATACGCATAGGCCAGGAAAAAAGCCGCAACAAGAGCGCCGTCAAGGTCTGGGACCAGCGCGCCTACAAGGACTACGACGACACCCAGGAACTCGGCACACGCAACATCAAGGTGGCATTGCGCCGCCTGCGCAAGTTTGCCCGCGAGGGCAATGTCGAAGAACTGGACCTGGACGACACCATCAAGTCCACCGCGGCCAATGCCGGCTGGCTGGACATCAAGATGGTGCCCGAGCGCCACAACAACGTGAAGGTGCTGCTGCTGATGGACGTGGGCGGCACCATGGACGAGCACATCCACCGGGTCGAGGAAATGTTCTCGGCCGTCAAGGCCGAATTCAAGCACCTGGAGTTTTATTACTTCCACAACTGTGTCTATGACTTCATGTGGAAAAACAACCGCCGCCGTTTCAGCGAAAAATTCGCCACCTGGGACATCATCCGCAAGTACAACAAGGACTACAAGCTGATCTTTGTCGGTGATGCGACCATGAGCCCCTACGAAATCCTGCAGCCCGGCGGCAGTGTGGAATACAACAACGAGGAAGCCGGCGCCGAATGGATGCAGCGGCTGACCAATGCCTTTCCAAAATTCGCCTGGATCAATCCCGAACCGCAGGGCGTGTGGCAATACCGCCAGAGCATCAGCGTGATCCAGCAACTGGTCAACCAGCGCATGTACCCCCTGACCATCAAGGGCCTGGAAGAAGCCATGCGCATGCTGTCCAAATAGCGTCAACACGTCCGGTGCTCAAGTAAACTGGGCGGCGTGACCTATCCGAGTACACGCGGCACCAGCGCTGCCATCCAAGCTGGCCTTGCGTCCATCCGCCAGGCCTTTGTCGCCCGGGCCTGCGCTTTCCTGATTTTGCTGGCATGGCTCTTTGTGCCCGCAGCCAGGGCCCAGACCGGCATGCAGGACAGCACCGCCTTTGACATTTCGGTGCAGACGCCGCCGGAGTTTTCAGAGCTGCGCGAACTGCTCGAAAAACACAATTCGCTGCAGCGCTACCGAGCCGTGACCGATCTTGACGACACTGAACTGGCCCGCCTGATCGTGCTCGCCGAGGGCGATGTGCGCAACCTCGCGGGCACCCTGGGCTATTTCAGCCCTGACATTCACATCACAAGGCAGACGGGCACCAACCAGCACCCGGTCATCGTCATCGACGTCAAACCTGGCCAGGCCACTCTGGTCGGGCCTGTCAATATCAGCTTTGCCGGAGACATCGCGACCTCACCCGACGCCGACGCACAGGCCCAGCGGCTGGCTATCCAGAACAACTGGCAGTTGCCTCCAGGCCAGCGCTTCACGCAGGACCGCTGGGATAGTGCCAAAACACAGGCCCTGCGCGAACTTGTGGCACGGCGCTATCCAGCAGGCAAACTGGCCGACAGCCTGGCGGACGTGGATGCACCGGGCAAAACCGCCAACCTCGGCCTCAGGCTGGACTCAGGCCCGCTGTACCGGCTCGGTGAAATGCAGGTCACCGGCATGGAACGCTACAACCCGGTGCTTGTGCCGCGCCTGGCCCAGTTGCAAACAGGCGCCATCTATGACCAGAAGCTGCTGACAGAAGCCCAGCAGCGAATCGCCTCCAGCGGCTATTTTGATTCGGCCTACATTTTTATCGACCCGGAAAGCGACCCGCTGGCCGTTCCGGTCCAGGTGCAGGTGCGTGAGGCGAAACTGCAAAAAGTGGTGTTTGGCATAGGCGCCAGCACCGACAGCGGCCCGCGCATTTCGCTGGAACACACGCACAACCGCGTCCCCGGCACCGACTGGCGCGCCGTGACCAAGTTGCAGCTGGAGAGGAAGTCCCCGTTTGCGCAAACCGAATGGACCTCCCTGCCCGACGAGGCGAACTGGCGCTGGGGCGCACTGGCCCGTGCGGAACGGCTCAATGACAACACCCTGATTACCACGGCCCAGCGCCTGCGCTTCGGCCGAAGCCAGTCCAGTGACCGCATAGACCGCAACATCTACGTGCAATACGACCGGGCCAAGGTGTCCGGCACCGGCCTGGCCGGCAACACCAGCGCGGATACCGGCGATGGTTCGGCCATCAGCGGGAATTACGTCTGGACGGGCCGTTATTTCGACAGCCTGCCGTTTCCCCGCCAGGGCTACGGCCTGGGCTTCGAGCTGGGCGGTGGTTTCACGCTGGCCACCAGCCAGAACTCAAAACGCCAGCCTTACGTGCGCGCCGTGGGCCGCTGGCTGGGTATTCATACGCTGGAGCGCGGCCGCATTGCCATGCGCGCGGAGGCCGGCGGTGTGCGTGCCGACGACACGGCACGCGTGCCCAGCACCGCACTGTTTCGTACCGGCGGCGACAGCACAGTGCGCGGTTATGGCTACCGCGATATCGGCGTCGTGCTGCCCAGCGGCATCATAGGCCCGGGACGTTACATGACGGTTGGCAGCATCGAATGGCAACAGCCGATTCGCCGCAACGGGCTGCCCACGGAATGGGAAAGCACCTTGTTCCTTGATGCCGGCGGTGTTGCCGACAGGCCGCAAGACATACGCCTGTCGGTCGGGGTTGGTACCGGCGTGCGCTGGAAAAGCCCGATAGGTCCGCTGCAGATTGACCTCGCCTATGGCGTGCAGGCCAAACGGTTTCGCCTGCATACAAGTGTGGGTTTTGTTTTCTGATGAATGCATTGAACACGCCCGGCAACAAATCGCCCGACCAGCCTGGTCCGCGACACGCAAAACCCGCGCGGCGCTGGCTGAAGGCGGTGGTGCTTGCCGCAGCCGGCCTCATGGCCGGGATCACGCTGGCACTCAGCGCCCTGTGGTGGTGGGCGGGCAGCGATGGCTCGCTGGCCACCGCCCTGCGCTGGGCTGGGGCGTGGCTCGCAGAACCAGCCTCATCCTCGGCCCCACCGCTGGCGACCGAAGGAGCCACCGGATCGCTTCGTTCGGGCGGCCGCATTGAACGCCTGGTATGGCAACGTGACGGGCTGACCGTGGAAGCCCGGGACACCAGCCTGGCCTGGCAACCCTGGTCACTGCTCAGCGGCACCCTTCAATTCGAGCGCCTGGCCGTCGCAAGCCTGCAGGTAGACGACCAGCGGGAACCTTCCGCCGCCCCATCTGCCGGCCCGCCCGATACGCTGGGCCTGCCGCTGCGCATCGTGCTGGGCGCGTTTTCCGTGGGAGAGCTGCGCTGGCTGGGGTCCATGCACTTTTCTGCATCCGGCATTGCAGGACGCTATGAGTTCAACGGCAGGCAACACGCACTGGACCTGGGCAACGCGCAGGTCGCCAGCGGCAGCTACCGCGGACGCGCCACCGTGGCAGCCAACAACCCGCTAACGCTGAATGCCAGCCTGTCCGGCACCGTAGCCTCAACCCTCTCCGGCAGCAAAACACCCCTGGCGCTGGCCTTTGACGCAACGGCTCGCGGTCCGCTGACCGAGCTGCTGCTCAGCGCAACCCTGCGGGTGGCAGAGCAGCCTGCCGCCGGAAACACCACCATGGTGGCTACCGCCGTGCACGCCAGCGCCACGGCACGCATCACGCCCTGGGCAGCGCAACCGCTACCGCAAGCCGATGCCAGTTTTCGGGATGTCGACATCGCTGCGCTCTGGCCGGATGCACCACAAACCCTGCTGACGGGCAGCGCCAGCGTGCGTCCGTCAGGCACGGCTTCAAGCACCCAGTCGTGGTCCATACAACTGCAACTGGCCAACCGGCTGCCCGGTGCCTGGGACCAGCACCGGCTGCCGCTGGAGCGGCTGGAGGGTCTTGGCGAGTGGCGCGATGGCCTGGCCATCGTCCGATCCCTCAAGGCGCAGGCCGGCGGCGGCGAGTTGCTGGCCAGCGGGGAATGGTTCGGGGCATCCACCGACAAGGCCACACCTCCGTGGAAGCTGCAGGCCACGCTGCGCCACATCAGCCCTCAGGCGCTGCACAGCCAGCTTGCAGCTCCGCCCCTGGACGGCCAGGCCAGCGTGCAGCAACAGGGCGCAGCGCTGGGCTTTCAGGCCAGCCTGCAGACTGCGGGCGCCCCCGTAGCTCCGGCCATGGCAAGCAAGGGCGCTCCCGGCACGCAGCTGCGCCTGCGTGATGCAAATGCAAGCGGCAGCTGGAATGCCGGGCAGGCGGGCGGCACGCTGGTTTTGTCGTCACTGCGCATAAGGACCGACGAGGCCGAGCTGTCGGGTCAGCTGGAAGTTCAACCAACCGCACGTGGTGGCAAAGGCAGCCTGGCCCTGACAGCACCCGGGCTGGACGCAAAGCTGCAAGGCGAGCTGCGGCAAAGCAGCGGCAAGGGCGACTTCAGCCTGCAAGGCAAAGACGCGGCGCAGGTCCTGCGCTGGATGCAAAAACTGCCGGGCATGCCCAGCGCCATCCAGACCGCACTTAAAACCCATTCTGCAAGCGGCAATGCGGCGCTCACAGCCAGCTGGCAAGGCGGCTGGCTGGACCCGATGCTCAAGGCCCAACTGGACATACCCTCGTTCGACTGGCGTGCCAATTCAAGCACAACAAGCACCGTTGCAACGCCCACGACACCGCCCGAAGCCACACCCACAGTGCTGAAATTTCGCGCATTGCAGGCCACGCTTTCCGGCCGACTGAGCCAGGCCCAATTGAGTACCCAGGGCCGCCTGGAAGCGGGCCAGCGCCGCTATGCATTGCAATTGAACGCCGATGCGGGCCGGGTCCCCGCGGCCGGGCGAAACCGCGACGCGGGCTGGCAAGGCCTTATAAAGCAGCTCAGCCTAAGCGTGGAAGACGCAGCACTTGGCGCGGGTGCATGGCGGCTGGCAACACGCGACACGGTCAACCTCAAATGGATTCCGGCAAACGGCAGCTTTGAAAGCAGCGCGGGCGAAGCCCTGCTGAGTGCCCCTGCCACCAGCGCATTCACTGCCTCAAACGGCCCCGGCGCTGCCACCCTGTCCTGGCAACCCGTACGCTGGCAGGCCGGCGAACTCACTACAGCCGGGAAAATCACCGGCTTGCCCATGGCCTGGATTGAACTAGTGGCAGGCCCACAAATGGCCGGAGCCGGGCTGGCCGGCAACCTGGTTTTCGAAGGCGCCTGGGACGCCAGGCTGGGTAACACGCTGGCCCTGAAGGTCAGCCTGGAAAGAAGCAGCGGCGACATCACTGTGCAGGCAGACGGCGATCCGGGCGGACCGGCACGCGTGACCGCTGGTGTTCGGCAGGCACGGCTATCGCTGGCGAGCGAGGGTGAGGCCGTGACATTGGTGCTGCGCTGGGACAGCGAGCGGGCCGGCACCGTGGATGGCCAGCTCAAAACCAGGCTGGCACGTACACCTGCAAACGGCAGCGATAAAGGTTCGGGCACAGGCGGCTGGCTCTGGCCGCTTGACGCACCGCTCAGCGGCCAGTTGCGTGCGCAGCTGCCGCGTATTGGCGTCTGGTCGGTGCTGGCACCACCGGGCTGGCGGCTCAGGGGCTCGCTGGGCGCCGACATCACGGTCAGCGGTACCCGGGCTGCACCGCAGCTGGCGGGAGACCTGCAGGCCAACAATCTTGCGCTGCGTTCAGTCGTTGACGGCATCGAGTTTGGCAAGGGCCGTTTGCGCGCCCGGCTGGATGGCACGCGCATGCGCATCAATGAATTCACATTGCAGGGTGCCGGCGACAAAGGCACGGGCGGCTCGCTGACCGCGCAGGGCGAAGTAGCCTGGCTGGACGGCCAGCCCGTGTTGCAGCTCGACGCAAAGCTGGAACGTCTGCGCGCCAGCCTGCGCAGCGACAGGCAGCTCACCATTTCAGGTGAACTGCAGGCGCGCCATGACAAAAAACAGACCCAGTTCAGCGGCGCATTGAAGGTAGACCAGGCCCTGATCCTCCTGCCGGAAGAAGGCACGCCGCAACTCGGTGATGACGTGGTCGTGCGCAATGGCACGGGAGTGGCCGTGGGCAAAAAAGCACCGGAGCAAACCAGCGCATCAACAGCATCCGCCCCCCAGGACAGCCGGACCATCAAGCTGGCGGTCAAACTTGACCTGGGCCAGGACTTTCGCGTGCAGGGCAAAGGGGTAAACACCCGGGTGCGCGGCGCACTGGCGCTCAATGGTGACTCGCTGACCGACCCGCGCCTGACCGGAACCGTCAACACCTTCGGCGGCGAGTACCGCGCCTATGGCCAGCGGCTGGATATAGAGCAGGGCCTGCTGCGTTTTACCGGCCCGATTGACAACCCCTCCCTTGACGTGCTGGCCATTCGACCCAACCTCACCCAGCGCGTCGGTGTGCAGATCACAGGCACCGCCCTGCTGCCGCGCGTACGCCTGTATGCGCAGCCCGACCTGCCGGACGCGGAGAAACTGTCATGGCTGGTACTTGGCCGGTCGTCAGCTTCAGGCGGCGGGGAAGCCGCCCTGCTCCAGCAGGCCGCGCTTGCGCTGCTGGGAAGCAAAAGCGGCGGCATGTCTGGCGGACTGGCGGCATCGCTGGGGCTGGATGAGCTGTCATTTCGCGGCGCATCCAGCAACACCGATGGCAGCACCACGGAAGGCGCGGTCACACTGGGCAAGCGCTTTTCGCGTAATTTTTACGCGGCCTACGAGCGCAGCATTTCCGGTGCGCTGGGTACGCTGTATATCTTCTATGACCTGTCGCAGCGCTTTACCGTGCGTGCGCAGGCCGGCCAGCAAAGCGCGGTGGACCTGATTTTCACCATTCCCTACGATTGAGGCTGGTTCAAAGTGCGGGCCGGTTGAAGGACTCAGGTGCTGTCTTGCCCGGAATTCACCCGGGACAGACTCACCGGTGCGAAAAAACACGCCTGCAAATGCGTGTCTATAAAAATGGTGCCCTTGGCAGGAATCGGACCTGCGACCTATCCCTTAGGAGGGGATCGCTCTATCCACTGAGCTACAAAGGCACGCCCGATAGTGTACCAAGTCGGGCAGCCGGTGCATTTTCGCCATCGACCAATGTGGCCAGAACGCTGCGACTCAATCCCGGGGCATGACCAATGTCTTGCCATTGCAAAACGATTGCACCGCTTCCTGCACGCCTCCTTGTAGCCCAGGCCCCAGTCCCTGATACCGCCTAAGGGCGTGAACTCCATCCGGTAAGCGGGCACCTCCCACAGGTTGAGCATTCCGGCTTTCAGCCCATTGGCAAAGCGCGTTGTGTAGTCCGTCCCGTTGATGTAAATGCCGGCATCAATGCTTTGCGGCGGCTTGCCGGACCACAGCCGTCACAGGAAACGTGAGCGTAAAAGTTGTTTCTCCGCCCTGCGAGCTGCGCACCGTCACCGACCCGCAATGGGTCGACATGATCGAGCGCACAATCGCCAGGCCCAGACCGGTACCACCGTCCCTGCGCGCGCGGCCAGAGTCAATACGGTAAAAACGGTCAAAGATCCGCTCCAGGTGGGCTGGGGCAATGCCATCCCCCTTGTTGGTCACCTTCAGTGTGGCGTTTCCGTCCTCTTGCGCAATCACCACGGATACCGTCGAATTCGAGTACGCATGACGGATGGCGTTCGATACAAGGTTGGTGATTGCGCGTTGCACCAGCAAGCGATCTGCCGTGACCGCTGCCGTGCCCTTGACGGCCACTGTGATGCCTCGCTCTTCTGCGATGAGAGACAGGTAGTCGGCCACCCTCTGTGTTTCATCAGCCAGCTCCAGGTGTTCTCCATGGGTGGGATTTTCCTGGGCATCCGCGCTGGCGATGAAAAGCATGTCCGAGATCAGGAGCGACAGGCGCTCCAGCTCTTCAATATTGCCTTCCAGCACGCCTTGCAAATCTTCCGCGCTACGCATCTGGGACATCGCAACCTGCGTGCGCCCCAGCAGCGTTGCAACTGGCGTACGCATTTCATGCGCCAGATTTCCCGAGAACTCCTGCAGGCGCTTGTAACCCTCATTGATGCGGTCAAGCATGCCGTTGAATTCCGTCGCAAGCTCGGCCAGTTCCGTAGGCAAGGTTGTGGAAGAAAGTCGCTGGCCAAGCGACTGTGCGCCAATGGAGGCGGCCAGCCGGTTAAAACGCCTCAGCGGACTCAGCGCTGCGCGGGCAATCAGCCAGGCGCCCAGAGCCACGACCAACAACAGCAGGGGCAGGACGACTATCGTCGCCTTGACGAACCCCGTCAGCAGGCGCGAGTCGCGCCGCCGGTCCAGTGACAGGTAGTAGCCTACGGATTCGCCGTTCGCAGTGAGGCCGGTACCACCAATGGTGCGCAATCGTTCTCCGCCCAGCGCGGACCACACGCGGATAGTCGTTCCTTCCTCAGACCCGGCGTCCCGCGCAGCTACAGATTGCAATGCCACCGGGGAAAAGCTGGCTATGGCTTGACCACTGGACGGATCTACCAGCGCCAGATGCAGGTCATCATGGCCGATGAGCAGATCATCAAATCGGTGCCGGTTTTGCAGGACGGCTTGCCGGGACGGGATTTCCGCCAGCACATGCTTCAACGGCTCTCGCTTGCTCTCCAGCTCTGCCGTTGAACGGGCTTCCAGCTGCTGCGCCAGTGCCCAAAATGCTACTGCGACTGCGCCGCCGGCCACGATGAGGCCGAACAATGCACTCGCCAGGGCGATGTGGGATGCCAATGAATTCCTGGCCAGCCAGCGTTTAAGGGGTCGGGTCATGGTTGGCCGCGTTGCTCCAGGACATAACCCACGCCACGAACCGTGTGGATCAGTTTTTCTTCAAAGGGGTCGTCAATTTTTGCGCGCAAACGCCTTATGGCGACTTCAACCACATTGGTGTCGGATTCAAAATGGATGTCCCAAACCAGCGAGGCGATCTGGGTGCGGGACAAGACCTCGCCTGATCGCTGGGCAAGAAGGGTCAGCAATGCAAACTCCTTGGCCGACAGATCGATGCGCTGCCCGGCGCGGGTCGCACGGTGACGTATGGGATCAATCTCCAGATCCGCAGCCCGCAACACCGGCTCGATGCCCACCGGCTGGCCGCGCTTGAGCAAGGTCCTTACCCTGGCCAGCAATTCTGGAAACTGAAATGGTTTGACGAGATAGTCGTCAGCGCCCAGATCAAAGCCTTTCACCTTGTCGTCAGTCTTGCCGCGGGCAGACAGCATCAGGACGGGTACCTGCCTGGACGTGCGCAGTGCCGACAGGACAGCAAAGCCGTCAATACCGGGCAGCATGACATCGAGAATGATGAGGTCGTGATCACCGTTAACCGCAGCATGCAGCCCATCCGTGCCGTTGTGCGCGACCTCGACGGCATAACCGCTTTCAGCCAATCCCTGGCGCAGATAGTCTGCGGCCCTGGGTTCATCTTCAATCAGCAGAATCTTCAAAATATGCCTTGATCGTACGTGACTTATCTGTAATCGGTAGGGAAGTATTTTGTTCCATCCCCCTTCTGCCTTCTGGTTTATCAATTCACGCCCCTAATGTTGAGGAGCTTGTCGCCGGTACAAGGTTTGCAAGCGTCAAAGGCCGAACAGTGGAGCGACAGCGTTTGTATGACAGCTACCCCCGGGCAGGAAATATCGGGGCCAGGCGGACAGCAGGCAGGTTTCCTATTGAAACATTACACCCGCCCGATTCAGCGGTAATGGCTCGCGGCCGCAGGTGCATGCTCTGTATGCCCGGATGCCATGCCTGGGTACGGCATCCATGCCGCAACACAGCCCAAAGTGGCGAACGATCGACATCCGACTCTGCCGGTACTTTTAAGTTCCGTGAAAACACGGGAGCCCCGGCAATAGCTGTCGGACATGATCCAGCAGGCTCACATAACGTTTTTGTAATCTGCTGGTCAGCACGGTGTCGCAGCCACGTTTTTAAAGTAGGACCCGTGATGCAGAAGCTGCATCACAGTCATCCCGTCACCTGGATGGCGCTACACACAAAACCAATGATCCAAAGGAAATCCACCGTGAACACGAAATTTATCGCCACTGCCGTTGTTGCCATCGCCGCCATGGGCAGCGTGAGTGCTTTTGCCCAGAGCCAGAACCATCTGTACGGTGAAGCCGCCCTGGCCATCAATCCCGTGGCGTCGACCAGCACCTTGACCCGCGCTGAAGTGAAGGCCGAATACCTCAAGGCTCGCCAGGCTGGTGCCCTGCCGGTCAGCCAGGAAGCTGCATTTGCGGCTGCACCTGCGCCTGCAACGTCGAGCGACCGGACCCGTGCTGAAGTGCGCGAGGAAGCCCGCCACTACGTCATCATGGACGGCAGCAATCGCAAGATCTACCGCTAAGCGGCTGTCTACGCCCTTCCGGGCAATCGAACCGGAAATGCGGGATGGAAAAACTGCAGGCTGGTGTTGAGTTTGCGCCCGCAGTTTTTCCACAGGCCCCAGCTCTTCTACAAGAAGGCCTGCCCACAATGGCAGTGGCAGCTCGCGGGCCAGGTCATCCGGGCGCACCGGCGCCTGGAAAACCAGTTGCACTACTCGGCAATTTGAGACATATCCGATAGCCTCGCATATTCCCGCGAACAAGCCCGCGAGGTTTATTGCCGGGTGCCCAGACAAGCAGTCGCCGTGATCTCTATGCGCATGTCGGGATGGGGCAACTGATGCACGGCGATCGTGGTCCGGGCCGGGCCATCGATGCTGAAATGCTCGCCGTATGCGCGGTTGTAGGCATCAAAGTCACGCATATCGGTCAGGTAACAGGTCAGGCTTACGCAGTCGGACAGCGTTGCACCTTCGCCGGCCAGCGCATCGCGTATCTTCCCGATCACGACGCGGGTCTGCAGCGCGACGTCTATGGTCACGCTGCCATCAGCCTCGCGCAACACGCCGGCGCACTGCCCGTCCGCCTGGCGTGCGCTCATGCCAGACACATACAGCCATTCACCGGCACGGCGCAGCGGCGGGTAGTTGCCCAGGGGCTTGATGGTGTTGGAATTTTTTTCCATGGCCCAGGTGCCCTCAGGCGGACAGAGCGGCTTCGCGCAACGCAAAACCGCATTGCCGCAGCGAACCGATAAGCGTATCTGCCGCCGCACGCGACAGCCCGACCAGCGGCGCGCGCACCCGGCGCCACTCAGCATCGTCAAGCCCAACGGCAAGCACTTCCTTGAGCGCCGCAATCATCGGGTAGGACTGCATGATTTTGCGCACCTGGTCGACCTCTGCCTGCAGCGCCTTGCCCTGCGGCGCATCCCATTCGTTCACCAGCCGGGCAATGCGGCGCGGGTTGATATTGACCGTGGCCGAGATGCAGCCACGGGCGCCCAGCGGCCGCGTGCGCGAGATAAAACTCTCGGAAGCCGGAAAGACCTGCAAGGTCGGGAAACGCGTCAGCATCGCCTGCAGGTTGTCCCAGTCGCCCGAACTGTCCTTGATGCCAACAACAGTGCCCGGGTAATCGCGCAGCAGGCGCTCGATCACCGGGTGCGTGATCGGCACACCGCTGAGGGCGGGGATGTGGTACAGGTAGACCTTGAGTCGGGCATCGCCGACACGCTCGATCACGTCGGCATAAAAGGAATAAAGCCCGTCGTCCGTGATGTCCTTGTAGAAAAACGGCGGAAGCATCAACACCCTGGCACAGCCGCGCCCCAGTGCATGGCGCGTCAGCTGCACGGTTTCGGTGATGGAGCTGGCGCCGGTGCCCGGCAAAAAGCGCCCGGCCGGCAGCCCCGCATCAAGCAGCCGGTCAAGCAGCTCCATGCGCTCGGCGCCTGCCAGTGAATTCGCTTCGCTGTTGGTGCCGAACACTGCAAGCCCTGCGCCCTCGTCGATAAGCCAGCGGCAATGCGCGAGAAAACGCTCAAAGTCGGGTGTGGCATCGGCAGCAAAAGGGGTGACAACGGGCGCAAAAGCACCGGTGAAATCGGCAGAGACCATGAAACAAAACTCCTGTGAAGTTGTGCGGACAGCAATACCGGGGCCTAAGAACCTGTTCTAAAGCCCCAGTGAAGGAAATACCTCATCCTGGCTGCGAACAGCCGGTTTACCGGCCTGCGCATCGCGCAAGCGGTCCATCACACCCGTGCTCAGACGTGCCACGTGGTTGCGCATCGCCGCGTATGCCGCAGCGCCATCGGATGCAAGAATGGCCTCGACCACGGCACCATGTTCATCATGGGCGACCGTCAGGCGTCCCTCGGTACCCGCCTGCGCCTGGCGGAAAGCGCTGAGGCGGTCCCGCAGTCCGCCCACCATGTTCGCAATGGTCTTGTTGTGGGTGCCCACGCAAATCAGTTCATGGAATTTACGGTTCAGCTCCAGGTAGTCGGCTTCGTTCCTGCCTGCCACCAGCGCCTCCGTCTGCTCATGTATGCGCTCCAGCTGCTTTTTTTCCACCACGCTCATGCGCTGCGCGGAAAGCTGGGCACACAGGGCCTCCAGCTCGCACTCCGCTTCCAGCAGGTCGGACAACTCCGCAAGCCCGATATTGGCGACCATCGCGCCCCGGCGCGGTATGAGCTCTATCAGGCCGCGGGCACCCATCTCGCGCAGGGCTTCGCGCACCGGCGTGCGCGACACCTGAAAACGCTCTGCGAGATTTTTCTCCTCCAGCTTGTAGCCGGGCGGCAAGGCGCCGCTGATGATTTCTTCAGCAAGGGTCTGGATGATTTTGGTGGCGATGGTAGACATGGGAATATCCGTCGGTGATCGTGATGGCTTAACTGATTGGCGCGCGGCCGGAATGGCGCTCAAGCGACCGCAAAGGGTGCTTTGCCTTCTTCAAAATGCGCAGCAAGGCTGCCAAGAAGCATATCAGTCTGCGCCGCAATCGCCGCCGGTGAGCGACCCGCAATATGCGGCGTCAAAACGGTGTTGCGGCAGGCCAGCAAGGCAGCCGGCAAATCCGGTTCAGCCTCAAACACGTCCAGCCCTGCGCCGGCGATGCTACCGGCTTCAAGGGCGGCGATCAATGCCGCCGTATCCACCACGGAACCACGGGAAATATTAACCAGTACACCCTTGGGGCCCAACGCCGCCAGAACACGCGCATCCACCAGATGACGGGTCGCCGCGCCGCCCGGGCAGGCCAGCACCAGGAAGTCACTGTCGCGCGCCAGTTGCTCCACATCCGTGTAATGCTGCCAGGGCAGATCCGCACGGGGATGCCGCGTCAGGTAGGACACGTGCATGTCAAAAGCGGCTGCGCGCACGGCAATCTTCGCGCCTATACGCCCCAGGCCAACCAGCCCCAGACGGCCGCCGTTGAGCGTCGGGCGCTCGGTGCGCGCGCTGTTCCATTCGCCACGCCGCACAGCGGGATCAAGCAGCGTGAAGCCACGCGCCAGCGCCAGCATCAGGCCCAGGGCGTGATCGGCAACAGTCGCGTCATTCGCACCGGGCGCATGCGTCACCACGATGCCGCGTGCCCCTGCGGCGGCGCTGTCGATGTTTTCATGGCCGGCGCCAAAAGCACAAATAATTTCGAGTTTCGGTAAACGCTCCATCTGCGCCGCTGTCAGGCCCACCGAGCCGTTGGTGACAACTGCGCGCACCCCGGACTCGCGGAACCGCCCTATCGCCTCATCACTGTTCAGGTCCGGGGCAAGGCACAGCTCATAACGCGCTTCAATCGCCTCGCGCGCAGGGCGCGGCAGCGGTATCAAGGCAAGTACAGACGCCCGGCTCATCGCAGCGTCCCCATAAAGTCAGCGGCATTCATCAGTCAGCCCTGGTCTGGGGCACAACATCCTTGACGGCACCCTTCCAGCCGGTTTCCGTGATGTCAAAAACAATGGAGTCCGGGGTCCGGTACTTCACTTCGTAATAGACATTGGGATCTTTTTCCTTGCGGCCAGTCAGGTAAGTACCACCTGCCGCCGTGATGCTTGCCGCAGCCTCGTCGAGGTTGTCGACCCACATGCCGAAATGAATGACGCCGGCGTGGCCTTTGGGGAAACCGCCAGGCACAGGCTCATCCTTGAAGTTCAGAAGTGCAACATTCATCACGCCGTCTGTCACGTAAACACCGCGCATGGCATTCCCGGCGCGGGTCATGCCGAAGGCTTCTTCAAAAAATTTGGCGGCAGCCTCAGGATCCGGCACCGAGATTGCGATATGGCGAAGTTTGGCCATGAAATGCTCCTTGTTTGATGTGCCGTGATTGAAATCATCTGCACTGTTTGCTGAAATCACCGTTGACTTTGTGTACGCCCAATCATATTATTAGAATACACACAAGTCAATGTGTATACACAAACAAAACTGTGTATTTAACAAATCCTTGTTATCAAACTGACTGTTAACTGCAGGCAAGTGTGAATAGCAGGATCATTTCGGAGAGTATTTAATGCTTTGGTACGCACTTGCAACTTATGAAACAAACACAGGCCTCAAGCGCCCTTCCTGGGTTTTTGACTCGGAGCTCTACGATGTGGAAGCCTCGCTGACGGCCACAGGTGGCGCGCCGGATGCACTACGGGCCAGCGTTGGCGAGACCATCGCCCAATGGCAGGCACTCGGCCCCGAAACCGCAGCCTGCGCAGCACGCATGGCGCAGGCCATCGCCAAACAGTCACTCAAACCGCTGGCCCAGGGCAGCTACCGTTTATGCGCGCCCTACCAGCCGACCCGCGTCTTCGCCACGGCATCGAACTACCATGAACACGCAAGGGAAATGGGTACCCAGCTCGCCGCGCGCGCCGAGAGCTCTCCCTATATCTTTATCAAGGCGGAAACCTCCATCACCGACCCCGGCGCAAAAGTCGTCAAGCCGCGCGAGGTGGAGCGCCTTGACTGGGAGGTCGAGCTCGGCGTGGTGATAGGCACCGGCGGCAGGCACATCAGCGCCGAGCAGGCGCTGGAGCACGTTGCCGGTTATGTGGTGTTCAACGACGTCACTTCACGTGACCTGACCCGCCGCAGCGACTACACCTTCTCACACGACTGGTTTCGTGGAAAAAGTTTCGACACTTTCGGTCCCATGGGCCCCTGGTTTGTGCCGCGCGACTGCCTGGGCGACCCACAGACCCTGCGCCTGACGCTGGACGTCAATGGCGAGCGCATGCAGGATGGAAGCGCCGGCGAAATGATCTTCAGCGTCGCCGAACAGATCGCCTACCTCTCGCGCATCATGACACTCAAGCCCGGCGACCTGATCGCCACAGGCACGCCCACCGGTGTCGGCATGGGTCGCGGCATTTTCCTGAAGGCCGGCGACGTGATGCGCGCAGGCATTGAAGGCATAGGCACGATTGAAAACCAGGTGGTCGCAGAGTAAAAGCACATGGACCCAAAGGAAACACCATGACCAACAATCACAAAATCAAGCCGCGAAAACTGGGCCACCTGGTCCTGGCGGTACGCGATATCCACAAGTCCGTCGAGTTCTACACCGAGGTGCTGGGGCTGCAGGTATCGGATTGGATCAGCGACCAGATGTGCTTCCTGCGCGCAGGGACAGATCACCACGACCTGGCCCTGAGCCAGATCCCGAAAGATTCACCGGACATCAACGACCTGCCGCGCTACTCGCGCCCGGGCATGGAGCATTTTTCTTACCTGGTTGACAGCCTGCAGGACATGGAACTGGCAGCAGACATGCTCAAGGCGCGCGGCGTCGAGATCGTGCGCGGGATAGGCAAACACGGCCCCGGGGAAAACTGCTTCCTGGTGTTCAAGGACCCCGACGGCAACAACGTCGAACTGTATTGCGAGATGCAGCAGATCGCACTTGACGAAGAGCACGGCCCGCAGGTCTGGGAACGAAACATCGAGTCCTTCGACCAGTGGCGCTTTGCGCGTTTTGTAGTCCCGCCGCCCGCTGCCGTGGTGAAAGACAAACAGGGCAAGCAAGACTGACCCTGCCCTTTTCACCTGACGTCCCATCAAGTTGTCCTGCCCTGTTACCGGTGAACCAATTTCTGGAGCTTTCAATGAACCGATTCAGCCGTTTTTTCCTGTTCGCGCTGCTGGCTATTGCACTGCCCGTGATGGCACAAGACTGGCCCAAGCGGCCGGTCAGGATCATTGTTCCCTACGCACCGGGCGGCAACACAGATGCCATCGCCCGCATCACTGCCGAGCGCCTGGGCACAGCCCTGGGCCAGCCGGTCATTGTTGAGAACCGGGGCGGCGCAGGCGGTGCACCTGCGGCAGATTTTGTAGCCAAGTCCCCGGCAGACGGCTACACCCTGTTTGTCGCAGCCCTGTCGCAATTTGGGCCGGTCCCGCTGACACAAAAAGTCAACTACGACCCCATGAAGGACTTCACCCCCATCGCCAATATCGCCGCAAATGGCTTTGTGATCGCGGTCAACCCCGGCCTGCCGGTTACAGACCTCAAGGGCTTCATCGACTACGTCAAGGCGCGCCCGGGAAAACTCAACTACGGCTCCGGCGGCACCGGGAGCCTGACACACCTGGCTGCGCTGCTGTTCCTCAGCCGCGCCGGTCTTGACATGACACACGTGCCCTACAGGGGCGGCGCGCCGGCCCTGGCAGATACCCTGTCAGGCCAGGTGCAGATGTATGCCGGCAGCCCATCCGAGCTGCTGCAGCACGCTGCTGCGGGCAAGATCAGGCTGCTGGGCATCACCAGCGAACGGCGCAATGCGCAGCTGCCCGACGTACCGGCCATTGCAGAGCTTTATCCGGCCTTCTCGGCCGTGACCTGGAACGGCCTGCTAGCACCTGCTGGCCTGCCACCCGCCATCACCAGCCGCCTCGCCGGTGAAGTACAAAAACTGATGAAGGATGGTCCTTTTCTTGAGCGCCTGTCCAAACTTGGTCTTGAACCGGTCCCGACCTCGCCGGCATCGTTCGCTGCAGAAATCAGGAAAGAGCACACCATGTGGCGCGACCTGATCAAGTCGGCCAACGTCGTCGTCGACTGATCCGATGCGCAGCAAGCAGATGAAAAATCCATCATGACGCCTGTGCAACCTTTCCCCGGACTTTCAGACAAAGCGCGCGCGCGCATGCTGGAGCTCGGCCCTATGTGGGCCAGCGACATCGTCGCCAACCGCAAGGCCGTGCTGGAGGTCTACACACCGTTGCTGGCCGCGCAGGATGCGGGCGGCATTGAAGTGACGCGCGACCAGGCCTACGGCACACATGCCCGGCACAAACTGGATGTTTACCGCCAACCCAACATCCGCAACGCGCCGGTCATCGTCTTTGTCCACGGCGGCGCCTTTGTACGCGGCGACAAGGATGCCAACCCGCAGATCTACGGCAACCTGCCGCGTTACTTTGCACGTCATGGCTGCGTTGGCATCAACATGGAATACCGCCTTGCCCCGGAAGCCGCCTACCCGGAAGGCACGCAGGATGTGGCGCAGGCGATGGAATGGGTGCGCAGCCATGCACAGGCATTCGGCGGTGACCCGGCCAGAATCTTCCTGGTCGGCCACTCCGCAGGCGGTGCGCATGCTGCGGCCTACGTATGCGACCCCCTCACCCGGCCGGTCAATGGGCACGGGGTCGCCGGCCTGGTGCTGATCAGCGCACGCCTGCGCGCCGACGCCCGGCCCGACAACCCGAACGCTCACGGCGTGCGTGCCTATTACGGAAACGATGAAACGCTGTATGAAGCGCGTTCGGTCGTCACGCACGCCGAAAACCTGGATGTTCCCCTGCTCCTGGCCATAGCCGAATTTGAAAATCCCGGGCTGGACGTCTATGCCCTCGAAATGCTCCACCGCGTGCGGGCCAGCAGGCGGCGCAGCCCACGATTCATGCGTCTGGAGCATCACAATCACACCTCCATCGTTGCCCATTTCGACACCGGTGAAGACATGCTCGGACGGGAAATACTCGACTTCATGGCACAGGGAAAATAGGCATTAACGAGGCATTCGCGGCATCGGGTGCCTCTACTGCCCGCCTAAAAAGTGCAGCGTCGGCAGTCAACCCAAACTGAAGTGTTTGCTGGGGTCATCACCTTATAGGCCGACTCCTACGATCCGGTGGAGGCAACTGCGGCCTCCCCAGCTGTTGATTTCAGTGCACACGTAACCCATATTTCCACTAACGCGCCCCATCCATGCTCCAGCGCGCACGGCGTCCTGTCCAGAGCACCATTGTGCAAAGTGGGTCAGCGCTCGATGGGAAAATGGGTCAATCGTGCGTGGAAATCCACACAAAGAGCGTCTTCATGGCAAGTTTCTGCTTTTTGTATCCTTCAACGCTCGCTCAAGGTATTCGGCATGCCTCAATTTTTGAGCCTTGAGGGAGGGAGCAAATGCCTTTGTATCCATCTGCATATTTAAAGCCAGCCTTAAACATGCAGATTTCACGCCGCGCCACATCATTCGGGGTTGTACTTGGAACTTCGAGGGCAACATTTTTGTATCCACACCTTAGCATTTGCGTTTTAACTTCGGCCTCATTAACTCCAGCGCCTAAAAAATCTTTAAACATCGGCGGAGGTGGCTGAAACGGCTTTGCACAAGCAGTAAGCGAGAGGGATATCAGTGCTAAATAGACTAGGTTTTTCATTTAGTGACTATTGCCGGGAGGAATTCGGGGAAAGCTGCGTTCCAAAAAATGGCGCACTTTTGTGGCCCTGTGCCATAACAATTATGAACAGTAATCGGCTGACCAGTAGCTGCCCGAATAGCTTCCCGAGTGGCGCTGCTTCCCTCCGGCACGGTTCCGCCAGTTGCTGCATTGCCGCCTATTAAACCTCCCACCGGATCGGCCACATGGTTCTGGTATTGCAGAACCGGCCCATCCAGGCCGGTTGAATAACCAGTTGCGGATCTTCCCTGAACAAAACCGAGCAAGCCGTCGGCGGCAATGACGTCAAAAGCGGGTCCGTACATATGGATCGTCAGGCCTGGCAGGCTGCCAGCTGCACCGGGTTGATTGGCAATGACCTGCAACGCGTTGCCAATGGTCATGGCTCCACGGCTGTGGCCGTCTAGTTCCAGACCCGTAGCACCATAGGTATTTAACAGGTCTACATTGACTTGCCCCGCATTCGTTAAACCAAATGTGCCACCTTCAAGATACTTCTGGTATGCAGCTACCAACAGTTCGGAAATAGCATTTTCGGCTTGAGGAAAAGCAACCAAATATTGTGGACCGGTATCTGCGGTGCTGTGCTGGTTGGCATATGTCGCAGCCGCGTCAAGGTCATTAAAGATTCCGTTGTTGGCGACGTGCACTTTGCCGTCTGGGCCTGGCTGAAGGTTTAACCTTTCTTCTGCAGAGAGCTCTCTCACGGCCGGGCGACCGTTTGCATCGAGAACTACATTACCGTCCTCATCTTTGACAATCTGGTAAATGGATGCGCTCTTGAGAAACATGGTGCGATAAGCCTCATCGCCCAACTTGTATGTTTCTCGAGTTATTGCCTGGGTAATCGCGACCTGCGCGTCAATCTCGCGCTGCACTTTGGCCGCATCAAAGATGGGCTTGAGCCCAGTCTCGACATCGCCCGTTCTGACTGCTGTGTTCGCCGCAATACCGCTGATGCCGGCCGTGGTCACGCTGCTGGCTTCTCCCTTGTCGCTACCGATACCAACGCCAACGCCGCTCACCCCCAGCTTTCCGGGCTGCGTCCCCACATCCACGCTGACTCCGAAAGCACTACCGTTGAAGCTCGCACTGTTCTGGATATCACTTGTCGTGAGCGTGCCACCAGTGGTGAAGCTGTTTTTGCTGTTATCCACCGCAGCCTGGGTGCTGGCAATCACACCACCCTTGAGGTCGGTGTTGTTGTTGACGCTGACCTGAAACCCGCCATCACCCGCCTTAATGCCAGACTGCTGACCCACACTGGCAAAGTTGCTGTCAATCTTGCTCTGGCTGGCACTGAAACCTGCGCCATTGCCACTCGAACCAAAGCTCACCGAACCGCCCACGCTGCTCTGCTGGCTGTTGTAGGTGGATGTGTCCTGCAGGCTCTGGATGTTCAGGCTGCCGCCCACATTGGCGATGACCGTGTTGGCCGTGACCACCGCACCCTTGAGAGTCGTATCTCCGACGCTTTGAATACTCGCCGTGTTGCCCGCATTCACGCTGGTATTGGTGAAACTGCTGTCCTGGCCATTGCTGCTGCCTTGGCCCTTGGATGCACTGGCGTTAAAGCCGAACCCGGCACCGCCACTGCCTATGCCGTAGCTGACGCCCACGCTGCTGGAGCTTGAACTGTTGATACTGGTTTGAGTCGAGATGTTCTGCGCAGCGAGCAGGTTGACCTGATTGTCTGCGGCCAGTAGCGCGTTGTTGCCAGCCGTGACGCTTGAGCCCTGCACCGTGAGGTTGCTGTCCGCACCTGCACCCGTTGCGGTGATGGTGACGTTGTTGCCTGCAGCGACAGTGCTGCCGCGCGCGGTATTGCTTTCACTGCTGGAATTACTCTGGCTTTGCGAACTGCCTATGTTCACATTGATGCTGATGCTGGCGGCTTTTTGGGGATCGACGCTGCCGTCCTTGCCGAGCAGGTTGTTATAGGTGTTGTAGGCGTTCAGGCCTGCCGCTGCAATGCCCAAAGCCTGCATGCGGCCATCGCTGGTGTTGCCTATGGCCTGAGCCATACCTTCGGCATTCTGCATGGCGCTGAGCACAGGGTTGCTGATGGCCACCGTGATGCCGCTTTGCTTGAACTTCTGTTCGATGTCGGTGCGGCTGGTTTCCCTGACAGACGTTGCGCTCAACGTCCTAGGCTTGCCCAAAGCTCAGTGCGAATCTGATCAAGACGTACGTTAGCTTTCAGCCTCTCCTCGAAAGTATCTCTTTCAATGTAGACGTCGGAAAATCCAGATTTCGCACTCGCCATCGTCTTGTAGCCAGTGCATGCGTTTATCCAGCGTTCATTTTCCGTTTCATCATCACTCGATAACCAGAAGATGACCGAATTTATTCCATTTACAAATACTAGACCGCCTTCTTTTCGATAAATTTCCCGCAGCTCGACAAGAAGCGCTATCAAAGGTTGTTTTTTTATTTCGTGTTCCATATTTACTTCAAAGGTGTAGGTAGGCCAATAATTGACACGCCAGGTAATTTCCAGGGCTCTGAGATGAATATTTGTGACATGTTTTGACCACCCACTGGAGTGAACCCCTTGGGCTGGACCACTGGGTTCATCAGAATTAAGCCGCCTCCTGAGCGAGTTGCAATTCAAATTCGTTGGG
>NZ_JBHSRS010000072.1:0-27530 GCF_042659145.1 Polaromonas aquatica | reverse complement strand
GTTGTCTTGCCGTGGTCAACGTGACCAATCGTGCCGACGTTGACGTGCGGCTTGGTCCGCTCAAATTTGCCTTTTGCCATTTTCAACTCCGAAAAGTTACAAAACCAGTTAACACTACCGTCGGCAACCACACAAAACCTGCGCGGCGCCAACTCAAATATGGTGCCCATTCCGGGAATCGGACCCGGGACCTCTCCCTTACCAAGGGAGTGCTCTGCCACTGAGCCAAATGGGCCGAATAAAAATCACACGAGAAATCCAGCGAAAGACTGATCAGCAGAATCCACATACACCACAAAGCCGCAGCCCATGGAGCGGGAGACGGGAATCGAACCCGCGTCATTAGCTTGGAAGGCTAGGGTTCTACCATTGAACTACTCCCGCGCAGCTCTGCCAAATCAATCAATACCGAAAAACTCTTTTCAAAACTCTCTCAAACTTACCGCTTGTCGATACCAGAATCATCAAAGACCTGGTGGATGGGGCTGGATTCGAACCAGCGTAGGCGTTAGCCAACAGATTTACAGTCTGCCCCCTTTAGCCACTCGGGCACCCATCCTTCAAGTGAACCTCGGATTATGCCACGGTTTTATGTCGATGGACAGATCCGCCGACAGCAAAAACCTTTAAAAATGCAGGTACGCCTCTTGTCCTGCTTTCTGCAAGCCGTGTTTGCCCCTTGCTCAGGCCTTGAGGCATGATGGGCCAACCCGAGAAAGTCATCCATGACATCCAACGCCACGCCCCCAGAACCCGCAGAACCGGGCGCCCTGCGCCGGGTGAACCTAGCCCTGCAGGGCGGCGGCTCGCATGGCGCCTTCACCTGGGGCGTGCTGGACACCCTGCTGCAGGACACACGCATCCAGATTGACTGCATCAGCGGCACCAGTGCCGGCGCGGTCAATGCCGTGGCGCTGGCGCATGGATTTGCCATGGCGGCCAGGGCCGGGGAGGATAAAACGGCAGGTCCCAGGGAGGCGGCGCGTGCATCGCTGCGAAAGATATGGCAAGGCATCGAAGCCATGGGCCGCCTCGGCTCAATGGCAGAGAACATCAGCAAAACACTAATGGGTGGCTGGTCATCCGGAAAAGTGGGCGCAAACTTTTTTGGGAAAACCATGAGCCAATGGGTTTCACCCTACCAGTCGAATCCTCTGGATATCAACCCCTTGCGCAGGCTGCTGGAAGCCGAGATTGACTTCAGCGCCATTGCAGCCCATCAGGCGCCCAAGGTGTTTGTGTCCGCAACACATGTAACGACTGGTCGGGTCGAGATTTTTTCCGGTCAGCGCCTGGGCTTGCAGGCGGTGATGGCATCCGCGTGCCTGCCCACGCTGTTCAGGGCGGTGGAAATCGACGGGGAGCCCTACTGGGATGGTGGTTTTTCCAGCAACCCTGCGCTGCAGCCGCTGATCAACCTGTGCGACAGCCGCGACATCATCGTGGTGCAGATCAATCCGCTCAAGCGCGACAACACGCCGCAGACAGCGCATGAGATCATGGACCGCGTGAATGAGTTGACCTTCAACGCCAGCCTGCTGTCCCAGATGCGTGCCGCCGACTTCATCAACCGCCTGCTGGCCGATGGGCGCCTGCAGGAGGGCGCCAAATACAAAAGCCTGTTCCTGCACCGCATCGACGGCGGCGAGGCGCTGGAAGAGCTGCCGGCTTCCAGCAAGATGTCGGCCAATACAGTCATGATTGAAAACCTGTTCGAAATGGGCCAGGGTGCCGCCAGACGCTGGCTTCGCCGCCATTTCGAAGCCTTGGGCCAGCAAGGCACCGTGAACATCCGTCGCGACTACGTCGGCAGCCTTCCTCAGGAGTTTTAGACCCGGACAGGACCGCGCAAGGCTGTTTTTTATGCCTTTTATGGCCGCGGCCGCCCAGATACGCCCGCAATCAGCTATCAAAACAATAGCAATCAACAGGCGCATGCAAGCCGGGTTCAGTCCCTTGGGTGCGCCTCGCGCCAGGCCCGTGCCTCTGAAAAGTGCCCGCAGCCGATAAAAGGCAGCGGCGGCCGCAACGCCGACAGCGGCGAAGGGTGATTGGCCACCAGCACCTTGTGGCGGCCGGTATCGATCAGCGCGCGTTTGCCCTGGGCATGCGCCCCCCACAGCATGAACACCACCGGATGCTCGCCCTCCGACACCTTGCGGATCACGGCATCGGTCAAGACCTCCCAGCCCTTGCCGGCATGGCTGGCCGGCTGGCTTTCCTCGACTGTCAGGCAGGTGTTGAGCAGCAGCACGCCGTGCGTCGCCCACTTGACCAGGCTGCCGCCGGGTTCCGGGAATGGCGGCGGCGGGGTGCCCAAGTCACGCTGCAGCTCCTTGAAGATATTGCGCAGCGACGGCGGCAGGGCCACGCCGGAGGCGACGGAAAACGCCAGCCCCTCGGCCTGGCCGCGGCCATGATAGGGATCCTGGCCGAGTATGACCACCCTCACCTGCTCGGGCGGCGTCAGCTCCAGGGCGCGCAAGGGCCTGGGCGGGAAAACCACCGCGCCGTCGGCCAGCCGCTGGCTTAAAAAATCAAGCAGCTTGCGGCCGGTCGCGCCGGCAAAAAATTCATCCACCAGCCCCTGCCAGCCCGGCGCGACCGGCCAGGCCGAAGCGTCGGCATCGTTCAACTGGTCAGGCGCCCCCATTGCAATTACGTTCCGAACAGTTCAGCCAGCGCCACGCCCGGGTCTTCGGCGCGCATGAAGGCCTCGCCGACCAGGAAGGCATTGATTTTGGCGTCGCGCATGCGCTGCACGTCGGCTTGCGACGAAATGCCGGATTCGGTCACCACAATGCGGTCAGCAGGCACCCTGCCCGCCAGGCCAATCGTGGTGTCCAGCGACACTTCAAAAGTCTTGAGGTTGCGATTGTTGATGCCGATCAATGGTGTTTTCAGTTTGAGCGCACGTTCCAGCTCGGCAGCGTCATGCACTTCCACCAGCACCGCCATGTCCAGCGATATGGCCAGCGCTTCCATGTCCTTCATCTGCCTGTCGTCCAGGCAGGCGACGATCAGCAAGATGCAGTCGGCGCCCATCACCCGCGCCTCGTAAATCTGGTAGGGATCGACCATGAAATCCTTGCGCAGCACCGGCAGGCTGCAGGAGGCCCGGGCCTGTTTCAGATAGTCGATTTCGCCCGAGAAAAACTGCCTGTCGGTCAGCACGGACAGGCAGGCCGCGCCGTACTCGGCATAGCTCTGCGCAATATCCGCAGGAATGAAGTCGGCGCGCAGCACGCCCTTGGACGGACTGGCCTTTTTGATTTCGGCAATCACTGCCGGTTTGCCTGCGGCAATTTTGGCGCGCAGTGCACCGGCAAAGTCGCGCGTCAGCACGCGAGATTCGGCGTCTTCGCGCATGACGGCCAGCGGCTTGCGTTTGATCGCAGCGGCGATTTCTTCGTGCTTGACGGCAACGATCTTGTCGAGGATATCGGACATGGTTTTCAGTTCGCCAGTTTTTGGGTGATGGAAATGAGCTGCTCAAGCCGCTGTTTGGCGGCGCCGGACTCGATCACGGCCTGCGCCTTCACGATACCCTCCTGCATGGAGGCCACCACATTGCCGGCATACAGGGCCGCGCCTGCATTGAGGATGACAATATCACGCGGTGCGCCCGGCTGGTTGTCCAGCACGCCTAGCAGCATGGCCTTGGACTGCTCGGGTGTTTCCACCCGCAGCGCGCGGTTGCTGGACATGTTGAGCCTGAAGTCCTCGGGGTGGATTTCGTATTCGGTGATTTCGCCGTCTTTAAGCTCGCCGACCACCGTGGCCGCGCCCAGGCTGACTTCGTCCATGCCGTCCTTGCCGTAGACCACCAGCGCATGCTCGGCGCCCAGGCGCTGCAGCGCACGGACCTGGATGCCCACCAGGTCGGGGTGGAACACGCCCATCAAAATATTCGGCGCGCTGGCCGGGTTGGTCAGGGGGCCAAGAATATTGAAGATGGTACGCACGCCCAATTCCTTGCGAATGGGCGCGACGTTTTTCATGGCCGGATGGTGGTTGGGCGCAAACATGAAACCCACGCCGACTTCTTCAATACATTTTGCAATCGCTTCGGGCGGCAGGTTGATGTTGATGCCCAGCGATTCGATCACATCCGCGCTGCCGGATTTGCTGCTGACGCTGCGCCCGCCATGCTTGCTGATCTTTGCGCCCGCCGCCGCTGCCACAAACATCGAGCAGGTCGAGATATTGAAGGTGTGCGAGCCGTCGCCGCCTGTGCCGACGATATCGACCAGGTGGGTTTTGTCGGCCACATGGACCTTGGTGGAAAACTCGCGCATGACCTGCGCCGCGGCGGTGATTTCGCCGATGGTTTCCTTCTTGACGCGCAGCCCGGTGATGAGGGCGGCCATCATCACGGGCGACATTTCGCCGCTCATGATGAGTCGCATCAGGTGCAGCATCTCGTCATGAAATATCTCGCGATGCTCGATGGTGCGCTGCAGCGCCTCCTGCGGGGTGATTTTGTGTGAGTTGGGCATATTGGTCCCTTTAGCGATTGTTTGGCAGCACGGAATTAGACATGTTTATAGCCGCAGCCCAATAGAGATGCGCGCAACCAGCTATCAAATCAATAGTGCAATGGGTTCTCATGCCTGCACCATAAAGTTCTTCAGCATGGCATGGCCGTGCTCGGTCAGTATGGATTCCGGATGGAACTGCACCCCCTGGATAGCCAGTTCCTTGTGGCGCACGCCCATGATTTCACCGTCGTCGGTCCAGGCCGTAACGGCCAGCGCGTCCGGGCAGGAGGACTTTTCAATCGCCAGCGAGTGGTAGCGGTTGACCACAAACTGTTTGGGCAAATCCGCAAACACGCCTTGCTGCGTGGTGGTGATCATGCTGGTCTTGCCGTGCATCAGTTCCTGCGCACGGACGATGTTGCCGCCAAACGCCGCACCTATGCTCTGGTGACCCAGGCAGACACCCAGAATCGGCAGCTTGCCGGCGAAATGCCGGATGGCCGCGACCGAAATGCCGGCTTCGGCGGGGGAGCACGGGCCGGGCGAGATCACCAGGCGATCGGGCTTGTGCGCGGTGATTTCTTCCAGTGTGATTTCGTCGTTGCGAAAAACGTCAACCTCAGCCCCCAGCTCGCCAAAATACTGGACGATGTTGTAGGTAAAGCTGTCGTAGTTGTCGATCATCAAAATTTTCATGATGCAGCTCCTTATTCCAGGCCTTCTTCAACCAGCTCGGATGCCCGCAGCAAGGCCCTAGCCTTGGCCTCGGTTTCTTTCCACTCGAGCTCAGGCACCGAGTCGGCCACCACGCCCGCAGCCGCCTGCACATACAGCATCTGGTCCTTGATGATGCCGGTGCGTATGGTGATGGCCACGTCCATGTCGCCTGAATAACTGAGGTAACCGCAAGCGCCACCGTACAAACCGCGTTTGGTCGGCTCCAGCTGGTCGATGATTTCCATTGCATGCACCTTGGGCGCACCGCTCAGCGTGCCGGCCGGGAAAGTGGCCTTGAGCACATCCATGCCGGACATGCCGTCCAGCAGCGCACCCTCGACATTGCTCACGATGTGCATGACGTGGCTGTAGCGCTCAACCGCAAAAGCCTCCGTCACCTTGACCGTGCCGGTCTTGGCGATGCGGCCTATGTCGTTGCGCGCCAGGTCGATCAGCATGACGTGCTCCGCCCGCTCTTTCGGGTCGTTGACCAGTTCGTGTTCGACCGCCTTGTCCGCCTCCGGCGAAGAAGCCCGGGGGCGTGTGCCGGCCAACGGACGGATGGTGATCTTTTGACCGCCTTCAACCTGCTCCTGCCGCACCAAAATCTCCGGCGAGGCGCCCACCACATGGAAGTCGCCAAAGTGGTAGTAATACATGTAGGGCGAGGGATTGAGCGAGCGCAGTGCGCGGTACAGGCTGAGCGGCGACTCGGTATAACGCTTCTTGATGCGCTGGCCGACCTGCACCTGCATGAAGTCACCGGCTTCGATCAGCTTCTTGGCGCGCTCCACGGCGGCAATGTAGTCAGCCTTGGCAAAGTCGCGCTCGGCCGGAAAACCCTGCGACGGTTTGACGACTGGTGCGCTGACCGAATACTTCAGTTGCTCTTTCAGCGTGCGCAAGCGCTTTTTCGCATTGACATAGGCCTCGGGCTGCGACGGGTCGGCATACACAATCATGTAGAGCTTGCCCGAGAGGTTGTCGATCACGGCCAGCTCTTCACATTGCAGCAGCATGATGTCCGGGCAGCCCAGCATGTCGGGCGGGCAGCTCGCCTCAAGCTTTTTCTCGATGTAGCGCACTGCGTCATAACCGAAATAGCCGGCCAGCCCGCCGCAAAAACGCGGCAGCCCCGGCCGCAGGGCGACCTTGAAACGCTTCTGGTAATCGCTGATGAAGTCCAGCGGATTCTGTTTTGAAGTCTCAACCACCTTGCCGTCGGTCACGACCTCGGTTACCACGCCGGGGCCAAAACCCGAGGCGCGCACCAGGGTGCGGGCCGGCAGGCCTATAAAGCTGTAGCGGCCAAAACGCTCCCCGCCAACGACGGATTCGAGCAAGAAGCTGTATTTGCCGCCGTCCTTGGAAAAAGCCAGCTTCAGGTACAGCGAGAGTGGGGTTTCCAGGTCGGCAAACGCCTCCACCATCAGTGGAATGCGGTTATAGCCCTGGCCGGCAAGGCTTTTAAATTCGAGTTCAGTAATCACGATAGGGTCCTTCACAGGTGGCTGGCGCCATATGGGCGTGGGCCACGTTTCATTCAAACGCCCCGAGGTCCGGGGCCGCGTGCTCCTGGTGAAAACCAGGGATGCATCAATGTGGGGATGGCGCAGCGACGAAGCGAAGCACGCGGGTCAGGGTGACCGGTGAACGCTTCAGGCGTGCGAAAAAGAGCAGGTACGCCAGGGCCAGGCTCCCCGGTCGCCTTGACCTGTCTGAATGATGCGGTGAATGAACATACAAGGCAAAGTGTAGCAAAGACAGTTGCGTTGCCTGCCAACGAATCATTCCTGATCCACGAAATCGGCACCGTTACAACAGTCAGGCGCCGGCCCGTCCCTCAGACTGGTATTTCCGCCTATCTCGCAAACCCTATTGCAGGGGCCGGTTCAGGGCTTGAAAATGACAGCACAAAAAAGAACGATCGTTCTATTTAAAACACCACTCAGGAGACTTTCCATGACATTCAAAAAACAGTGCCTTGCAGGCCTGGCCGGTTTGATGCTGTCACTCGGTGCGCTGGCTGCGCCGGTGGAGGTGTCGGGCATCAAGCTCGATGACCCGGTCGACCTGCGAGGCACCAAACTCCAGCTCAATGGCGCAGGCATTCGTTACAAAGCCGTGTTCAAGGTGTATGTGGCCGCCCTTTATCTCGGGAAAAAAGTCGCAACCCCTGAGGAGGTGTACTCGGCCCCTGGACCACGGCGCATGAGCATCACGCTGGTCCGCGAGATTGACTCCAACGAACTTGGCAAGGCCTTTACCAAAGGTTTTGAAGAAAACACGCCCAAAGGGGAAATGTCCAAGCTCATCCCAGGCCTGATCAGGATGGGCCAGATTTTTGCCGACCAGAAAAAGCTGCTGCCCGGCGAAAATTTCACCATCGACTGGATCCCCGGCACCGGCACCATCATCACGGTCAAAGGCAAGCCCCAGGGCGAGCCCTTCAAGGAACCGGAGTTTTACAACGCCCTCATGCGCATCTGGTTCGGCCCCAACCCGGCCGACTGGAAACTCAAGGACCAGTTGCTGGGCAAGCCGGCCTGACACGGCTGAAACCGCCATCACTCAAACGGGGCTCGCAAGCCCCGTTTTCATTTCTGCCCGCGCAGTTCGGCCAGCGAATCGACAAACCCGTCGGCATCCACCGCGCGAATCGGCTCGCCGTGGTTGTAGCCGTAGGTCACCAGCACCACCGGGCAGCCCGCAGCGCGCGCCGCGCGGGCATCATTGCTGGAGTCGCCCAACATCAGGGTACGGGTCGGCGATGTCCCCAGGGCCTCACAGGTTTTCAGCAAGGGCAAGGGGTCGGGTTTCTTGCGCTCAAACGAATCGCCACCAAAAACCTCGGCAAAAAACCCGTCCAGCCCCTTGAGCTTGAGCAACTGCCGGGCAAAAGCCAGCGGCTTGTTGGTCAGGCAGGCCAGCTTGAGCCCTGCATGCTGCAAATTTTGCAACCCCTTCTGCACGCCGGGATAGACCAGCGAATGTTGGCCATTGATGGCGGCATAGTGCTTCTGGTAACTGGCAAAAGCCTGGTCGAACAACGGCTGCGCCCGAAACGCTTCACTATTGATAGCACGCTGCGGCCGCGGGACGGCGACCAGGAGGTGATTCAGCACCGATTCGATCAGATGCTCGGAGCCCTTACCCACCATGCGCTCGACCACCGCCCGGTCGAGTTGCGGTTTCCCTGGCAGCTTGAGGTCAGCCAACATCAGGTTAAGCGCTGCAACAAAATCACCCATGGTGTCCACCATGGTGCCGTCGAGGTCAACAATGACGGCATCACAGTCCGTGGTGGTTCAAGGTAATAGAGTTCAAAACAACGTAATAGAGTTCAAAACAACCACTTCATCTTAGATGGGGCCCATTTAATAAAGTGTGAAACAGGTCGACCAATGGAACAAACTTCGTGAATACCGCGAAAAAGCCTGATGTGGCGCAAAGTTTTCTGTTGATTAAGGGGACGTCGTTAGCCAGTGTGCTGTAACCATGGCACTCCCAATCCGAAAAATGATGCAAAATAGCTTGGCGTACTCCCAGCTCTCGCGCGCGTTCGTGTTTAGCGCATAGCAAGCACGTGTTGTGCCGAGGAACAGCTATGTTCCGGTTGGGGCAACAGGTTAGTGAAGAGAGGGAGTGCGCACTACTCGTTAGGCGATTTTCGGCTTTCGATAGATACTTTCAAGCCGGAGTTCTTGTGTAACTCCCTCTCGAAAAAGCCCCCGTTCCTGCCAAGACCTTGGATACGCTATTCGTTCATCCAAGCGAACGTACACAAGACAAGTATCTTTGTCACTGAATCTAATATCGCGATAGATGGCCAGGACTTTCCTGTTAATTTTCACCATCTTTTCGTCAACCTGCTTTTTCTCGGAGATTGTCTGAATCTGATGAGGGCGCCGCTTGAGAAAGTGCCGCACATAAGGAAGGGCAGTCAAACTGTCGGCGATGTGAGACTGGGCGCGCGTGACGCGAGTGAGATGGCGCCAAGCGTAATTAGAAATCGAGACTCTTCCCAACGGGCATTCCACAACCCCCCTGACATCGGCATACGATTTGGCGGCCCACTTCCTGGCCGCCGACGTGTTCGGCAAATTCGGTACGGTGATTTTCGGCAAAAATTCCAAATGCATCCTGTGCATTTGAAGAAGGCGCTCGATTTCAAACCGTGACGCCGGGCTCAATGAATGAGCATCCGAGATTGACAGAGTTGCCAACGGCGTTTGTCTGGTGATGAGCTTCCAATAGATCCGGGTGATTGGATCAAGCCGGACCCACAGAAGTAAAACCGGTTGATTGGCATTTCTCCACTTCGTAACATGTGCCGGATCAACGTTGTCCACGCGCCACCGGTTTTTTGTGGGAGTCCACGTTGCAAAACTAGACCCCGTCTTAACTTGAACTGCTACGTGATGGTATGTTGGTGTGGGGAAAGTAACGGGGAATTTGACACCCAAATCTAATGCGCCCATACCTTCAGCGCGCATGGTCTCCCTTACCGCCTCTCCATTAAGGATTGCTGAGAGTTGATAAGCAGCAAGAGCCTCCCCCCAGGCGCCTTGATCGTATTCGAAGGTCACTATTCGTCTTTCTTGTAATTATCTCGATGCTACTTCAGGCGGGCCAACATGACATACCGAGAATCCCTGCTCTGCGTTCCGCCATTGCGCGCAGGCTGATCGCGACGCAAGGCCGAAGGGAAAGACGCCTGCAGTCGGATCGCTGCGCCGCCGCTGTTTCCGCGATTTTGTTGCCTCGATCACCAGCCAGGTGAGCAGCTTTTCGGCGGGGGGATCGAGCTTGCTTGAGCTGTAGTTCAAATTCGTGAGTGAACGGCAGCCAAGTGCCGATTGACGCCGCTTGGCGTTACAGACCTCCTCGATGCTTAAGTCCGCTCTGGTTAATTACTTCGCCCTCCTCTAACTGGACGATGCGCAAAAAAGAAGTTGTGCTACAAAATGTGACGGGGTTGAATGGAGTGTTCGGGAATCAGAGCCGTTGCTCGCAACTCTGATGCCTTTCAATCCGCAACCAATCTACAAGTGCATCCAAAAAGGGCGGATTGAGCCAGAAACCGGAGGCAGCCCATGTCAATACTGCAGGAAATACTAGGCTGGACCCAGGGACTTCCCGCCTGGCAAAGCGATGCTGTAGCGCGCTTGCTCGCCAAACAAGCTCTGACCCCGGATGACCTGGATGATCTATTTGCACTGCTCAAGGTGGCACATGGCATCCCGGATTCGAAAAACCGCAAGCCGACGCCGCTAACGGCCGACCAGATTCCAGCGCCAGTCAAGGTGGCGACGCATGTCGAACTCCGCGCCATGAAGAACATGCGGCATGTCAACGCAATTGCTGAAAACCAGCACCTGCCATTCAGCGCGACAGGAATGACCGTCATCTACGGTGACAACGGTTCGGGAAAATCAGGTTATTCGCGCGTGCTCAAGCGCGCGTGCCGTGCCCGCGACCAGATGGAAGCGATCCACCCGAACGCTAACCTGCCCATGGGCCAAGCGGGCGCACCCGAAGCCGCTTTCGAGATTGCCGTCGACAACGTTGCAAAGGATGTGCATTGGACCCAAGGCAAAGCAGCACCCCCTGAGTTGTCGTCGTTCGCAATCTTCGACTCACGTTGCGCTCGCGCGTACCTTGACAGCGAAGACGACTTTTCCTATGTCCCCTATGGGCTTGATGTATTCGAGGGACTGGCCAGGGTCTGCAAGCAGCTGAAAGCCTCTATCGACGCGGAACATGCGCAGTCCGCCGCTGATCTCACGGCGTTCGTCCCCTTGCAAGGCGAGACCCCGGTCGGCAAACTGATAGCAACACTCTCCGCCAAGACGACAAAAGCCCAGATCGACGTGTTGGCCACGCTGACACCTGAGGAACTTGCCCAGCATGCGACGTTGAACAACAGCCTCAAAGAGAACAATCCGAAGGAGAAAGCGAACCAATTGCGCCTGCGTGCCCGTCGCGTCGCTGCCATTGCGACGAATGCCACCAATAAGGCTACGTTGGTGGATCAGGCCGTGGTTGCCAGGTTCCGCGCCTTAGCGGACAGCTATCGCACGGCGCAGGCCGCCGCTGCGCTCGCGGCGAAGCAATTCAAGGAAGGTGAGAATCTGCTGCCCGGCACCGGTGGTGAAGCGTGGCGTGAACTGTTCGATGCCGCTCGCAAGTTTGCAGTCGAATCTCACCCAGACAGGGAGTTCCCTGAGCTGGGGGCCGATGCGCCCTGTCCGTTATGCCAGCAACCACTCGCCGAAGGCGCTCCGCGCTTGTTGCGGTTCGAGGCATTCATTCAGCAGGAAGCGGAAAAGACCTCGCAGGCGCGTCGTGCGGGCTTATACGCTGAGTACAAGCCGTTCATTGCGAACGTCCTCACGCTTAATCTCGACGAGGTGACGCACAGTGAGATCGATCTCCTGGATCCGCAACTGGCCGCCGACACCAAAGCTTTTGAACCGGCACTCACCGCGCGACAGGAAGCCATCAAGGCCGCGGTGATTTCTCATCAGTGGGATGGCACAGACCAGGCCCTGCTCAACCCAGCGGGAAGACTTCAGGCGCTGGCTGATAAGCTCAATACCGAGGCCGAAACCCTGGAGAAAGCATCGGACGAAAAGGCACGGGCCGCACTGCAAAAGCAATTCGGAGAACTCGACGCGCGGGTACGCCTGAGCCAGGTCAAAGATGCCGTGGTCACCGCCGTGACCCGACTCAGCCACCAGGCCAAACTTACGCAGTGCCTGTCAGCCGTCAAGACCAACGCCATCTCACTGAAGGCAGCAGAATTGGCGGAGAAAGTAGTTTCCAAGGAACTGGCCGAAGCACTCAACCGCGAATTCAAGGCACTGGGCGTCGGCACACTCCGCGTTTCACTCCAGAGTCGCTCCGACAAGGGCAAGGCCTTGCACAAGCTCAAGCTGGAGTTGCCGCAGAGCCGGAGCCCAGGTGACATTTTGAGCGAAGGCGAACAGCGCGCCGTCGCCATTGGCTCCTTCCTGGCTGAAGTGGGACTGAGCGGCGGCAAGGGCGGCATCGTTTTCGATGATCCGGTGTCTTCGCTCGATCATCGCCGGCGCGAGCGTGTGGCAAAGCGTCTAGCCGTCGAAGCCGCGCAACGTCAGGTTATCGTGTTCACCCATGACATTTACTTCCTATGCCTCCTGGCAGAGGAAGCGAAGCTGACCGGCGTGGCAATTGTCACGCAAAGCTTGACCCGGCGCGCCGAGGGTTTCGGGGTTGCCGACCCTGAGCTGCCGTTCGAAGGAAAGAGTGCCGGCAAGCGAATTGGCGCATTGAAGGCCCAGCACCAGTCCATCGCCAAGCTGCACAAGGATGGCGAAGAACAGGAACACCGGAAGCAGACCGTCGATGCCTATTTCCGCCTGCGCATGACGTGGGAACGCGCGGTCGAAGAGGTATTGCTGCGCGAGGTCATCCTGCGCTTCCGCAAGGGGGTGGAAACACAACGGCTCGCCGGGGTCATGGTCGAAGACGATGACTATGCCCAGGTAAACGCCGGCATGACCAAGTGCTCGAACTACGCACACGACAAAGCATTGCTGGGCGGTGTCGCGGTTCCCGATCCAGACGAACTGCTTGCTGACATCATGGCTCTGGAGACCTGGCGCACGAAAATCGATAAGCGCAGCGGAGAGACAGCTAAAAAGCGCAAAGAAGCGCCCATCCATGCTACCCCAGCCGTCGCTCCAGCCCCGTAAACGTGCGAATACCGGCGACGCCTCAACACAGAGCCCCCACCCAATTGGACTTCAGGTATGCAGTACGCCCTGATTGACGGTCGCCGGAGCGAGGCGATCGCAGGTGCGCGCGGGGTATGCGCAACGTGTAACGCCGAGATGATCAGCAAATGCGGCCCACGGGTGATACATCACTGGGCCCACGCCCGCAAGCAAAACTGTGACCCCTGGTGGGAGAACGAGACACCGTGGCATCGCGAATGGAAGAACCTTTTCCCTCCGGAATGCCGAGAGATTTGCCACATTGCGCCAGACGGCGAGGTTCACCGATCGGACATCAAGACACCTACGGGAATCGTCATTGAGGTTCAACATTCGGCGATGACGGACGCCGAGCGGTTAGCCCGTGAAGAGTACTACGGCAATCTGATTTGGATAGTGGATGGCCGCAGCTTTCGAAAGAACTTTGATATCTACCACTTGTTACCCGACCCGGCGAGCGACCTCGCACGAGACTTGGTATGGTTTAAAGCAACAAGGCCCATGCAAGGCGCAGCGCGCGGCCTTTTTTGGCGCTTGTCCGAGAACCCGGGTAGCTCGAAGACAACGAACAGCTGTGTTTGGATTCACGGCATCGGCGATATCGAAGACGAAGTGAACGCCGCGTATAGGGGACACCATCAATACGATTGGGTTCGGCCGCGCAAGACTTGGTTGGATGCAACCTGTCCGGTGTATATCGACTTTGGCGACGAGGGTCTGGTGCGGCTGGAGATTTACGACGCATCAGGGCTTTCTTGCGTGCGCCGGATCTCCAAACGCAATTTTTTGCACGACGTGATGGTGGAGACATCAGCCCGCGCGATCGGTACGCGCTTTTATCCTATTGGGTAATCCGCACACTTCGGCGTACCCGCTTGGATCGCGTGCAGAGACTTGGAATTCACGACGAGTCGTTTTCATTGGAAGCTGCGAAGGTATCTGCCCACCCGATGTCCCAGAGCAGGTCGCGCTCGACACGGGACCACCACAACTCTGGCATATTTGCATCCACGCGGCTCAAAACATCATGCGCGAGATAGGCTTCGAACCCGCGACGGAACGCCAGATCTTCAGCACTCAGCTGGTAGAGCCCATTTTCAGCAAGAACCTTCTTGACCATCAAAGGAAATAGTCGACTGGCAAACAGCAGATGGTTGTGCCGCGGCCAGACGGTGGGCTCCTGATCGCCGCTAGGTCCATGCGCCACAGCATTCCGGCCAGCGCAAAAATCCTGCACCCAAGCATCCAGCGGCCGTTTGACGTTCTTGCTCCAGCGGGTTCGCCAGATTTTTTCGGTCAATGCTCCACCTTGCCATTTTGGCGGAGACGCAAGATCAGACCGAAAATGGTGCTCAAAGCGCTCGCGTAGATCGAACGTCTGGTGCGTGGAACCAAGCAGGGTTTCGAAAGCCACACGCATCAAGACCATTTCCGCACGCTCAAGAACAGCTGATGAATCTGTGTTGGCTTTCACAAACGCATCGATAGCTGCATCAATCCGGTCTTTTACCTCACCTGAAGGGACATTCAGCAGTGCGATGACCAACTGCGCGTCAATGTCCAATCTCAGACCTTCATCAACATGCTCCGGCCGGATAAATCGAGGCACCGACGCATTCCCTACATGATGCAAACCATGGCCGTCACGCCGTCGCCGTGTGACCGCTGTGTCCCCTGGTGCCCCCGCACTAAAGCGTTGCGCTATCGCCTGGTAGCCATCTGAATTGCAATAGCCCGAATAGCCGAAAAACTGGCGCTGCGCTAATGCGGAGAACGCGACATACTGGACTTGCGCCAAACGCCGCAAGACGAGGCCATCCTCAAGCTCGCCTCCCTCCTGATCTTCCGGCCAAACGAGAAGGGTCGCGTCCAACACGTGTTTGGAAGTGCTCTCTGACGGATAGTAATCAGGATCACCATAGCTTCCGAGAATCGCATCGAGGCTTTCTTGCGCTACGCCATTGAGGACACCAGGCTGCACACCTCTTTCGTAAGGCACAAGTCGAAGCACCCCCAAATCAAGCGGCTCCCCACAGGCGACCCATGGCATGAAGAACAAAATAGGCATGACATTTCCACGGACTAGGCGCGATAACTTCTCTAACGCGGCGCATTCGCCGCTTGGGCTTGCGTCCGGACAGGAAAATTGCTGACCAACTGTTCGACGCGACTGTCAATGCGCGCCTTCAATTCAGCGTCCTGCAATGCAGCCTGAACAAAGTTGGCGACTGCTTTTCCGAAGTCGTGCACGAGGACCGCAATGCTGATCAGCACAAGCTCCGAGCCGTCGGCGCGGTGCGGCCCGTTGTCGAGGTAGCCGAACTTCTTTGGTGGGTCGGGATTGTTGTGCAGTTCGGCCATGATTCCATAGTGATGCAGCATCGCGCATCGAGCTGCATAGACGTCAATGCCGACATATTGATAGGGCTGCTCTTGATCCGCTTTCATATAGCCATCAACCCAAGCGCAAAAATGTGCGCGTCGAACACTGTCCTCGCCTAGCGGGAGCGATAGCCAGGCCATTGTGTCGATACCGACAAATATCATGGCGAGCGCTGCGATGATGGCTCCCGCATCTTGCGCCCTTCCCGCCTCTCGATAAAGTTCAACAATCGGCTGATAACCATTGACTGCGGTTTCCATCCATGCCTCCTATGTTGATTGGGTGAGCGATCATTCGGATCGCGTGCGCCTGACTGATCCCATCGACGAGCTGCGCATCATGCCAAATAACTCCGCACAGGGAGGACTTGTCTGTTCCGCTGGAATGATCGGCTTGTCACTCGACAACATGCCCATCGCAAGCTGGTTATTCAACCCAACGGTCCACGCTGGCACTGCGTCAAACCTGCGTTTCTCAATACCTACCTCGAAATCGAAGACAGGTCCGTCAGGCCCAACTGAGACCGGCGTCACCAGGTACTGGCCAAATTGCTCAAGCGCTTTCAAGAACCGCTGACGATTGACGTCATCCGCTGGCTCCATGGTTAAAAGGCGAGCTGGCGATGTGAATATCTTGCCCTCGCCTCGCCCAACTTCCGCGAAGCTTGAGGACACCACTCCACGGTAGTGCCACGGATTCTTCTTGTCGATCCCCAGGAGTGTCGCGATTTGGAGCTGGTCGTTTTCGTCCCGCTCACCGAGCCGTTTGCGCCATCCACGGAAGATCTTAGTTCCGGCTTCCGCATTTTCGAAAAGAAGCCCGAGCACGGGCGAGGAGCCTTCAGGAATTGCGTAGAACATGCCGCGCCATTTGGCGCGATCCCAAAGGCGCAGGTTTATTAACCCCGAGGTCACAAGCTTGCTGTGAGCGATGTAGGGCGGCTCGACCTCCGCTTCTTCCATTGACAGTTCAACCCTCGGCAGTACGTCGGCAAGAGGAACGATACGTTTTTTCGGGTACGGGGTATGCGGTTCGTTCAACCGGGCCAGCGCCGTGTCGATCCAGCTACGGCCGCTTGGGTACCGACCACCCAGGAGGTTGGAAAGCATTAACGGGACGTTCGTCAGTGAGGCCGCCCGGTCAAGACCACCGTCACCTGGACCGAACAATTGCTTCACTCCCTTGGCATCGGAGAGGTGAAAGAGCTGGAGCACGATGTCCATGGCTAGGCGTGCCCAAACTTCGGGATTTTGAACTCCGACGGCTGTCGCATCCCCCGCAACAGCGATACTGAAATGACTTTCGCCGCACTCGTCCTCTGTCAGCGACCAGGAAAGAGGATCGCCTTGGCCCGTCGTGATCAACAGCTGAATTTCATCGCGATGCGCACAGAGGCCCCTATCGAAACCTGTCGCCAGCATTGCTTCAAAGAAGCCAAGAAACCCTTCGGCAAACATCAGCGGATCTGGCGCCGCCTCGACTACAACCCGGATAGTGGTTCCAAGGACCTCGGACCGCAGCTCGATGGTTTCTCCGAGCCGCCACTCGACCCGACGATTCAACGACAGCGCCAAGGGCTGTTTGAGCAGCAAAGCCGCCATCCGCAACACGTCGCCCTCTGTCGTCTTGGCGTTAGCGGCGACGTCGGCTTCATAGCCAAGCGCCGTCAGCGCGGCATCGGCAGGAAATGGCAGGCTGAATGCCCGGAATATTTCAGGTAATGCAGCGAGGTCGGCCAGCTCTGTATCGTTTGAACGGAGCGCCGCGAGTGCAAATGCCGCCTGGATCGGCATTCCCTCCCTGGGGTCGGGCCCATCTTGGAATTTGAGGGAGCGATGGAGCGTTCCCCACAGATCCAACCATTGCAGTGCCGTCGGGATATTTCCAAGCTCAATGTCTCGCCACATGAGGTCGTAAGCATGTGCCACAGCTCGGGGTGACAACTCCCCCTCATGGAGGAAATCGTTGAATACCGTATTGGTCGCGCACACCAGCGTGGACCTCGCAGCCCATGTCAGCCCTGCTTTTCTGTAGGCACGCGCGCACAGACGCCAAAGCCAAGCTTGATCATCGATGCTCCGGTACTGTCGTAGAGAACTTTGAGCTTTTCCGAGTTGACTGATGGCTTCATAGGGCTCATCGCGTTCAAGGTGGTTGATGGCAAGGTTGACACGGACCTCGACCTTGGCGGCAACACCCGCCCGTGTTGACTTGACGTTAGCCACGTCCTCGGCAATACGTGCAAGGTCGGTGTCCATCGGCGCCACTTCCAACAGCACCGCCAACCAGTTGAGCAGGCTATCGATCGGGTATTCCGGCAGGAACGTGACATCCTTCAGTATCTGTCGGAATTGCGCGTACAACCGAGCTCGATCTGGCGCTTGCAGTTCATCCAAAATCCTGAGAAATAGCAAAAGCGTCCTCGCCCAAGCAGCTTGGGTCGGCTGACCCTTCCTTGCCGCCAGAACCTCAAGCGCATCCACCACACACTTCACGGCAACTTGATGCGCCTGCGACGGCTCAAAACCATCAACGCGGCAACTGCTGCGTACTGCGATCGCTAGGTTCACGAGATAGTCAATGTCCCAAACGGTCGCATCCTCAAGAAACTCGGAAGTGAGGTCGAGAAACCCTTTGCGCAACGCAGTCAGGTCATCGAACCACCAGTAATTGGTCCAAATCTCGAGATACTTCGCGCGCAATAGCTGAACCCTGACACCGAGCTTTCCTGCCAAGCGGATCGCGCGCTCGAACCGGCCTGACACTTCATCGCGCGGTGAGCCAAGACCTCGATCCAGCAAGGCTGCTTCAATACAGTCCTCGACCAGTTGATAGTGCGCGGGTCCATAACGCTGCGGATCGATGATCTGGGCTTCAAGTTCTTCCAACCGCTTCGCGCGCCCAAAATCCTTTGTCCCGATATTCTTGGAACGCATCCGCTCGAAGTCCCCGATGCCCAAGGTCGCGACCGCGATGTCCGTGTGCTTGGCACTGAGCGTTTTGTCGACAAGCCAGGTGCCGTCGAGAACTGTCACAGGTATCCCGTGTTTGCGAGATAGCTCATCCTCGGCCTTGCCTTTGCGCTTGTCTGGAATGAGCTGATTGCTTACGAAATAGATGCGCGTGTAGGGCCGACCGGTGGACACAATAGATGCGACGTCAGCTTTGAGTTTTCGCGCCCAGTCCCGCATGGCACTAAAGGCAAACGCGTAGAGGGCCTCGCCCTTCTCATCGGCTTGGCCAACGTACCAGCGCTCGGCAATCGAAGTTGCCACTGCATGGGTATCCGAATCGACCTTGCTGTCACCACCGCCAGTCGGACCTGTTTGCGGGCGCAGGTTGGGGCAGATAAGTTTTTCACAAAGTTGGCGGCAGTAGTGTTCGAACTGCTTCTCTTCGCTGCGCGAAGTCAGGGAGTGCAGGTGGTATTCCAGTCGCGAGCGCTCCAGGATAAGTTCATCTAAACCAACACTGTCGCTAAACAATTCCGGCCGGCGCTGCCGCATGAACTCCGAAGGCATTGGGAACTTGGCCTGGGGTTGACCCACCCCGCTGATCGTTTCGGTTCTCTTACTCATCTTGCTCTTTCGCCTAGGATTTGCTTTGAGAAGTACCGAGGCCAAGATGACCGTACTCCGTCCCGACACCTTGTCAGTTCTCGAGTGAGAGCTTGGCCAGCTTCTCCAGAACACTCATTTTCGAGTTGTCCCCGCCGACCAACACCCCATTTGTCATCGTGTGCAGGTATAGCTGCAAAAGGGGCAGGTCCAGGAGACCAGCGACCGTCAACGTGTCCCCGGAGTAATGCATGACGTCACGCATGCCCGACAGTGCATCTCCGCCACCACTGATTCCCCCTTCTGGTGGAACGAATACTCGGACCCAGGTGCCGCAGTCCTGCAGCGGTATTTTGAGGCCCACACGCTCACCGCGCTTCGAGTGCTCCGGCTTGAACATAGAGATGTAGTACGGAAGTAGGTTGAACTCGCGGCTCTTGGACAAGAATTGCCCCTTGCTGCCTTCCTCCTTTTGCGCGGCCTGATGGTCGTCCTGCGCGGCGATAGCTGCCTCAATTCCGCCGTATGCGTCATTGAGGATGATTTTGGGAACAAAGGCGCCGGACCACGCTGTCAGGCGATCCCCCGCCCCTGAGTCAATAACCCAAAACTGGCCGTCCCGAATCCAGTCTTTGCCGTTCTCCTGGAGGAACGGGAACTCGGCGATAAAGTCGAGCAAAGCCGCTGGTCGGCCCCAAGGAGTGCGCCGGGTGCGCGTCACTGCAATCGAATTCCCTTCGACCATGACGTCGACGGCCGCCACCATCTGCTCCGGCACCTTACCCCCCGGCAACCTGATGCGTCGCGTCGCCAGAAGAGTCAGCCGACTTGGCACACCAGCTGGCATGGCAGGGGCCAAAATGGCCTTCTTCCCAAGGAGCACCTCCTTGAGCGACAGCTCCACCAAGCAGCGTTTCAACGCCTCCTGTAGCTGCCGGCCGCCAGAGTCCTCAGCTTTTCCAGGACGAAGATTGGCAAGGGCTTTCGGGCCGAAGTCCAGGCCCTGCGTTGACACCTGGACACTTGTTTGCGCGAGCAGGTACCGGAACTTTGTCTCCGTGTATGGGTCAACCGTGCCCTCGCCGCGTGCGAGGGCGCTGTAGGCCACCTCTGACCTCGCTGGCCGCATATCGGAGTCCGCCGACTTGGCCAAGCGAATACTGCCTTGTTCTTCGTCGCCTTCCCCGTTGAGGAAAAGGTAGTTGACGTCCGGATCGAACTTGGAAGGAACTCCTTCGGCCAGGCGTACGTCGGGTGCCGGAAAATGAGTCTTCTTGTTACCGGCGACGTGATAGCCCGGCAAATATTCCGGGAATCGAACCAGTGGCGCTAATGCATCATGACTCATCGGCTCTAGCGTCGTGTTCACCACAACCAAAGGCCCCCGCAAATTGGCCAATGGTTCGAGAGGGATATAGGCCTCGTCGACGTAGTGGGTTGCGACGAAGGTTTCGCGTGCGAAAGGAACACCCGCTTTGGTGCAGAGCCGAATGGCATGCTCCGTTAGGATGTTGAGGTAATACAATCGTGTGCGCCGGACTTTTTCACGGTCCAGGCTGACTCCCTCCATCGGATACCTGCGCGCGTCAGCCTCAAAAAAGTCGTCTGGGACGATGCGCGTGACCCCAATCAGATAACCTTCGCCAGCAGAAGCGAGGCGCGTGGCCGCGGCCTGCGCATCCGCAGTGACTTTGCGGGCAAACCGCTTGGCTTTTACGTCGCAAAGCAGCAGGCCGTGTTTGGTGTTCACCTGGAATTCGGCTTCGGCAAGCTGAAGATACTTCTTGGACGCTTGGCTGACGCTGCCCAGGTAGACGCTGGACCCGAAACCGCCGCGGACGAACGTATCTTCCTCGAAGGCGGCGGACTCAATCAGCTCTTTCAGCAGCATGAGCTCGATGAACTTGGCCGGCTGGGCGGCAACCGCAGCGAGCATCGACGACCCGTCCAGCTTCGGCCGCGGCCCGAGGTACCAAGCGTCCTTGCCCGCCATGGTGAATGAGAGCTTCGTCGCAGCATCCCCTTCGAGGCCCAGTTCCTTGGCGACTTCGGCGCGGACTAGCTTGGCTCGTTCCCGAAAGAAGCCAGCCCCACGGGTGGAACTCTCTTCCGCCTTGGGCATCGTCAGGGGAATGGGTACAAGCAGGCTGCCCTGAGTGGCCTGCCACTTGGCAAGCAGCTGCGCCGCCTCTGCGATGGTGCAGTGGAACCTGAGCGCGTTGAGCCTTGCGTGGGCAGTGGTCTGGGAGTCCAGCGTTCGGATAGGCATCACTTCCCCAGGATGGCGTCGCGCAAATTCGCGTTGGGCATCCAGCCCGCGTCGCCGGTGTTCTTGACGTGCATCGCCATGAAGCGAATCGTTCCGTTCGGCGGCCGTGTCACCGACAACTTGTGAGCTCCCTGTAGGTTCACGTACAGCGTGTGGATGGTGGTATCGGGAAGTAGCTCACGCAGCTTGGCGTGCTTCTTTTCGGCGGTTTCCTGAAGTTGTTCCTTCTTGAGACTGTCGGTGTTCTGCGTCCAATTCTTCAGGTCCACGGCCACCAGCACGTTGTGCTCCGGCTGCAAGTAGTAGTCGAACAGCTGGTACAGGTCGGCGTACAGAGGATGAAGCTCGGGCCGAACAAATGTTACCGGCCCACCTTCCAGAGGCAGGTCATGCGCCCAGACATTGAACTGGTTCCCCACGTATTGCTCGAATTCGAGCTCCGCGATGTAACCCTTCATGATTTCGGTCACAAACCACGGCTGCGGCAGCAGGCGCTTGGATTTATCAGGCAGGCGGAAACCGCGCCACTCCTTCAGGAGCTTATGGGTGTTCTCGGACAACCGAGACACCAGGCTTTCTGGCGCCACCATGCTCGTCCAGTCGTAGGCCTCCGTCCCATCAAAGGCATCCGTGACGACCATGTCCGACATCCCCGCCATGTCAAAGCGGAGGGTGTAGACGTCAGCACTGGCCGGCACCTCGACGAAGCACCCCTCTAGATAGGCCCGCGGTACTCCGCTTGTACGGAGTTCATCGAGGTACTTGAGCGGATCGGTGAACATGGTTGATCGAAATAGCAAATCCCAAGTGGTTCGAGCCGCCGGATCTGACCGGAAGCGCGCCGGCATTGAGCTGGTGAATTCCCGAAAACCCACTGCCTTCTGCAGGCTCTCTACGTGGTGTCGGGCCCGTTCGGCTTCAGTGGTGAAGATGCCCGTCTTTCGGTGATGTAACGCCAAGCGCTCCAGAACGGCGCGTTGAGCTGGAGAGGCACGCTTGCGCAGCTCCGGCGCGTGTCGCAAGCCTAGGTGCATCATCCTGGCCGCTTCTGAGCTGACGTACAGGTGCTGGCACGGCATTTCAGTGGCCGGCTTTCGCTCACCGCGGCCGAGCGCCTGGAAGACCGTGCGGGTGATGTCAATGACGTGTTCCTTGCGTAGGCGCTTCCAGCGATTGCGCGAGTATTCGAACAGCAGCTCGCCCTTGGACATAGCCGCCCAGCCCGGCTCGTCACGGAGCACCTGGGCGAAACTTTGGAACATTTCCATGGAGAAGCCGTTCGCACCCGGACGAGTGTGCCGTGTGTAGTACGGGTCGTTCAGTAGGCAAAATAGCTCGAAATCGCGCTCGGTGCCGTGGTGTCTAGTGAGGAAGTTGATGCCGCGGGATGCAGAGGCGTACGCGCTCCAGAGCAGCACCTTCTTTCGGCTGGTGTCGAGGGCTTCCTCCAGTTCCTTATTGAATTGGCCCTTGTCGTCGTCTTCCTCCGCCGCCCCGGTCTTTGACCGGTCTTTCTTGCGATAGCGCTCCGCCGAATACAGGATGACGTGAATTTCCTCGTCCTGTCCGTACTCACGGTAAGTAGGCAGTGCCCGCGGCTTGACTACGAAGTAATCGCCGGTGGTGTCTTTCTGCGTGACCAGCCCAAGAGAGGAGTTGGCCAGCCTTGTGAGGCACTTCTTCACATGCTGTGTTGTCTGGCACAGGACCAGTCCGGAGCGAATATTCGTTGACATCAGCTTGTCCAGGCTGGCCACCAGGCCCTGTAGCTCGTGCCGCTTGTGCCTGTTCATTTGCGCGTAGCCAGACTCTCCTTGCTTCGGCCGCGCTTCGTCGAACTGCTGAGATAGACCTTTGAAAGCGCTCGACACTTCGAATGTGGGTGCCGGGTCCTCATCGTCCAGGATGACGACTTTGCGCTCGCGCTTGTTCAGGAATTCGAGCGCCTTGGCACCGACGACCTCGAGCTCGTCGTCGCCCATTTCGGAAAACAGCCCGCCTCGCTCTTCGATGTACCGGCGCAGATGCTTCGTGTTAAATGCGCCCGACGAGGCCGAGTCAAGACCGCCAGTCGCGCTCATCAAGTACACACCATTGGTGCGTCCTAGCGCCCGCACAATATCTTCTTCAGGGGTGGCCCGCAGCGAGGTAATGGTCAACGTGAGGCAGACGTCGGCCTCCTTGTTGTATTCCTCGGCTTGATTGCGGCTCTCTTCTAGCGTCACAACTGACTTGGTGTGCTCGAACAGGAAGGAGTCAGTGAGCAACTCCTTGTCGCTCACATCAGTCTCGAGTCCCTCCGTCGCCGCTTTACCGTCGAACAGCCGACGCACGTCCGAGCGGAACCTGTCCAGGCTGGGATAGCGTTCCTGATCCACCTTAGACATTTCGAGGGCGTCCTCGCCGCTCGTCACAGCCAGCACCCGCGCCATAAAGACGACCAGTCGAAGATAGTCGTACAGGCTGTAGGAGCCCTCCGCGATGTTGCCGTCGTGGTACTGCAGGCGAATCGTTTGGTGCGCTGTGTCCTTCGTGAGCTGCACCTGCCGCAGAAACTCGGTGTCCATCACGCTGGCCGATTCAGTAAAGAACGTTTGCCCGGGCTGATCAAGCACCTCGCCGTAAGTGGAGCGGCTCATGGTGAAGAACTTCTTGTTTGCCACCAGGTCATGCAGTCTTACGAATACGTCGTAGGTCGTACCTTGGTTTGGTTGCCATATTTGCTCAACGTAGCCGCGGATGCGGGCAAGCACTCTGGCCTTCTGGCGAAAACGCTTGAAGTCTGCGTGGGCGTCGTTTCGCTCATGCAACTGCGTGAGAACCGCTAAAAGCTCATCGTTGTCAAACCGCAGGGCCGTCTTCGGGAACTGCTTTACGAGCTCTTCCCGTAGGATCGCCACCTTCCGCGCGGGCGCGATGAAAGACGCTTTGGTGCGCTCCGCCTCGAGCCTGAACTCGTCTTCTACGGCCTTGCTGATGGCAGCGAAGTCCTCCAGGTGGTCATAGACCTTCGTGGCCAGGCTCCGACGAGGTCCGTCCAGTTCCAGCCGCTCGAATGCCATCGGCCAGCGCAAGTCGAAATACTGGAAGAACTCAGAAATAACCAGATTCAGGTCGTTGCGACCACCGGAATTGACGATCGACTTCCGCTGGTCGAACAGGTACCAGTACGAGTCTTCTTCTTCGTCCACGAATGTGACGACGCGAGCTGAATCCGGTCGCTTGGAAACCAGCCGACCCAAAGCGCTGCCCTCCCGGTTCAACTCCTCCAGGAACTGCGGCAGGTTCTCCCAGTCGTGCTGCCGGAAGCCGCCCTTGCCGTCCGCGGCAAAAACCTTGTGGGCAACCTGTGCCTTCGAAGCTGTACTCACGATGATGCCAGGCACGTCGAGGAAGGCCTGGAGCGGGTGCAGCCGCCGCACGAGCTCGGCCACGGGCGGCGCTTGCATGTAGCGTTCCTCGTCGCGTTTGGCCGGCCGACTCTGGACATCCAGCTGAATGAGCTTCCACACTAGCCTGTCGGCAAGTCCGCGGGCCTGTTGCGCCGACTTCAGGTACGCCGCACGGGTGTCTTCGTAGGTGTCGTCCGAGGGGGACATGCCCAGGAAGTTGGACTGTTCGCACGAGGCAGCCTTGGCACGCAGCTCCTGGATGCGACCGCGAATGCTTTTGTCAGTGCCGGCATGCTTGGGCGACCGCTCAAGCAGGCCGACCACCTGGGGGTGCCGCTCGAACCAGTTCACGAGCGCCAAGCAGGCGCTGAAGAAGTTGCGGTCATTGACGTGATAGTCCCGAGAATACAGGCGATAGACTTGAATGTCGGCGCCGTGCTCCAGGACGGCCTGTTCCAGTTCGTCGGCGTAGCTGCGGTCCTGCTGGTGCTTGCGTACCTCTACGCTAAATTGTGTGATGAGCGATTGCAGCGGTGCGATGAACACGGGAATGACATCGCACTTGAGAAACAGCTCGATGCTAAACGCGGCCGCGTTATAGGTCTTACCGATTCCCGTGTACCAGTTCAGGAGCTTGATGAACGGGCGCTCGCTTGAGCGCAAGTAGGGTTCTTTAAAGCCCTTGAGAAAAATATCCGTAGCGGTCCGAGATTTCTTTTCGGTCATTGGGCCACCTCCTCAGGGAGATTCCGCAATTCCGAGGAATCCACCAGCTCCAGAAAATAGGTCCTAGAAACGTTCATTGCTGGTCTCCCCGACGCTCGAAGCGCAAGAAGATGGCATGCCCCAGCGCCCATGGCCAGGCGTCGATTCCAGGAACGTCGGGAACGAGTCCTTTTGTAGGGAGAAGATGCGGCATCACAGCGGCATACATTAACAGGCCCAACTCGTCGACTGAAGCGCAAAGTTCAGCCGCGTCAGTGGCATAAAGCAGATAGGGCAGCTCTTTTTCAATCTGCAGTCCTCCGCCGCCCATGAATTTCTGCATCCGAAGTGCGGCGGCAAAGTTCTCCACCGCCTCCCTTAATTTCTCTTCTAGCTCCTTTTCCAGGTCGCGCGGTTTTCCATAGCGCACAGATTCAACCCTGGGCATCAATGCGCGCAGCAGCGAGTCGTCATCTATACGCGCCATCTCGGAAAGATTCGGCGTGGCGAAAACCTTGTTAGGGTCTTCTATCTTGAGGTTTTGCAGAAACTGGAAAACGAAGCCCACCGACAAACGATCTTGCGGCGGAAGCGGCTCCACTCCGAACTTGTTGCAGTAGCCTTCCCACTCGAGGCCAGCTGCGTTTAGGCTGTGCAGTATGAAATGCAGGTTGACACGGTAGTCCTCCGGCAAAGATCCCAAGTACTCGAGGCGCTTGGTTTGCTCATGGAATTTGAACGACTTGCCGTGGATTCGTTTGGCTAACTGATACCGCCGGAACAAGCGCTCGCAATCACGCGGACCGATGTAGCGGCTCACCCGCCCAGGAACGTATTCTTTAGGCTTGAGTGTCTCAAGCACCCACACGTAGCGTCGGCCATTCACCATCCAGCATCCTGTGCCTTCGTCTGGCACAGAGATGTGGAGTTCTGGCATCTCGTCGGTAGTGTCGTTGCGCATCGAAAGTTCCAGTTGATGCCAACACGTCACCTCATCACCTCGGGCGATTTCGTACCCGCTCCGAGGATTATCCTCATCGTCCTCTCGATGCAGAACCAGCTCCGAGTTGGGCGCATCTGCTACCGTAACCGACATCGGTTCGCCGACACGATCAGATGAGGTCGCGCAGAGATGAAATGCGGCGTATCCATCGAGCACCGTTTTTCCGGTTTCCTCCAGGTGTCGGCGAAGTTTTTCCAAGGCGGGCGGCGCGTCCAGCAGCCAGCCGTCCTTATCTAACAACGGCGTTACCGCCCCAAGGAGCCAAGACTGCGGTTGCCGGTTATTCCCTGGGTCAGTCGGCTGCGGGGCGGAGAAATTAAGCGTGTGCTCGTTCACGCTGATGGCCATCACACCCAGAGGCAGCTCACCCCGTTCCTGGAGCCGGTCGACCCAGGCGCGAAGCTCATCGGTGAGCTCATTCCACGACCTGAATTCGACGACTCTCAGCGGGAAACCGGTGTCAATAGTTTCCATCGACGTGAACTGGAGCCGAGCAACGTCTGCCTCTTCGTTCGTATGCCAGCTGCTGTGCCCCTGCACCTGCGAAGCGGCGTGCAAGGCGTGCGTGTGCTTTAAGGTAATGCGCCGGGCCTGCAGTGCCTTACGTAGTCGCTTCGCAAGCGACTTAGGGTCTTCGTCCGAGCGAGGTTGAAGCTGTTGAATGATGCCCAGCGCGTCCTCAAAGGAGAACCTGGGTGTCTTGGCTTCGATGAAAATCCAGAGGGCAGCTGCTTGCGCCTCAGGGGTGAGTAGGGGGGAATTCGACGCGGTGGTCGAGGTAGTGGGCATGACTGAACTCCATGTCTGGGAAGCACGGACGAAGAACGGCACGCGTTGTTCGGCTTCCCAAGAGGTCAATCAAGCGGGGAAAGGACCGAGGCACTTTGAAACTGTTTTGCCAGGCCAGACAGAAGTCCGGTGCGTGCACTGACGGGAGCAACTCACCCACGATTTCGAAAAACCGCACTTGGATATTACACACGCCGCATGCCCGCCGTCAAGTTTGGCGGCCTCCGGGCCCCAGAGCGTTTTTACGCACGTGTTCATTAGCCCGCCGTTTTCTGGGAAGTTGACCCACGTTTTCCATTTAACGAGACCCGGCTGCGTGACCGAGTTTCACTCTCAATTTGTTTAATTGCCCGGGTCAATCAGATTGAAACTTTCTGCTCGCAATGGATCAGGGGATGCGGACAAAAACTTGGACTACCAGGAGGTAGTTCATGTATTCGTACAAAGACAGGATTCGAGCGGTTGAGCTTTACA
>NZ_JBHSRS010000071.1:0-26478 GCF_042659145.1 Polaromonas aquatica | reverse complement strand
GAAATCAATGGCTTGGCAGGCCACCCCTACGCCAGTGCTCGATCTCCTACCGTCACTTTTGACAACGAAAACAAATCGACCCCAGCCGGCAGGGTGCTTGCGCGTGCACCAAAGCTTGTATGTGATCTTCAAGTTGTCCATGTTGGGCTTGGCATGCCACGGCATGGGGCGCCCGGCACGTCGGTCGGCCAGCAGCTGCTTGGCCACCTTCGGGTCAATGAACCAGGTGCCGAACTGGGTTGAGTTCACCCCAGCCCCATAGGGGTTGCAGCGCACTGCCGTTGGGATGAGGCCTGCGCGGGCGAACTCGGAGAGCTTGTCGCTTTTTATGGCGAGGCTGGTCCTGATGGTGCTGAGCTGCACAAAACCCTTGGGTGGGAAGACGCGGTGTGACTTCCATTCCTCCCATGCGGCATGGGGGATTTTCCAGATGCGGCCTATGCGCTCGACGCGTATTTGCTTTTTGGAAACAGCCTGAAGGACGATGGAATGTGAGCCAATTTCCCTGCCGGCCTGGGCTGTGGTCAGGCCGCCGACAAGATCCGCAGTGGTCAGGCCGATGCGGTTTGTCTGGACCAGCACCGATTCTTTGCTGCGTTCCGCATTCTTGTCGCCGGTCAGCTTGACCAGCCTGGCAGTGAGTACCTGGGCGATTTCCTTGGGGCCGAGGGTTCCCACCAGCGTTGCCAGCAAGGCCATCTCGGGTGCCTGCCATGCATACGCGCCTGCGCGGGATAGTCTTGGGACTGGCCAGTCTGCATCCTGCGGTGGTTTACCGTGCCAGAGCGTGAAGAGTTCAGCGAAACCCTTGCGTTTTGGATGGTGAACGCATGCGCCCGATGCCTTGACGAATTTGATGTCATCCTCAGTCTGGCCCAGCACAGCGGCGAGATCAGGCTGCAACGAACCCCAGCCGTGCAGGAGGACGAATTGTTCCCAGTCGGACGTCAGGGTGCTACGCCTGCGCGTCATGCCCGGCTCTCCAACTCATCCTGCAGCGCCCTAGATCCGGAGAGCATTTGCTGTGCGGTCAATCCTGCGACTGCGCCCAGGAGGTTGGTTACCGGGTCTGTCAGGGCCTGCAGGCGCTCGGTGGGGATGGTGCGCATGGCGTGGGACCACTGGCGGAAGGTGGAAGGCAAAGTGCGTTTGACCGTCTTGGCCGCCGGCGCCACTTTTTTCAGCGCCTTGGCCATGGGCATCTTGATCTTTTCCATGCCCCGGCTGCTGATACAGAAGAACTCCCCTGTCGAGAGGGCATTGAGGTCGTTGTACGTGATCTTGGACTGGCGGAACTGGGGTGCGAGTGATGACCAGACGGTGGGATCTTCCTGGCAACCCACCAGGGTCAGGTTCTTGTTATTGAAAATCCCCCGGTGGATCGAGCCGGTGTAACGGTGCGCCGTCAGGAACAGGTCCAGTGCACGCTTGCGGCCGCGGTCGGCAAAATCGTTGATAAGGTCTGAGGCTTCGCCCACACCATCCTTGCGCCGCTTGTTCTGGCTGAAGAGCTGGCCTTCGTCCACCATCAGGAAGATGGGCTTGCGGTATTTGTCGGCCGCATCCAGGATGGCATTGCCATAGGGCAGGAATTCGTACACATCGCGGGCTGTCACGACCACAATGGGCTTTTTTCGGTCCTTGAGGTGCTTGGCCAGCTCCTGCGCATCCTTGACGGCTTCGCCATACATCGACTCCAGCTCTTCTTCCGGGTCGATCAGCACGCTGATCCAGCCCTGTTCAGAAAGCTGCTCAGCCATCACCAGCCCCGCATTTGTTTTGCCTTTGCCGCGTGGGCCCACTGCGATGGCCAACAGGCCGGTGGTCATGTATTCGTCCAGTTCGATGGGCGGGCCACCCAGATTGAGCTTGGCCCCAAGCATTTCGGTGCGTTGAATAACACTTCGTTTCACTATTTTTCCTCTGTTTCGTGCAGGAGGATGTCTTTCAATCCAAGGATCTGCTTTTGGTTGAGCGAATAAACCACTGCAAAGTCGTTGATGACCTGTTCGTTGATGGCCGCAAGAACGCCGGATTTTTTGGCTTGGTTGAGCAACTTGCGCATACCGGCCCAGTCCTGGATGCCGCCGGCGGGCGCTGTCACGGCACCTTCCCCTATCTCCGCATACAGCTGCTCCATGGTGTAAGGCGCGGCATCCGGCCCGAGGTCGCAGTACAGCCGTTCATTGAGTATTCCGAGCAGCTGCTGCGCCGGCATGAAGCCATGGAGTTTGCGGATCAGTGCTTTCTCGGCAGGCGTGATGTCACGGGCGGGTGCGGCACCAGCCCCGGCTGCAGGACGCTTGTGGGACAGGCGTTTGGCTTCCGGCCTGTCTTCACAGGCGCTGCAGATCTCGTTGGTGAGGTTATCGCCCTCCCCTGCGTTGAGCTGGCACCCGCAGAGGCGGCATTGGCCCAGCACCAGCTTTGACGGCTCATGGACCAACCGCGTAGCGGCCATTGAAAGTACGGCGTTCATATGTGAATTCCTGGTTTCATTGCTTTCCCCGTATTGGCTTGTTCCAGCGTGCGGCTGCTGCTTTCTGGGCACGATCTTTCCGCCCCTGGGCGTCTTCTACGGCGTTGAAGCTGTCAAACCCTTCGTCCCATTCCGAAGCCATGCGCTCCCATGCATCACCTGGGGGCTGGCGGTCAGGGTGGTCGTAGGGATTGGATTTGCGGCCCTGCCCTCCCCTGGCGGCACGCTTCCCAGCGTCAAATGCGCTCATTTATCGAGTCACTTCCGACTCAAGCAAGACATCTTCAAGGCTGAAATCCGATTCCGCCAGGACATGTCCGTTTTCCAGCTCATAGCCATTGGCCTCATCTGCCTTGACTACGCGCCTCGGGCCGTTATTCGTTTTGATGAAGTCACCAACTTGCGCTTTCATACCGACCTCGCTTCAATGATTGTCTGGATACCTTCACCAGCGTTTAGCACCAGATCACGCCGGATACGCCGGCACAACTCCACTACTTCGAACAGGTTGGCGCTGGACCGCTCAGAAATCCGGCCGCACAGGTGCAGCAGGTCGTGCCCTGGTGTGAGAGCCGGCGCGAGTTCCATCTGGGCACAGAGCAGCTTGAGTTCTGTCGTGGGGCTGGCCAACTCGATGGCGAAGTCAAAACGGCGTTTCACTGCGGCATCGAGCATGTTGTGGGCATTGGTGGCGGCGACAAACACGCAGGTGGATGGCAAGCGCTCCATGGCGATGAGCAGCTGGTTGGTGATGCGGCGCATTTCCCCAACGTCGCTGCCCTCCCCGCGGGCCAGGCCCACCGCGTCAAATTCGTCCAGGAACAGCACACAGGGGGCGGTTTTGGCGTAATCCATCACCATGTCGAGTTTCTTGCCTGTTTCCCCGAGATGGCTGTCAATCAGGCCGCTGTACTTCACACGGAGAAACGGAACGTGAAGCTCCCACGCAAGGGCTTCTGCAAGCATGGTTTTTCCATTGCCTGGTGCGCCGTGGAGCAGTACCTTGTGGCGCGGAGCCAGCCCGAAAGCCTTTAGCTCCTCACTGCGGCTGTGCTCCTGCACGATGGCGTGGCACTTCTCGATGGTCTCCTGCGACAGAATGACCGCATGCAGGCCATGGCGCGGATCTTCTAGCGAGATCAGGGACTCGGGCAGTTGCTTGGGGGCTTGCCGGTGCTGGAAGCGGTACTGCTCGCGGATGGACTTGGCCACGGCCGGGTATTGCTCATCCAGTATGCCCGCCATGTTGGTGGCGACTTCCTGCATGCCGGGGGAATGCCCCCACGTACACGCCTGTAGGAATTTGGGCAATAGCCTGACCACCGAGGTCTCGGCGGCTTTCTTGCGTGCCCGCGCCTGTGCGGGGCTGGTGAGTTCGAATTCAGCGGTTTCCATTAAACATATTCCTATCTGGTGAATTTGGGTGCTCTGAACCTGCAGTACATCTCGGTGGCCACACCCCATTCGGGCCCCGACACCTACATCGAGCAAAAGGCGCGATGGTTTTCAGCAAAACAACTCATCCTGCTGAATTTCCGCAATCGCTGCATTGGCCTGGTCAGGCTGGTAGGCTGTCAATTCCTTAATTTCGCGCTTGCTCAGGTACTGCAGGGCCAGGGCCTTCATACGAGAGACATCTGATGTCACGGGTTCAAACACACGTCCAGGATCCACGATGCCCGTGGACTGGCTGGCCTTGATGCCCAGCAGGTCCACCATGGGCGGGTCGCTCCCGTCCTCGCTGTTGAGGTAGATCGCTGTGACCTGCTCGGCCTGGCCTTCCCGGTCAAGGCGCCCGATAACCTGCTCGTGTACTTTCGGCGACCAATCCAGTTCGCCAAACACCACCGTCGAACAGTGGCCCTGCAGCCCGTCCAGGCCTGCGCCCGAGCGAAGTGACATGATGAACAAGTTGGTTTCCCGGGCCATGAACTTGCGCTGAGCCTCATTTTTCTGGGTAGGGCTCTCGCTGCCGGTGTACATGACAGGATTGAAGTCGGCCAATAGTCGATTCCAGATGTCATAACAATCGCGGTGCCAGCCCATCAACATGACTGGGACGTTCGCATCCAACAGAATGCGCACGTAAGCGGCCACGCTGTGCGCCTTGGCTACGCCCGTGGCCTTGCGCACCAGCAAGTCCAGCTCACGCGCCGCCGTGCCGCGTTCCATGAAAGATCCAGTTAGCGTCTTGCGCGCCAGCTTGCCCGCCAGATCGGAGATGCCTTCCAAGGTCTTTTGATCGGTTTCAACGATTTCGATCAGGCGGTTGATCGGAGGAACCTGTTGGCCGACATCGCGCTTTGTGCGCCTCAGGAATACGTGCTGCTCGCGCAGGTAGGTGCCCAGTGCCTCCGGATCGGTCACGCCGTTGATGCTGCACCACTCACGGCTGAACTCGGAATTGCTTCCCAGTACATCGGGATCGATGCACTGCATGATGTTCCAGATCTCGTTCCCGTAGTTGTAGATGGGAGTGGCCGACAGGCCCAGCTTGAAAATGGCGTGATCCGACAGCTGTTTGGCCGCCATGCCCTTTCCGCTGGCGCTTCCTGTGCGCAGCTCTTGAACTTCGTCATAAACCACCGTCTTGAAGTAACGGTTTGAAAACGTGTCGATCCAGCCAAGAATCTGGCTGTACCTGAAGATGTAGACGTCTGCCTCCGGTAGGGTGTAAGGCTTGGTGCCCTTGATCTGGTGCACGCGCAAGTTGGTAAACTCGCCGATCTTTTGCGCCCACTGCTTTTGCAAATGGGTTTGCACCACCACGGCGGCCGGCCTGGCCTCGGTCAGCAGGAGGAAGCCAGCGGCGGCGTACGTTTTTCCTAGCCCGAGATCGTCGCCCAGCAGCAGGCCGCGGCGGCGGCGCAGCACCTCGATCGCCTGAGCCTGATACGGCCGCACCACCTGGCCATCTTTCAGTCCCATATAGGCCAACGGCGCATAAGTGGGTGTGAGGATGCGCTCCAGCTCGGCCTGCGTCTCTTCAAAGGCAAGCCGCCCCGTGCGCATGATATCGGGCTGACCGTCAGGCATTTTCAGGGGGTAGCGCTGGCAAAACCAATCCAGATCAGCGCAGTGCGGCTCATCGTTTGGGAACAAAAACTGATCCGTGGTGGACTTGGCGATCCGGGGAAAGAGTTGCTTGAGGCGGATCGCCACGTGTGGCTCGATGCCCGACATCACCCATTGCTGGCCGCCCGGCACCAGTTGAAGGGTTCCGTAGGTGCGCTTCATAGCCATGCCTTGCTCAGACTGGCAACGCGAGCCGGCAAACCGTTGATCGATGGCGGCAACAGGATGCTTTTGCTGGTCACGAGCACGATGCCCTTGACCTCGGGATGCGTGCAATAGCGCTCGATCTGGCGGTAGATGGCTGTGCGCTGACCCTTGATCTTGACTTCGATCACCACCCCATCAACGAAAAAGTCCGGAATGTCATTGGTTGATAAGCGATGCTCGCGGCTGGCATTGAGGCCATCGTCCGCGAAGACCTTGGCCAAGTCCACCTGGGTCCTTTTTTCGTCCTGTAGGGAGCAGCGGTTGCGCTCCACCAGCTGTACCACGCGCAAAATTACTTGGTCAGTCGTCATAGAAGCCCTATCTGCGCATCCCCGGAGCCTTCATAGCGCGAGCGCACCTGGCCCTCACCAAGCATCAAACGGCGAAACTTGTCGTATTCACAGAGGTCGTTTTGAAAATCAAAGCCGTGTAGATTGCGATCCAGGTAGATGTCCCTGATGAGTGGTTTCAACACTTCCATCAGCGCTGGCAATTCGGCATTGAATTGATCTTGGCTGATCGCTTTGTCCTTGGGCCGGCCCATCAAGCGATTCATCCCGCGCGCGCTGCCGGGTCCGAGCGGGGCCCAGGTTGAAGCGTCATGCCACTGTTGGCCCGCGGAGAGATGCGCAAGGTCAGCCACGATCTGGCCCGCCAGAAAGCTGCCCAGACCGTCGATCTTGATGAGTTTGGCCCATGTCCCAGCCATCGAATCGGCGAGGATGCTGCTGGCTTGTGATGCGACCAGGTCAGCGAGATCGCAAACAGAGTCAACCTTGTTGCGCCCAGGCACTCCCGGCACCACGTAGGCACCGGTGAATACCTTCCAACCCATCGTGGCCCGGTAAGCGAGCTTTGCCCGAGCGCGTTCGAGGTGCGATATGTCAAAGCGCTGCGGCCCGGTGATGTCGTCCAGCGAAGCAGGCCAGTTGACCAGTCGGGCAAGAACGGCCGCGACCAACTGGGTTTCCGGTTTGCCTTGAAGTGGATACCAGTTGGCCATCAAGGCGACACTCACCCGGTCATCCATGCGGCGCACGTTGCACCAGCGGAAATCCCTCAGAAAACGATTTTCCGTCCAAGGTTTCGGCAAGCCCTGTTCCTTGCGCTTGCGAATGGCTTCGCGTTCCGTAATCCACTGGACCATGTGTTCCAGCTCACTGGCAAGGATGTCGTTTTTCATTTTGAGGCCTCATAGGCGAACTCGATCCGGGTGATGACCGTGTCTGGTGTACAGCCCTTGTGCGTTGCGCAGAACATTTCAACCCATGCGGAGGGCCAGAAGTATGTGTCGTGATCGCCGAAACCCTCGCGGGCGACCTCCATAAAGCCATAAGACTGGACGGCAGTCATCGCGCTCAGCTTTTCGCGCCTGGTGCTGAGCACGCGGATAGGCGGGCCCAGCTTTTCGATCTTTTCACCGGGTTTGAGGCCCATACACTTCCTGACGGGCTGGATCAGGTCGCCTGCTTTCAGATGGAGCCACCCCAAGCGACGTGTCACATCCTTGCTCTGGTCCAGCACCTGCGGGGTGGTTAATGCGAATGACATATTCCTCACGATGGGAACCCGTTATGCTCGATGCCGTCCAGAAGGCGGCCAGAAGCTTTCTTGCCGACATTCAAGGTCCGATCGGCGTGGTCCTGGCCTGCAGCGTTATCAGGCGCGTGAACCTTCATGAAGGTGGCTTCGGGCATTTGGTCTTTGGTGCAAAACGTGCCCCACTGTTTAAACAGGTAGGGAATGCCGGCCGCAGCGCAGAAATCACGCGCTGCGCGATACCAACCCGGCAGGGAGGGCCGCGCCGTGGCCCCGCTCTCGCCGCCGGCGACCAGCCAACTCAGGAATTCCCAGCCCGCCCAGTTCACCAGGTCCAGGGCAGGTTCATAACTCACCCATGTGGCCCAGCCAGCCGCGGCGAGTTCGGCCATGGGCGCCCGGCGCAGGTCGGCGTAGCGCTGGTTTTCTACGCTGGTGCCCAGTAACACGTTCGGCATGGGCAGGCCGGACCATTCGCTGACCGGGCTTCCCTTGCGCTGCAGGTGCAGCTGGCTGACCTGCTGGCCGATCAAGGCCTCACGGCCTGGGCTTGCGAAGTATTCGGCCATACGCGCCGTTCGCTTGGTCAGCACCTGGAACTTGTGTTGTGGGCTCAGGGCCATCACCGCAAAGATCCTGTCGATGGTTTCGAACGGGACATTGGCGTGAAAAAGATCGCCGTGCGCGACGACGAAGATCATCCTGGAGCGCTTCCAGTTCAGCGGCTGGTGCAGCCACGGCTCATTGAATCGGACTTCGCCGGTCCAGACAGGCCCTCCAGCGCTCGGCTGGGTCAGGCCAATCCGTGACCAGTGGTTGCGCAGCCGTGTGCCGGCCAGGGTCATCGCATAGCAGTCCCTGCAGCCGGGGCTTTCAATAGAACATCCCGTGATGACGTTCCAGGTGGCGTCTGTCCATTCGATTTTGCTGTTATCGCTCATAAGGATTGCGTTATTTGTGGGGCTGAGGCTGTTGTGGGGCTGCAGGGAGAGGTGAATTCACGGGTTTGGCCGCTTGCTTTGCGCGGATCTGATCGACTTTCGTCCAGACTCGCTTCAGTTCGGTTTCGCCTGCCTCCTGCATGTCAATCCGGCTTGCTCCACACAGCGCCGCCAGGGTGAGCATCACCGCGCCAGATTCTTTGCCGGGTTCGCCCACAGGCCGGTCAAAGGTGTAGTCCACCAGCTGGTGCGCTTCGCTGCGCGTCATGCCGTTGGCCTGGACAAGCTCAGTTGCTTCCTCGAAAAACCGGTGGTTGCGCTCAAGTCTGTCGGCCGCGATTTCAGGGCCGAAGCACGCCTGCATCCAGCGGGCCACACGATGCTGAAACGATTCAGTGGGTGTGACTGAGCGCTTGTGGTTGAGCTCAGACATGGGCAGCCTCCTTCTGTTCTGCAGCATGCAAATCCTTCCACTCGCCGCGCGACAGCTTCCAACGGTTGATGGGTGGGCCGCTGCGGTAGCTGTTGGACTGGTCCGGGTCCTGCCGGTAGCGGCACAGGATGATCTGGTCGTCAGTCAGGGAGGTGCACCACCAGACCTGATCCCCATCCCGGGTTGTCTCGGCGTGTGTGTCGTCGTTTTCGGCTTTCGGGAGGACAACGCCCATTTGGGGCGCTACGCGGCCTTTCGTTGGGGTGAGGCCCCGGTGTTGGTCGACAAGCACCAGTGGCGCGACCCAGGGCGTGAGGCCGACGGCCTTTTCGTACATCCGGCAGTAGGTCCCGCCGGCGCGGCATGCCAGGATGTACCAGGATTCGGCGATGGGGTTGAACACGCCGTATTGGCATCTGGCGCTGAGCCGGACCAGTGCATCGCCGTCGTCTTTGTCAAATACCATCCTGTTGGTGATGGCCAGCTCCATGATGCTGCTCATGAAGGCATGCCATTGCCTGTCGCCAATGCCCTTCGGCAGTGAGTTTCTGGACGTGGTGATGTACTGGAGGGCCGGTGACATGGTCACTTCAATGGTTTGAGAGTTGTCCGGTGTATGTTTTGGCATAAGTCACGCCAGAATTGGTTCAGTACCGGGTTTCGTAGGGCGAGGCCTGGCGGTAGTTGCGCTGAAAGTGGTCGAGGTACACCTTGGCCAGGGCCGGGTTGTTCCAGTTCACCAGCACGTTCTCGCTGTTCCTGCTGGCTGCTGAGGCGCTGAAGTTGAAGCTGCCCAGCTCGGTCGTGGTGCCGTCCACCACAATCACCTTGTCGTGGTGGATGGCGTAGACGCTGATGGTGCGAACGTCCACGCCGGCAGTCACCAGGGCAGACAGTGCTGCGCGGGCCTTGCCACTGCGGTCTTCAGACACGTTGTTCTTGTGGTCGGCCACCAGTTTTACGTCCACACCGCGCTTTTTTGCATGAAGCAAGGCCTGTGTCACCGGCGCGCTGGTGAAGCTGTAGCTCAGAACGCGAATCTCGCGCTGTGCGCTGTTGATGGTTTTCACCACCAGGGCTTCGGCCCCTTCGTTGGGGGAGAACGCCACTTCGATGGTGCCGGCGGCCGCAATCCTGGAAGACGCTGTGGATGAAGACGATGAAGAGAGGGCCTTTTTGGTAAATTCCTCGGCGGTCTTGTAGTGGATGGAGTGGGCGGCGGTTTTCATCACCATGGAGGTGAGGTCAAACGCGAAACTGTGGCTGAAGGCCAGCATCAGCGCGGACGCCAAGGCTGCTTTGAAGAATGAGGCGGCACGGGTCATATGGGGTTCTCCTGTTGAATGCGGGGGGTAAGGGTTAAAAGTGGTACGGGGTAAATGGGATAGGTCTTGAAACCAGCTTCACACGGGAAGCGGGTTTGTCAATGGAAGGGACTGACGAAATTCGCCGCGGTAGGCACGCACCACGGCGGCGAAGGCTTCGCATGTCCGGGCGCGCTCTTGCCCCATCGGATAGGGGAACGGATTGCCGGTGCCTGCCATGGTCAACCCATCGGCATGGCTGACGCCGAACACCAGCATGTCGTTGTGGCGGTCCTTGGCCTGGAAGGAGTCCAGCACCAGCACTTCGAACGCCCGGGCGAAGATTTCAGCGCTGTCCGACCAGTAGGGTGTGTTTCTCGATCTGTCCATCGAAACGGATGTCCTGATCCAAGCCAGATCGCTGACGTAGGGGGTGGTGAGCAATGCCCACTGTCTGAGCGCCTTGGCGGTTTCAGATTGAGCGATGGCTTCTGGAAGGTCGCACCACTGGACTTCCCCACTGGCAAAGCGGGGGCACCATGACGATTTCCCCCACAGGTGATCGGCCACCCAGCAATCCAGGGCGTGGCCGAACTCATGGGCCAGGCTACCCGGGCCGCTTTCCTTCGTCATGTGCAGCACCCAGTTGTCGGGCTCAAAGTGGGCTGCAGCCTTGGACAGGCCTTTGCCGCGGCTCCCGTAGGCCAGCCCCAGCTTGCCCGACAGGGATGCGAACATGGGCGGCATGCCCAGCAGCTGTGTCAGGTCCTGGAATGCGTCATAAGCGGCGTCCACGAATTGCTGGCGCTCAGATTGGGTTACCCAGTTCCCGAACTCCACTCCACGGAAGCCAAAGGTCTGCAGCAAGTCATCCTGGGTTTTGCCTTCTGAGTTGGGGCTGGTGAAACCACTGCGAATGACCTCCTGCGTCACATGCGGCCGGATCCAGTTGTTCCTGGCCTTGCCCCTGGCCGCGCCGGCGGGCATGGGTCTGTCCAGCAGGGCATTGACCACCTTGCGTGTGCAATCCAAGGCCTCCTGCTCGGTTTCGAACTCCGCGGCATCCAGATAGGCCCATTGCCCGGCTGCGCCCTTGACTGCCTTCCAGTAGCGCCTGCCGGTGCCGCGGTTCTTGAGCACCAGAGCGCCCATGGAGAGTGAGTGGTTGACACGGGAATCTGTTCCCCAACCCCATTCAGCCAGGTAACGCGCACGCAGGCCGTCGATGGGGGTGAAGTTGAGCGGATGGCGGTTGGAGCGCGTGCCGGCGCGGCCGATCGCGAAGCTCCATTGGTTCTTGAAGCGCGGCGGGGTGGCGATGAATTCTTCAAACTCGCGCATACGACTATCAAACGCTTCAACGACCTGGGCCAGTTCTGGCTTTCCGGGCAAGGCCAGCACCTCACGAAGGATAGGGATGGCAAAGCGGTAGGCGCGCTCCCAGTGCTCGCCGGGGATGCCCATCCAGCCGTGGCGGTGGGGCTGCTTGGCAAGGTTCTCGTAGGTGACCATGGCCAGGGCGGCGCGGTGGGGCCCCAACGTGGGAATGAGTTCTGTCCATTGTTCCGGCCTGGGCCACAGCAGCTGCAGCAAGGGTTCGCTCTTTGCGGCGGGGCCGGCTGGCCCGGTGGCCACGGCCACGTCTTTGCGGGCGCCCCACAGCTTTTCGCCGGCGTCCTCGATCTTGGCCTTGGTGCGCATGATGGGTGTGTGTCTGGGCAAACGATGCGGGACGGATTACCGGGCAACCAGGTCGAGCGCCTTTTGCTTGATTTTGTTCAACTCCCCCTGCGCGCCCAGAAGGTCACACCCGATCTGTACTTCTTTGCTGTATTGGGAGGGGATCAGATTGGAGTTGCACATCTGGCTTTGGAGGAACCTGATCTGTAGTTCCTCAATATGAAGTGCAATGCCTGCCGCCTGTTTTCCAAGTTGCACCAGGTCACGTGCGTTATTCACGCGCACAAGGTTCTGGACCTCAGGCAGGAAGTTTGCCGGTGTGACGTCCGACAAGGCGCTCAGAAGCGGTATCGTGGTTGGAAAGTTGAACTGCCCCACGCCTTGGGCCATGGCGGGGCTGGTGCTGAACGCCATCAACGCGGCCAGAAGGAGGGCTGAGACGCATGCGATCACATGCTCCCGCAGGCGCTGGCCTTCCTTGGGTTCTTCGCTTTGGAATGAGTTATTCAATTTGTTCATGGTGGTGTGTCATGGTTGGTTGAGGAACAAGGGAGAACGCACTTGAAAACCCCCCAATCCGTGAGGACTGAGAGGTTTTGAGGTCGAGTTCTTGAGGCCGTGTCAGGCCATGTCAATCAGATCAGGCCGTGTAAGGGCCTTTCAGGTGCGGAATTAGCTTTTGGCCGCGAGGTATTCCGGCCGCTGCATGTTTTGTTCGATCAGGGCGTCGAGCAGATCGATCAGCGCCTGGTCGTCGGTATCCAGCCAGAAGCCGAAGCTGTAAAGCATGAAATTCCCGTAGAAGCGAATTGCCTCCGGGTGGTCCGGGTGTATCGGCTCGGTGCCGATGTACCGGCGCAGGTTCGTGCCTTCTATCCGTTCAGTGCGGGTGCTACCCCAGCACAGTGAGCGAAAGGGCTTGGAGAAGCTGTTGTGCGGATGCGCCGGATCGTCCTCGTGCATGTTTGATGCGGGACTGAGCGTCCAGTGCATGAGGGCTTGAATCAAGCCATCGATGTTCTGGGCGGGCCAGTTGGGAATGGAGGACTTGCTCCCTACCCTGGCCTCAATGATCCTGTAGGAGTCGGTTGGGATGGCCAGCATTTGTTGAATGTTCACTTTAAGTTATTCCAGGTGAGAGCCCCGGGCAGTGAACACAACGCCTGAGCGATGGTTCGCCCTGGGCATTTGTTGTGAGATTGACCGGCGAGCGGTCAAATGGATGCAGATTCAGCTTGTGCTTGTCTGCCTGTGTGTTGCCTGACCGTCAGTCAGGCCGTGACCCCGCTGCCGGCGGCGGCAATGTCGTTGGGTCCGAAGACGTTCATTTCCTGGTTGTCAAAGAGGATTCGCAGGATCTGAACATCGCCCTCATCGAGGTCTTTGTCCATGCCCTTTGCAATCATCATTTCGTACAGGCCAGGGATTTCCTGGTAGCACGCAACACCTTCATTAAGCGCCTGCGCCACGGCTTTGAATGCCAGGGTGTCCGCGCTCTGTATGACCAGATACTCGGGGCACCACACGACATGGGTCGTGCCCCCGTCATATGCATCCAGGTCCTTTGCTTTGGTGCGCAGGCTGTGCGTGGTGAAGTCGATGATGGTTGTACCCATCTCCAGCCATGCGTGGTAGGCGAAGGCGTTCACGCCTGGTGGCGCAAAGCCGCTGGAGCGCGGGGAATGGGTGATGACATCGCCATCACCCGGGCCGACGCGCCAGGCAGTTTCACCGACCACGACTCTGGTGCTGATCCCTTGCTCTTGCAGGATGCGCTGTGCAAGTTTGGCTTGCGCCATGCAGTCTGCGCCAATGTGCGAGCTTGCGGAAGTGGTGTACTTCCGCAGCGCGCCGGCAAGACGTGCGAAAACGCTGATTTCTTTCGACATGGATTTGCTTTCTGCCCGTCAGACCACCCAACAGGGCGTGGCCTGCAGGCGGTTGATGTTCATCGACTGGATGCCGATGAGGCTAGAAAACCCAATGACGATTACCGGCCGCAAGGGCAAGCAAGTCGCCCTGGGCAGTTTTTTGATGAGACCACGAGGGTGCTCTGTTGAAGGCTGGTACTGGACCAGCAAATCAGCCAGTTGGCTAAAGTGGTTGAAATTCTACCAAACGAAACTGAATTTGTCAGGATCCTGGGGCGCGCACTCCTTTCTCAGGCGCTGCCATTCCCCAGTCTGTGTTTCCTGATGTGTGCTGTTGGGTTGTCACGCTGGGGCTGGTTTCGCAATGTGGGGGCTCAGTGTTGAACGATTGGGCTGTTGCCTGTCTGTGGACGTGAGCACACCCAGAGTTCGCAGTTGCCGGAGCCTTCGCCCTGCAGGAGCGACACGAGCTCGCTGACAAAGGCCATGGCATCGACAACGCCGGGCAAGCGCAGTTCGAACTGATGGTCCTCTGGGGCGCTCAGTGCGATGGTTTTGCCGTCCAGGCAGATCTTGATGGCCACGAATTCGTCACGGTAGTGGCTGAACACATCCACGGCGATCATTTGTGCGCCTGCCTGGAGGTAGCTGGACAGCCGGACCTCGGGGCTCTCGCCGAGCAGCGCAAGGATGTAGTGGGTGAGGTGTTCCATCCAGGCTTTGTTGTTGGCACTGGAGAGAAGCCCGCCATCCGGGCAGTGGTTGATGCGCACTTCCGCTGGTAGCCAAACGAGGGGGGCGTTATTTGTTGCGATTGCAGTGGTTGTTGAGGACATGATGTTTTCCTTTGAGTAATTGATATGGATTGCGGGGCGGTTTTTTGTAAAAGTCAGCGGACCATGAGTTCAAAGGCGTCGTCTGGCACGCCTTCCTCAAAGTGTTCACTGAGGTCGATGGCGCGGTCGTACATGCCCATGAGCCGCTGTTTGAGCATGAAGCGGGCATCGCCTTCCAGGGGCTGGCGGCTGACGGTCTGGACGATGAGTCGGAATTTCTCTGTGGAATCGACTTCCAGGCCCATGGCGAAGCGGCCCGCCATCCAGACTGATTCAACGCCGGCGTCTTTGATGGCGCTCTGAAATTCAGCGTTCTCTTCCGTGCGCTCTACCCAGTCGCGAATGCGCTGCCTGCGGCCCTTTTCCATCATGGGCAGGGAGCCGGTGTATGTCAGGGTGATGTCCGGGCGGAAGTGGCCGAGTTCGCGGCTGACCTGTTCCCGGGCGGCGAGATCGGCGCTGCGCACCTCGTCTGTGACGATCAGGGGGGCGTTCCTGGTCACCGGCGCTCCCATACCGGACAGTCGGGCATAGCGGCGTGCGGCGTACTGGTGGCGCAGGCCGTGCGCGGTGACGCCGAGCTGGTCGCGGGTGATGCCAACTTTGCGGCACTGGTAATAGAAGTGCGCTTTGCTCTGGTCGAGGCGTTTGCCCTGGAGAGACAGGGTTCCCTTGCGATTTTGCTGGGCGTAGAGTTTTGCCCGTTCAAGTACATCTCTTTGCCATTCACGCATAACGGGTTCGTCTTCAAAGTCCACGTCGCGGGGCAATCCGCCTTTGGTGCCGTGTACGACGCGCAGGAAGGTGCCGCAGTCTGCCGCCTGGGGGTTGAGCTGGATGGATTCCTTCATGCGCAGGCCAAAGGCAGCTTGTACCTCCAGCTGCATGGCGGTGATGGCGCTTTCTTTGCGCAGTTCGGCTAGTACCTTGTGCAGGTCTACCTGGTTTTCATCCCATGCCTTGCTTTCGGTGGGGATGTTCTGGCGGGTTACGGGTGCGGTGACGCCTTGCTGGTTCAGCCAGGTCTTGAGGTCTTGTCCCTTGGGGATGGCGCTGTCTTTCCCTATAAAGGTGAGGAAGCGGCGCAGGATGCTGATTTTGTTCTGGATGGTGGATGCGGCCTGGCCTTTGCTGCCCCAGTTCTTGATGAGTTTGACGGCGTGGTTTTTGCCGATTTCGCCGATGTCCTGCACGCCGGCGCGGATCTCGCGCAGTTCATCGAGCATGCGTATGAGTTCGTCGGCGTAAACGGTGCGGGTGCGCTCAGACACTGGGCGGGCACGGCCGGTGCCGGCGCGTAGGGTGAATTCGCTGAAGAACATGGCCATTTGCGCCTTGGGGTTCTTTTTGTAGCGTTGTTGCACACGCTCCAGGACGCTCAGGCCGGCGCCGGTGCTTGCCCTTTTGGCTTGGGCGCTGCGTTTGGCGCTTTTGAGTTCTGCGGTGATCAGGCGGTTGACTTCGCGGGCGCTGGGTTCTTTGCTGCCGTCGAGGGTCAATTGAATTTGTTGGGTCATAGCTGCTTTTCCTGTTTGGATGTACTTACAGGCAGGAGATAGAACTCAGGGAGTCCATCAAGAGGGGATGTGCTGTTCCAGCGATGGCCGTGTCTGTGCCCACGCACGGGGTTTGCGTGTTGTTTTCTCTCTTGGTCGCAGGCATAGGCATGTCACGTTCCTCTTTTCAATCCATGGGACGCTTTACGGGGTACAGGTGCGGGGTGTGTATCTGTACTCATAGGCATCGCGCTTTTCAATCTCTACTCTCAAAATTTCTCTGGTGCTGGCATCTCTGGCCTCAAAAGGTCGCACCTGTCCCTCCACTGGGTTTCGTCCCATGGCACGCTGGTGATTTGTTTCCTGTCTTTGCGGCCCCAGGCGGGCATATGTCAGAGGTTGGTCGCGGCTCGTTAGCAAACTCTCCTGCCTGACCCGTGCGAAGGGGGGCAACTCATTGCTGAGTCTTCTGCGCCCCGTGATGGGGAGGGCGCAGAGGGTTACTGGATTTCTCCAGAGTCCTTTAAGAGGACCACGCTTCATCCGGCTAATCGCCGGTGTCTATCACCTACTTGATCCCCTTCTGACGAGGGACCCCGATACATCTGTTTTACGACCAATCCCTTTGTAGGCCCTGCATCGGGCTCCCATCCTCAATTGGACAGGCGGATCGGTCGTCACTTAACCAGCTTCTTACAAGGCATTGCCTTTGAGCTGATGGGTAGTGCAGACGTATGGAACGTAGGTGTTTATTCGCGTACCGCTTTCGCGGCTCCCGTCTTCGCCCTCACCAGGAGGAACTAGGACAAGCAGGCTGGGGTTACCAGCACAAAAAGAGTTTGCTAACGGGCCGACCTCATTCGAGGTGCACCACTTCCAGCGACAACAGAGTCAATGACTTGTTTCGTGGCTCAATGAGTATCAAGACTCATAACCTGAATGTCTCGATGTGAACGTGCTTAGCGAATCGCCAATCAAAATTCAAAAAGGGACTGCTCTTTTGAGCGTTTTTGCCTTGCGGCGTGCCTGACGACGGTGGTAGTTTGACTACCTGGTGATCCTTCATCTGAAGGGCCAAAAAACGAATGCGTTTCTGGACTTGTTGAATGCAGTTACTTGAACTGCGAGGCAGCACAGGGCCGACACAGGCGCGAGTTTACTGGATTATGTTTTGCGTTGCAAGCTGGTTGTGAATAAGTCGTGGTGGTGGACGAGTTGTCCACAGGTTCAACTTTTCGCTCAGTCTCGGTTACAGGGTTTTATAGTTCAGTGGAGAGTCAAGCGTGGCGCGGAAATCCCCATCACTCTGGCTTTAATCTTTTTTGAAAAGCGATTGCCTGATGCGCTGTGGATATTCAGCTACTGGCAAGGCTATGGAGGCATTCTCAGGGCCGCAAAAAGCAACGCCAGACCCCGGCAGAGGAAAGATCGAATGACTGCTTGTAGCCTCGTTTGTCGCGTCTGAACAATTTAATTGAGTGTGTAGAACCAGTCGGCTCGTAATGGACAGGAATGTCCACTTACAGCCCAATTTTGGCCATCTGACTACGTGAGGTTGTTGGGTTCAACCACGATGAAAAAAGATTGGACAGAAATGTCCATTTTTCGCCCATTTCTGGCCAATGTCCTCGACCACTTCAACTTACTCGCCTAGAATTTTTATCAACACACCTTGTGTTGCCTTTACCTGGAGAGCTTCTATGAAATCTGAAACCCCTGTGGTGGTGGACGTTCGCGCTGTGGACGTTGGCTACTTTTCTACCAAATTGACTCTGGGCCGTAAGCTGGTGGGGGATGCCAGCACTATTGCTACCGCCCTCTTCCCCAGCCTGGCTCCCCGATTGCCGGCCAGCATCAGTATGCAGACAGCGCTGCACGGCAAGCCTGATGGCTCCGTAGTGGCCGTGGATGACGTGAACTACTTTGTTGGACGCGATGCCATCCTGTACAGCAGCGGCCGCGAACCCCGCGAAGTGCTGGCTGACTACAGCATGACTGAGAAATACCACGCTCTGATGCGCGGTGCCTTCCATTACATCGCCCAGGATGTCAAGGCAACCAGCGAGTTGGTGATTCGTCACCTCGTTCTTGGTCTGCCATTGAATACCTTTGGTGAGAATCGCGACCGATTGACCGCCCGCGCAACTGGTGAACACCTTTTGCCCGACCCCAGGAATCCTGGGTCCATGCGTCGGATCACGGTTGAAAAGACCTCAGTCATTGTTCAACCTCAAGGAGCATTGGTGAGTTACGGGACTACACACCGAGAGATTTTCAAAGATGGCTGGGTGTTGGTGGTCGACCCGGGCGGCGGTACGCTCGACTGGTACGTTGCCCGCGGCCGCCTTCCGAACTGGCAGCGTTCCGGCGCCTATCCAAAAAGCATGTTGGCTTGCGCCTATGCAGTGGCTGACAGGATTGATCCTACCTGGCGCGATAACTTCGAGATCATTGAGCGGATCGACAAGGCAATCCGGGAAAGGGCTCCCTCCTTCACGACCGCAGGTAATGTCTATGAGCTGGCTCCTTTCACCAGCGCCATCGAGTCTGTATTAAAGGAATCCACTGACAAGATGGTTGCTCGCCTTGGTTCTTTGGACAATTTGGACATGATCCTTTTCACTGGCGGTGGTGCCAAGGTGTACTTCGAATTCTTCAAGTCTCGCTACCCCAAGTTGACCAACATCATGTTCATGGATGAAGACCCCGTTTTTGCCAACGTGAAGGGTTTCCACGTCGCGGGCGAAATCATGTCGAAGCCCAAGACCGTCTAACTGAAAGCTGAGCCATGGCAGATGCAAGCCCTGATGAAGTCCGTGTACGTGTGACTGTCGATAGTGACACACCGGATCTGTTGAAGCGGTTGGCTGGTTCGAGGCGGCAGGCGCGTGAGATTGTTCACCTGATGCGACTTGGATTGCAAATGGAAATGATGCTCAATGGCAAGGTGCCCATGGTTGGCATCTCATCAGAGGGGAGCGTGCTTGTTTCAAATCCGGTCCCTGTCCTGGCGTCCCAGGTATCGGCGCCGGTAATTGGAAAGAGTTCCCCAGCTGATATTCCGCTGGGAGGCGATTTTGCCGAAATGACTGGATTGGACGCCGACTACTTCGCCGGTGCGCCAACCGCTTACTTTGACTAGACACAAGCTGAGTTCAAGTGGAAAGGTGGCCGGATATTCCGGCCATTTTCAATTACTAAGCGTGAATTGGGTAAGCGGCAGGTCTCAGCTCCAATCAGGAATCCCTTGGTGCAATGAGGAATGAGTGCGCCGATAAAATCGGATCGCGAATAGGATGAAGGATTTCTCCCTGTTGATCGTTAACCGATAAGCGTTTAGACCTCTGTGCGAAACCATTTGCGATTCAGCCCGCCTTCAGGTGTTATGCCTCTGACTCATTTCTTTGGAATTTGGGGGGTTGACGTAGGCAATATCTGTGAGATTCTGAATGTGTCAAAAGCAAATTGAGAGGTAAATATGACTACTCGTATTGATAAAGAACTGACATCAGAAGATTACCAGCAGAAAGCAGACTTCCGCCAGAACTATGTTCCCGGTCCTGCAATGGCTGTTGACGGCCCGAACCGCCACTGGCTCTTGGATAGCCCAGCCGGGCGTGATCTGCTCAAAATGAAGCTGCTCAAGCTGGACCATCGCGCTGAAGTTTCCCTGTGGGGTGAAGGCCATGAGGTCGACGGCCACCTGAATCGTATGGTGGATGAGTTGAATCTGCGTGAACTTGCAAAACCAGAACTTCCCATGGATGTTCTGAAGGTCAATTTCAAGTTGGTCAAGATGATGGCGGCTGTTCAGTTCGGCCTGAGCTAAAGGATTGATGGCCGATCTGGGCAGTATTAGAGCGTTTTATTTTAGGATTCGCTGGGCGCCAATTTGCTGGTCTGTAGACCTCAAGCCAGATCTACTAGATTGAATGGAATATTGTTAATGAAAAAAGTGGTGGTACGTGCCTTTGGTGCTCGTTTGCGTGGTGGCTCTGAGGCAGAGCAATTGGCAACGTCGGTTTTTCTTCAACAGAACCGCTTATGGAACAAGCTGGTCGAGATTGAGAAAGAAAACCGTTTGGCTTACCGGAGCGCCCTCGTGCAAAGTGATGAGGAGTTGTCCCTACTGACTGAACGCCTTGCGGCAGAAGATGCCACCATCGAAGCAATCGTCCTAGCTCGAAATGCGGCGCGCGCCAAGGCGCGGTCTAAAAAGAATGCCGATGATGCTATCTCTCACGCCCAGGCACTGAAATCCGCTACAGCGAGGCGCAAGGAAATTTATACGTTGATGAAGGCTTGCCGCGAGCGCGCCAAGGCTGCTGCCAAACCCCTGATCGAAGCGGCAGAACTTGAGCGACGCCAACAGGTCAAGGAGGCGGCATCACTTTTTCCAATGTGGTGGTGTCATAGTGAAACGGTCTTGAAGAAATATGACCTAGCACGCGGAAAAGCAATGCGTACTGGAGCAGAACTGCGCTTCCACCGTTTTGACGGCAATGGTTCCATGGGCGCGCGGTTCAGCTCTGAAGGGGGCATGATCGACCGAATTCGCGCAGGGAAAACCGACATTTTGCAGTTCCGGGAACCCACACCAGATGAACTGGGGCGGATGTCAGCGCTCAAGGCAGATGGCGGTCGGCGCGTCATTGTGCGTGTTCGAGCTGGTAACAAAGCCGACGATGGCACCATTCCGTTCTTGGAGTTTTTAGTGACGATGCATGCAGAGCGCGATCTGCCCGAAGATATGCCCCTCAAAACCGTCACTCTTCGCCGTGACATGTTTGCTGGTCGCCCGGACTGGAAGATCGTTCTGACGTTCTCGGCCGAAGTCGAAAGTCTGCCTGAGGTTGAGTTACCTGCCGGAGCGGTAGGCGTAGATTTTGGATGGCGCCTGGTCAACGATGAAGGGGTAAGAGCGCTTCGCGTGGCCACGATCAGCGACGGCAGTAACTGCGTCCAGCATGTATTGCTTGGGGATGACTGGTTGCAAAGGATGGAGCGTTCCGACAGACTTCGTTCAACACTTCAAGAAATCACGAACAAATTTGCAGCTGCCAGCCTGCCTCTGCTTGATGAAGAAAACCTGAAGAAACTATCCGATGACGAATGGTTCAAGGTTCTTGCTGGCAAAGCCAGGCGAGCAAAAAATGCCTATCCAGGACTCTGGATGGACATCTGCCGTGCACACGAATCAGCTGGGCAACCACTGGGGGCTGAAATTGCAGAGATGATGAACGCTTGGAACCGTGAAGCGAACCACATCATGACTCAGGCTGTTCACTCAAAACGCAAGGCACTGGATCACCGCAAGCATCTGTATCGCAATGTGGCTGCGCGATTGGTCCGTGACTTCGGTCACATAGCCGTGGAGGATGCGGATTTTTCCAAAATGGCTTTGCTTGAAACGTCGGACGGGACCGAAAATGAGCTGACTCTAACTTCAAGGCGAAACCGAACGTGGGCCTCACCATCAGAGCTGCGCTTGGCTATTGCCCAGGCGGCAAAACGCGAGCAGCGCGAGTTGGTAGATGTTCCGGCTGCTCGTACTACTTCGGACTGCTCGGCCTGCGGCCATGCACACGCCGGCGCAATGACCGATCTGGTGTTTGTTTGTCAGGGCTGCTCGAAAGTCTGGGATCAGGATGAAAACGCCGCCAATAACATACGGAATTTCTCTCTGAAAACACGGAATTCCTCGCTAGAATCAAGCAGTTCCTAGGGATATGAATTTGTGCCCTGTCCGTTGGGCGGTAAGCGGAACTCCGCCCTCGTCTTTGTCCTGAGTGACCAGGAATTTTTGCCCTGTCCGTTGGGTTGTAAACGGAACGAATGCAATGCTGGTATTGCGGTTGTCTACGAATTTGTGCCCTGTCCGTTGGGTGGTAAGCGGAACAGACGTGGTTTTGGTGGAAAACAAGACACATAATTTCTGCCCTGTCTATTGGGTACTTGTGAATCTGAGGTGATTCCTAGACGGACTTGAGCATCCAGGTACTAAGATCGTTAGTATCTGGAACAGTCCCTTCTGCATAACATTCCCAGCCTTTAAGCTTTGCTTTTTCAATCAGCGCATCCAACTCTATTTGGTTGTCAGATTGAAGCACCAAAACCCGTTGGAATTTGAGCGGAAACTCTTCGACAGTCCAGGTCATTTTTTTCTGTCGTCGCGGGGCTGTGCTCGGCTGCATTTACTGGCCAGCGGTATCACTTAACCCAAATAAGGTTGATGCGTTTTTTGAGAGCATTGTTCGTTGATGGTCTGGCCAGTCTATTGGCGATATCCACTAAACCAATTTAACGCCTTGGTCTACTCAATGGATCCTTTCAAAACGATCCGCCATCACTGTTGACTGCAGGACAAGTGATTTCCAGAACCTTCCATGCGCGCTCGCTCACAGACATTTCGTGTTGAACATAGGTGCGTACAAGGTGCTCGTATGTCATCCCCTTGCTTAGATTATTCTTGTAGTTTTTGACCATCACTTCGCCATTGTCATTGAGGATGCCATAGCCGGCCCACAGTTCGGTGGTGCCGGGGCCAATCTGCGAACACAGTAGGCCTCCATCCATGACAACATATTGTTGCGTGCCACCTGGCAAAGATTCAAACAGTTCCACCGGCTCGAAGAGTCCACCACTCCAGCCAGTCCAGCCTTTTTGGGTGAAGTTCCCACGGATCTGGCCATCTGTTCGCACCCCCACATAAAAGGCGCCGATCCGACCTACGTGCTGGGCGTCCGGAGTGATCGAGACTTGTATGCGTTGCTTCACCAAGGGGTTTAAAAGTTGCTCGCAATCGAAGGGGTGTGGACCAGATTGGCCATTGGCACAGGTGTCAATAAAAGATGCTCCAGCATTGGCCGCAAATGCGTTGCCACCGAAAGCCAGGAGGATCCCAACGAGTGAAATGCCGAGCCCGTGTTGGATGGAAGTGCGAGATTTCATGTGTTTTTTTTCCTTTCAAAGATAAATGGGAATTGAACGCCCATGCTTTGATGTGTCCATGTTATGGACGGTAGGTGTCAATTTATGCCCGCACAACGCCCTAGAAACCGTGCGTTGATCGGGTTTTGACACTCAAACACAACCTATTATTGACCTGCAGCTATTGTTGAAATGGCAACAAATGATGTTTTCACAGTGTCGTTGACGATGGAATAAAGTTGCGCTGTGAGAAATTGCCAGTGCCTGGTGTGTCCAGGTAGGGAAAAGTCAGGTTCGAGATTCTTCAAGTACACACATCGTATGTACTTGAAGAATCCCCGTCAGAGGACGGGAACTCAAGGATTAAGGTAAAGGTGCCGCGCCTTGGGTCAAGCGAAACTGCACGAGAAATGCAGTATTACTTGGAAGCGGGCCCCGGCGAATTATCAGTGGATGGTCTCGTTTTCAGGAATGAGATGGTTTTCCATAAAGCTGATCGTCAACCAACTTGCACCTTCAGTCCGCGCCTGTTCAAGGGCGGCCTGCAGGTCAGGCGGGTAGACACAAGTTTCCTGAGTAGGACTGAGCACTTTGATCAAAACCGTGTCGTCAGTTTCGAGCTGCACGCAGCCCGCGACATCGGCAATCAAGAGCGCTCGGGTCAGGCTACTCAGTACGAGTCCATTCATGGACAGCGTGTTGTTTGCTAAGAACGTCATCCCGCCACTACCTGGTGTATATCCGTTTCAGTGGCTGGCTGATGCTGCAGCAAAATCGCCTGGACGAATTCAGGTGTTAACAGTGCAGATAAGCCGTTTTCCTGGTCATCCTTTACCCGGATCTTCCCGTTGCCGGTGACCATTGCCTTGACATTGCGGCCGTGGCGGACGCTCAGGTGCCGGGCGTAGTTCTGCGCGAGTTGCTGCAGCACATGGTGATTGGTGATGCTTGGCAATTTTTCATCATCGAATTTCGGTAGATCTTCCATGATGGTTCCGTCGCAGTCAAACATGATCCACTCTTTTTCCAACGTCTGGGCAAATTGAATGCAAGCTTTGAGGTCCTTGGGGACTTCATCGCCAACAACCAATCCGTCTTCACGGTCCGGAACATTAACGAACCAGCCCCAGGGGCCTTTCGGGTAGTAAAGAACGCCTTCCACATCGAATGTTTCAAGGCGCTGGCGGGTTTCAGGGGAAAGATGCGCGGTGGATACATCGAGCATTGTGAATTCCACCGTTGATGAGGTGTTCATGGTGATTCTCCGATTTGGAGGCACCACCCCCAACGGGGTAGATGCCCCGGTGGGTTGAATTAGAACGAAAAAAAGGGGAGCGTGACTCCCCTCTTTTCTGATGGTTTGCCTTTCGGCCGCTGGTCAGTGTTTCAACCAGTCCTGATTTTCAGCGAGAAGTACCTTGTTCTTGCGAGCAACGTACACACTGAACAAAATGCCAACTACGATCACCGCGGCAAGTGCGATTTGGACAATGGTGATCGTTTCCATGAGGTTTCCTGTATTCATTGTGTTTCTTCATGGTACAGCTCCACAAAGGTGTTGTCACCCTTGTGGATTTATTTCTTAATCTTCCGAACAGAGCTTGCTTCTTTTTTTAGCTCGGCAACGAGGGGTGTTCGTCCTTTTGATGCGAATTGACACGCCAGCGCCAAAATACTCTTTATAAAACAACAAGTTAGATATTCGACATTTTTCGTCGAACTCGCCTTGAGTGCAGATTGACACGTTTGTTTTCTCCATCGGAGCGCGATTCAACCGGTTGAACTCTCTGCTGCTAGCTTGGCTACAGCCAAGTCAGGCCGCGCCAGACGTCGAAGTCAGAAGCTCCAGCATGCTGGTCACGACCTGCTCTTGCGCCGTGACGGAGGACCTAGCTGTCGCCAGCGCTAGTTCCAACTGCTGCTTCGCGGCGAGCAGCTCATCGACCTTGGTGAGCAACTCCTTGTTCGAGGTGCCGAGCTGCTCGATGGCCGCGTCCTGCTCGACCAGGCGCCGGCCCAATTCCTCGGCGCGCCTCTGTGCAAACCCCAGTTCATCCTTAAGCGGCCGCAGGCCCCGCACCTCTTCCTGGGCCTGGTGCAGATCGCCCTGGGCTCGCGATAACTCCCCGACCAGGCGCGCGTTGTCCTGAAGGGTGTGCACGGCTTCCTGCTGCTTGGTGGCCAAGGTCTCGTTCACGGTGCGCAATTCGGCCTGCAGATACAGCACTTGCTGCTCGTGCTTGCGCTGGTCCTGGTCGCGTTGCTCCTTGCTGGACTCCCGGAAATGCTCCAGCGCCTGGCGCGCATGCTGGTGCTTTTCTTCCAGCGATTGGCGATGGCGTTCTTCGGCCGCGATGCGCTCCTGCAGGTCAACGACCTGCTGGGTCAGCTGCGTGCACTCAAGCGTCTTGCCGCGCAGGGATTCGGTGGTTTTGCCGTGGCCGGTCTTCTCCTCTGCCAGGACGCGCTGGCTTTGCTCCAGCTGCTGGCGCATGGCCTGCGCCTCGGTTTTCAGGGCCGCGGCGGCCTGCTGCTGCTGGCTCAGCTGCTCGGCGTGCCTGGTCTGCGCCGTGGTGACCCGTTCCTCGGCTTCCTCGTTGACGCGGGCGGCCAGGCGGCCCACCAGGTCCTGGATCGCCTCGCTGACGGCAACGCGAGTGCCGGTGGCCCCGCCTTCCTCTTCCTCGATCTCTTTCAGGTAGCGATGTATCGTGGTTTTGGAGCCGCTGCCCAGCTCTTCGCGCACCGCATCAATGGACGGATTGCGCCCTGCAGCCAGCAATTTATCGCGGGCACGCAGCACTTCAGACTTGTAGATTCCGGCTCTGGCCATGGCTCACCTCGTTATTTCGTACTATGGTATGTACCATGATATTACATACTATTTATAAGATCAATGGATTGTTTTCGTGGATGAGTCTAACATTGGGTAATAGTGGATTATCGAATGTGAGGTGAATTTTTGGCTGCCTTGGGCGTGGCGTTGGTATGCGTGGGCAGTCCCGGCCACGGGCGCCATTCGGAAGGTCGGCCGTCGGTCGCTCACTCCAGTTGACTGCAGGTCAAGGTTCGGCTGATTTTGAAGCGTTAGACCAAAGTGAATATTGCTTCTAGGGCGACGAAAACTGCCACTTTCTTGTTGAAAATAAGATATAGCTAGATTTTCAACGCGCGGCCTCAAACAATTTCGCGGATTTCTTTCTGGCAGACAATGATGTAATGGCGGCATAAAAGCGAGCGAAATGGATAAATTGTCCGCTGCTCCTTCCACGGGATTCTTGAACGACTTAAGTTCATATAAAGAAACTGAATGGGATAGACGATAAGAGCTAGCGGCAACATCAGGCAGTCTTTGGGCAACAGTGACACATACCTGACTTCTCGAATTCGAAAGCCCGACTCTTGAAGAATTCTGAGCATGTTGTGGATCGGGATAACTTTCCAACCCCCTTGATTCAAAGTAACAAACAAGTGGTACTGCCTTACTTTTCCGAGGCAGAAATATGAGATTCGGCCGCGCATGGCTACGACGTTGTCGTTGGTAACGAAAAAATGTCCGCCATCCCGCAAGTGGTTCTGGCAACTCTCAAAAAATTGGAGTGTGTTGTCAAACTCCATTACGCCACTGACTGAAAATATGTAGTCGAACTTGTTTTCCGGAAAGACGGCAAAAGGACGACTCGCGTC
>NZ_JBHSRS010000070.1:0-25504 GCF_042659145.1 Polaromonas aquatica | reverse complement strand
CCGTGTAGCTGATCGTCGAGCCTGCCGTGCCGTTGGCGCTGGACGCCACCTTGGTCACCTGCAGGTCCGCGCTGGCGCTCACCCCAAGAACCGCAGTTGCAGTAACGGCATTGCTCCCGACCGAGGTAGTCAGCGAACCCGGAGGGATTGTGTTGGTGATTGTCCCGGCAACCGAGCTCGTCACAACAGTTGTCAGCGAACAGCTTGCCCCCGGCGGGATCAGTGTGCCCGCAGACAACGTCAATGTCCCCTGCCCCGCCGTAGCATTAGCAACACCAGAGACACAACTGGTTTGTGCTATGGATGTCGCATTAAGCAGGTTCGCAGGATAAGCGTCGGTAAACAGCGCAGAAATGGTTGCAGATACCAACGCATGTGTATTGGTAACGGTAATTGTCAGCAAGGCCGTCCCACCAGCATTGATGCTGCTGACAGAAAAACTCTTGGAGACTGTGGGCCGGGATGGGGACACCACATCTGTATCAGAGGCAGAGCAAACACCCGCTACCGTGCACGAGGCTGAGGCATTGGTATTAGCAACGCTTGCCGGCGGAGCGATGGATGCGACGTTGCTAACCTGAGTTTGCGCCTGGGTAATTGCAAGGTGAAAGAGAAGCAGAAACGGAATCGCCGCGAGTCCCAGCGCGCGGCAGACCCGAAAAACAATTCGTAACCGTAGTATTGAAAGGCTATAAACCTTCAAAAAATCCAAAAATCACCTTAAAACTGTTCATCAACCCCATGGCACGCACACCAAGCCTGCTTCGAAGTTTACCGGGATGCGCAATTTATGTAACAAATCATTTCTACAAATCTCCTCAAAAAGTCACCTTTAGAACAAAAAAATCACATTTACGTCGCAGAAAATCACATCTACATAAAGTTGGCCAACAACAAATCACCACAACTCAATGATTTATATGATTTTTTTCAATCACGAAAAATAAATCCAAATACCCCTAGCACTTCATGAAATGCATCACACCCATGTTACTTAATGTTAACTCACGAAAAGTCCCAACCCGTTCCAGCCCCTTCTCAAGATTTACCTGCCCGTCAAATAGAGCTTAAGTTCTCACTTATTTTTTCTCGTTCACACAAAAATCGATCACAAAAAAGATGCCACTTGTTACATCTATGCGATGCAGCACGCATCTTTCACACAAGTAACTTGAAGGAGCGCAACTCAAATTGCTAAGGCGCTCCAATAAGACAGGCGCAAGCAAAGGCGTCGCGCCTAACCCAACCCATAGCCGCTTACGCCAGGTAAGCTCATGGGCTAGGCTTCTTGCTTATCACTGCGGAGCTACGCAGGATGTCCGGCTGATCTTGAGCCGCCGGATCGCCCGTCAAGTGCTATCCGGCCGGGTAGCAAGACCATCCCAGTGCCAAGCAAGTTCGACCCCAAACCGCCAAGGCCAATATTCCAAAACGAGTCGGCAACGACGTTTGAACTCCATCAAAATCTGACCCGGTTATGGAGTGCCCCCCCCACAGGCCCTATCTTGCTAGTTCGAAAGCAGGGCGAATCAAGGGTGATAGACGTGACATGCCATAAGGCCTTGAGCACTGCGAGATCAGATGTTCATCAGCGCGATTGCCCCGTGCACAAGCCTTGCTCGTAACACAGCAAGGCAGTACCCGTGATCAGACAAGAGTGAGCCCAAGCAGACAAGGCAGGTCAGATCAAGCACCGAGAAGCTGGTCACCTAGCTGAGAATCAAGATGGCAACATCGCGAAAACGGCGGCGCGCCTTGAAGGAGATCCACCCAATGAGGTGGGCGAGAAGCCCAAAAGGGATGACGGCTCGAAATGCTTGTAGTTTTCGATGGGGAGCGGCAAAAACACGTGTCGTGCCTGAGCACCGTGTGCAGTTGAAAGACTCGGCACCCTGAAGATACCGCGAGAGAGCTAATCTCGAAAACTGCTTCGCACAGCAAAACCTTCTTCGCGTCCTTTGTGACGCCAAGAAAGAGCTATCGACAGCCGCTCATCTCCGCCTTGCGCACATATGCCTATCGACGCCATCGCGCCCATGCATGTCCGGGAATACATGGACATTCGCGGCCAAGCCGCCAAGGTGCGTGCAAACCGGGAGAAGGCCCTGCTCTCCCACATCTTCAACAAAGCCCGGGAATGGGGTTATACGGCCCTCCAGAACCCATGCCAAGGGGTCAAGGGTTTCAAGGAGGTTGGGCGCTCTAGGTACATCACCGACGCGGAATTTGACCAGGTGAAAGCTCAAGCCCATTTCACCGTGATCGACGCCATGGATTTAGCACTGCTCACCGGCCAGCGGCCAGCCGACGTGCTCAAGCTGAAAAGAACGGATATTCGTGACGGTGCGCTTTGGATCGTCCAGAACAAGACAGGCCAGCGCCTTGGCATAGAAGTCACCGGCGAGCTGGCGGCCGTCATCGCCAGAATTGTCGAGCGTCCACGTCAGGCCATCAGCGCCTGGCTAATTCAGGACGAAAACGGACAGCCTCTGACTCAATTTGCGCTGCGGTCTCGCTTTGACAAAGCGCGGACACTGGCCAAGGTGAATTTTCAGTTTCGGGATATTCGGGCCAAGGCCGCGACCGATACAGGCGATTTGGCGCACTCACAGACCCTCTTGGGGCACAAAAACCGAGAGATGACCGAACATTACGTAAAGTCGCGTGTTGGGGACCGTGTGAAGCCATTGCGTTAGAAAAGCGGGCGATTCAAACAACTGCAATTTAGGTGAAGGCAAATGACTTTAATTGTGGCGCGAGTTATCGGCGAAAAAATTCTCATCCTCGGGGATACGGCACTGAGCTATCAGACCCATCTGAATTCGAATGCGTTCATTGAGGGGTGTCTAAAACAATACCGCGTCAATGATCATCTAGCGGTTGCGTTTGCGGGTGATTCATCGAGTTTTGAACTTCTTTGCGCCGAATTTCTTTCTTGTGACTATGGACATCAAGTTATCGAAGTTGCCCTGCAGAATCCGACGCACCTCGCCAATCTTGACCTGCTGATAGCGGAAGTGGGAGGGAATGAAATCACCTTTATAAAAAAGGGGGTCGTGACTTCAGCCGCCGCGGGATTTATTGGAGACGCACTGGCATACGACAAGTTTCAGCTGGCATACCACGGCGGACCAGACTCGACGTCAGCTCAAGAAAACGCGATCCACGCAGCTCACCTGCAAGTCTTGCGGATTCCCGAACCAATTGATGAAGGCGACCCTTACATCCGGATTTTCGACGCACTAAAAGCGGTTGTGAATGACCCGGATGTTCCCTCCGTAGGTGGTGTGATAGTCCCTCTTTGCACAGACCGAGGGGAATTTCGGTACATAAATTACATGGGCTCGTCCATGTTTCACCCCGTCACTGCGAATGGAGGTTCGCACGCGATGGAATTTGGAACTGTTCAAGCGGGTGGCTATTCATTCGACTTCAGCGATGACAAAGGCAGAGGCGGACGGGGCAACGAGATAGGGTTTTACTTACTGCAGGCAGGATTTGGAGTCATTTTTCCCGCCGATTCCTCGGGCTTTCGGCGTGCGGATCTCTTGCGAGCGTCCACCCCAACCCACTGGGTTCTGAATACCATGAAACGATTCGGACATGGGTTCGATTCCACTTACATCAATCCAGTTGAATGCGGAATTGTGGGTCAGTCTTTTCTCAAGGAAGAAAACTTTGACGACGCATTGTTCTGTTTTGGACTGGGCAACATAGTTCTCCTAGAGAAAGAGAACCCGCACATCATGGACCGATATCAAGCATCCCACGCCGTGGCGCTGCTCTACACCGGGCAGCAGAACAAGGCAATCGGTCTCCTCGAGGCGGAAATTGCTAAAGATCGGCCTGCGCCTGTTTGCTCGGAAGTGCGTCAACAAATCAGGGAAGATTTTGGGGTCTAAGCCCCAACCTGCGCGACGTGCTCGGCGAATTGTAGAAATTCAGCCTAAATTGTAGAAACGCCCCAGAACCCGAAAAGGGCGCTGGGGCGCTAAAAGACTGGTGGCCTGGGGCGGAATCGAACCACCGACACAAGGATTTTCAATCCTCTGCTCTACCGACTGAGCTACCGGGCCAAGCCTATGATTATATATCAGCCAGAAAGCAGTTTATGGACTGGATGCTACACAAAGCCTCAAACATCAGGCGCCACGCTTGCCGCGCGTGAGATCCACGCCCAATTGTTTCAGTTTGCGATACAGGTGGGTGCGTTCCAAACCGGTCTTTTCCGCTACACGGGTCATCGAGCCCCCCTCTTTCGCGAGGTGAAACTCGAAATATGCCTTTTCAAATTCGTCCCTTGCATCTCGCAAAGGCTTTTCGAGCAGGAAACTCTGCGTAGCCTGTGGACCGATCTCGACCGCAACCGGCAGGGTGCCGCCGGTCATCGCAGCTTCCACCGTCAGATCAGACGGGCTGACAACAGCACCAGGCAATCCTGTCTTGCGGCCAGCCGATTTTGTCAGCCCTTGCTCCACAGCCTTAAGCAGCTTCTGCAGGGTAATCGGCTTTTCAAGAAAGGCCATGGCACCAATTTTGGTAGCTTCTACCGCAGTGTCTATCGTCGCATGACCACTCATCATGATGACCGGCATGGTCAGCAAACCGCTGGAGGACCATTCTTTGAGCAAGGTGACACCGTCTGTATCCGGCATCCAGATATCCAGCAGGACCAGGTCCGGTTTTGTACGGCCACGGGCAGCGCGCGCTTGCGCCGCGTTTTCAGCCAGCTCTACCTGGTGCCCCTCATCATTGAGAATTTCCGAGAGAAGGTCGCGTATGCCCAATTCGTCATCGACCACCAGAATATTTGCCATGATTGAATTGCTGTCCTGCCAGTTGTTACCGAATGGTTGTTAAACCACAACTGCAAATGATAACGATACTTGAGCCCCTTGCACGACACCATCTACCACGCGGTTGGAAATATCGACACGTGCGCCGTGTTCGTCAGCGATTTTCTTGACCACTGCCAGCCCCAGGCCCGTTCCCTTGACCTTGGTGGTGACATAGGGCTCAAAAGCCCGTTTGAGGATGTGCTCAGGAAACCCGCTCCCGTTGTCGCGCACACTCAGGCGCACACGCCCTGAGGTCCCGGAATAATCGGTTTTTAGCGTCACCAGGCCATCTGGCTTGCCCTCCTGGGCATCCTGGGCGTTTTGCAACAGGTTGTGGATGACCTGGCGCAATTGCTGTGCATCACCATGGATTGGAGGTGCATCAGGGTCCAGCTCGGTACGGACAGGCACGACAGCATTTTCGCTGGCGTAAAGCTGCATCACATCACTAATCAGCGCATTGAGGTCAACCGGCTTGAGCTCGGCCGCCGGCAAGCGGGCATAGTCACGAAATTCATTGACGAGCCGTTTCATCGCGTCGACCTGGTCCACAATGGTTTTGACGGATTTCGTGAGCAGCACCTGCCCGGGCTCATCCAGCTTTCCTGCGAGCTTCATCTCGAGACGCTCTGCAGACAATTGAATCGGCGTGAGCGGGTTTTTGATTTCGTGTGCCAGCCTGCGCGCGACCTCACCCCAGGCCTGTGCACGCTGGGCTGACACCATTTCAGAAACGTCGTCAAATACCAGCAAAAATTCTTCTGTGCCGGGCATTTTGGCGCCTCGCGCAATCAGGGTGATGGCGTTGTCGGGCGCTCCGGGCGTGGCCGTATTCAACTCAAACGACTGCTGCCATTGCTCAAGCCCATGGGGAGCATTCACATCGCCCAAAAAGTCGGCAAACTGGGCCCCCACCTCCTTGGCAAACACCTCCAGGCCGGGAACTTCACCAAGCGACTTGCCATGGTACGCAGCCAGCGGCGCGCGCAGAATGCGGGTCGCTCCCGGATTGCTGGACTGTATGTAACCCCGCACATCCAGCACGATGACGCCAGCAGTGAGGTTGTCGAGAATGGTTTGCAGGTTGGCTCGCGCCGCGTCGACCTGGCTCATGCTCTGCTGCACGGCGGAGCGGGCATCGCTAAGCTGCTGCGTCATGTCGGCAAAGGAACGGGTCAGGCCGCCAAGTTCGTCCTTGCCCTCCAGCGCCGCCTTGGGTGTCAGGTCACCGAGCGCCACCTGTCGCACGCCCTCAGCCAGCAGCAGCAAGGGTTTGGCGAGCTGGTTGCCCAGCACCACGGCCAGCAGCACGGCACCGAACACAGCCAGAAACAGGCTGAGCGTAAGTGTGCCTATATACATTTTGCGCAGGCCACCACGGGCCAGCGCACGCTCCTGGTATTCCCGGTTCGCCTCCTGAACCGCGATGGCATTGGCCACCAGCGGCGCGGGAAGGCCCTGTGTCACCTGCAAAAAACGCGCTTCTCCCAACAGGCCGACATTGGGGTTGTTGACGACTGCGATGGCCTTGATGCGTGCGCTGACAGGCGGGCCGGTCGAGGGCATTGCGCTGGCAAGTTCGCCAGTACCGGTCAGCACCAGTTCGTCCAGCCCCTCAATCTGCGTCACCACACGCTGTGCCCGGGCTGTTCGAAACTGCTGCGCCGCAGGCCGCTCGGGGTTGATCGTGAAACGCGACTCGCCCACACTCGCAATCACCTGGCCCGACGCGCTCCACAGCACAATATCCCGGGCGGAAAGCTGGTCGCGCAAACGCTCCAGCGTCAATCCTGCAATTGCATCCGGCGTTTCTGACACTTGCGTGGCGGCCTGCCGGGTCTTATTGGCCAGGTCCAGGGCCATGGCATCGAGTGTGGCGCGCCCCAGGTTCAGGCCGGCGTCCAGCGCCCCTTCCACCTTCACATCGAACCAGCTTTCGATGGAGCGTGACACAAACTGGTAAGACACCACGTAAATCATCAGTCCGGGCATCAGGCCGACCAATGCAAAGATCGCAGCAAGCTTGACCAGCAAACGGCTGCCAAAACGCCCGGCGCGCAGGCGCAGCAGCAGGCGTGCACCTATCCAGCCAATCACCAGCACCAAAAGCACCGCAACCACGATGTTGAGCACCAGCAAGCGGTCGTAGTTGCGCTCGTAGAGCTCGCGGTTGCCAGTTGCCTGTGTGAGCAGGAACATCAGCACCAGCCCCAGGGCCACCATGGCACCGGCCCCAACCCCTACGGTCCACCGGAAAGCCAGGCTGTTCCTGATGGATGAGACGTTGCCCTTCAGGCTCACCTGTCAGCCTCTTTTGTTGGCGGTATTGCCGTTAACTTCGGCTTGTCGTTCGCTGCCGCAACAGGCTTGACAGCCCCAATCTGCATGCGCTCACTCACCTGGACAACAATGGTCCAGTCTTTTTGTCCTGCGACGCCGATCTGGAAAGGCCGGGGCAATTGCGAAAGATCCAGGCGGAAACTGAAGTCGAGCCTGTGCACGACATCGGGATCGACCTCGGCGTTGTCGGCAATTCTCCAGCGCGACAGGCGCTGCACTGCAGACAAGGCCTCGGGCAAGGTGTCGTAGTTCTGGTTCAGCGTGGCCCTCAGGCCCGCTGAGTTGTTGATCAAGCCAGTCACGATGTTGACACGCCAGCGGCGGGTCAAGGGCTGAAATGCAAGGCGTATGGTCCGCGTGGCGCTGGCAACGCGTTTGTCGGTCCAGTACCAGCGGTTTTGGTATATGTCCGCTTCTACCACGAAAAACATGGGAATACCCTTCATCAGGGCGTCTTCAACCACCGGAGGAAGCTCAAACTCGACAATGGCTGACAGGTAAATACCGTCATCGGCACGCTCCACCTTCAACTGCTCAAGCTCCGCCGCAACAGCCTTTTGGCCGCCATACACCAGAAAAAAACACAGCCACAGGGCGAAAAGGCGCCGCACCACGGAATCAGGCGTTGTGCTTTTCAAGGAGGGCGTAATAGAAACCGTCGTGCTCACGCAGTAAATTGTCCGGGAAGACCGGGCCTGCAACGCCACTTTGGGGAAGTAAATGGCCTGGCGAGGGCATTAAATGTGCATCTTTGTGGTTTGCAACAAACGTTTGTATCTGGGTATCGCCTTCAGCCCTGAAAACCGAGCAGGTACAGTACAACAAGCGCCCGCCAGGTTTGAGCAGGGGCCAAAGCGTATTGAGCAATTGCGCCTGGATGGCGGCAAGCTGGGCGATATCGCCCGGCCGGCGTAGCCAGCGCACATCCGGGTGGCGCCGGACTATGCCCGAGGCCGTACACGGCGCATCCAGCAAAATACCGTCGTAAAGCTCGCCATCCCACCATGTCCCGGGCTCGCCCGCATCGGCCACCACAATCCGGGCCTGCAGATCCAGGCGCTTTAAATTCTGGGCAATACGCTCGCAGCGCCGGCCATCTATATCCAGTGCCGTCACGTCGCCATCCACCAGCTCCAGCAGGTGTGCGGTTTTGCCCCCGGGTGCAGCGCAGGCGTCGAGGATTTTCAGTCGATGGCCTTGCGCACGGTGCGGCATCAAGCCCTCCAGCAACAAAGGGGCCGCCAGTTGGGCCGCAGCGTCCTGCACCGAGAAATGCCCCTCGGCAAACCCTGGCAGCGACGGCACCGACTGGGCGCTGGCCAGGATCACACCCTGGCTTGCGACCGGAGATGCTTCAATATTGATAGCTGCCAGCGCCTGTATATATTGGGCCTGAGTCGTTTTTTGTGCATTAACACGCAGGATCAACGGCGCCCGCTTGTTGTTGGCATGCAAAATCGCCTGCCAGTGCTCCGGATGATCTTTACGCACCCGGTCTATCCACCACTGCGGATGGTTCCAGACAGCCTGCGGATTTTTTTCAGTCAGCGCCACCAACTCGTCGCGCTCGCGCAGGAAGCGGCGCAGGCAGCCGTTGATAAAGCTGGCTTGATGACGCGTAGCTTCACTGCGCTTGGCCGCTTCAACGGCCTGGTCAACCAATGTGTGCGAGGTGTAGTGCGCATCCTGCTCTCGCCAGATAAGGGCCAGGACCACACACAGCAGCGCGTCGGCTTCCGGTGGTGGCGGGCGTTTGGCCAGTTGCTGGCGCAAGGCCTCGGCGCGGCCCAGCCAACGCAGCGTGTGAAAGCCCAGCGACTGGACGCCGGGACGCAGCGCGCCATCGACATCTTCCAGCGCGGCGGTCATGGACTGGCCGTCGCGAACGGCCATCAATAAAGAAGCAGCTCCCTGCAACTGGCGCCAGAGGGGAATGGGTGTCGGGTGATCTTGCATGGGTCTCATGGATACCGCCCGGAAAGAGCGGCCAGTCCGTATTAGACCAGCCGCGGAACTGGCTTTGCCAGGCCGCAGGCGGGCGGCCCCCTTGGGGGGCCAAGGAGCTACACGCAGTAAGCGACTGTGGGGGCCATCAGATCAGCGTGTCAGCCCAGATATTGCTCGCCCAGCTCAAGGCATAGGAGCCTTCAAGTTCCGTCGGACCGGCACTGACGCCACCCGAGCCCGCCACGGCCTTGAAGGTCTTTTCTGCTGCCACATACTCGTGCACACTGGCCACGTGGATGACGTTTTTGCCATCCACAAAGCTGTAGCAGGTGTTTGTCAGCATGGGCGCCGGGTTCACATCCCAGCCCGACAGCTGCGCCACGATGGCCGCTGCCGCCACCTTGCCGTGGTTGTTGGCCATATGCCCGCTCTTGGGCATGGCCGGAGCCACCTGGATGGAGTCGCCCAGCACATGCACATCTTTGGCGGCCGTGGATTCAAACGTCAGGTAATTGACGCCGCACCAGTGGTTGTTGGCCTGGTTGTTCAGGCCAGCCTGCACGGCAATCGTGCCGGCACGCATGGAAGGCAGCACATTCAACACGTTGGCCTTGACGTCGTCCTGCACATCAAATTTGATAATGCCGGCCTTGGCATCAACCGCCGTGGCCTTGTGCTGGTTGCGGTATTCGATGATGCCCTTGTACTGCTCGGCCCAGAACTTCTTGAAGAGCGGCCCTTTGGAGGTGACGTCCGGGTTGGCATCGAGGATCAGCACTTTGCTGCGCGGCTTGGCAGCCTTGAAATAACCGGCGATGACGGACGCACGTTCATACGGGCCGGGCGGGCAACGGTAAGGTGCCTCGGGAATGGTGATGGCATAAACGCCGCCGTCAGGCATGGCTTCGAGCTGCCGGCGCAACGCCACGGTCTCTGCGCCGGCCTTCCATGCCTGGAGGACCTGGCCGGCGTCATTGGCCGCCTTCAGGCCTTCGATGCTGCCAAACATCAACTCCACGCCAGGCGCGACTACCAGCTTGTCGTAAGCAATGGTGGCGCCGCCTGCGAGCGTGACGGTTTTCTTCGCCGTATCGATGGCGCTGGCGTAGTCCCTGACGACCGTGACGCCGTGGTTTCTGGACAAGCCGGCATAAGACGTCGTGATGTCGCCAATCTGCTTGCCGCCACTGAGCACCAGGTTGGAGATCGGGCACGAAATGAATGCCTGCTCCGGCTCTATCAGCACAACGTCGATTTTGTAGTCCGACAGCAGGCGCACATATTTGGCGGCTGTCGCGCCGCCGTAACCACCGCCAATGACCACCACTTTGGCCTTGGCGGGAATGCCGGCCGTGCTGGCACAACCAGCCAGGCCCAGCAGCCCCAAGGCGGCAGTCGATTGCAGGAAGGAGCGGCGTTGGAAAAGGGACTGTTTCATGGTGTTCTTTCCTTGGGCTGCTTTATTTCTTCTGGGCGGCAAAATAGCCCGCAAGCGACGCGATCTGCGCATCGTTGAAACCTTTGCTGATCTGATGCATCACCGTTGCGGGACGGGTGCCGGTCTTGAAGGCCGTCATCTGGGCCACGAAGTAATTTTTATCCAGCCCCGCGAGCGAAGTCACGCTTGTGCCCTGCACTGCCCGGCCGTCGGTGCCGTGGCAATTGGCGCAGGTGGCCGCCAGGCTTCTGACATACAAGGCGTCCTTGTCCTGCGCCTGCGCGAATGAACCCAGCGCGAGGCAGAGCAATGGCATGGCGAGGTTCTTGATGACTTTCATTTTCATGGCTTTCTCCTGACGTTTTCAACCCAATGACAATTTAACGCGGTGTCCATCGCACCCTATAGGGAGTATCCAGTACTTCGCGGGGCCTTCGAGCGCCGCCCTTCCAATCATTACCTATATGCTTAGTGCCATCTCATGGCTGGCAAACGGCCCTGTTCAGAAAATCGCATCGGGTCGGGTTGCCGGCGCATCATCCTGCCCTGCAGGCAAGGCAGGCATGGACCGGCCATAAATGCGCCGGATGCGCTCTGCCAGGGACGGGTGCGTGTCAAACCACCCGTTCGCGGCGCCGGTATTGACGAGCAGCATATGCTGCACAGACGGGTGCATGGGCCGCGCCGGAGCCCCATAGGCCTGCTGGCTGGCCACCTTGCGCAGTACGCCGCCCAAACCGTCCTTGCTGCGCGTGAACTGTACGGCGCGCGCATCCGCCAGAAACTCGCGCTGGCGTGACACCGCAGCCCTCAATGCGCGCCCGGCCAGCCAGCCTAGGGACCCTGTGACCTTGATCGCGAAACCGGGCAAGGCCAATACGGAACGGTGTCCGTCGTCATCGGCCTCGCACATGCGCTTGCCAAGGTTGAAAATCATTTCCAGCCCGAACACCATGCCCGCCAGCCGCATGTTCAGCCGGGTGTCCCCCTCACGGATGTGGCTGAATTCATGCGCCACCAACCCCTGCAATTCGTCACGCGTCAGCCCATCAAGCGCGCCCCTGGTCACCGCAACCACGGCGTCATCCTCGTCCCAGCCGCAGGCAAAGGCATTGATGCTGTCGACCCGGTCCAGCACCATGGCACATGGGGGTTTCATGCTGGCCGCAATGGCCAGCTCGCTGACGATGTTGCAAAATTTCTGCTCGGACGCCCGGCTGCCCGGCCATGTCTCGCGCGCGCCCACACGGCGGGCCAGCTTTTCCCCGCCGCCCTCCAGCACCGAGGTCTCCAGCCACCAGCCGCCCAGCACAAAGACCAGCGTCATCACGGTATTGACCGTGAAGAAGTACGCCGGGTAGCCACCGCCCCCAAAAGACATGACACGCCAGGTCAGGGCCAGCGCCAGGTTGACAGCAAGCACCAACCCGAACACGGTCAGCGCAAACAGCACCAACAGGCGCGTGGTTTGGCCGCGGGCCTGTTCCTGTTGCTCGAAAAACCTCATGCCGGCCAATGATTCGTTTCAGTCCCGATAAAGGACTACAACTGTATGCGTACAGCCTGTCGCTCAACCGCACTTTCGGTAGAGCGCAACATCGCAGACGGCGCGAAGCCAAACAGCCTGGCGAGCAACAGCGCAGGAAACTGGCCCTGCGCATTGTTGTAGTCCAGCACAGCGTCGTTGTAGGCCTGGCGTGCGAAAGTGACCTTGTTTTCGGTACTCGTGAGCTCTTCGCTGAGCTCGCGGATGGTCTGGTCGGCCTTGAGTTCGGGATAGGCCTCGGCAACGGCAAACAGGCGCCCCAGGCTGCCATCCAGCTCCTGCTCAGCGGCGGCAAGCGTGGTCACCGCCTGCGCATTGGCTGGACGGCTGCGCACGGCGTCGCTGGCTGTACGGGCCTGGTTGCGGGCCGTCATCACGGCCTCCAGCGTGTCGCGCTCATGCTGCAGGTATTTTTTTGCGGCTTCCACGAGGTTGGGGATCAGGTCGTAGCGGCGCTTGAGCTGCACATCGATCTGGCCAAATGCGTTCGCAATGACATTTTTAAGGCGCACCAGGCGGTTATAAGCGCCCACGGCCCAAAAAATGGTCACGGCCAGCAGCACGATCCAGGTCAGCGTTTGAAGTGACATACGGGACTCCTTGAAGCGGGAAATAAACGGCGGGTGCATCACGGCCCTCGCGGCATCAATCATTGCAGCGGCTACCCGGCAGACTGCCGCGAGAGCTTAACTGCTTTTTCGGCGGGCCTGCAAGACCACCAGTACCAGCGGACAGGAAATCCAAACGCTATATTTTTGATAGCTGTCTGCGCGTGCAGGACGGCGGCCAGAGGCACTTTCTCTTCCAAAAATCCGCTCCTGAGCCCAAAATCAGGCATCCAATGCGTCAAACGGCCTGCGGACAAGGCCCCACCACCCCGCCACGATATAAACGCACAGCCCACGTAAAAACGCCCCGCACCTTGTTCAAGGGAGCGGGGCGTTGCGGGCCTGAAGTTATCAGGTAGCTTCAGGCCATGGCTGGGTCAGCTTACTCGGAGGCTGCGTTCTCGCCGGCATCACCGGCAGGCACGGCCTCTAGTTCGGCGGCTTCCGCTTCGGCGATGGCACGGCGCTCGGCGTCGTCCATCAGGTCCTTGGCTTTGCGTGCCTCGTGGTAAGCCATACCGGTACCGGCAGGGATCAGGCGGCCGACGATCACGTTCTCTTTCAGGCCACGCAACTCGTCGCGCTTGCCCATGATGGCAGCCTCGGTGAGCACGCGGGTGGTTTCCTGGAAGGAAGCCGCAGAGATGAACGAGTCGGTCGACAGCGATGCCTTGGTGATACCAAGCAGCAGGTTGCTGAAGGTCGCCGGGATCTTGTTTTCCGAACGCAGCGCGTCGTTGTTGTCCAGCATGGCTGAACGCTCGACCTGCTCGCCAGCGATGTAGCTGGAGTCACCAACGTTTTCGACGACCACACGACGCAGCATCTGGCGAACAATCACTTCGATGTGCTTGTCGTTGATCTTCACGCCCTGCAGACGGTAAACGTCCTGGACTTCGTCGACGATGTAGCGGGCCAGCTCTTCCATGCCCAGCAGGCGCAGGATGTCTTGCGGGTCGGCCGGGCCGTCCACAATCGATTCGCCCTTGTTCACCACCTGGCCTTCGTGCACGAGAATGTTCTTCTCTTTTGGCACGAGGTCTTCCCAAACCTTGCCTTCAGGATCGGTGATCTGCAGGCGAACCTTGCCCTTGGTCTCTTTACCAAACGACACGGTACCGGTCATTTCTGCCAGTGTGCCCTTGTCTTTCGGCGTACGCGCTTCGAACAGCTCGGCAACACGCGGCAGACCGCCGGTAATGTCACGGGTCTTCTGGCCTTCGATAGGGATACGGGCCAGCACTTCGCCGGGGCCCACGTCCTGGCCGTCACGCACCTGGACCAGCGCACCGATCTGGAAGCCAATCGTCACCGAGTGATCGGTGCCGGGGATCTTGACTTCGTTGCCGGTCGCGTCGATCAGCTTGACCTGCGGACGGATCACCTTGGTGGCGCCGCGGCGTTTCGGATCGATCACCACCAGGGTGGACAGACCAGTCACTTCGTCGAGCTGCTTGGCAACGGTCACGCCTTCTTCCACATTTTCGAACAGCACCTTGCCGGCGAATTCGGTAATGATGGGGCGGGTCAGCGGGTCCCAGTTGGCCAGGATGGCGCCAGCCTTGATGGTCTGGTCAGCCTTGACGGTCAACGTGGCACCGTACGGCACCTTGTGGCGCTCGCGCTCGCGGCCGTGCTCGTCATGGATGACGATCTCGCCGGAACGGGCAATCACGACCAGCTCGCCTTTGCTGTTGGTCACATAACGCATAGGTGCGTTGAAGCCGATCACGCCGTTGGACTTGGCTTCGACGCTGGAAGCAATCGCAGCGCGCGATGCGGCACCACCGATGTGGAAGGTACGCATGGTCAGCTGCGTGCCGGGTTCGCCGATCGACTGGGCGGCGATGATACCGACTGCTTCACCGATGTTGATCAGGCCACCACGGCCCAGATCGCGGCCGTAGCACTTGGCGCACAGGCCGAAACGGGTTTCGCAGGTCAGTGCGGTACGCACTTTCACTTCGTCGACACCGGCGGCTTCAAGTTCCTCGATCAGGTCTTCGTCCAGCATCACGCCGGCTTTGGCCAGCACCGAGCGGTTTTCGGGGTGCAGGACGTCTTCCACTGCCGTACGGCCGAGGATACGGTCGCGCAGCGATTCGATGACCTCACCACCCTCGACGATGGCGCGCATGAGCGAGCCTTCCTGCGTGCCGCAGTCGTCCTGCGTGACCACCAGATCCTGCACCACGTCGCACAAACGGCGTGTCAGGTAACCGGAGTTGGCGGTTTTCAGCGCCGTGTCGGCCAGACCCTTACGGGCACCGTGGGTGGAGATGAAGTACTCCAGCACGTTCAGGCCTTCGCGGAAGTTGGCGGTAATCGGCGTTTCGATGATGGAGCCGTCAGGCTTGGCCATCAAACCGCGCATACCGGCCACCTGGCGAATCTGTGCGGCGGAACCGCGGGCGCCGGAGTCGGCCATCATGTAGATGGAGTTGAAGGATTCCTGCTCGACTTCCTTGCCATTGCGGTCCATGACCCGCTCTTTGGAGAGCTGGGCCATCATGACCTTGGACACCTCGTCGCCGGACTTGCCCCAGATATCAACCACCTTGTTGTAACGCTCGCCGGAGGTCACCAGACCCGAGACATACTGCTGCTCGATCTCTTTGACTTCCTTTTGTGCACGCGCAATGATGGCGCCCTTTTCCTTGGGCACCAGCATGTCGTCGATACAGATGGAGATACCGGCCTTGGTCGCCAGGCGGAAACCCGACTGCAGCAGCTTGTCGGCAAACACCACGGTCTCCTTCAATCCGCACTTGCGGAAAGACACGTTGATGAGCTTGGAGATTTCCTTCTTCTTCAACGCCTTGTTGATGTTGGAGAAAGGCAGGCCCTTGGGCAGGATTTCCGACAACAGCGCACGGCCGCCCGTGGTTTCCCACAGCTTGGTCGATGGCTCGAATTCGCCGGTTTCCTTGTTCTTGGTCCACTCGGTCAGGCGCACGCTGATGCGGGCGTTCAAATCGAGCTCGCCCGCGTCAAAAGCGCGGCGGACTTCACCTGTGTCGGCAAACACCAGGCCTTCGCCCTTGCCGTTGGTACGGTCACGGGTGGTGTAGTACAGGCCCAGCACAACGTCCTGTGAAGGAACAATAGAAGGCTCGCCGTTGGCAGGGAACAGAATGTTGTTCGAAGCCAGCATCAGCGTGCGGGCTTCCATCTGCGCTTCCACAGACAGCGGTACGTGGACAGCCATCTGGTCACCGTCAAAGTCGGCGTTAAAGGCCGAGCAAACGAGCGGGTGCAGCTGGATGGCCTTGCCTTCGATCAGGATGGGCTCAAAAGCCTGGATACCGAGACGGTGCAGCGTAGGCGCACGGTTCAGCATCACGGGGTGTTCCTTGATGACCTCTTCCAGGATGTCCCACACCACTGGCGTGCCGGATTCAACTTCCTTCTTGGCCGCCTTGATGGTGGTCGCGATGCCCATGGCTTCGAGGCGCGAGAAGATGAAAGGCTTGAACAGTTCCAGCGCCATCAGCTTTGGCAAACCGCACTGGTGCAGCTTGAGCGTAGGGCCCACGGTAATCACGGAACGACCGGAGTAATCGACGCGTTTGCCCAGCAAGTTCTGGCGGAAACGACCGGACTTGCCCTTGATCATGTCGGCCAGCGATTTCAGCGCGCGCTTGTTGGCGCCCGTCATGGCTTTGCCACGGCGGCCGTTGTCGAGCAGCGAATCGACTGCTTCCTGCAGCATGCGCTTTTCATTGCGGGCAATGATTTCAGGCGCTTTCAGCTCCAGCAAACGGCGCAGGCGGCTGTTGCGGTTGATGACACGGCGATACAGGTCATTCAGGTCGGAGGTCGCAAAACGACCACCGTCCAGCGGCACCAGCGGACGCAGGTCCGGCGGCAGCACAGGCAACACGTCCAGCACCATCCACTCGGGCTTGATGCCGGACTTCTTGAACGCTTCCATCAATTTCAAACGCTTGGCGTTTTTCTTGATCTTGATTTCGGAACCGGTCAGGTCATTGCGCAGCTTGTCGATCTCGATATCGAGATCCAGGCCTTCGAGCAGGTCCTTGATGCCTTCGGCACCCATCTTGGCGACGTACTCGTCACCGTATTCCTTGCGCTTGGCGTCATAGTCGTCTTCCGACATGATGCTGAATTTCTTCAGCGGGGTCATGCCGGGATCCGTCACCACGTATGCTTCAAAGTACAACACGCGTTCGATGTCGCGCAGGGTCATGTCGAGCACCAGGCCCAGGCGCGACGGCAGCGACTTCAGGAACCAGATGTGCGCGCACGGTGCCGCCAGGTCGATGTGACCCATGCGCTCGCGGCGAACCTTGGTCTGCGTGACTTCAACGCCGCACTTCTCGCAGATGACACCGCGATGCTTGAGGCGCTTGTACTTGCCGCACAGGCATTCGTAGTCCTTGATGGGGCCAAAAATCTTGGCGCAAAAAAGACCATCGCGCTCGGGCTTGAAGGTGCGGTAGTTGATGGTTTCAGGCTTTTTGACTTCGCCGAAAGACCATGAACGGATCTTCTCGGGCGAGGCCATGCCGATCTTGATGGCATCGAAATGCTCATCCGGCGTGAATTGCTTGAACAGGTCGAGTAATGATTTCATGAGTTAAATCCTTTTCTTTCCTGCGATTAGCTGCGTTCGAGTTCGATGTCGATACCGAGCGAACGAATTTCCTTGACCAGCACGTTGAACGACTCGGGCATGCCCGCCGTGATCGCGTGCTCGCCCTTGACGATGCTTTCGTACACCTTGGTACGGCCTTGCACGTCGTCGGACTTGACGGTGAGCATTTCCTGCAGCGTATAGGCGGCACCGTAGGCTTCCAGCGCCCAGACCTCCATCTCGCCGAAACGCTGTCCACCGAACTGCGCCTTGCCGCCCAGCGGCTGCTGCGTGACCAGCGAGTACGGGCCGGTTGAACGTGCGTGCATCTTGTCGTCCACCAGGTGGTGAAGTTTCAGGAAGTGCATGTAGCCCACGGTCGTCGTGCGCTCAAACGCGTCACCCGTGCGGCCGTCGTACAGCTGCGCCTGGGTGCGGGTTGCGGTAAGGCCCTTGGCCTTGGCCAGGTCGTCAGGGTAAGCCAGTTGCAGCATCGCCATGATCTCGGCTTCCGATGCGCCGTCAAACACGGGGGTTGCAAACGGAACACCGGCGGAGAGATTGCCCGCCATTTCGATCACTTCGGCATCAGACAATTTGCCCAGGTCTTCCGAACGACCGGACTTGTTGTACACGGTGTCCAGCAATGCGCGAACTTCCGCCACCTTGGCCTCTGCTTGCAGCATGTTGCCGATACGCTGGCCCAGGCCCTTGGCGGCCCAGCCCAAATGCACTTCAAGCACCTGACCCACGTTCATGCGGGAAGGCACGCCCAGCGGGTTCAGCACGATGTCGCACGGCGTACCGTCGGCCATGTGCGGCATGTCTTCGACCGGGACGATCTTGGACACCACACCCTTGTTGCCGTGGCGGCCGGCCATCTTGTCGCCAGGTTGCAGGCGGCGCTTGACGGCCAGGTAAACCTTGACCATCTTCAGCACGCCGGCTGGCAGCTCGTCGCCCTGCGTGAGCTTCTTGCGCTTTTCCTCGAAAGCCAGGTCGAAACTGTGGCGCGTCTGCTCCATCGAGTTCTTGATGCTTTCGAGCTGCGAAGCCACTTCGTCATCCGCAGGACGGATGTCGAACCAGTGGTACTTCTCGACGTCGGCCAGGTAGGCCTTGTCGATCTTGGTACCCTTGGCCAGTTTTTTCGGGCCGCCATTGGCGATCTTGCCGTTGAGCAGCTTTTCAATACGGTCAAACGCGTCGGCTTCAACGATGCGCAACTGGTCGTTCAGGTCCAGGCGGAAACGTTTGAGCTCGTCGTCAATGATCTGTTGGGCACGCTTGTCGCGCACGATGCCTTCACGGGTGAAGACCTGCACGTCGATGACCGTACCCTGCGAACCCTGGCTCACGCGCAGCGAGGTGTCTTTCACATCGCTGGCTTTTTCGCCGAAGATGGCGCGCAGCAGCTTTTCTTCAGGCGTCAGCGTGGTCTCGCCCTTTGGCGTGACCTTGCCGACCAGCGTATCGCCCGGCTGGACTTCAGCACCGACATAAATAATGCCGGATTCGTCAAGGCGGTTGAGCTGGTGCTCTGACAGGTTGGGAATGTCGCGCGTGATTTCTTCGGAACCCAGCTTGGTGTCGCGGGCCATCACAACAAGTTCTTCGATGTGAATCGAGGTGTAGCGGTCTTCGGCCACCACACGCTCGGAAATCAGGATCGAATCCTCGAAGTTGTAGCCGTTCCAGGGCATGAAACCGATCAGCATGTTCTGGCCAATGGCGATTTCGCCCAGGTCGGTCGATGCGCCGTCGGCAATCACATCACCCTTGGCCAGCTTGTCGCCGATCTTGACGATGGGGCGCTGGTGGATGTTGGTGTTCTGGTTGGAACGCTGGTACTTGATCAGGTTGTAGATGTCCACGCCGACTTCACCGGCCAGGGCTTCTGCATCATTCACACGCACCACAATGCGGGTTGCATCGACATAGTCGACGATACCGCCGCGGTTGGCCGTGACCACCGTGCCGGAGTCAACTGCCGCAACGCGCTCGATACCGGTGCCGACGAGCGGCTTTTCCGGACGCAGCACAGGCACAGCCTGACGTGACATGTTGGCACCCATCAATGCGCGGTTGGCATCATCGTGCTCGAGGAATGGCACCAGCGAGGCGGCCACAGAGACGATCTGCGCAGGCGACACGTCCATGTACTGCACACGCTCGGCGCTAACCAGCACGGACTCGCCGTTTTCACGGGCAGAGACCAGGTCGCCGGTCAGCGTGCCGGCGTCGTCCAGGGCCGCATTGGCCTGGGCGATGACGTACTTGCCTTCTTCGATGGCGGACAGGTAATCGATCTGGTCGGTGATCTTGCCGTCCACGACGCGACGGTACGGCGTTTCAATGAAACCGTATTCGTTGAGGCGGGCATACAGGGCCAGCGAATTGATCAGGCCGATGTTCGGGCCTTCAGGCGTTTCAATCGGGCAGACGCGGCCGTAATGGGTCACGTGCACGTCACGCACTTCAAAACCTGCACGTTCGCGGGTCAAACCACCGGGGCCAAGGGCCGAAACACGGCGCTTGTGGGTGATCTCGGCCAGCGGATTGGTCTGGTCCATGAACTGCGACAGCTGCGAGGCGCCGAAGAACTCTTTCAACGCGGCCGAGATAGGCTTGCTGTTGATCAGGTCATGCGGCATCAGCGGCTCTTGCTCGGCCTGGCCGAGACGCTCTTTCACAGCCTTTTCGATACGTGCCAGACCGGTACGGTACTGGTTCTCGGCGAGTTCGCCGACACAACGCACACGGCGGTTGCCGAGGTGGTCAATGTCATCGACTTCGCCGTTGCCGTTACGCAGGTCCACCAGGATCTTCACGACCGCGAGGATGTCCTCGTTGGTCATGACCATGGGGCCGGTGGAAGAGTCGCGGCCCACGCGGGCGTTGAACTTCATGCGGCCGACCTTGGACAGGTCGTAGGTGTCCGGGTTGTAGAACAGGCGCTGGAACAGGGCCTGGACTGCATCTTCCGTAGGCGGCTCGCCGGGGCGCATCATGCGGTAGATCGCGACACGTGCGGCAAACTCATCAGCCGTTTCATCGGAACGCAGGGTCTGCGAAATGTAGGAACCCTGGTCGAGTTCATTGGTGTACAGAACCTGCAGGTCCTGCACGCCGGCAACGCGCAGCTTCTTCAGCAGCACTTCGCTCAGCTCATCATTGGCCTTGGCGATGATTTCGCCGGTTTCGGCATCAACGATGTTCTTGGCGACCACACGGCCGATCAGGAAGTCTTCAGGCACGCTGATGGTGGTGGTGCCGCTTTGTTCCAGTTCGCGGGTATGGCGAACGGTGATGCGTTTGTCCTTGGCGACAACGACCTTGCCGGCCTTGTCGGTGATGTCAAAACGCGCCACTTCACCGCGCATGCGCTCGGCGACGAATTCCATCTGCGCACCGCTGTCCATCAGGCGGAAGTTGTCGAACACAAAGAAGTTCGCGAGGATGGATTCCTGGTTCAGGCCGATGGCCTTGAGCAGGATGGTGACCGGCATCTTGCGGCGGCGGTCAACACGGAAGTACAGAATGTCTTTCGGGTCGAACTCGAAATCGAGCCATGAACCGCGGTAAGGAATGATGCGGGCCGAGAACAGCAGTTTGCCCGAGCTGTGGGTCTTGCCCTTGTCGTGCTCAAAGAACACGCCGGGCGAACGGTGCAGCTGGGACACGATCACGCGCTCGGTGCCGTTGATCACAAAAGAGCCCTTGTCGGTCATGAGCGGAACTTCGCCCATATAGACTTCCTGCTCCTTGACCTCTTTCACGACCTTGGATTGCGACGTCGATGACTCGCGGTCATAGATGATCAATTGCACTTTGGCACGCACGGCCGACGCGAACGTCAGGCCGCGGGTCTGGCATTCGCGCACATCGAACGCGGGTTTTGCCAGGTTGTATTCGATGAATTTCATCTCGACAAAACCATTGTGCGAGACGATGGGGAAAGCGTTTTCAAACGCTGCCTGCAGGCCTTCCACGGTGCGCTTTTGAGGTGCACGGTCGGCTTGCAGGAACGCGGTGTACGCGTCCTTCTGCATTTGCAGCAGGTAGGGGACAGTCAACACGCTTTCGCGGTTGCCGAAGCTTTTGCGGATGCGTTTGCGTTCGGTATAACTGTATGTTGAAGTTGGGGCCATGAGTTCTCCGCGTTGATGGGCTCTGGCGACTCTGTGCCCGAATACACCACGTATTCAGGCGGGCTTGGTGGTTGGCCGCTACCAACCATGGCGGACGGTGATGCATTGCACATCACCCGAACCAAGGCATTTTCTGCAGTCGAGGGTCAGAAAACACTGAAAAAAGGATAGATCCGATCTTCTTTTCAGTGTGCTCTTTGAAGCACAAAAGGCTGGAAGCCCTTTTAAGGTCTTCCAGCCTTCGCAAACACAAGCAATTACTTGAGTTCGACTTTCGCGCCGGCTTCTTCGAGCTTTTTCTTGGCGGCTTCTGCGTCGGCCTTTGGAGCGCCTTCCTTGACGTTCTTCGGAGCGCCGTCAACCAGGTCCTTGGCTTCTTTGAGGCCCAGGCCGGTGATTTCGCGAACTGCCTTGATCACGGACACTTTGTTCGCGCCTGCTTCGAGCAGCACGACGTTGAAGTCGGTCTTCTCTTCAGCAGCAGCAGCAGCGCCGCCGCCAGCAGCAGCAGGAGCAGCCATGGCTGCAGCGCTCACGCCAAATTTCTCTTCGATGGCTTTCACCAGGTCGTTGAGTTCCAAGACCGTCATGCTGTCCAGCGCGGTCAAAAATGCGTCTTTATCGAATGCCATTTTGATTTCCTAAAAAAGTTGGGGTCAAGTTAAGCCGCTACGGCTTCGGGTGCTGCTTCTGCTGCAGGGGCGTCGCCGCCACCTTTTTTCGCCGCCAGCGCGCCCAGCACAACGGCCGTACGCGACATAGGCGACATCAGCAAGCCACACACCTGGGCCAGCAACACTTCCTTGGAAGGGATGTTGGCCAGTTGCTTCACGCTGTTCACGTCCAGGACTTTTCCTGCCATTGCGCCTGCGCGAATCACCAGCTTGTCGTTGGTTTTTGCGAAGTCGGCAACCACCTTGGCGGCGGCAACAGCATCAATGGAAAAGCCGTAGATCAGCGGTCCGGTCATCTGGTCGGCCACGACTTCAAATGCGCTACCTGCCACGGCACGGCGAGCCAGGGTGTTCTTCAGAACACTCAGGGTCACGCCTTTGTCGCGGGCTTGGCTGCGCAGCTTGGTCATGTCAGCGACCGTGATGCCACGGTATTCCGCCATCACGAGCGTTTGAGCTTTAGCGGCGAGGCCGGTCACTTCATCAATGACGGCTTGTTTCTCACTGCGATTGAGACTCAAGGTCTACTCCTTAAAAATGTGCTTTCTGACTACCGCTTTCGCGGCAAGCATCCAGCACGCTCATATTCAGCGACCAACTGTTTTCAGATTCTTTTCAAAACCATTCAAGCAGCGGGACCGCCATCTGCGTTGGCTGTCTTTCGATTAAGCGGCGGGTTTCAGGCCTGCCGCGCCAACGGTCCTGGATGACCCGCCGAAGTGTTCACCCCGGCGGCCCACCACATCGGACAGCCCTTGCAGGCCATCCAGATTTTTGCGATTACGCTGCGATGGTTTGCGTGTCGACGCGAACGCCCACACCCATCGTTGACGAAACCGCAACCTTCTTCAAATACACGCCTTTGCTCGAAGCCGGCTTGGCTTTTTGCAGGGCATCGATCAGTGCAGCCAGATTGCCCTGCAGCTTGTCCGTGTCGAACGAGCGGCGGCCAATCGTGCCATGGATAATGCCGGCCTTGTCAACGCGGAACTGGACCTGGCCAGCTTTTGCGTTGCGCACAGCCTGGGCGACATCCGGCGTGACGGTACCAACCTTCGGGTTAGGCATCAGGCCGCGGGGGCCGAGCACCTGACCGAGGGTACCGACGATACGCATGGCATCGGGAGATGCGATCACGACGTCGAAGTCCATCTTGCCAGCCTTGATATCGGCAGCCAGATCGTCCATGCCGACGATGTCGGCACCGGCCGCCTTGGCTTCTTCAGCCTTGGCGCCCTGGGCAAACACGGCCACACGCTTGGTCTTACCGGTGCCGTTGGGCATCACGACCGCGCCGCGAACGACCTGGTCGGATTTCTTGGCATCCACACCGAGCTGGACGGCGACGTCGATGGACTCGTCGAACTTGGCAATCGCATGTTCCTTGACGAGGCCCAGCGCATCAGCGAGGGGGTACAGCTTGTTGCTGTCGATTTTGCCCACGAGGGCTTTTTGGCGTTTGCTCAGCTTGCTCATACAACGCCCTCCACCGACACGCCCATGGAACGGGCCGTACCAGCAATCGTGCGAACTGCAGCGTCGAGATCAGCAGCCGTCATGTCTTTCATTTTGGTCTTCGCGATTTCTTCAAGCTGCGCGCGCGAGATCTTGCCAACCTTCACCGTGTGCGGCGTGGCAGAACCCTTGTCGAGCTTGATGGCTTTTTTGATCAGGACGCCTGCGGGAGGCGTCTTGATGACGAAGGTGAAACTCTTGTCGGCAAATGCCGTGATCACCACAGGCAGTGGCAGGCCCGGCTCAACACCCTGGGTCTGGGCATTGAATGCCTTGCAGAATTCCATGATGTTCAAGCCGCGCTGACCCAAAGCCGGGCCGATCGGGGGGGATGGATTAGCCTTACCAGCTGGCACTTGCAGCTTGATAAAGCCGACGATTTTTTTCGCCATACTTTTCTCCTTGCGGGTCATAACGCCTGAACACTGCAAAAAGGCAGGTCCGGGCTCCCCGGGGGTTACACAACTCAATCATGGCTCCGGAGAACCATCCGCGCCGAGTTGCAAGGCGCGAATCTCTTAAAGAAACTTAAGTTTTCTCGATCTGGCTGAATTCCAGCTCAACCGGTGTTGCGCGGCCAAAAATTGTGACCGACACGCGAACCTTGTTCTTGTCGTAGTTGACTTCTTCGACCGTGCCGTTGAAGTCCGTAAACGGGCCGTCCTTGACGCGGACGTATTCACCCGCTTCAAACTCAACCTTGTGGCGCGGCTTCTCGGTACCGACCTGCATCTGGCTGACGATTTTCTGGACGTCTTCCTCGGAAATCGGGGCCGGTCGGTTCTTGGCGCCGCCAACAAAACCGGTGACCTTGTTGGTGTGCTTCACCAGGTGCCAGGTTTCGTCATCCATCACCATCTCGACCAGCACATAGCCCGGAAAGAAACGACGCTCCGTCGTTTTCTTCTGGCCGTTCTTGATTTCTACCACTTCTTCGGTGGGAACCAGGAAACGGCCAAATTTGGCCTGCATGCCAGCGCGGTTGATGCGCTCGACAATATTGCGCTCAACCGCCTTTTCCATGCCGGAATAGGCATGGACGACATACCACTGCATGCCGGGGGTCGGCGTGAGGGACGTACCCGCCGCCACTTCGCTGACTACTGTGCCGTTGAGGTCGCTCATTATCTTTTCCATCCCAGGATCAAGTCGTAAAACACCCATTCGAGCGTCTTGTCTGTCAACCACAAGAACAAGGCCATCACCACGACAAAGGCAAAAACGTAGGCGGTCATCTGTATGGCTTCCTTGCGAGTCGGCCAGACAACTTTTTTGACCTCACGCCAGGAATCACGCCCAAAAGCCAGGAACTGCTTGCCGAGCTCCGACGACACAAATACGACCACCGCAGCCACCAGGCCCACAATCAGGGCACCCCACTGGGCAACCGGGCCCTGCTTGGCCAGCAGGTAAAAACCCACCAGCGAAGCCAGCACCAACACAACAGCCAGGCCCAGCTTGGCCTTGTCAGCGTTGGTGCTCACGGTTTCAACTTGAGAAGAGGCCATAGTTGCCGGATTTCCTGTTTAATCTTTACCAGCCGCCCCGGAAAATGCTTTCCCGAGACGGCTTCCTTAAACGCTTTGGCCCACCTGGAGTTTTTGACTCCGAGCGGGCCTGCTTTTTTATCTTTTCAAACCACCTGTACCACTGAAGCGCCAGCGACGCACCTCAGTAGCCGGGTGGCAGGGGCAGTAGGAATCGAACCTACAACCTTCGGTTTTGGAGACCGACGCTCTGCCAATTGAGCTATACCCCTATAGGCTTTTACGCAATGATCTTGGCCACGACGCCGGCGCCAACGGTCTTGCCGCCTTCGCGGATGGCGAAGCGCAGGCCTTCTTCCATGG
>NZ_JBHSRS010000069.1:0-22448 GCF_042659145.1 Polaromonas aquatica | reverse complement strand
GTGTAGCTGACTCTCTTCATGACTTTTTCTCCTTTTCAATTTCGACCTTATCAGGTGTCTATTGAAACGGGTCAAGTCCAGTGGTTGATCTGGATCAATACATCTCAAAGGCTTCGCCCTACCATTGATCGAACTAGACACCCGCGACATATGAAGCTATTCTCAAGCAAACGTAACCAGCGCAACACCGCATTCGTGGTTTTGATGCTATGGACGTTTGCGATGGCTTCCAGTGCTGCCAATGCCTGTCTGCTGGAGGCACACGACACGCACGTGCATGTACACATGGTGGATGCCGCTAAAGCCGCTCCCGCGCTTAACTCACATCATGAGCATGAGCATGCACCAATAGACGGCGACCACGCCGCCGCAGATGGTTCCAAGGTTCCCTGCCAGAAATTCTGCAGCGAAGAGTCGGAAATCATAACGAAGCAGCACTTCGGCCTGGACCAGCCGGATCCAGGTCAGGTGCCACTGGTCGTAGTGCTTTGGGTCGTACCCGAACTGTCAGGCCAAACGCCCGTTCGCATGGACTCCATGCGGCCTTTGCCACTTCCTTTGCCCTTGCGGGTCCGCTACTCTCGCATGGCGCTTTAGCCGCTTCTGACGCCCGATCAAGGGCTCGCGGCTTTCGGTCTCCGCCAATTTCTCTGACCCACCGATTTCCGTTCGTCAAGTAAACGGGCTCCTTACACGCGTGCCTGTTATCGGTGATCCGCGTCGGAACCGGCATTCACTTCTTTCATTTACCCAGGATTCCAATATGAAACTCGTTCATTCAATCTCACTTGCACTTGCTATTACCAGTTGCGGTTCGCTCGCATGGTCCGCTCAGCCTTTCCAACAAGACGCGCATCACCCTGCCGCGTCTTCCTCAACGTCCAAAGTCATGCCCGGGAAGGCCTCTTCCGACATGTCTGCCATGAATACCCAGATGAAAGCCATGGGAGAGGTGCACGACAAGATGATGGCCGCTAAAACGCCAGAAGAGCGCGATGCCTTGATGGCTCAACACATGAAGATCATGCAAGACAGCATGGCCATGATGAAAGGAATGTCTGCAGGAGCCATGGGTGACATGAAGGGCACGCAAAAGAGCGAGATGGCTACGCACAATCAGGTGATGGAAAAACGCATGGACATGATGCAATCCATGATGCAGATGATGATGGATCGTATGCCGGTTCCAGCGGGGAGGTGATCATGACCCCCATTCGAACCGGCATCGCTTTTGCAATCACTGTCGCTGCTTTCTACGCGATATGCGCTCTGGCCTGGGTTCTCGCGCCTGGCCCATTTTTGGGTTTCATGAACAACCTGTTTCATGGCATGGATTTCAGTGGCATGGTTCAGCCGCGGCCATTTGCTTGGGCAGGGTTTCTGATGGCGCTGATCATCCTTAGCTTTTGGGCACTGCTTGCCGGATCGTTCTTTAGCTGGCTTCTCAGTCGCCTGACACGATGATTTCCTTCAACCTTTAGAGGAATATATGCATCACAGTTCGTCCCTTCGTGACCCAGAACCCGTGAGCTTTTGGCGGACTCGCTATGCCCTCGGGTTTCTCGTCTTGGGTGCCATCGCCGCATACTTTCTCCTGAGCGAACATCGCGCCCACTTCATTGGTGCGCTGCCGCTTTTGCTGCTGCTGTCGTGTCCGCTGATGCACGTTTTCATGCATCATGGTCATGGCGAACACGGTGATGGTCACGATCACCATCACGAGAGTGACTCAACCTCGACCGCCTCTGCAACACCTCAGCCACCTAAGACTGGAGAGCAGCCATGACTCACGATGTCCCGGCCTATGGATTGTGGATGCTCGTCATCCTCAATTCGGCAATTTTCCTGATGTTCGCCTTCAGCTTCTTCAAGCCGCAGACCGCACGCGACTGGCGCACTTTTGGCGCATTTTCTGCCTTCATCATTGCGCTTTTCGTCGAGATGTATGGCTTTCCGCTAAGCATTTACCTGCTGTCTGGCTGGCTACAAACAAAATACCCCGGTCTCGACTTGTTGTCGCACAACTCTGGTCACCTGTGGTCTACGCTGCTGGGTGAGAAGGGCGACCCTCACTTTGGGCCACTGCACATTGCGAGCTATGTCTTTCTTGGCTTCGGTTTCTATTTGCTTTCGAGCGCCTGGAATGTCCTCTACCATGCGCAACGCCACAGTGCCTTGGCCATATCGGGTCCTTACGCGCGTATCCGCCACCCGCAGTACGTAGCCTTCGTACTCGTTCTGCTGGGCTTTCTATTGCAGTGGCCGACGCTGTTGACGCTAGCGATGTTCCCGATCCTGCTGATCATGTACGGGCGACTAGCAGTGACCGAAGAAGCGGAAATGTGCAAGAAATTCGGTGCTGAGTTTGATGCCTATGCGGTACGTACACCGCGCTTTTTCCCGAAGCTGGGTGCGTCTAGCCAGCCAGAGCACCCCATGTAATGAACTTTCTGACCACGTCAAAACCAATACCCATGCATTGGAGACCACAACGTGCCGTTGATTGACTCCGGATTCAGATACACGTGGCTGCTGTGGGCCGCGGCCTTCCTCGTACTGTGGGCGATTGTGTTTTATGCACGATCCTCACTGCGCCGTCGCATGCTGTGGGCCAGCATCTTGACCGCTCCTTTCGGTTTGACCGAGCCCCTTTTCGTGCCCGCATATTGGAACCCGCCCAGCCTATTCGATCTGGCCCAGCGCACGGGCTTTGATATCGAGAGCCTCATTTTCTGTTTTGCCATCGGTGGCCTGGGCGTCGTTGGCTATAGCGCGCTGGCACCGGTTCCGCTTCGACGCATGGATCACCACGCTCGCTCGTTACCACAGCATCGTTGGCATTTGCTCGCGTTGGCAAGCCCATTTTTTGCGTTTGTGGCGCTCTATTTTCTTGATTGGAATCCCATTTACCCGGGGATTTTTGCACTGGCTGTTGGTGCTGTGGTGGCCCTGTTGTGCCGGCCGGATCTTTGGCGCAACACGCTGTATGGCGGCGGCGTGTTTCTGGCTCTGTACGCCGTCTTTCTACTGGGACTTAAGTGGCTTTGGCCGGGGTACATCGAAGCGGTGTGGAATGTCAAAGCCTTGATGGATTGGCGGCCAGCCGGCTTGCCCGCCGAAGAGTTGTTGTTCGGTGCCGCCTTCGGTATGTACTGGAGTAGCGTTGTCGAGCATCTGTCGTGGCGGCAGCGCGATGTCGCTATGGTGCGTGCAGTCACGGGCAGTGGGAGATTGGTTCAATGAAAACCTTCCAAACTGTCCCGATAACTGAAGTCATCGAGCATGCGGCAGTGAACACCGCCCCCGTGGATCCGTCACGTCGCGTATGGATCACTGCAACATCAGTTTTGGGTGGCACCGGTCTCGTCGCCACCGCCGTACCTTTCGTGACTTCACTGGCACCGAGCGAAAAGGCGCGCGCATTAGGCGCTTCAGTTGAGGTTGATCTGCAGGGCATCCTGCCTGGCGAACTCAAGATCGTCGAATGGCGTGGCAAGCCGGTGTTCGTACTCAAGCGTTCACAGGCCATGCTCGATGCACTGGCGCGGCATGACGACCTGCTTGCCGATCCCACATCCCGACGTTCAATTCAGCCCGAGCCTGCCCAAAACGCTTTGCGTTCCCTGGTCCCGAACTTGGTTGTACTCGAAGCCGTGTGCACCCACCTAGGGTGCATCCCCAGTTTCCGTCCGGTAGCCGGCGCAGCCGACCTTGGCGAATCATGGCCCGGTGGCTTCTACTGCCCCTGCCACGGTTCCAAGTTCGACTTTGCTGGCCGCGTTTTTAAAAGCGTGCCAGCACCGACCAATCTCACGGTTCCGCCCTACGAAATTATTTCTGATTCGAAGCTGCTTATCGGCGTCGATACGAAAACCTGATCCTTCAACCCACAGGAGAACTCACCATGCAAACGCTTAACTTCGATATCAACGGTATGACCTGCGGAGGCTGCACCGGCAGTGTCCAGCGTGCGCTCAGCAAACTAGATGGTGTCAGCCATGCCGAGGTAACGCTGCACCCGGGCACGGCGACCGTGGTGGTTGATCCCACTCGCGCGTCGCCCGCCCAGGTTCAGGCGGCAATCACCCACCTTGGCTATTCCGCCAAGGCACGGCCAACAGCGCAGAACGAGCAGGCACCATCATGAGCAAGAAAAATCACAAACACAGTGACGGCGAAGCAGTCACCACTGCTACCAAAGCATCGGGGGCGTCCACGTCAGGGACGGGCTCTGCTGTAGCGCCCATCTCGCGAGAGGACTATCACGCCCAGCTCCATGTACTTCAAGTCGAGCTGGTAAAGCTGCAGCGCCACTTCATTGGATGCGGCGACAGGATTTTGGTGCTCCTTGAGGGTCGTGATGCTGCAGGCAAGGACGGCGGTATCAAGCGAATCGTTGAATACTTGAGCCCTCGGGAAACGCGGGTAGTGGCACTTGGAAAACCGTCTGACCGGGAGCGCAAGGCCTGGTACTTTCAACGCTACGTCGCCCAACTCCCGGTTGCTGAAGAGTTCGTCCTTTTCAATCGCAGCTGGTACAACCGCGCTGGCGTGGAGCACGTGATGGGCTTTTGCTCCAAGGAAGAGCATGAAGAGTTTATGCAGTCGGTACCAAAGTTCGAGGAGATGCTTGTTAATTCTGGTGTCAAGTTACTCAAATACTACCTGGACATTGGCAAGGCTGAACAAACGAAGCGTCTTGCTGAACGCCAGCGCGATCCACTCAAACAATGGAAAAGCAGTCCGATTGATGCGGTTGCCGTAAAACACTGGAAGGCATATTCTGATGCGAGAGACGGCATGCTGCAGCGCACGCACACCGCCATTGCGCCTTGGTATGTTATCCGCACCGACAACAAACGTCTTGCACGTTTGAACCTGATACGGGACATGTTGTCGCGGCTGCATTACGAAGGCAAAAAAAGCAAACTCGTGCAGCCCGACCCGGATATAGCGTTCGAGTTCACCCCCGACTGCATATTTGCCAAACGGCTGGCGCGCTGACCCACCCACGGTTTAAAAGAAGCCATGACAACAGGTAGTTCCAACGTGCGAGAGTCGGTGGCCATTCCAGCAATCGACGCCGAACTGCAGAAATTGCAGCAGGAGACGTTTGGCTACTTCCTGCACGAAACGAATCCGGTCAATGGCCTGGTGATCGACAAGACAGCACCGAATTGGCCTGCCAGCATCGCTGCCACCGGCTTGGCGCTCGCGTGCTATCCGGTGAGTGTGGAACGCGGCTTCATGACCCGGGCCGCAGCCGTGGAACGGACACTGACGACGCTGCGGTTTTTCTGGAATAGCTCGCAAGGCCCTGGGCCGGACGCCACTGGCTACCAAGGCTTCTATTACCACTTCCTCGATATGCAGACGGGCCGGCGTGCTTGGCAATGCGAGCTGTCAACCGTGGACAGTACGTTCCTGTTGGCAGGTGCGCTGACGGCCGCCCAGTATTTTGACGCCGACAACTCTGATGAGAGCGAGATCCGCACGCTGGGTGACGCGCTATATCGTCGCGCCAATTGGTCGTGGGCGCAGGATGGGGGTACCACTGTCACCCATGGCTGGAAGCCTGAGAGCGGGTTCCTTCCTTATCGATGGGAAGGCTATGACGAGGCACTGCTGCTCTATTTGCTGGGACTAGGTTCACCAACGCATCCATTGCCCGCACAGAGCTACCAGGGATGGGCTGCGACCTACCATTGGACGCAAGGTGACGACAAGCGTAGCGGGCAAGGCTATCTATACGCAGGCTCCCTGTTTACGCATCAGCTTTCGCATGTCTGGATCGACTTTCGCGGCATCCAGGATGCATTCATGCGCGGCAAGGGAATCGACTACTTTGAGAACAGTCGCCGCGCCACTTACGCGCAGCAGCAATACGCGATCCGTAACCCTCACAAGTTCGAGGGCTATGGTGACCACTGTTGGGGCATCACAGCGAGTGAAGGCCCCGGCCCCAGCACGCTGAAGGCGGGCGGGATCGAACGCCAGTTCTTCGGTTATCTGGCTCGTGGCGTGCCCTGCGGGCCAGATGACGGCACGCTGGCGCCGTGGGCGGTCGTCGCGTCCCTTCCTTTCGCGCCCGAGATCGTGTTGCCGACTTTGGAACACTGCATCCATCAGGCCAAGCTGACTCAATTTAATTCATACGGTTTCAAGGCAGCGTTCAACCCGTCGCATCCAGGCGAGCCTGGTAACCCTTACGGCTGGTGGGTATCCCCTTGGCATTTCGGGCTTAACCAGGGTCCGATCATTTTGATGATCGAGAACTATCGGTCGGGCTTGTTGTGGCAGTTGATGCGAAGTTGCCCGTACGTCGTTAGCGGTTTACAGCGAGCTGGTTTTACAGGCGGGTGGCTTCAGTCTTAAAGCGATCTGTGAGTTGGCAATTGACCCAGCCATTTTTAATGGGTTTCAACATCTGATCAGGAGAATGACATGACGACAACGAATGTTTTACAGCCGAGCTTTCTCGACCTACCGCCAGCGGTGAGAAGGGCTCAAACGGCCATGCAACGTCCTGAAGTGCAGGCGATGTTACGCAGACTTTCTGAATTCGATCTCGGTATCTTCATGCCGCATCGACACGACGAGCAAACCGGTGATTTCCAACCTTTGCCAGACGAAGTCTTGCAAGTGGAGTCAGGCTGCAAGGTGTCGTTTCGCAATAGGGACGAGATTGCACACCAGACAGATCGGTTTCTGCCGGTGGCTTGGCGTTGGCGTGATGGTGCGTTGGCGACCGCGTCCGCGTGCGAAATGGTGACCGAAGAAGGTACCGGTAGCACTGGCACATTGATCAAACACAAGATGCCAAACGAGCACTGAGCCAAGGAATCATCATGAAAACAAGTGTTATTGAAGTACGTGACATGCTGTCGGTCTTGAGCGTGCAGGCCGTTGAAGAGCGAATCGGTCAGGTGCCCGGCGTGGAGAGCGTCACTGTCAATTTTTCTGCGGGCAATGCTACCGTCCGCTACGACGAAACCCGACTCGATATTTCGGACATCAAGTCGGATGTGCGGCAACGCGGGTATGAAGAAACGGCTGCTCCTTCAGAGCCCGCGAAAGTCGTAGCTCCGAAGTCAACTGCTGGCAAAACTGCTGAGCCTGCTAAACCTTTCCCTGCAGGCCCAGACGCAAAGGCAGTCACCAACGCCAACCCTCTTGACAAGCCTACACAGACTACAGCGGTGTCATCGACACCGAAGGCTGAAGTTCCAGACCAGGCGCATTCGGACGCCAGTGAAAAGATGTCCATGCCTGAAAAGGGCTAGGACGATACGCTTTATGCGCTGTTACCGACTTAAAACCCAACTCTTGGAGTCGCTATGAAAACGAGTGTGATCGAAGTGCGCGACATGTTGTCGGTACTGAGTGTGGACGGGGTCGAGAAGCGGATAGGCGAGGTGCCCGGTGTCGAGAGCGTTACCGTCAACTTTGCAGCGAAGAACGCCACAGTGCGCTATGACGAAACCCGGCTTGAGGTTGGTGACATCAAGTCGGATGTCCGCCAGCGCGGACAGGATTCCGCCCAGGAGCCATCGCCTGAACAGGAGAGCCACGAGACGCCGGCAAGTGTTATTGACCGGCAGCCATCACCGCAGGCGCAACAGAAGGGAACCTCGCAGCAGACTGCCGAGGTCCCGAAGGACAATCTGGTCGCGCCTGCGCCGGTTGTGGTCACAACGCCTGATAGCCCCCCGGTCTCGCCAGCCGACGGAGCTGAAAATTCAGCCGAACATGGTGCCATTAAGAAGGTGACGGCGTGGGTGCGGGACACCTTGACGGGTGATGACAAGGCACCGGACGAATCGGAAGCGTCGCCTTCTGGCGGTGTGGTCAAAGCGCCGGAAGCGGCAGCAGCCGTGCCTCCTGATCCATCAGCACCGCTCCACGCAGTTGATGGACACGAGGGTCACAAAGGCCACATGAAGCCGGGTAGTCAATCGGCCATGTCAGCAGACATGGCTCATGAAATGGGCCATGACGGGATGGACTTGGCAGCGATGGTACGTGACATGCGCAACCGCTTCTGGATCTGTCTGGTCTTTACCATCCCAATATTTATCTACGCGCCTATGGGTGGCATGTTCGAGCCGCCAGCGCCTCCGTTCGGGCTGGACCTGAACCTTTGGCTGTTCTTCTTCTCAAGCGCCGCTGTCCTGTATCCCAGTTGGCCGTTCTTTGTGTCCGCCTGGCGAGCGCTAAGGAAGGGAACGCTGGGCATGGCCGCGCTGATCGTGTTGAGCGTCGGCACTGGGTATCTGTTCAGCGTCGGCACGACGTTTATCTTCAAGGAAGGTGGGCAGTTCTTTGAAGCGGTTTCCGTCCTCCTGGTGTTCATTCTCCTCGGTCATTGGCTGGAAATGCGCGCCAGGGCTGGTGCGTCATCGGCCATCAAGGCGCTGATGAACCTGACGCCAGCGAGGGCCAATGTCATCCGCAACGGCACCGAAGTCGAAGTACCCACGTCTGAAGTACTGGCAGGCGAGATCGTCGTGATACGGCCCGGCAACAAAATTCCGGTGGATGGCACAGTCCAGACCGGTGAATCGCTGGTCGATGAGTCGATGCTGACGGGAGAATCGATGCCGGTTCAAAAGGGGCCCGGTGCAACGGTGGTCGGTGCGACCATCAACAAGAGCGGCAGCTTTCGCTACAAGGCGACCAAGGTCGGAGCCGACTCTGCCCTGGCGCAAATCGTCAAGCTGGTGCAGGAGGCACAGAACTCCAAGGCACCGGCTCAACTCCTGGCCGACAAGGCAGCGCAATGGCTCGTGATCGCCGCCATCGTCATCGGTCTTGCGACCTTCGCGGCTTGGTTCTTCTGGATCGGCCAGCCGCTGCTGTTTGCGGTCACCATGACCATCACGGTCTTCGTGATTGCCTGTCCCGACGCGTTGGGCCTGGCCACCCCGATGGCCGTCATGGTGAGTACGGGACTCGGTGCCGCGAACGGCATTCTGTTCAAGAACGCATCAGCGCTGGAAGATGCCACCAAGCTGGATGTCATCGTATTTGACAAGACCGGAACGCTGACTGTGGGTCAACCCGAGGTGGTGGAAATCGTCACCGCAGATAGCGTCACCGAAGATGTTGTGCTGGCTGCTGCTGCGGCTGTGGAGCAGGGCTCAGCCCATCCGCTTGCTCAGGCTATCGTACGTCGTGCGTCCAAGCTCACCATTGCCGCGCCGACCGGCTTCGAAAGCCTAGATGGCATGGGTGCCCGTGCTGAGACCGCTGAGGGAACGGTTTATCTTGGTAACCGTTTGCTTATGGACACACAGAAGCTTGCGCTCGGTAGTCTGACGGCTGCTGCAACTCGCCTTCAGGGTGATGGCCGTACGGTCGTTCACGTGGCGCTGGCCGGCCGCGTCATCGGCCTCATCGCGATAGCCGACGCGATTAGACCGACTGCCAAAGCGGCAGTGTCGAAGCTGCGTGCGCAGAAGATCCAAGTTGTGATGCTTACCGGCGACAACGCAGCAACTGCCAAGCGCATCGCCACGGACATCGGCATCGACACCGTGTTGGCAGATGTGCTACCCGCTCAGAAAGCTGCAAAGGTAAAAGAACTTCAGGCCACCGGAAAAAAGGTCGGAATGGTAGGCGATGGCGTCAATGACGCACCGGCCCTGACGCAGGCTAACGTGGGATTTGCTATCGGCGCTGGTACCGATGTCGCTATGGACAGTGCCGACGTAGTACTCATGAAGAGCGACCCATACGACATCGTCGGGGCGATTGAACTGTCGCGCGCCACATTGCGAAAAATGCACCAAAACCTTTGGTGGGCCGTTGGCTACAACACGGTCGCCTTCCCACTTGCTGCTGGCGTCTTTTACCCGTTTGTGTTGAGTCCAGAGGTGGCGGCACTGTCGATGTCTGGCAGCACGTTGGTGGTGGCCATCAACGCGCTGCTACTCAAGCGCACCAAGCTGGCCGGTATCAACAAGACATCGCATGCTGGCACGCCGGATCCTAAAACCAAGGCAACTTCTGGAGCTCCCGCATGAACAATCACCTGCCTACCGTGACCCTGGATTCACCAACCCGCCCACAATCCGCGAGTCTGGTGATCGACGCTACGCTTCATTCGATCACCAATTCAGCACAACGAGAAGTTGATCAAGTTGCTGGTTTGCTGAGAAAGCTATTTAGTAGCTTTAACGGTAACTTGGCTCTACGCCTGTGGAACGGCGACACCTTCAGATTTGGCCAGCACTACGCGAATGAATCTGAGCCACCGTTTACTTTGGTATGCCGGCATCCTGGTGTTGTTCGTTCGATGATCCTGGGGCGCGACCCCTTGCGACTTGCGGAGGCTTACTTTCGCAACGACATTGATTTTGAGGGGGATTTTTTCGCCGTGTTGGGCCTGAGACATGACCTGCAGTCAATTCGCTTGTCCTTTTTTGATCGCATGAAAGCCATGCTTGGCGCCTTGCGCTTGCGGGGTCTGGAGGACCCAAGTGCAGGCCTCGCCAGCGATCATTCGCCAGCACATGGTCGTTCTGTCAAAGACCATTCCAAATCAGAAAATCGTACCGCGATCTCGTTTCACTACGACGTATCGAACGAGTTCTATCGCTTGTGGCTCGACAAGGAGCGCGTTTATTCCTGCGCGTATTTCACGAGCCCGGACGAATCCTTGGATGAGGCGCAACGTAACAAACTAGAGCACATCTGCCGCAAGCTGCGGTTGCGACCCGGCGAGCGGCTGCTTGACATCGGTTGCGGCTGGGGTGCGTTGATTTGCTGGGCAGCGCGGCACCACGGCGTACACGCGCACGGCATCACGCTGAGTCGTCAACAATTTGACTATGCACAGCAGCGTATCCAGGCCGAAGGGCTGCAAGACCTGGTGACGGTAGAACTGCGTGACTACCGCGATCTGGCGGGTCAGGGTACCTTTGACAAGGTATCGAGCATCGGTATGTTTGAGCATGTCGGTTTGGCCAACCTGCCTACCTACCTGGCAACCGTGGTGCGCGTGCTGCGTCCTGGCGGGCTGTTTTTAAATCATGGCATCACTCACGACGAGGAGGGTTGGCAGAAGTCAGTCAGTACCGAGTTCATCAACAGATACGTCTTCCCGGACGGCGAACTCGACTGCGTCAGCAACATTCAGCTCGGGATGGAGCGGGCGGGCTTTGAGATTCACGATCTCGAGGGACTGCGGCCGCACTACGCACTGACCCTGCGTCATTGGGTGAAACGGCTGGAGGCCAATCGCGAGGCTGCGCTGTGCGAAGTTGATGAGGCGACCTATCGGGTCTGGCGGCTCTACATGGCTGCTTGCGCATTGGATTTTGAATCCGGGACTACGGGGATTTATCAAATCCTCGCATCGAAGCCCAATAGCGGTGAATGGCCGTTGTCGCTGGCCAGGGGTGGCCTCTACGACTGCAATGAAACCTATGGCTTTTGCCGCAGAGGAGTGAACTGATGTGCTTCTCGGCTACGGCAAGCTTCACTGCGGGTGCGTTGCTACTCGGTTTTGGCGTGGTCACGCTGAAATCTGCGAAGCGACCCAGAGAGCGGCTTTTCGCTGCCATCCCGTTGCTGTTCGCAATCCAGCAACTGAGCGAAGGCGTGATCTGGCTGACCTTCAGCGCTGACGCGCCTCTGTTGAACACCGTGATGACGCATGTTTATTCGTTCCTCTCGCACGTGCTGTGGCCGATCTACCTGCCGGTGGCCGTGTTGATGATTGAGCCGCCCGGCGGACGCAGGCGCGCACTCACGGCGCTAGTTGTGGCCGGATCCGCTGTAGGCGTCTATCTGCTGTACGTGCTCGTGGCCTTCCCGGTGGTGTCGCGCGCCACAGGTCAGCACGTTGAGTACGACTCTCCGCACTTCTTTGCTGCGGCGGTGATGATGCTGTACCTGATTTCGACAACCGTGAGTCCGCTGCTGTCTACGCTTCGAGGGGTTCGGGTTTTCGGCGCCTTGGCGCTGCTGTCGTTCGGCGCGGCCTACTACTTCTATGCGACGTGGTTCATCTCGGTGTGGTGCTTTTTTGCGGCCTTGCTGAGCGCCGTCATCTACCTTCACTTTACATTGCCACGGGCCGGGCACCGGGGCTTGCAAAAGACTTCCTGAATGACCAACCAACCTGAAACTTTGGAGAATAGACCATGCGAAAATTATTGACAGCCTTGGCCGTAACCTTGGCGCTAACCCTCACCGGCTGCGGCTACAACACATTTCAAACCAACGACGAGCAGGTCAAGGCGAGCTGGTCCGAGGTCATCAACCAGTACCAGCGGCGTGCGGACCTGGTGCCTAACCTCGTGAACACCGTCAAGGGTGAGGCGAAGTTCGAGCAGGACACGCTGACCAAAGTGATTGAGGCACGGTCCAAAGCCACTTCAATCCAAGCCACCCCAGAACTCATCAATGATCCTGCGGCATTCCAGAAATTTCAGGCAGCGCAAGGTCAATTGACTGGCGCACTGTCCAGACTCATGGCTGTATCGGAGAACTATCCGAACCTGAGAGCGAACCAAGGCTTTCGAGACCTCTCGGCGCAACTAGAGGGCAGCGAGAACCGTATAACGGTCGCGCGCAACCGTTATATCCAGTCAGTACAAAACTACAACGTGACGGTGCGATCCTTCCCGTCCAATCTGACGGCGATGGTGATGGGATACAAAGAAAAAGCCAACTTTGCGGTCGAAAACGAAAAAGAAATCTCCAAGCCGCCAAGCGTTGGTTTCGATACGGCGCCGGCCAAGCCCGCAGCGGCAGCTTCCGGGGTGGCCAAGTGATCACGGGCACGACGACGCGTAGTACCGTGAAGGCGCTGCTTCTTGCATGCGCCATAAGCTGGTCCGCCCTCGTCATGGCGCAAGTACCGGTTCCACCTTTGAGTGGACATGTCACCGACCTGACCGGCACCCTCACTGCGGAGCAAAAAGCCACCCTGGAGCAAACGCTGACAGCGTTCGAAGCCAGGAAAGGCAGCCAACTCGCAGTGCTGATGGTCGCTTCGACAGCGCCGGAGGCCGTCGAACAATTCGCTTTGCGGGTCGCGGAGAATTGGAAGCTCGGACGCAAGAAGGTGGATGACGGCGCCATTCTGGTCGTTGCGAAAGACGACCGCGCCGTCCGAATCGAGGTGGGATACGGTCTGGAAGGAGCGCTCACAGACCTCACAAGCAAACGCATCATCAGCGAAATCGTCCTCCCGCGCTTCAAGGAACAAGATTTTTATGGGGGCATTACGGCCGGGATCGAACAGATCATCCGTGTCGTTGACGGAGAGCCCTTGCCCGCCTCCAGCAACACCCCTGCCAGGAATATCGGCGGTATTCAACAATACGCGCCCATGCTTTTCATTCTTGCCATCGCTGTGGGCAGCGTGCTGCGCGCCACGCTTGGCAAGGTTCCCGGCTCATTGGTCACAGGGGGAGTAGTCGCTGTGATTGCCTGGTTCGTCGTCGGAGCCATGTCCATGGCTCTAGGTGCGGGTGTGATCGCACTGTTGTTTACCTTGCTTGGCGGAGGCATGAGAGGGCACGGGATGGGCGGTCTGGGTGGCTATTACGGCGGAGGTGGTCAAGGTGGCGGTGGCGGATTCCGGGGGGGCGGTGGGGGCTTCGGTGGCGGCGGCGCATCGGGGAGGTGGTGATCATGAAAACTCTACGCATCTTGAAGCACTTGCTGACAACACACGGTCAGGTCACACGAGCCTTTCCCCGAAGCGCGTTGAACGCTATCGAGGCGGCGATCAAAGCCAGCGAGGCCACGCATGCTGGACAGATCCGGTTCGTGGTCGAAGGGGCACTGGATGGCATGCCCCTTTTCAGGGGACAGTCGCCCAAAAATCGAGCGATCGAACTATTCGCTCAGTTGCGCGTATGGGATACCGAGCACAACAACGGATTGCTGATCTATCTGTTGCTCGCTGATCGAGCGGTGGAGATCGTGGCTGATCGCGGCGTCCACGCCAAAGTCGGTACCGAAGCGTGGGGAAAAATTTGCCGCCAGATGGAGATGGCTTTCAAGCTGTCGAACTACGAGAACGGTGTGATCAGCGGTGTGCTGGCCGTGACACAGCACCTTGTGCAGCACTTCCCAGACAACGATCGCCTGAATGAACTGCCGGACAGACCGGTAGTTCTTTGACGCAATCAAGAATGGATTCCACCCTTTGCAGTTGACCAAATCCGCCAGGAGTTGAACACCGTGAGCGCACCCCTCCGAATCCGTCCTGTCTCAATGTGGCTACTTGTCGCCTGCGGGATCTGGCTTGTATCACTAGGTCTTTACTTTATCTTCCTGCGTCCCCCCTTGTTACCGGAAGATACGAGGTTCATGGGCAGCACTCTCGCACAAGTTCGGACTGCAATCCCTGGCCTGGAGGGCTGGCTGAAACGGGTGTTTATCGTGATGGGGGGATTTATGGCAGGCACAGGCGTACTCACCATTTTTGTGGCGCGCATCGCGATTCCCTCGCGTTTGACGGGCGCGTCATGGGCCATCGCAATGTCTGGGTTACTGACGGTTGCGCTCATGAGCTCGATCAACTTTGCACTCCACTCTGATTTTAGATGGCTGTTGCTGTTCCCGGTGCTGGCCTGGCTCGCAGGCTTCGTTCTTTACGTCGCAAAACGATAGCGACATGGCTACTGATGTTCATGGTGGCTCCGATCGAACTCCAAGGACTCCATCGCCCATTGTCAATGGTGCTATGCCACTGTTGGGCGCCATGGTCTTCATGGTGTCGCTGGGCTACGGTGCCGGCCTGCCACTGATTCGGCCTTATCTACTGCGCTACCTTGGTGCAGTGCCAGCGTCGACCGTGGCATGGCATGTAGGCATGCTGGGTAGCGTCTATCTGTTCGCGCTGTTTCTGTTCGCACCGCTCTGGGGTCGACTCTCAGATCGTCATGGGCGCGTTCTGGTGCTGCTGATTGGCTTTGCCGCGTTTCTCATCGGCAGCGTGGCCATGGCCCTCGCACCCAGCCTGAAAGTCGTCTACGGCGCAAGGGTGCTCGCAGGTGCTGGTGCCGCAGCGATCGTACCAACGGCGCAGGCCTACATTGCCGACTTCAGCACGACAGTTGATCGCAGTCGCCGCTTCGTATTGCTGGGCAGCGCGTCCTTCATCGGCTTCCTCGCAGGCCCAGCATTCGGTACGTGGCTTGCCGGGCCGGTGATGGGTGTGACCGTGGGGCAGATGGGCGGCATGCTGAACTGGCCGGCCATGGTGGTCGCCTTGGCGGGCCTGCCCCTGCTGTTACTGGCTCCTTGGTGTCTTGGTTCGAACCGCGTAGTCGCGCTTCCAATCGCCGTGCAACCTGGTGCATCCCGCAAGCGCTTTTTGCATTCATCCATGCTTCTGGCATTGTTGTCGTCGTTTGCGGTGGGTACTTTCGAAGTTGGGTTTAATCTGTTTGGCAGCCAGACACTCGGGTTGACCACTGCGGCTATGGCCGCGATGTTCATCACCTGCAGTCTCGCAATGCTGGCGGCGCAGTCTCTGTTGCTTTTTGCATCGGTGCGAAACCGCATTGACCAGCATTGGATGGCTGCAGCATTTGCCGGTTCAGCCTTTGCGCTGGCTTTTACGTCGTTGGTACCGGACGCAGGATCACTAGGGTTAATGATCGCGGTAGTTGCCACCGCTGCGGGGTTGATTGGCCCAGTACTGTCATATGAACTGCTGGAGCGCCAGTCGGCTGCACCTGGAACATTGCTTGGTCAGCAAGCTGCTGCAGGCAATCTCGGACAGGCGCTTGGATCCATGGGCGCTGGCTCATTGTTCACGTTGGCACCGATGGCACCATTCTGGACCGCCGCGCTGGTACTGTTGGTTGGCGCTGCTCTGTCGCTGGTTTGGTGGGGGCCGGCCCGGGTGGGCGAGATCGCTGCTAGAAAACTGCCAAACACCGATACTGATGCAAAGAGACCGACGGTGTCTCAATGAATAAGACACTCACTTATGAATAATCAATCTTCGTCGCAACTACATTGCGCTTCAAGTGGGGCGCTTGAATTGCTGAATCAGGAGTGCTTTTGTATCAGCCTGGATAGAGCTGCCCTGACCGCCTCGCTCAACCGGGAACTTGGTACGCCCGAGCTGTCGGCGATGGTTCAAGAACGTTGCCCTTATCTGTTCGCCTCTCAGCCCGTGTTCGTAGCGGCGCAGCAAATACAACGCATGGCTGATGTCGTGCGAGCTGTTGAGTCGGTGGTAGCCATGCCGGCATACAGGGAACTTGTATTGGCGCAAGCGCCGACGGTCGCCCAATTGGCACCCACCGGCCCGCTTGGCGCATTTTTTGGATATGACTTTCATCTCACGGACGGGCGTCTTGGGCTCATTGAGATCAACACCAACGCAGGCGGTGCGATGCTGAACGCCGTGATGGCGCGGGCGCACAGGGCTTGCTGTGCTGATCTAGGTGCCATGGCGCCTACGCTTGCCCAGATCGAAGACTTTGAAAAAGCTATGGTGGACATGTTTCGTCACGAGTGGCAGCTTGCCGGACGTATCACTCCCCTAAAGACCATTGCCATCGTCGATTCATCGCCTCAGGATCAATATTTGTACCCTGAGTTTTTGCTTTTTCAACAGTTGTTTGAACGGTATGGCATACGCGCAATCATTGCTGATCCGTCGGAGCTCGAATGGCGTGACGGAGCCCTGCGTCATGGGAGTCTGGTTGTGGACCTGGTATACAACCGGCTGACGGACTTTTACCTTGCGCAGCCTGACAGTGCTGCCTTACGCGAGGCCTATCTTCATGAAGGTGTTGTCCTGACGCCGCATCCTCAGGCCCATGCGCTGTACGCCGACAAGAGGCGTCTGGCGCTTTTAAGTGATGCGGTGCAGTTAGAGTCCCTCGGCGTGCCACGCGACATCCAGAAGGTCTTGTTGGAACACGTTCCCCACACGGAGATAGTTCAATCTGCGGATGAGCGGCGTTTATGGGGGGCGCGCCGAAGTCTTTTCTTCAAACCAGTTGCTGGATTTGGCGGTCGAGCTGCGTATCGGGGCGACAAGCTCACCAAAGGGGTTTGGCAGGATATTTTGGCTGGCGATTATGTTGCACAGGCGATTGTTAAACCAGGCGAAAGATCAACTGGAGAGGTCAGCCTACCCGTGCCCATGAAGTTTGACCTGCGTGCCTATGCATACAACGCCAAGGTTCAGTGGCTGAGTGCTCGTGTGTACCAAGGGCAAACCACTAACTTTCGGACTTCTGGTGGTGGGTTTGCGCCTGTTTACACAACTCCCGACTCGCCAGCGCCAAACAATTCGGGTGTGTAGTACCGGTAGCCGCTGCGCAGGCCAGCCGGTTATTTGCTCATTTTGTCAGCTGGGTGACCGTGCTTGGCCAGAAATCGGTCGAACTGCGCGATTTCTTTTTTCTGGGTGGCAATGATGTTTTGAGCCATCTTGCGCATTTGCGGTTCTTTACCGTTCTTGAGTTCGGCTTGAGCCATGTCAATGGCTCCCTGATGGTGGATTCGCATCATCATCGCAAAGTCAACATCTGCGTTACCTGTCATGGTCATCGACGACATTTTGTCGTTGTTGTCTTTCATCATCGTCTTCATGTCCATGCCGCCCGCCATGGGCATACTTGCAGCCATCGGAGTTTGGGCATCAGCCAATGGCATGAACATGGCAGAAGCCACCGCTATAGCGGAAAAGAATACGGCTTTGCCGTTATGAATGGAAATCATCTGATATCTCCTAGTAGACATTGAAGTGCCTTATGGACGCCGGCAGGGTACGACGACCACAGCTTACAAGGTGCTAACGATGGCAATTTACCCTGTACTTTCGATCTTATGGATTTAAATTATTTCTGTTGTCGTGCAAATCGCGTCAGCGTGTAAGGCATCATCGCGAGAATTTTATAGTTGAGGAGTGTTGGCGCGGAGTTCTGACCTTATGCGATACGAGCACGCTTTAAAACGCTTGCACCAAGTATAAAAACCAGTCCCATCGCAAAACCGGCACCTGGTAGGGCTACGTCAACTGGACCGGGCGTGTAAATTGCCCACCAACCGCCTACCCAAATCAGCAATCCGCTGGCCAGCCAGATATCTTCAACAAATAATCCGAAGATTTCAGACGCCGCGTTGGACAGGACACTTCGACCAGGTTTTGCCGCGCCGGGTACCACCTTGAAAACGGCCTTACCCTTGTGTGGGCGAGCAATAACCACAAACACAGAGGCACCGCCTGAAAATGCGGCTAGAAGCGCGAGGAGGATCAAATCCTGACCGGGCCAGTGCAGACCGACCCCTTCTCCAGTCCAGTAGGTTCCAAAAGAAGTCAGCAGCACCCCGACGCAAAATTTAAGGGTGTTTTCGGGGACGGTTGAAAGTGGTCGATGCAAAACGCCGCCCAATGCCACGACCAGCAGAAGTGCCAGACCGGCACCAGCCATGGCAGGCACCAAAAGTGAGCCGTTAGCGCCAAGGGCGATCACGATAAAAACGACTTCCAGGCCTTCGAGCACAACGGCCTTGAAAGTGGTGATGAATGCCACTTTGTCCAGCTTGTCTTTGCTCCCGCCAAACTTGCGTAATGCCAGAGTTTGCTCGGCGAAAATTTTGCTTTCATCGTGCAGTGCAAGTATTCCTGCAGCTCGCAAGATCGCTTTGCGGAGCCAGCGCAATCCAAACATCAAAAGAAGAACTCCCACGACGAACTGCAGAACAGGTAGTGGGATGACTGACAGGGATGGCCCCGCGATCGCAATCAAGGCAACGAGAAAAAACAGGCCCGCCACGGTACCCATCAACGCCGAGCGCCAGCCTCTAACCACCCCGACGGCCAGCACGATCGTCAACGCTTCCACAAACTCGACCATTGACGCCATAAAGGAGGCCAGAACCGAAGGACCTGCCGATACAAGATTAATCATGAGTTTTTATTCGTGGTTGTGAAATGGGCGGGAGCCATCCCGAAAGTCATGCTGGAGACTTTGTTCTTTTAGCAGCGCTGGCAATAACAGTCACTTTGAGTCCGGAGGCAGCGACCGTATCGGCGAATTCCAATGACAGTTCCCATCCCATGCGGATGACAATAGCCTGCACAATGGAAAGTCCAAGGCCAGAACCCGTCTCGCCGTTTCCGATGACGCGATAGAACGGATCAAGAACCCGCTGCTGCTCATTTAAGGGTATTCCAGGCCCTGTGTCTGTGACCTCCATTCGGATCCGGTTTTCGGTTGTGTCGAGTGCCAAGTCCACCCTTCCACCTTGCGGGGTGTAACGAACTGCGTTGTCGACAAGGTTACGGATCAAAGTCAGGAGTTCGATTTCGCTGCACAGGACTCTGGCGTCACCAGCCGCCGATATTCCGATATCAATATTTTTCACCTCAGCAAGTGGAATAGCGTCTTCGAGGACTTGCCTGTAGACACCCAGAATTGAGACATCCGTCTTTGACTCCACAGGGCCAGACTGGATGCGGTTGAATGCCAGTAGCTGGTCCAGCAACTTGCGATTTCGCGACAAACCTTTTTGCAGCAATTCAAGCCGGTTTCTTGCCGTGACAGACATCTCGGCATTACTCAACCGTTCTGCCTGAAGGGACAGTGCTGTTAGCGGTGAACGCAGTTCATGCGCTGCGTCGGCCACAAACCGGCGCTGCGCATCTATCGACTGTGATACGCGCGCCAGCAGGCGGTTGATCGCATGCACAAATGGTCGAATCTCTTTGGGTAAATCATCTGACGAGAATGAATGCAAAGACTGTTCGCCCCGGCTGTCAATCTCCTTCGAAAGCACTGCTATGGGCCTGAAAATTCTTCGGACAACGTCAGCCAGAAGCAAAAGAAGGATCGGGACCAAAATAATAAAAGGCATAAGTGTGCGAAGAGCACTGTTGCGGGCGATTTCATCCCTGACGCCCGTCTCCTGCGCAACGACCAGGCGCTGGCCCGATGCCAGAGTCTTCACCAGAATGCGGAAATCTTCTTCATTGACCGTGACAGTTTGTATGCCGTCATGAAGATTCCTATCCAGTATCTGCGGCTGGACACTGCCGGTGCCTAACGCACTGACGGTTGAACCTGGAGCGGGGAGAAACTGTATCGTGACTCTGGACTCTTCATCGCTGTCGGCCAGTGCGTCTTGGCTTTCAAGTTGCGGCGTTGGTGAGCGCTGCCTGTCGAAGAGCGCAGCGACCTGCGTAAGGACATCGTCCTGCAACTCGTTGGCCTCGCTGAATGCGGCCAGAAAAGAAAAAGTGCCGGCTGCCAACGCGATCGCCAGGATGGCCACGGTGAGCCAGAAAGAGAGCTGCATCTGCAGCGACTCGTTCAAACGCCTTTTGAAACCATCCATCCGGCCCCCCTGATGTTCTTGATGACATCGCTTCCCAGCTTCTTGCGCAAACTGTGGATTAAAAACTCGACGGCATTACTTTCAACCTCTTCACCCCACCCATATATACGGGTTTCCAGATCGTGACGTGACAGAATGGCGCCCGGTCGTACAAGCAGTGCCTGCAGCAGAGCGAATTCACGATTCGAAAGCTGTACGCCGCTACGGTCGCTGGCTTTCGCCTCGTGCGTTGCCGGGTCCAGCGAGACCCGTCCATTGGACAATATAAGTGTCGCGGGACCGCCCTTGCGCCTCAGCACTGCGCGCATGCGCGCCATCAACTCGGCCATCTCAAAGGGTTTGAGAACGTAGTCGTCGGCACCACCGTCAAGTCCGCGCAGACGGTCGGCCAGGCTATCGCGAGCCGTGATCACCAGTACGGGTGTGGCATCATTTTTCTGCCGGATTGATCGCAGGACCTCAAAGCCGTCCTTGCCAGGCAATCCAAGATCAAGGAGCACAAAGTCGTAGGATTCGCCTGCCAGCGTCGTCAGTGCGGTCTGACCATTTTGTACCCAGTCGGCCGCGTAGGACGCGTCCCTCAGCGCAGCCTGTATGGCCTCGCCAATCATGGGATCGTCCTCAACAAGCAAAACCCTCATAAATTTTCCTGAATGAGTTTGGGGCCAGGGTAGGTAGGCGTCAGTGAGCGCTCTTTGCGGCCTTTTGGGGAAGCAGAACCATACAAATGACGATAAAAACCATAAGTGCCGCAGATGCCGTGTACCGGCTTAACGCCAGGCCGCCCGACGCCAAAGGCTTATCCAGAAAATCCCCCACCACCGCGCCCAGCGGCCGGGTCAGAATAAACGCTGCCCAAAACAGGATTGTGCGGGATATCGCGGTACGGTAATAGGCAAACGCCACGGCCGCCAGCAGTATGCTGAACACAACAGCGCCCCCGGTATAACCCAATCCAGCCGTGCCGGCAGTCCAGTCACCCAGTGCTGTGCCCAATGTTTGGGAAAACATAATCGTCACCCAATAGAACATTTCCGCTTTTGGGGTATTTACGGTATCCACTGAAACAGAGCCCATGGTCCGGTGCCACACGAAAAGGGAGGCCATCAAGAGCGCAAACAGCAGTGTGGTGCCTCCGGCATAGCCGATTCCCAGGGAGCGATCCGCGAAATCGGCCAGAGTGGTGCCGACGGTGGTGGTCGCAATGATCGTGGTCCAGTAGATGAAGGGATGAAATGCCTTTGCCTTGATCTGGGCGATCACAGCCACTAAAAACAGCGAGGCAAAAATGGCTGTCCCCACCAGGTAGCCCAGATTCATGGACATCGAGACCGCATCGCCGGCAGTTTCGCCCAAAGTGGTCGCCGCGATTTTGAGAATCCAGAAGATCAGGGTGACCTCGGGAACTTTGCTAAAGGTTTCAGCTGTGGTATGTCGCAGTGTCATGCTTTTGGTGCCTTTTTTCGAATCCGTTAACTGAGGGCTCGCGGGTTAGTTATGCAGGATGTACTGAGAAACTTAGCTGAAACATAGGCCGAAGACCGGAGAAGCTGGAGTATTCAAACGTTACCGGACACCTTGAGCACCCGGTAACCCTTAATGCATGACCTAAAGGTCAATCCTTTTTGTCGTGATCGTCGTCGCGATCAGCCTTGTCTTCAGTGGATGCAATGACAGTGCCCTTGTCAGCATCTACCCGCACATCGAAGACCTTGAGGCCGCTGACAACTTCAACGTCATACACCCAGCCCTGCTTGGTTTTTTCATATTCAGCGCGGACCGCCTTGCCGTTGGCATGTAACTCGGCTGCACTTACTGCCTGAATCAACGGAATTTTTGCGGGGGTTGATGGAATACCGTCGTTTTCCATCTGCGTCGCTGCGTAAGCAAAGCCACCAGCGCCGATCACACTGACCAGACCAACTGCCAAAAGAGACATTTTTCCGAATCTTGAAATCATCTGTATCTCCAAAAATACGCAAAAATTTGCGTGATTGAAGAATACGAATCGAGACTTAGCAGCGACTGAGCGACAGTGGACTTGACCCGTTTCAATAGACACCTGATAAGGTCGAAATTGAAAAGGAGAAAAAGTCATGAAGAGAGTCAGCTACACA
>NZ_JBHSRS010000068.1:0-19171 GCF_042659145.1 Polaromonas aquatica | reverse complement strand
TTGAGAAAAGCTGGCACGCGGCACAGCTATTGAAGGCCGCATAATTGAGCAGCTAAGAGGTACGTCCAACAGGGGCAGGTTCATTTACCCTTAAGGAGCCAATAATGAAAATCCTGCTTGCGGCAGACGGTAGTCCGTTCACACAAAAAGCCCTCGAATTTATCGTTACACATCAAAGTCTCTCTGGAGCCGATGATGAACTCTCTGTTGTGAACGTCCAGGCCCCTGTCCCGGGGCGGGTATCGACTATGTTGAGACCATCAGAGGTCGCGGCCTACCATTCAGAAGAGTCCAGCAAAGTGCTGACGCCTATCAAAGCGTTTCTCGAACAGCACGGGATTCGGCATCACTGTACTGCCGTGGTTGGTGCCGTAGTGGAAGAAATCATTGGCGCAGCCAAAAAGGATCAAGCTCAATTGATCGTAATGGGGACCCACGGCCACGGATGGCTCGGTCGCGCCTTGTTGGGCAGCACCACCCAACGCGTAATTGTTGATAGCCCCGTTGCAGTGCTGCTGGTGAAATAGCCAAAGAATACCTGTCTCAAGATCATTGGATAACAGCCCAGGCGCGGAATAAAAATATTCAGGGACTATGTTCTATCGCAAGTTATCAAAAACTTTAGAAAGACTTTACCCAGAAAACTCCGCCTATGTGCAATGACGTTTAAAAAACCTTCAACAGTATCCAATAGTTGACGGTTACGTAGATCAACGTAAATTTGACTTGGATCACCTCTGTAACACAGGAAATTTGAATGACTTCTTTTGATGTAGTAATCATTGGCGGAGGCCCGGGCGGCTACCAAGCCGCCATCCGCGGTGCCCAATTGGGGATGCGTATCTTATGCGTTGAAGACCGTGTCCGGTTAGGTGGCACCTGCCTCAACGTGGGATGTATTCCGTCCAAGGCCTTGCTCGAATCGACCGAGCGCTATGTTGAAGCTCGCACCACTTTCACCACCCATGGGATAGATTTCACTGATCTGAGCGTGGACCTTAAGAGGCTGCTGGCCCACAAGGACGGGACAGTTGATGAGCTGGGACGCGGCATTGACTTTCTCTTTAACAAGAACAAGATCACTCGCCTGCTCGGCCGCGGCCGCCTTGATGGCGCCGGTCGCGTTGTTGTGAAGGCTTCTGAATCTGGAGAAGAGCAAACTATAGAAGCCAAGCACATCGTAATTGCAACTGGTTCCAAACCCATCTTGATTCCTGGCGTTCAAATTGATGAAGAGCGCGTCGTCTCGTCCACAGGTGCCCTTAGCTTTCAGAAGATTCCGAAACACCTTGTGGTGATTGGCGGCGGTTACGTTGGCCTGGAGTTGGGCTCTGTTTGGCACCGCCTTGGCTCGAGGGTCACAGTTGTGGAATATGCTAACCAAATTACACCCGGCCTCGACACCGAGATGGCCATGCAGTTGTTTAAAATGCTGCAGAAAGACGGTATCGATTTCGTGCTCGCCACGAAAGTGACTGGCGTGAGGTTTGATGCAGAGACCACCTTGGTTGACTTGTCACCCATTGGCGCAGATAAGCCAGCGCTCGCCCCACTCGCTTGTGATGCCGTGCTGGTAAGCGTTGGGCGAAAGCCCAATACCGACGGCTTAGAACTTGAATCGGCCGGCGTTCGCACTGACGCAAGGGGATTTATCCAGGTTAACCCCAAAACTTTTGAAACGACGTCAGCCAGTGTATTCGCCATTGGCGACGTCATTGGGGGCGCCATGCTTGCGCACAAGGCATCGGAAGAAGGAGTCGCGCTCATGGAAATGCTTGCAGGCCAAAAGCCGCATGTGAATTACAACGCGATTCCGTCAGTTATCTACACGTCACCGGAAGTTGCGTCTGTCGGTCAGACGGAAGAAGCCGTCAAAAGTGCTGGAATCCCTTACAAGGCTGGCAGGTTTCCGTTTAGCGCCAACGCTCGAGCCAAAGCGAAGAAGCAGACGGCAGGATTGGTCAAGGTTCTTGCGCATGCGGAGACGGACGAAATATTAGGAGTTCACATCATTGGGCCTGAGGCGGGCTCGCTAATTCATGAAGCGGTAGTCGCCATGGAATTTCGGGCATCCTCTGAGGACATTGCTCGGTGCTGTCATGCGCATCCCACACTTCCAGAGGCTCTGCGTGAAGCCGCGCTGGCAGTAGCTGGCCGGGCAATACACATTTAACGGGTTTAACACTACAGTTGGGGCGCAAGGAATTTGGAACTGATTCAAATCAGTGCATCGTCTGCGAGAAAAATTTCGTTGAGGTAAGGACAATTCCAGTATAAAATCCCGCATTCAGCGGGTTGTCTGGCATTGAATTTATTCCCGTGTCGCCTCGCCTTTACGCTTATAGTTGTAAACGATAGATTCTTTGTATACAGACAAGCATTGGCGGCTCCGCCTCCCGTAAAATCCGATCAATTTAAGATATCAAGGACCATTACCATTCAACAAGGTGGGCTCCCCTCGTTCGCCAATCGGCCTCATTTTGTACTCCTGCGGCCCTTGTTCAACTGCTTCTTCTCGGACCTAGGTCGTCTCTTTCTGACTCTATCCCGCCATAAAAAAAACAATATCATCGCTAATAGCAATAAGCCAACGATTCCCCCGGAAAGCAGGACAGCGCTGAGACTTTCGTGCGACGCCTCTGAAGGGCTGTGAAAATTAGAAGGCATGAAACGTTCCCATTGATTGTTACGCACAAGTTGGCATCGATCTCGTCAACAACGAATGATCACTAAGACTGCCCGACTTCGCACATGGGGAAGTACAGGCATAGCAATTGCCACCTTGTCCTTTTCTTTAGCACTTGAGGCGGCAAACTTACTCACTTCCGATAGTGACATATAACGAATACGAAAAAGCCTTTGCTCAGCTTTCGCTGGCGGCAATTTGAGCCCCACATGTCGAATGAGGGTCCAAAGCTGTCCTTTTATACCTATAGGGCTAAGTTTCGGCGCATTTTGCGACCTGGAGCCAAAATAACTTCAGTTCACAAATAGCTCCTGTGCCGTCACCGCTGCTGACCAAATTGCAGCAGGGGTAGTCAAGTTTGCGATTGACCGCAGTTTGGACAAAACTTTGCGCCCGAAGCAAGGCTAGCCCTGCACGAAACACAAGTACTAGGCGCCATTGATTTTCCGCACTGTGCGCAGAAGCGCGCACCTTGAAGGTTGGGCGCAGAACAAGCAGGGCAAGAAATGCCGCCACTGGACGGGGGCGCAGGAACCGGCGGTGGGGGCGGATTTCGATAATCGTCATCTCGGTAGCCGTGACGGCCTCCGCCGTGTCCGCCGTGGCCACCTCCATGGTGTCCACCACTCATGCCCGAAATCAGTTTGCCAAAAAAGCTCATTTTCTTACTCCTTGTGTTGATAACAGTTCAAACCCAGTAAAAGCGATCACCTTGCATTAGGTTCGATGATCGCTATCTTTCCCAGATATCCTTTTCCATCCAGGCAAGTATTGAAGACACAGCGTTCCCAGCAGGAGCACGCTTGACAGGACTGCAAGAACATACATGCCAAACGCACTCGCCATGCCAACTGCTGCGGTAGCCCAGAGGGTCGCTGCCGTGGTCAATCCGGCAACCCCAGTCTTTTCCTTAAAAATCACGCCAGCGCCTATGAAACCGATGCCGGAGACCACCTGCGCGGCGATGCGTGTGGTGTCACCACCTGCGTGAACAGATATCAGACTGAAAGCACAAGCGCCCATGGAGGTAGCCATATACGTTCTGAGGCCCGCATCACTGTTGCAACGTTCACGCTCCCATCCGATCATCCCGCCAAGAATGGCGGACAACACAATACGGAAAGCGTAAAGAAGCTCAGTTGCGAGATCCATGGAAATGCAAATTCATGTTGTGGGAATTATGCGAAAGAAGGGCTTTAAACGACAGGTACGGCACTGAGTACATCGACTACATAGACCCAACCAGCGTTGGCCTGTCCTGTCCGCGCAGACGCCACGATGAGCTTTACCAACTCGTCGACGTGCTGTTCAGAGCAATGGAGTTCCAGCTTGTATTCGTCGATCACCTCATCGCCAAGGTCGACCGAATAACGGCGTTCACCTTCATCGAGCGGTACAAGCGATCCCTTCACCATGTAGGCCGTCAGATTATGCTCATCGTTACTCATGGTCGTCCAGGCGACTGAGCTTTTTAATGCATTGATAACTTCCGCGACGCGATTGCGGTGAATGTATGCCTTAATTTCTTTCACAACGATGCTCCTTGATTAGCGATGAGTTTTTGTGCATTGCGCTCAGCCCGAAGTTCGGACCATTCATAAAAAAGCGGCAGGAGAAGCAACGTTAGAGCCGTCGAGGTAAACAAGCCACCCACCACGACCGTGGCAAGTGGGCGCTGAGTCTCTGCACCAACCCCGGTAGACAGAAGCATGGGAACCAAGCCAAGGATGGCGACCGAGGCAGTCATCAGCACGGGCCGTAGCCGCAACTCCGCGCCGCGACGCACTGCATCCCTAATGGATAACCCCTGACCCCGCTGGTCGTTGAGGAATGTGACCATCACAATGCCGTTGAGCATGGCCACCCCGAAAACTGCGATAAATCCAATGGCGGATGGCACCGAAAGGTATTGGCCGGTGATAAAGAGGCCGACGATGCCCCCAATGATGGCAAAGGGAACGTTGGCAATGATCAGGGTAGCGTGGCGCACCGAATTAAATGCCGTGTACAGCAACATGAAAATCAAGCCAATGGTCAGAGGAACAATCACCGCGAGGCGAGCCATCGCTCTCTGCTGGTTTTCGAAAGCGCCGCCCCACTGAAAATAATAACCTGCAGGCAGTTTTACTTGCTGCGCTATCTTTGCGTTAGCTTCCTTTACAAAGCTGTCCACATCTCGCCCTTTCACATCCATTTGCAGCACCGAGTAGCGTTGTAAGGACTCCCGGCGTACAAAGGAATAGCCTTCATCCAGCTCGATGGACGCGACTTGGGAGAATGGCACCAGTGCGCCGCCTGCAGTACGAATTGGAATGGCGGCAATCGAACTTGGGTCGGCTCGAAAAGCATCGGAAAGCCGCACCGCAATATCAAACCGCTTTGTACCGTCAATAAGTGTGGAAACCGCTTCCCCGCCAATACCGGCTTTCACAACCTCCAAAATTTCATCAGCATTGATACCGTAACGGGCGGCCGCCTCGCGATTGACTTTGATCACCAATTGAGGCTTCCCTTTGTTGGCCTCGGCTGACAAATCGGCCACCCCTGACACTTCGCCCAGCACGCCCTGCAACTGCGCGGTAAGCCGGTCCAGCGTCGCCAGATCCTGCCCGTAAAGCTTCAGCGCCAGAGTCGCCCTCACGCCAGATATCAGTTCTTCGACGCGCGACTGAATGGGCTGAGTGGCTGCTATAACAGCGGTTGGAATGACTTTTTCAAGGGCCTCCTGCATCTCGTGGGCGAGTTCAGGGTATGGGATTTTTTTAGGCCATTCGGACTGCAGCTTGGTCGCCACAAGTATCTCCATGGAGTTCACATCCGTAGTCTCGCCACCCTCCGCGCGGCCAATTGTTGAAAGCACCGAATCGACTTGAGGAAACTGTTTCTTCAGTTCAGCGCTAATGACATTGGAGACCCTGATTGACTCATCCAGCGATGCAGATGGAATGCCGGTGACGCGCAAAAGAATGGTGCCCTCTTGGAGCTGCGGCATGAATTCCTTACCCAGAAATGGAAATAAAGCCAAAGATCCTGCAAGCAGCGCTAGTGCAATCGCAATCACAAGCTTTTTGCGCTCAAGCGCCCAGTCGAGCAATGGCAGGTAGGACTTTTTGGCCCAACGCACCACGAATGTATCTTTCTCTTCTTTAGGCTTCAGTATCAGCGCTGCCAGGACAGGTACGAGCGTCATTGACAGCAACAAGGACCCGGCCATCGCAAAAGTAATTGTGAAAGCCATTGGCTTAAACAGCTTGCCCTCCAGACCGGTCAAAGAGAACAAAGGCAAGAAGACGACGATGATGATCAGGATCGCGAAAGCGATGGGATTCATCACCTCACGTGCAGCTTCCAGGATCAAATGCGTCTTTTTTATGGGTTTACCCGACTCCCTGGCATGCGCGAGCAATCGAAAAGCGTTCTCCACCATCACGATGGCACCGTCCACCATCATCCCGGTGCCTATCGCCAAGCCGGCCAGCGACATCAGATTGGCCGTCACACCAAACTGTTGCATGAGGATGAATGCGATGAGCATCGCCATAGGTAAGGTAACGATCACCACGATGGCTGAGCGGAAGTCTCCCAAAAACAAAAACAAAATGATGGCTACAAGTATGGCGCCCTCTACCAACGAGCTTTCGGCGGTCTTCAGTGCTTTGTCCACCAGATCTGTACGGTCGTAGACGGGTATCAGCGATACCCCTTTTGGCAAGGCTGCCTGCGCCAAGGCCAACTTAGCTTTCACCGCGTCGACGACGTTTTTCGCATTCTCATTGACTCGCGACAAGGCAATGCCTAGGACGGCCTCTTTTCCATCACGGGTGACTGCACCGAAACGAGGTGTTGCTGCTTCTTTAACCTCAGCGACATCACGAACAAAGATAGGGGCACCGTTGCGTTCTGCCACCACAATGCCGGCAATATCAGAGGTTCCAGCAACAAGGCCGAGGCCGCGAACCAGATACTGTTCCGCCCCCAAATTGATGGACTGTCCGCCCACCTGCTTATTGTTCGCTGCGAGTCTTTCCATGACCTGCTTAAAGGTCAAGCCATATTTGATCAACTTGTTGGGGTCAATCTGCACCTGAAATTGCTTCTGATCACCGCCGAAAGAAATCACATCGTCCACACCAGGCGCCGTACGCATGATCAACCGAACCGTCCAGTCGTGCAGCGTACGCAAATCCATGATGCTCAGCTTTTTATCTGCTGACTCAATGGTGTACCAGAACACTTGGCCCAAGCCGGAGCTATTCGGACCTAATACCGGTTCTCCATAGCCTTGCGGCAACCGTCCTTTGGCCTCCTGCAGCTTTTCGCCTACAAGACGACGGGCAAAGTAAATATCAACATTGTCTTTAAAGTAAACCCCGACGTACGACAGGCCAAACAATGAAATCGAACGAACCTCTTCGACGCCAGGCAATCCCGCCATCGCACCTTCAATGGGGGTGGTGAGCAATCTTTCGACATCCTCGGCGGCAAGACCGGGCGATTCGGTGTAGACATTGACCTGTATTGGGGTCACGTCCGGAAATGCGTCTACAGGTACGGTACGGAAGGCCTGTACCCCGAGGCCGACCAGAACAGCAAAAGCGACAAGAACCAGAACTTTGTAACGCAGCGACGCATCGACGATGGCATTGAGCATGATGTGTGTTTCCTAACTCAATCCGATGCGCCGATTTGCGACTTCAATATACGTGCCTTGAGCGCGTAAGCCCCTGCAGCAACGATCTGATCGCCAGGTTTCACGCCAGATTTGATCAGCGTTCTGCCACCAACCTTGTCGCCCAGTTCGATGGCTCGGGGTTCAAACCCGCCGTTTTCCATCACAAAGATAGTGGGTTGTCCTTGCAGAAGCGAAATTGCCCCATCCGGAACTGAGATGACTTCCTTTTTGCTACCCGTTGCGATGGTCGCGTTGGCAAACATTTCCGGTTTGAGACGACCATCCTTGTTGGCCACTTCGATACGGGCTGCGATGGTGCGACTGTCTTTGTCCAATACGTTGGCGATATAAGCAACGCGGCCGGTAAAGCGCTCATCGGGGTAAGCTCCTACCGTCACGTTCGCGGTTGCACCCTTCCTGACTTTTGAGAGAAGCTGGTCGGTAAGGTTCGCCTCAATCCAGACCGTGGATAGGTCGGCGATTGTAAAAACAGCGTCGGCAGGAGAGCCTAGTTCACCGATCGTTGCTTTCTTCTGTATGACGGTACCGGCAAATGGCGCCACCAGCGCGAACGTTGACTGTGCTTGTCCGCTGGCACTTGCTGCCCCCCCAAGAAGCCGTAATTTGTCACGTGCCGCGCGTGATTCAGCACTGGCCCTTTCCAACTCCCCGCGCGCTCTGAGTAAATCTTTTTGTGGAATGATTTCTTCTGCGCTAAGCGACTCCGCACGCTTTAAGTCAGCCTGAGCAACGCGCTCGGAAGATTGTGCGCGCAGCAGTGTTGATTGCGCCTCGCCGATTGCAAGGCTGTCCATAACTGCCAACGCCTGCCCCGCGCGGACGGTATCACCCAGGTTTGCTGACACGCTCACAATGCGACCTTCGACGCGAGGCGCGATCTTGGCAACACGGTCCTGGTTAGGACGGATGGTCGCCGTGACGTTGATGGAATCCTCCAGGAGGCGTGGGTTAATTTCCTCAAGCTTGATCCCGGCTCTTTCCTGCTCTTCCGCGGATAGTTTCAAGCCCTTTTCTTCCTTGCCAGCACCCCCTTTTGCGTCCTGCTTGGTTTCTTTTTTTGAAGATTCTGCGCCGTTGGCAGTCTTGTCCCCGCACCCCCCTAAGACCAGCAGGATAGCGATTAGCGCGGAGGCACCCGTCAGGCGATGCAAACGGGAGATATTGAAAGATTTAGAAGTGTTCATGATGAGTCTCATTGTTTAGGCCAGCCTGATTCCAGCTCGAGCGCTGCGCGGGTACTGTGGTATTCGGAAAGTGCTTCGATAAGGTCGCGCCTGGCGTCCAGTGCCTGGCGATTGACGACGATCAACTCCAGCAGGCCGATCTGCCCGGCTTGGCGTGACTTCACTGATAGGCTAAGGTTTTCGGTCAGTGCTGGCAGCACGACATCCTGCAGCCGACGCACGCGCTGTTCCTGGCTGTTCACTCTGGACCAGAGCGATATCACATTAGCTCTGACATCTCGCTGCGCTGATTCCCGTTCAATTTGCGCCTGAGTTGCCTCGCTGCTGGCTTGACCAATACCAGCTGCGTTGCGTTTAAATAGCGGCAGGGGCACAGAGACAGATATGGTCGTCAGTCTTTCCCGAGCGCCCAGGGAGCCTTCGCGGCCTACGTTCAGGCCAACCGTCACATCGGGAGACCTGCTGGCGCGTTCAAGCCGGTACCGGGAATTTGCACTTTTCTCACGCGCAACGAGTGCCAACAGTCGCGGTTGTGAATCCAGACTATCCAGAAGGTCGCTCAATGCAAAACCCATGGCTTGGGGTGTGAGCTCTCCCTGCGCCAGTGGCAGCGCTGGCCCCACAAGTTGGAGGCGTGCTGCAAGCTCCGCACGCTCTTCAGTCAGTTGCTCCTGCGCTTGAGCCAATTGATTTCTGGCACGCTCTGCTTCCACCAAGGCAACGTTCGCATCAAGCTTGGTGTCTTCACCTGCGCTTCGACGTTTCTGAACGGCAGCAGCAGCATCATTAAACAGTTTGAGCGCTTGTGTTTCCAGTTCTACGCGCTGCTGCAGTGCCAATACCCGATAAAAGCGGGATGACACATCGCTGCGAACCTGGCGCTGGGTATCAACGATTTCGTAGCGGAGTGCTTCAAGCGCCGAGGCGGCAGTTTCCCGTCGAAATCCGCCCTGCCCGCCCGTTTCAAAGGCTTGGGACAGGCCTCCGTTCCATTCGTTACGTCGCTCAGGACCCATCCCAGCTTGCGGAACCACACGTCTGGTTTTGTCTACTGAAAGTTGTGGATTGTTAAACAGCAGGGACTTGGCGTCGGTATTAAAACCCTCTGCAGCAGCGAGTTGCGCTTGCTTGGCGCGCAAGGCCGGATTGGACAATGCAGCCTTGGCCAGCGCTTCCGGGAGGCTCAAAGGCGTCAATTCAGTCGCAGGAACAGTTGCAGTGCTTGCGACGGGAGTGACTTGGCCAAAGCCGGGGGAAGATAAAAAAAGCAGGGTGCAGGCAAGCGCCAGCATGTTCGGTCGCATCGAATTCTCCTAGTTGCGAAAACCAAGGGGGAGAATCCGGCGGAAAGCTCGCTACCGAAGGGTAGCTAAAAAGATGGGAAGCGTTCTCGCCGGATCAGACGGCGAGGCTCCAATTGGGACGGTCGATTAAATTCGGAGCCCTGAAACGCGTCTGGATGGTCTCAGGTGGGACGTAAATCGACGTGTTAGCAGCCGGCAAGTTTCCAAGGATGGTCGGGGGTGGCTGGGCGCACCCGCTGTGGCAGTAGCCACAGTCCGGATCGCAACCTCCTGCAAAGGACACGGCTGCCTCGTCACTTTGCGTTGCGACCTTGTGCACGTGGGCATGGTGTCCGAAGTGGCTGACCTTATCCCCTTTTTCATGGGCGCAATAGCCCGCAGCCGCTCCCCAGGCAAACTGGAAAGGAAGAAACACAATGAAAAAGAGGACGATGTATTTGCGCACAGCGGAAAGTGTATCAGTATCCCGTGACTTCAAAAGCTTATCAGAACCAAACTCGGTGTTATCCAAAAGTAGCGTCATCGCTTGGCGACAGTTCGCTGGCTCATGCGGTTGTACACAAGGCTTGCCACAATGATCAAAATGACCAGAACCTGGGCGCCGATGGTTTGGAGCGACGGATACACGCCTAAAGCATCGACGCGCGGAATCAGCATGGGTGTGTTTTCCAGCAACCCGACTTTTTGTAGTGCCGCGATGCCTTTACCCATCAGCACGATGGCGAGAATGCCGACCAGCGCCGAACTGTAGAGAAAGAACTGGCTGATGGGCAGCCTTGCGGATGAACGCAGCAACAGCCACGCGACACCAGCCAGTATCACAATGCCGGATCCCAGGCCTGCAAGCAGATAGATGCCATTGTCCTGGGTCCAGAGGGCGGCATAAAACAGGACGGTCTCGAAAACCTCACGATAGACCGTTATGAAAGACAGCAGGAAAAGCATCATGGCCGACTTCCTGTTCAGGGCCGACGACAACTTCTGTTTGACGTAGGCCTGCCAGCGTCCTGCCATGCTCTTTTGATGCATCCAAACACCTACGGCGAGTAAAACCAGCGACGCGAATACGGCGGAAAAACCTTCGGTCATTTCCCGGCTAGCCCCACTCAGTTCTACCAAATAGGTTGCAACGCCCCATGTCAAACCGCCGGCCACCAGGGCCGCGACCCAACCGGCATGCACATACGGAAGCACGTCGGCGCGTTCGGCCTTTTTCAAAAAAGCCAATATCGCCACGACCACCAGCAGTGCTTCCAGGCCCTCTCGCAACAAGATGGTCAGCGCGCCGAGATACGTTGACAAGGGGTCGTTGGATGCTCCCAGCGCTGACTGCCCCTCCGTCAATAGTACCTGCAAGCGCTTTTCCATAGTTCGAGCCTGCTCAACCTGACCCGCCGAAATGGAACTGCGAAAAGCGCCCATGTTCTTTTCAATATCCTCAAACAGTGGGCGATTTTTTGCGGCTAGCGCAGGCTCGACCGGTTCGAACCCATCGAGATAAGCAGACAAGGCAAGGCGAAGCGCCAGTGGCGTATCGCCCCTGTCCAGCGCGGCCATGCTGGCTTTCAATTTTTCTTTGGCAATCACCAGGCTATCGGCGCTTTGGGCGTCCAGCGTGTCCGGTGTACTCCTCAGATATGCCATCACCGGCTTTGCGTTGTCTACTCCGACTGTTTTGGCCAGCGCTGACTCTGATGTCTCGCTCAATTTTGGAAACGTGGGGATTGCGGCTCGAAGATTCGGTTGGGTACTCCAGAGCCTTGCACCTTCCTGGCGATCATGATCTGTATATGAAAGGGTCGAAGCAAAATACGCGACATTCCAACGCTCGTCTTCTGACAGTTCAGCGAAACTGCGCATGGACGTTCCTTTGACGCCCTGGGTGACGATTTGCTGGAGAGCGAAAACGCTGCGCTCCCGCGCACGCTCGTGATCGGCCAATGCAATCGGGGGCGGACTCAGCTTCGAGGCGAGCGGTCCATCCGCATGACCCGACGCGCCGTGGCATGCAGCGCACTGGCTTTGATAGAGCTTGGCTCCTTGCTGGAGATCAGGCAGTTTGGACGGCGACATGGGCACTGGATAAGACAGCAGTAAAGCACTGGACAAGCTGTGAGCCAGATCGCTCACAGTCGAGGACGCAGCCTTTGAGGTGATGCTGACTCTTAATGCGGCCGCCTTTTTCAACAGCTCTGGTTTGCCAGGAACAATGGGTAGTGCGGCCAGCTGAGTCTCTGCAGCCTGGGCAAACTCCTGCATTTCCTTGTATTCGTTCTCACTGACTGTCTGGCCGTCCTTGACCGCCTTCCCATAGTCGACGGCAACGTAATCGAGTAACTGCCATATTTGCTTGGCCTGACTTTGAGCCGCTAAATCTTGCGCCTGAGCTAGCGGCGTTCCCAGGAGGCAAGCCGATAAAACCAGCTTAACCCAGATCGACTTATAGCTGAACATTTGAAACATAAACTTGATCAAAAATGAGAATAATACTTATTCAAGTATAGAAGACAATCAATAATTACCTGTGTTCCAAATCAACGGATCAGACGATGCCAATAGGAAGTTCCGAAGGCTATTCACTTAGAAGACTGGATTAATAGGATTGCACTGCCGGGTTCGCCAATTGACAAGTCAGGAGACCTTTTGATACCCGAAATAATCCCGAGTTGACAGGTAAAAACACGCCTCTCAACATGAGCTTCAGCGCGTGTATCCAAGGGTCAGAGATAAGCTGTTGAGTCGAAGCACGTCTCGCACCGCGGCCTTTTGAAATCCTTAAATCGAACAGCTTAAGATTTCAGGGTCGTTGTGGTCTTGCCTCAGTCGGCGACCAAAATGAATTTAATCTCAATAGAAAGGCGTCAATACAAAGTCATGACAGATAGCCAAATACAGATCGCCGCCGAACTTGAGGTAGCCCTGCATTTCGATGCATCCACCGAAATCGCCAGCCGCATTCATTTTTTGGTCGAGTATGCGCGAGCGGCTGCCGCAAATTCCCTTGTATTGGGTATAAGCGGCGGGGTAGATTCCACCGTAGCCGCGCGGCTGTGTCAACTCGCGGTGGAGCAACTACGATCCTCAGGGATGCCGATCCGCTTCATCGCTATGCGCCTGCCGTATGCAGTGCAAGCCGATCAAGCTGATGCGCAGCGCGCGCTCGCCTTTATCCAACCGGATGAGGTATTGCTGATCAATATTAAGGCACCTGCGGACGCAATGCTTGAGCAGTTGAAAACTGCTGGGCTCCGGTTTAATGATCAATGGCATGAAGACTTTGTGCTTGGCAATATCAAGGCGCGGCAACGCATGATCGCCCAATACGCAATTGCGGGTGCCACGGGTGGGCTAGTAGTTGGAACGGACCATGCCGCTGAGGCGGTGATGGGCTTCTTCACCAAGTTCGGCGACGGCGGATTCGACGTGAGCCCGCTGAGCGGACTAACCAAGCGACGCGTTCGCGCCTTGGCGTTAGCTCTTGGTGCGGACGAGCACTTGGCGCGCAAAGTTCCCACAGCTGACCTCGAATCCATGCGGCCGCTGCATCCGGATGAGGCGGCGCTTGGCGTCAACTACGACGCCATCGACAATTTTCTGGAGGGCAAGGATGTCGACCCTGCTGCGGAAAAAATCATTTTGGAAACATTCCGCCGCACTGCCCACAAGCGGGCCCTACCTGCTGCTCCTGCCTTCCCGCGCGCAGCTTGAGCTTCAGACGGGCCCGGCCAGGCTGTTGAGAATTCCGCACTCGCGCGAGGTACGGACGGTATCGCAAGAGCGCCGCATGTCCATCAACCCGCGCTCCAGCTCTCGCAATTCTTTAATCTTTGCCCGCACCTGGACGATGTGCGAGTCGACCAGAGCATTCACTTCGCCGCAATCGAGCTCTGGCCGATCCCGAAAGCTCAGCAGTTGACGAATCTCATCAAGCGTCATGTCCTTGGCTCGGCAGCGGCGGATGAACAGCAAGCGCTGCAGGTGCGTATCGTCATAAAGCCTGAAATTGCCCATGCTGCGCGCGGGCTCTGGGAGCAAGCCTTCAGACTCGTAGAAGCGCACCGTGGGTACTTGGCAGTCCGCCTTCTGGGCCAATTTACCGATCTGCAGCATGGTCGACCTCCACAAAGCCTTGACTCTATACCAACTAGAGGTTGTTAAATAAAAGCATCCGGGGGAAAACCCTCCAAATCGAGAAAGAATTATGAACAATGACTCTTCCAACTCATGCGGCTGTTCCAGTGGACAACCGACGGGCTACGCAAGCACTAAAGCCGACACCGAATCCACCGTTTTCCATGTGAGCAACATGGACTGCCGCAACGAGGAAGCACTGGTGCGGCGCACGCTGGAGGGCATGTCCGGTTTACAGCGACTGGAATTTGACCTTCCGCAGCGCAGGCTGACCGTCTCGCACAGCCTGGGTTCGCCCGATGCCCTGGAACAGGCATTGAATGCGGTCGGCATGAAAGCACAGGCTGTCCGCGATGCCGCAGTGCTGACGACCTACCGCATCGAGAATATGGATTGCTCGAGCGAAGAAAAGCTTATCCGCACGCACCTGGGTGCGGTCGAGGGCGTCCAGGACCTGGACTTCGACCTGTCGGGGCGCACGCTGTCGGTAAAGCACCTGGAACAGGCACGCGCACAAATGGAGCAGGTACTGGCCTCCATTGGCATGCGTGCGAAGGAGCAGTCCGCCGCCGGTACCGAGCTTGCAGCAGTAACGACCGCCGTCAAACCACCGATCACGCAGCCACAGCCGGTCACGGTGACGCCCACCTCTACCGGTGAGCGCACAACCTACCGCATCGAGAACATGGATTGCCCGACGGAAGAAGCCTTAATCCGCGACCGCTTGGGCAAGGAGGCGGGCATCACTGCGCTCGACTTCAATCTGATGCAGCGTGTGCTGGGTATCCAGCATACCTTGCCGTCCGTGGAGCCCATCGAGAAGGCGCTTGCGTCTATCGGGATGCGAGCCGTGCGGGAGGGCCTCCAAGGGACCACCACCGTGCTACGCATTGCCAAGATGGACTGCCCGACCGAGGAAGGCCTGATCCGCGGCAAGCTGCAAGGCATGCCGGGCGTGCAAGGCCTGGACTTCAACCTGATGCAACGAACCTTGACGGTACGCCACACGCCGGATGCGCTCAAGCCTGCGGTCGAAGCGATCGAGTCGCTGGGTATGGAAGCCGAGGTGCAGCAAACCGAAGAAGCACGCGCTTCCGAGGCCCCCGCGCAGAAAACCAACTGGTGGCCGATGGTGGTCTCCGGCATCACGGCTGTGCTTGCCGAGGGCGTGTACTGGGCCAACGACGGATTTCACTGGGCGGTGGTCGTACTGGCCCTAGTCTCCATCTTCACTGGTGGACTCAGCACCTACAAAAAAGGCTGGATCGCACTGAAGAACCGCAACCTGAACATGAATGCCCTGATGTCCATCGCGGTCACGGGCGCGATGGCAATCGGACACTGGCCCGAGGCCGCCATGGTCATGTTCCTCTTTGCCCTGGCCGAGGTGATCGAGGCCAAGTCGCTGGATCGGGCCCGCAATGCCATCCGCGGCCTGATGGATCTGGCGCCGGAGACCGCGACCGTGCGGCAAGCCGACGGCTCATGGAAGGAAGTCCCGGCCAAGGAGGCCGTCAAGGGCGCAGTGGTCCGGGTGCGGCCCGGCGAGCGCATCGCACTGGATGGTCTGATCACCGCGGGACGCTCGGCCATCAATCAGGCGCCCATCACCGGCGAAAGCCTGCCGGTCGAGAAGGTCGAAGGCGACCAGGTATTCGCTGGCACCATCAACGAGACCGGCTCCTTCGAGTACCAGGTGACCGCGGGTGCCAACGACTCGACGCTCGCGCGCATCATCCATGCGGTGGAGTCGGCGCAGGGCAGCCGCGCGCCCACGCAGCGTTTCGTCGACCAGTTCGCCCGGGTCTACACGCCGGCCGTGTTTGCGGTGGCCGTGCTTATTGCGGTTGTTCCTCCGCTGGCCTTCGGTGGCGGCTGGTTTGACTGGATTTACAAGGCGCTGGTACTGCTGGTGGTAGCCTGCCCGTGCGCGCTGGTCATCTCTACGCCAGTCACCATCGTCAGTGGCTTGGCCGCTGCCGCCAGACGTGGCATCCTGATCAAGGGCGGCGTTTATCTGGAGGGCGGGCGCAAGCTCAAGGTGTTGGCCCTGGACAAGACAGGCACGCTGACCCACGGCAAGCCCGAGCAGACCGACTTTGTTCCTCTGGTGGGCGACGCGCAGGAGGTTGCCGCGTGGGCCGCGAGCCTGGCCGCCCGTTCGGACCATCCGGTGTCCCAGGCGATTGCCCGGAAGGCGAAACGCGACGGCGTCTCGCTGCACGAAGTAGATGACTTCGAGGCGCTGCCCGGACGCGGCGTGCGCGGGCGCATTGCCGGCCGAATGCTACAGATGGGCAATCACCGGCTCGCAAAGGAGCTGGGCCTCAGCGAAGCCGCGCTTCAGTCGCGGCTGGAGGCGCTGGAGCGCCAGGGCAAGACGGCGATCCTGCTGATGGATGAGGCCACCGTTCTAGGTATCTTCGCCGTGGCCGATACCGTGAAGGAAACCAGCCGTGAAGCCGTGGCCGACCTGCAGGCGCTGGGTGTGCGTACGCTGATGCTGACCGGCGACAACCAGCACACGGCCGCCGCGATCGCTGACCAGGTCGGGATCTCCGAGGCCCGGGGCGACCAGTTGCCCGAGGACAAGCTCAAAACCGTAGAAAGCCTTATCGGCGTTGAGGGCCAAGTGGGGATGGTTGGCGACGGCATCAACGATTCGCCCGCGCTCGCGCGCGCCGATATCGGTTTCGCCATGGGCGCGGCCGGCACCGACACTGCCATCGAAACGGCCGACGTCGCTTTAATGGACGACGATCTGCGCAAGATCCCCACATTCATCCGGCTGTCGCGCACCACCGCGTCTATCCTGACGCAAAACATCGTTCTGGCCCTAGGCATCAAGGTGGTGTTCGTCGCTCTGACATTTACGGGGCAGGCCACGATGTGGATGGCCGTCTTCGCCGACATGGGAGCGAGTCTGCTGGTCGTTTTCAATGGTCTCCGACTTCTTAAGCTCAAAACCCTATGACGGGCATGCAAATGCCGGACAACGCAACGCAGTGGCTGAAACTCTGGCTCTATAACTGGGGTGGCGCCAACATCGATTTTTTCTTGGCCATCCAGCGCCACCTACCTGACGGCTGGCTCTGGTTGCCCGAGGGTCTGAGTGCGCTCGGCAGTAGCTACTGGGGGGCCCCCGCAGTCGTTATTCTGATGCTGGTCTGGCAATGCGTCCGGGTTCGGGACAAGCAGTCTTTACTCAGCGTGCCCTTGTGCAGGTTCGTGCTCGGTTTGGCGCTGGGGATGACTGCTGCGGCTCTCGCCAAGGCAGTGTTCGCGCTACCGCGCCCCGCCGTTGTCCTCGGCGAGACCGTCTACCGTGCCGTTTCCGCTCCCGACAGCCTCTACAGCATGCCCAGCGGCCACTCAGTCTACGTTGGTGTTCTTGCGGCGGCGCTTTGGCCCGCTGTGGGCTGGCCGGGCAGGATGGGCCTTCTGGTGTTCGCTGTAGCTGTGGGCTGGTCGCGCATCGTGCTGGGTGCGCATTTTCCGGTCGACGTGGTCGTCGGCTTTGCGCTGGGCTGGGCGTGCGTCATTGCAGCAAGTCCCTTAGCTCGACGAGTTGCGCGTGTCCCGCTACTTACTCGAACTGGACGAAGTACCTCCTGACGCATTTTATATATGCAAAACCAAAACATACGAACTTTAAAAATTAACGGAGGCTATTCATGGGCAAAGTAAGGTGGTATGGACTCGCAATGGTCGTGTTCATTGCAGATCAGACTGCTAAAAGCTACGTCGATTTGAACACTCCCTTAGGATGGTCGGTCAATGTGACTTCATTCCTCAATTTGGTTCACATCCTTAATCCGGGCGCTGCGTTTAGCTTTCTTGCAGGCGCGGGTGGCTGGCAGAGATGGTTTTTTCTGGCTATCGCTTTGGCAATCTCAGCCTGGCTTGTTTGGTTTCTGTCTCGACCCTTGCACAAGTCGGAAGGCCTGGCCTGCGGCCTCATCCTAGGTGGAGCACTGGGCAATGCTTTCGACCGCGCGGTCCGGGGGCAGGTAGTCGATTACCTTGACTTTTACTTCCGAGGCTGGCATTGGCCAGCGTTCAACATTGCTGACATGGCTATCGTGGGCGGTGCGATGGTGCTGGTCGCAAACACTTTCGTCAATAAAGAAAAAACTCCGGCGCAAAATCAAAACTCAATTGAAAAAAAAGTTAACTAATGCTCTAAAAATGCTGAATCTTCGCAGGGCTCAGAGCATTTAAGCGAGGGCTGGAACGGCGACTCTCAGTTAGTCCTGTACTTGGACCAACAAATAGTTCAAAGGCACGGCCGAAGAAACGCTGAGGTAAAAGCAGTGAAAAATAAAAGTTCTTCACAACCCATCAGGCTTAAAGTTCAAGTCATGAAAATAGGAGAGCTGGCTCTCAATTCTGGCTGTCCGGCATCCACGATCCGGTATTACGAGTTAGAGCGTCTATTGTCAGCGCCAAAACGCAGTAAAGGCAATTTTCGTCTTTATGAGAAACATGATCTAGTCCGTTTGTCTTTCATCATGCAATGTCGTTCCATGGGCCTGAATATTGAAGAAGTTCGTACTTTTTTGGAATACCGTGACCACCCACGCCCGAATTGCGAAAAAATCGCCGGGTTGTTAGAGAAGCATATCGGGAAGGTTGGTGATGAGATTCGTATGCTCCAAGATCTCAAACGAGAACTGACGCGATTGCGCGGCAGCGCTGGCAATTTTCATCGCTGAAGACCCATGGTGACCGGCGTTTGGGTGTTTCAGCGCTTGTGCCTGTCATTTTTCGGATCTGCGACAAGCCAAAGATTTGAACGCTCGGCCGCTGTATAAAAAGGCCCACTTGAGCGCAAGGAAAACTTAAGCTCTAGTGAGTGAAAGTCACACTGCGCACAGATGAGCGATTCATCTTTCCTGTCGCCGCACTGCTATCACTGCATTCTTCGTTTAGACAGCGAATCAAGAAATCATGTCTGCGCGAGTCCAAAATTTGAGAACAGGGGTGTTCGTCCTTTTGATGCGGATTGACACGCCAGCGCCAAAATAGTCTTTATAAAACAACAAGTTAGATATTCGACATTTTTCGTCGAACTCGCCTTGAGTGCAGATTGGGGTCCCCTCGTTTTCAGTGCAATAACTGGCGGTTCGCAAACCCAGCACTGGCGCGGGGGTGGTGTGGGTAGATCGTTGAT
>NZ_JBHSRS010000067.1:0-18715 GCF_042659145.1 Polaromonas aquatica | reverse complement strand
GCTGTGTAGCTGACTCTCTTCATGACTTTTTCTCCTTTTCAATTTCGACCTTATCAGGTGTCTATTGAAACGGGTCAAGTCCATTTCGCAATCGTGCAACCTGTGCGCCGAATATTTTTCTTACGTCTAACGAAAACATTGACCCGGATAGTAGGCATGGTTAAGAGGCCAGTCCACCAGCTATGAGTGGCAATCAAATTTGGCTGTATTCAGAATTGGTCCTGTTACCAGCACATATAAAGAACTTTCGATCTCAATGAAGTGCGTTGGATGGAAGACATCAATTCGCCGGATCTGACTTGCCAGTGATGCTCAAACAGAGATGTCGCGTGGCCGTTCACCCTCAATGCAAAGCTAAAGCACGCACTGATTTTGAACTTCAGATGGCATTGAAACTGTCGATTTAGGTGACTGTCTCGATCTGAATCCCCGAAAAAGTGGGGTACGAGTATCCGTGAATTTCGACATGAGCGATGGGGGGAACAACGCTCAATAATCCCAGCCAGGGCTGTTGGCCAGCATGATGACTTGGCAAAGGGCCAACCCACCCAATTATTCGTAGCGAATCAGTCAGAAATGGACCTCATTGATTGACTAAAAACTACATTCCAGAGAGAATACAAACGCTTTGCCACCTTGGCATTTCGCGCACTCCATGTGCGCCTTCAACAACCTTGACGGTTACTTCCGTCAAGGCGGTACCTGTCAATTCCTTCCAGGAGTTGGTATGAGTCCCATTGCTTGGTTCGCCGTTGTAGCTGCTTGTTTGATGCTCATAGGCATCGTTTCAGGCTTGACCTCCTCAGGGGGGGCCTATGACGAAGATGATCCGAATCAGTTTGTGAGAGATGAGTTAGATCCTCTCAATCCAAACAATCTGATGCTTCGAAACCATCATGACGATGAAGCTCAAGATAACTTCATTCATGCGATAGATAACTCTGAGGATTAGTCCTTCAGCGTTATTTCATTCGTGGAATTTTGATTCTGTTTTGTTTAAGCGCAAAGCAGTTCATTTATTCGGCCGCAAGGTCATTCATTGCCACCATTTCGGTGGCGCACGCCAGGCTACCGCATGGTGTATTTCAACCCGCAGGGATAACTTCCCTTCGGGGTTGCTTCCTGCTTTTTTCTTGGAGAATTGCTATGGAAGCGAAAAATAAAGTGCGTATGTCCGATGTTGTGATCAACGTACTCGGTGTGATCAGCCTCGTGATGGTATTTGGCTTTGCCCCTGGTGCGCGTGCTCAATCGGGCAACGTGTACGGTGGCAACCAGGTACAAACCATGTCCACGACCGAAGAAGGCGTGGTGCTGCAGGTGTCCATCAAGAAAGCCGAAGCCTCATGGCAGGCTCGTACTGGTGGTGCAACAGGTGGTGGTTTGGTGGGCGCTCTCCTTGGCAACAGCCTGGGCGGCGGTAACTATCAAGCAAAGGCACTCCTGGGTGCACTCGGTGCTATGGGTGGTGGATTTGCAGGAGAACGCATTGCGAACGCCGTGAGCGCCAGCGATGCACAGGAAATTGTGATTGGGCTCCGTGATCCCCGTTCCAGTTCCGGAATTCGTGTTGTGACTGTGGTCCAGCCAGCGCCATTTGATGCAGTAGCACCAAATGACAATGTGCTGCTTGTGAATACGAATGGAGCCATTCGTGTGCTCAGGCGGACTTACAACACCGCGTATGTTCAACGGTAAATGAACAAAAAAGGCCGCAAGCATTATGCTTGCGGCCTTTTTTCTTTTGTGCTTTTCTGGTTAGGTGAAATCGGAAGTTGCCAATTCGGAAGCGACGTACAACTCCAGGGTTACAGAGACCTTCAGTGCCCGAGCTTTCTGAATGATGGCGTCGGCCTTCTTGCCACCCCTCAATTCGAAAACCACCAGCTGGTCTGAGTTCTCCAACAGGGCGTTCAAGACGGCAGCTGATGAACGCAGCTTTGGCTGACCAACATATTTGACAGGAATGTAATTGGACAGTGCCCAGTCATGAACTCTCCATGCGGTCTGGTTATTGCATAAGGAAACAAGGGTCCATGTCGGTTTGTTCTGTACAACTTTGCTCAGTTTCTTCCCAACAATTCCATCGGGTGCTGTCAGCGCACCAAAGGTAGCGATCCGCGGCCCTTGTCCCCAGGACTGAAATCGTACAACACAGTTCTTGATAAAAGTCTCTGGTGTTTTGAGCCCGCCCAAGCAGGAAGCCAGTGAATCCGGTGGCAAGGCCACCAGGTTGAGATCCGGCCGGTCAAGACTCAGAAATCCAAGCCCTGCAACAAGGACGGCATGCCGTACCAGGCTCCAGTCGGATCGCCATGCAGATTGCCGGGCCTTCGCAAACTTTCGGGCTTCCTTCGCCGTAGGGCAGTGCAGTACCGCATCACGTAAGTCCGGTCGTGCCGGCATGAACTTGGCGCTCTCAAACCAGTGCGCTATGGACAGGTAATGGTGCTGAACACGATTCTTTGTGCCAGGGGAGGGCACCCACGGACCAAAAAAGGACGTTTTGAGCAGATCGAAGTCAGGGATTCCCATCCGATGATATTACGGGCTCTTAAGACGGTGGATGATCGCTATACGCTCTATAAACGGTGCATAGCTCGGGAAAACATCTCACTGGATCGGTGCTGTGACTTGGAAATTTGGCTGGGGCTGGAGGGTTGAAAAATAGGCTTGGCCAGCCTAATTCTTGCGACCTTGCCCAGAATTACGGTAAACTTAAACCACTAGGTCTTCTGACCTTTTGCTGGCGCAATGCCAGCCTTCAATTCTGGCCACGCCAGGAGACTTCACTCAGAGGTCTCAATACCCCGATGTCCAACCTGGACACAGGACACGAAAGTGACCCTGCTTCGGGTAATCCACCACTCCAAATACACACGTATTGGCTTTGCAGTCTGTGCTTTGCTGTATTTGGCGTTTTCAGAAGCAAAGGAACGACATGAAGTTGGACAGCTTTGAGGTCGTCTATTCGGCGGCTAATGAGTTATTCCTCAAAGGGGAGTCGTTGGTATGCGAGGGTGCTGGAGCCACCGTTGTCGTGCGTCACATCGAAACTGCAGGGCAGGAAATCGAAGTGATGTACTTCAACGACGGAACTCACAACCACCAGACCAAGCGATTCAACGCAAGTAACTACCCAACAAGTGGTCTCGCGCAAATGCAAGTAGCAAGCAGATACCTGCCGCTGCTCTCACATGGAGATACCTATGGCAAATAACCTTTTTCAGATCGAAAGATGTAGGAAGGTCGTGATCTCGATACCCGGGTATGACCCGGTTTTGGAGACACAAAAAATCGGCAAGCGTTTCAAACGGCTTCGTGAAAGGCAAAAGAGCAAAGAGGCACTTGCTCTCAAAAAGAAACAGGAGGAACTGCGAACGAACTTGGAAGAGCAGGAAGTTGCTCTCGATGAGCTCAATAACGGCAAGAAACTGGCAGAAGCTGGTCCCGTCCGGAGTTCGCATGCTGAAACTGAAGACAACTTGTTTGGGTAGGCTGCATTCGCAGCCAGCAAACAGAGCTCACACGCTCCGGAATGAAAGCCGGGGCTGGAGTAAATCATGGAAAAAAGAAGAATGAGAGCCAACCATTTGAATTTCGGGCCGGCAACTGCACGGAGCACCCCCCCAGTTCAAAGACCATTTGACGCAATGATCGCCACGGGAAAAGCAGTCGATGTCACCAGTCTTGCAGGGAATCACTTCCCTCAAGGTCGTGTGGCCATCGAATCTTCAGTCTACGAGCAACACGTAGCCTGGCCTAACAGCGCCATGCGCCAGCACATGCTCTACCTGGAGGAGACAGCCCGCCTGAATGAGGTTTTGCGAGCGGCATCTGACGTTACACGTCACGAGTCGCCCGCAGAGTTTGTTCACCGCGGAGTGGCTTGTGAAGCCAGGACCGACAAAAGTATTCGACACAGCTTTGTGTTGGAACGCTTCGAAAGTTCTGCCTACACAGGCTGGCTGATTCGCCAGTAGATAACTTTAACCACGGGCCCCTCAATGAGGGGCCTTTCTCAAGGGCTTCAAACAGTCTTTGCGAAAGGTCAATAGGCCAAACCAATCGAAAGGGAGTCTCTGACTTCCTCGATGCGTAGCGACAGGCTAGCCCTGTTGGCTGCGCCTAAATATTTTTCCACCAAGCGGGGACACGCAAATCCCCGCAAGGGGAAATGCGTGTCCCTTCAATTCCTTAATGAATTGGAGTTACACGATGGGTAATACCCAAATTGCAAGCAATTCCAAACAGGCTTCTGTCTGGTTGGAAGGTTTCAGCCTCAATGATTTCATGGCGCCGTCTGCAAAGACGGAGATCGCTGAAGTCACCAGTGCTGTGGCCAATGTTGTTTTTGAAATGGACGCCAACATCACTGCCGGCGAAAGTTTCTCCTTTGAGGACGCCGAAGAGCAATCGTTTGGCATGGAGGTAATCCAGGAATGGGGTACAACATCCAACAATCTGTCTGACTGGACTGACCGTAAGGTTGCCTGGCCGCTGATTGATCCTGATGACTATTCGCCCAACGCTTCAGCAGAAGTACGAATCGCTGACAATCTCACGGCTGTCAGATTGCTTCGTGACCTGCAGAGCTCCAAGCGGGAAGTGAATGATGAAGATCGCGCCACGTTGTTGAAATACTGTGGTTGGGGCGGGTTGGCTCGGCTGTTCACACCAGACGGGTCAAAACGTCACACACTGGCAGACCAACGTGATGAACTGGAATCGCTTTCAAGCGAGGAAGAGTTCATAGCGATGCGTTCTTCCATTACCTCGGCCTACTTCACAGACCCGGCCGTGGTCACTGCACTTTGGCAAATTGTTCAGCACCTTGGATTCCAGGGCGGCCGGATTTTGGAGCCGACAGCCGGTGTAGGTCATTTTCTCGCGGGCATGCCCGCGGATCTGGCCAAGAAATCGGATGTGACTGCGGTTGAACTGGACACGATCAGTGCCGGGATGCTGGAGGCCTCTTTTGGCCCCCTCGGTGTTCAGGTACACGCAAGCGCGCTTGAAAAGGCCCGTTTGCCGGTTGCGTTCTATGACCTGGTGATAGGAAATGTGCCTTTCGGGGACCACAAGAGCCTAGATACCACTTCGGCGGACTATGCAAATTGGTCGATTCACAATTGGGCGATCGGCAAGTCAGTTGACCTGGTTCGCCCGGGCGGCTTGATTGTTCTGATCACATCGCGACACAGCCTCGACAGCAAAACAGACAGTCACCGCAAGTGGTTGTCAGCCCATGCTGAACTGGTTGCATCTTACCGTTTGCCAACTATGGCCTTCAAAAGCCAGGCAAACACTGAAGCTGTAACTGACATCGTTGTGCTCAAGCGTCGGGAATCACCTGACTACCGGGCCTCTGGATGGGTTGAACTGGGCAAAGCAACGCCAGAGATGATCAAACAGGGCCAGGAACTGACAACAATCAGTCAGCCGTATGGCAATCGTATTGATCGGGACCGCTCGATCAACAGCTACTACGTGCGTAATCCTGAAAACGTACTAGGCCGATTGGTTTTTGAGTCGACCCAGTACGGTGAGTCAATGAACCCTGTGTTCACTGGCACGCCGGCGGATCTGCAAGAGCTGCTGCAAAACAGGATCGAGAGTCTGCCTGCTAACGTCTATACGGCGAAGGTAGAAGATTCAACGTCTACCAGCCGGTCATCAATGCAGCGCTACGAAATGGAGAGTTACGTGGCGCCTGGATCGATGGTCGTGAAGAACGGGCGGATATGTGTGTCTGAGGGCGATGAGCTTTTGGACATTGATACGCTGTATACCGGAACGTCGAGAAAACGTGTTCTCGGAATGATCGAGGTGAAGAAACACGCTGTAGCTGTAATTGAGTTTCAGGCAAAGTCGCAAGACGATGTCGAACTCCAGCGGTTGCAGACAGTGTTGAACGGCACTTATGACGCCTTCGTGGCTTCCATGGGGTATTTGAGCACCAGCGCGAATTCAAGGTTGATGCGATCTGACCCCTCATGGCCGTTGATGTTGGCTCTGGAAATGTGGGATGACGAGGATGAGAAGGCCGTCAAGGCTGACATATTCTTCAAGCGCACTGTTGGACACCGAACGGTGCCGGACAAGGTTGACAACGTCAAGGACGCAATGTTGATCAGCCTGGCTGAGTTTGGGAAGATTGTTCTCAAGGATCTTGCAACACGCACTGGCATGCCGGTGATGCAGGTTGTGAAGGAATTGGGAGCGCAGGCGATAGCATTCCGTGACCCGGAACTCGGGCGGTGGGTGCCAACGGATGAATATCTTTCAGGGCATATCCGCGACAAAATATCAGCTGCGCAAGCGGCTGGGCCTGCATACGCTGAAAACGTGCCAGCACTGGAAGCGGTGCTGCCAAAGGATCTTGGTCCTTCGGAAGTTGAAGCGCGGTTAGGTGCACCATGGATTCCGGTCGACGTGATCGAACAGTTCGCAAACGAGTTGGTTGCTGCAAAGGACAATGCCATCACGGTAGAGTTTGAAGCGCAATCGGCAACGTGGAGTGTCAAATACTCGGGCTGGAAGATTGAGTTTGTTGGTGACCATGTGTTGCAAACATCGAAATGGGGTACAGCCAAGCGCTGCGCCCTGACATTGGTGGAAGCCGCGTTGAACCAGCAACCGCCTAGCATCACAGTGGAAATAGATGGCAAGCGCGTTGTAGACCGTATGGCGACGTTGGCCGCTAGAGAAAAGTGGCAGGCGATACGGGATCACTTCCGTAAATGGATCTACCAGGATTCAGCCCGCCGGGACAGGTTGCTTCGCATCTACAACGATGCATTCAACCAGATCGTCAATCGCAAGTTTGACGGTTCGCACTTGATGCTGCCTGGAATGTCATCCGCGGTGCTGCCTTATGGCCACCAGAAAGACGGCATTTGGCGTGTTGTGGTCAATGGGAATACCTTGCTGGCGCATTGCGTTGGTGCAGGAAAGACCTTGGTCATGTGCGCTGCGTCGATGGAACTCCGTCGATTGGGTAAAGCGGTCAAGCCGGCGCATGTGGTTCCAAACCACTGCCTGGAACAGTATTCGGCTGAGTTTGTTCGTCTGTATCCGCAAGCGCGGGTGTTGATGGCAAGCAAGGACGATCTGCACGGTGATAACCGTCGAACCTTTGCCGCGCGAGTGGCCACAGGGGACTTCGATGCCGTGGTGATGACACAGTCAACATTCGAAAGATTGATGCTGTCGCCTGATGTTCAGCAAGAGTTCATTCGGAAGATGCTTGCTGAGGCGCGTGTGGCGGAAAGTATGACCAAGGATTCAGGTGCAAAAAGGTCTCTCAAAGAGATTGAAAAGCGCATGAAGGACATGGAGGCTCGATTGGAACGGCTGGTAGCAGCCGGGAAGAAAGATTCAGAGAATGTGTGGTTTGATGAGCTGGGAATTGACCAAGTGTTCCTAGATGAAGCACATGCTTATAAAAATATGGGGAGGATCTCCAAGATGCCCCGCATTGCTGGCCTGCCGAATGTTTCGTCACAACGGGCGTTCGATGTTTTCATGAAGACGCGAGTCATCATGGATATGCATGGCGGCAGAGAAGAAGGTGTCGTGATGGCAACTGCCACGCCGATTAGCAATAGTCTGGCCGAGCTGCACACGTTCCAGGTTTACTTGCAACCGAAGACGCTCAAGAAATTCGGCTTGTACGAATTTGACGCATGGAGCGCAAGCTACGGCGAAAGTGTTACAGGCATTGAACTTGCGCCTGATGGAGGTGGTTATCGCATGAATACGCGGTACTGCCGTTTTGTCAATCTGCCTGAGTTGATGGGGATATTTCGTGGTGTTGCAGACATTCGCACCAAGCGGATGTTGAATCTCCCGACTCCTGAAATCGAGGGCGGAAAAGCACAAACCATGGTGGCTAAACCCAGTGAGGAATTGCTGGGAATTGTGGCGGGGCTGGTAGATCGTGCTGAGAAGATTCGTTCAGGAGCAGTCAAGCCAGAAGATGACAACATGCTCAAGGTAACCAATGTCGGCAGAAACGCGGCACTGGATATCCGGTTGGTTGATCCATTCTTGCCGTTTGATAAGAACGGTAAGTTGGCGATAGCGGCTGAAAACATGGTGAGCATTTGGAAAAAGTCGCATGCCATCAAAGGTACGCAGTTGGTGTTTTCCGATCTGGGGACACCAAACAACAAGAGCTTCAATGTCTACGATGAGGTCAAACGACTTCTGATCGACAAAGGGGTTCCAGGCGAGCAGATTGAATTTATTCACGACCACGACAGCGACAAGGCAAAAGCCAAGTTGTTCAAGCGGGTTAGGGATGGTTCAGTTCGGTTCCTGTTGGGGTCTACGGCCAAGATGGGTACGGGCACTAACGTGCAGAAGCGCTTGAAGGCAATCCACCAGTTGGATGCGCCATGGGTGCCATCTGCGGTGGAGCAACGTGACGGGCGTGCGGATCGTCAGGGCAATTTGAATGAAACGATTGAGCTCTGGAGGTACGTAACTGAAAGAAGCTTTGACGCCTACTCGTGGAACTTGCTGAACGTGAAAGCCAACTTCATCGAGCAGGTGATGACGGCTGAATCGGGACTGCGGACTGTAGAGGACATTTCGATGTCAGCGTTGAGCTACGCGGAAATCAAGGCCATCGCTTCGGGTAACCCCTTGGTGATGGAGAAAGCCACGGTTGACGCGGATGTGCAGAAGGTTTCGCTTCTGCGGTCGCAATGGGAAGATGAGCGGTGGTCCTTGGGCCGTCGTGAATCGAGACTTGTGAGCCGCTTGGCGTACATCGACAAGAACATGGCCAACATGGAGGCAGAGGCAAAGCTCGCTGAAAAGGCACTTGCTTCAAACCGTGTCTTTGTGCCTGCGACATCGATCGGTAGTAAGGCAGTTGATTCGCTGGGCAATGGTGCTCAAGGATTGGCTGGTGCCTTCAGGGCGCACTCCCATAGGGGTTCAACTGGAGGTGAGGCAGTGGGGCTTGGAAGTTTTGGCGGGTTTTCCGTTGAATACTCGAAAGTTCACAATGATCCGAACTTGTACTTGGTGGGACCGATTTCAGGCGCTGCGATGCGTGTGGACCGGCCGCATATCAATGATCTGGCAGGGGTAGGTCTGGCAATTGACAGAACGCTTCAAAGGATTGCTGAAACACCAGGGATGCTGAGAAATGAATATGGCGAAAAGTCGAACGAACTTGCCACAACACGCAGCCTGATGGTCCAGGAGTTTGATCAGGCCGAGAAGTTGGAAGCTTTGCTCCAACGTCAACGGGAGATTGAATCCGAGCTGGACTTGGATAAAGATGCCGAAGGTAGCCAGAATATGGCAACTGAATCGGTTTGAGTTGAAGCCCCCTCTTTTGAGGGGGCTTTTTTTATGGCTCACCTTAAACTGGTGAAAAACGGTCCTACATGGCGATTGAGCGTATTCTGAGCAGAATATTTCAGGTGGTCAAAATTACCTAATTTCTGCTAAATGTTGCCATGCGAACAATTGCTCCCTTGCAGATATTGAGATTCGAATAATGTCGAATTTAGGCCGATTTTGGGGGTTGATTGGAATTGCCCTTTTCGATGTTTTTTCTTGTAAAAATGACGGTATTCGAATACCGCGGCCTTAATAGACGGTGAGGTTATGGTGCTCCCTTGAGGGCCATGCGGTTACTTCAACTGTTTGAAAGGGGCGCTGCATTGATGCGCACGGCTCGGTGTGTTGCTGTGATTAGAGCATCAAGCATGCAAATTGGAAACGCGCGTCAGTGCTCAATCACGGCTGGAGTACCCAGGCAGACCGTTTTCGCCGTGAAGATTTTTCGGCAAACTTTTCATCCCCAGAAAATCGCACGCAGCCTGACAAGTTGGAAGCTCCACGCTGCATGTTCCGGAACGGCGCTGATCTTTGCTACCACCGCCATCGCACAAATAGTTTCGGACTTAACTTTGTTCTGGGCAAAATACGCACCCATTTTGGCGCGGGTATTTTCCGTAAATCCGTGGTTTTGCTTCAGTAGTCCAACGATTCCAGCGGTTCTGGCAGCATCCGTATGGAATTGAACAGGATTCTGCACACCGATCCAAGCGTGTTTCTTGATCACTTGATGCGTCGATGGACTAATCGTGGGGTAAAGGCCATTGCAATGATTGGTCCAGATCCTGTACACCAAGATAAAAGAACTCCGCTCCTGGTGCGTCCTTTGAGCTATCGGAGTGCCGCCGACGTACTGGCCGCCAGTGATGCTTTTGGGTCTAGCTGGCGTGAAAGTGATCATCCCGGTGTGGCTTGGGTCGTTGCCAGTCGCAATGAGCCATGGCAGGTGCCGTGGTTGGACATGGGGTGCCGCGGTATTGTTCGTGTGGGCATGGAAATGCCTGGAGGCAAGCAGATCGAGGTATTCGCTGGCAGTGCCGATACCTGGAATCGGCCGATGGTGGCTGACTTTGTTTTGGAACTGCTTTCGGCCTGGGCTCAGATAAAGCGGAATGTTTTGACGCCCTTGTCCGGACTGACGATCAAGCAGCTCAAAGTCCTGAATATGTCACTTCATGGGCTTTCACCTCGCGAATGTGCCATTGAAATGGGTGTGACCGAGCGAACTGTGAACTTCCATCTGGCGACCATCCAGGACAAACTGGGTACTCAAAACAAGCTGCAGAGTCTTTCCAAGGCGATTTGGCTGGGCGCAATTTGATGCCGGTTTCGGATGAGCCCAGGAGCTGAGGCTCTTCTGGCACTTGCCACTGTGCCGGCGTGCGACCGGGCCGGGTGATTTTGTCCTGCGCTTTCAGTCATTGCAATGCGTCGGCACGCGCCAGGTCCTGGCGGACATTGATACGGCGCATCGCATCCCGCACCTGAATGACGATGTTGGCCAGCTGCTCGATGCGCTTGGCTTGTTTCGGGCGCAAAGTTTCGATTGCTGCTCCTGGCAATGCGACAAGCGTCTTTGATCCTTCGAATTCTTCAGTGAACGTGCCGTAGATTTTGCGGAGGGCGTTGAGGTTCGTTTTTGTGCTGAGGCTGACAATCTGCTCCATTAATGGCGCCAGTTCATCGCGCATCCGAGCGACCTGTGCGGGGGCAATGCTCAAAGTTCCATAGACGGTGGACAGTTCTGCATTGCTGCGCAGCAGGTGAGCCAGCAAGGTTGCGCCAAGAAAGGTTTTCAGGTCGCGTTCACGCTTGCCAAAGATCTGGCTTTCGTTGTGCGTGCCCCGGGCCATGGCCAGCGCCACGGATTTTTGTTGGCTCAGGCGGTGTTCAGAGCGTGTGATGAGATTCAATGTCATCAACTCGCCACGCTGGCGGGGGCTTAGCTGGCGTTTTCCGGCCAGACCAATCTGCTCGGATGCCCATTCACGCAGGTGCGCGGGGGTGGTCAGGTCAATGCGGCCGCGAAATGCCGGGCGGTCCTGGGTTGCGATACGGAACTCGCCGGCGCGGAGCCACCAACTGTACTGATTGCTGGGAATGGGAGCCTCGCCAGGGCGCTGCCATTGCCCATAGGTGAACCCGGCCAGCTGCAGGGCGATGCCCCGCATGCGTGTGGAGGTGCCGCCGGCGAAATAGCTGTCAAGCAAGCGCTTTTGCCATTGCAGTAAATCAGGGCTGCAGTCTGCATTCAAGTCGTAGGTGTTGTGTTTGGCATGATGCTGGCGCAATGCATGTATGTAAAAGTCATCATCCATGCGATGGCCACGGCCGGTATTGTCGGCACGGTATTTTGAAAGATCAATTTTGTGCTGGGCCAGCAGGGCGCGGGACTTCGCGCTGAGCTTGTTTTTCTTGTTCATGCTCACCTGGTAGCAGAACCAGTTGCGCAACCCGCGGTAGTAGGAGGTGTCGGGCGGCAGGGTGACACCGTTTTCGCTCACCCAGGACGCGGCCCATTCCCATGCATTGGCGAACTCGGGCGGAATTCCTTGCGAGGTGGTATTCAAGGCCTTGCTGATATGCCTGGCCAGCAGCGGGGGCAACTCGGCGCCAGCTGCGTCCAGATCCGGCGCATGAGCGGGTTGTCCGGCCGGCGGGCGCACGCTCAGACGGTCAAAGTTTTTCAGCGCCTGGTCCAGGGCGGCGAACTGTTGTGGGCCAGATTTGGCAGACGAAATAGATGTGGACATGGGAGCTCTCCAGGGGTTTAGTGAATCGACCATCGATTCCCAAAGCACAGGCAGGCGCAGGCGTGCATATGCTTTGGGAATCGGCCCAGGGTAGGGCAGACGAGTGGCAAAAAGGGGGAGGGTGGCCAGCGGACGTGGCAATGCACACGCGAGCGGCCGCGTTGCGCACAAGTTCAGAGACAGATACCGACAGACGCACGAATGCGCGTCCGGACAGACCAAAGATTCAAAGAGGGATCAATTCCGCACCAGAACGGCACGGATGCAAAAAGGCGCGATCGTGGATCGCGGTCATTGCTCAGTTAAAGGCGGGCACTGGACCCGCAGACCCTTGCATGGCAGCCATTTGGACACAGCCTCGGACAAGGGAATGGCTATGAGTTTACAGCAATCCATCATTGAAATGCAACTACAAAGTAATTCGATCTACACCAAACGCACCCTCTCATCCCACATCAAACGACGTCTCTTTTTCGACCCCTCCCCCACCTTGATAGACCTTTTTTCCCCCTTAATTCCACCTTACACACGGGCCACGCCGCAAATCCCAGCGCAGCGCGAATTGGGCGGTCGCAAAATACCGGTCTATCAAGGGGGGAGGAGGGGCCTTGCGCTAGCTTTGAATTGGTGTAGATTGAACAAATATGAACGCCAAGCACACCCCTTCCCCGCCCCCTCCACACAAGCTCGCCGATTGGCTCCACCAGCAGTTTCTGCAGCGCGCCGCGCCGCCGGCGTATGACGGGCCCAGCCCTTGGGCTGACTCCAACCTGTCGAGCGCGCTCACCCGCGCCGTCCTGCCCACCATCGACCTGACATTCACCCGCCGGGAGGTGGAAAGCGGCCGCATTGGCTCCGCGGTGGACCGCCTGATGGCCTTGACAGATACGCCCATGGCCTGCGCCCAGAACATGAGCCGCCTGCGACTGGCATTCAGTGGTTACAACCGGGAGCCTCACGAAATCGCCCAGATTCGTGCGATCGCGCACTTCTTCCAGGCCATCACCACGCAGTGGCCCTACTGGATGCACTTTTTAAGCCCTCAAGCGGACAACATGGCGACCTTGTTGAGCCTGAACTTCAACCCCCTGATCGTGAATGTTCAAGGTGAACGTGTGAACGCGCACATCGAGCTCTCCGAGCCGGCCATTGCCAACTTCCAGACCATGGCCCAGGCCACCATCAACCTGCACAACGCCATGGCCGCGCCCCAGCACATCACCCAAACGATGGGTTCGCAATTGCGCCATGCCCTGTGCCTGGTGCTGGCATAGTCATCACCATGGCCAGCACAAACGTGTTGCTTCGCACGAACGTCGCACGCCTGAGACTGAGTGCGCACTTTCTCGCGTCCAACTGGGAAAGCAGGCTCAGCAGCGGCAGCGCCAAGCATGCGCGGCATCCGTTGCACCCTTGGCCAACTCCCAGTCGCAACCCTGGCAATACGTTTCGCCAAGGACAATGCCGATTGCGCCCGACGTCTGGATTGGGTGTCCCACTTTATGGGGCTGAAGCGGATCAAGGCTGCAGGTCGCCAATCGAAAACAAGGAAATGCAGTGAAACCCAAAACGACAGCGCCACCAGTCGAAGGCGTCCTCCCCGCCGAGCAGGCTTTCAATCTTTGGGCCAAAGGAGAAAATGCCCGTGGCGATTTGTCAGAAGCGTCCATCGGTAAGTACAAGCCGCTGTGGATGGCCTGGCTTTCGTGGTGCCTTCTACGAGAAATTGCCTGGGATGCCATACAGCTCACGGACATCCAAACCTTCCTGCAGGGCGCGGCGCCGGGCCAAGGCGTCACACGCCGGCATGCCATCAACCCGAATCGCATGTCTTCCTACACGCGCCAGCGTTACTGGCGCTTGCTGCGCGGGGTCTACGCCGTGGCGCTGAAAGGCAAGTTGGTCGACCAGAACCCGGCGCTGGGCATGGATGAGAAGGATAAACCGACGATTTCGGAGAGTGACCGCATCTCGCAGGTGCTGGAACCGTTCGTATTCAGCATCCTGGTGCAGCCATCAACCATCGAGGCCATTTTTCCAAAGAAGACTGAAGCCAACTGGTGGTATGCGCGTGACCGGGCCATCCTCGCCGTACTGGTGGAAACCGGCATCACCGTCACCGAATTGATCGCGCTGCGCGGCATGGATCTTGTGGAAGCGACACAGGGCAGGGCCGTTGCAACGTCCAATGTTCAGCAATCCATATTGGCGACACCCGGACCTGAACTGCTGCTCGATGTCATGGAGACAAGTAGTCATGTCGGCCGCACGCTGCCCATCCGGCCGCATCTTGCACCTCTTGTACGCGCCTGGCTGGCATGGCGGCAGCGCCTCCTGGTGGAACGCAGTGCTGCCACAGGTCCGTTACGCCAGCGTGACCAGTTCATGGCCACCCATGGTCAGAATGGCCCACTCTTTGTTGCACGCCGCGCTCGTTCAGGTACGGAAGTCTTCCCGCTGATGGACTCCACCAGCGTTTATCACACGGTCAGTCAAGCGCTCTTGCGGCTGCGCGACATGAAACAACTGGAGAGCGTGACCTACGTTGCCAAGGGGCCCGGTGTGGTGCGCAACACCGTGATTCGTCACTGGATCACTGAATACGGCCCCACCGAAGCGGCGGCCATGGCTGGACTCAAAAGCGTTTATTCGTTACGGCTCAAGGCAAGCTGATGCACCTCGGGCGCGAAGTGCTGCGCCTGATGCAAAGCCTCATAACCACGCGCTGGTTCACTTGCCTACTATGCGAGACATGATTACCGCTGGTTCCTTTCAATGAACGTCCAGGTGAAATTCACCTACAGGCCGCCAGTACGTTGAAAAGCTGCCCGCAGGGCCTGAAACACAAGCTAAAATTTATCCACTTCGCACCATGCGATGTGCGTGTCGTGTACACGCCTAAACCACACCCGACTGGGGTTCCCCAGTTGGGGAGCTCCCTGGTCGGTTATTTCAAAATAACTACAAGGGGAGCAAATATGAACATGAAAGCCATCCTAGATGGCTTACTCAACGCACTCAACAAGCGACTGGACAGCCAGGCATGGCTTGAGAATTTTCTCAACTTTGCCAACACCTTCTCGACATTGGGTGCTGTTGTTGCCGGCGTTTTCGGCCTTGCTGAAAACTCACATCTCACCACTGCCATGGCAGTTGCAATGTTTTTGGTTTTCTACAGATTCAGCCTCGTTCTGAGGATTCGTCTGGAGGGACTGAAAGACCGCAAAGAGCATGAACTTGCCGAAAAGATAGCGAAAGCACTCGTTGGGGTAATCGTACTTTCAATGCAAATTGACACGGTTACCGTCGGAACCTAGGCTCTGTGCGGGCCCTGGCCTCTTCCAGTTTCAATTAAAGTTGCCAAATCGTCCATTCGCGGGTGTTTCATGGCCAACTATGAATTGCGGTATGTAGGTGTTGACAGCCTACCGGTTCGCCTCTCTGAGTTTGATGTTCAGCAATATTTCCGGCTTTCTGCTGCGGACCTCGCCGCCATAAACGAGCGATTTCGAGCGGATCGTCGCACTGCCGTAGCAGTGCTGCTCGTCTTTCTGAGGGCTTGCGGCCGTCCCCTCGACCGGTTTTCAGCGCTGCCAAAGATGTTGCTTGCACATGTGGGCGAAGCACTTGGCGTCCAGCCACCTACGATTGCGACGCTGCGCTCCCTCTACACACGGCGCCAAACGCTGTATGAGCATCTACTTTGGCTTAAGGACTACCTGGGTCTAAAGGACATTGACCAGGCCGGTAGCGATCTCCTCGTCAGCCATCTCAGCGCCCAGGCCAACGAGGTCAACTCTGTCGATGAACTGGTCACTGCTGCCAACCATTGGCTTTATGAAAGAAAGTTGCTCATCCTCGGGGACCGGCAGGTTCGAGATCTTGCCCGCCAATGCCATGCTGGCGTCGATGCGGCCATTCTGAAGGCTATCAAGGCAGTCATTCCCGGCAACGCCATCACGCGCTGCCAATCGGTGGTTTTTGGGCTGCACAAGGGCGGCTCCTTCACGGTGCTGGAATGGCTCAAGACGCCGCCCAAGCGCCACAGCCCAACCACTCTCGCAGAAACGCTCGAAAAAATCAGGTTCCTCAAAAGCCTTGAGGTCCATACCTGGACCTTCGAGTCCATCCCACTGGAGAAACAACGCGGCTACGCCCAAGCTATCCAGGCACGCCGCCCCGCCAAGACCCGGGAGCTCAAGGAGTCATCGCAGACCATTGAGCTGGTTTTCTTTTTGCGGATCAGCCTGCTTGAATTGACGGATATGGTGATTTATCAGTCGGGCCGGCGGGTGTCCGACCTCGTCCGCCAAGCGTATGACAAAACCCAGACCCGCCAGGCGCGCTCATCTGTGGAGTACCGCGAGCGCCTCGTCTCCATCAAATCCCTCGTGGACGACACCAGCCGGTCAGCCGATGAGCGTTTGGCGGCCATCGGCGAACTGGTGGCGGACGTAGTTCAGGCCGCCAACAACAGCCACGCTGCAAGCGTTCGGCAAATGCTGACCGAAGAACCCACCCGGGTGCGGGCGCTGCTCAGCAGTCTGCAGGATCTGAACTTTGAGGGGCGAGCCAATGACAACAGCCTGAAGCTGCTTACCTCGCTCAAGAACATCTACGCCGGCAAGTTGACCGAGCTGCCCCAAGACCGGGCTTTCCCCATCGACAAACCCTGGCGGAACCTGGTGGATGACCCTGACCGCAAAAAAGCCCTCAAAGCCATGGAAGCCTGCGCCATGGTGGGTCTTCGTAAAAGCCTGCGCCGCGGCTCCGTCTGGATTGATCACAGTTTCTCCTACCGGGAGCGTGACCAGATGTTGATTGCACCCACTGACTGGGCCAAAGACCGGGAGCGCCATCTGTCCATTCTCGGCATGCCGGCTGACGCGGACATTTTTCTGGAGCCCTTGCTCAAGCACATCGAAGTCGGGCTGCAGGCGGTGGCAGACGCCAAACAGCAAGGCAAACTCAGTGTCGATGCACAAGGCACGCTGCACCTGCCCGCATTGCAGGCCTTGCCAGAAGAAATTGACCCCAAGCGCACCCGCGACCTGATGTTCAAGCAGATCGGGGACGTGCAATTTCCCGATTTGTTGCTGGAGATGGATGCCCAAACCAATTTCAGCGAGATCTTGCTGGCACGCCGGGCCAGGGATGAACGGGAATTGGTCGCCTTGTATGCTGCATTGATTGCCCACGGTACTGAAATTGATGCCAAAAGCGTGGCCGCCATGACGCCCCAGCTCGATCCGGATCAGGTCTCGGTGGCCATGCGGGCTCTGGAAGCCTCAGGCCGGCTGCGTCGGGCGAATGCGCGTGTGGTTGAGTTCCAGGGCCGGCACGCGATTGCTGAACTCTGGGGCAGCGGCAAAACGGCGTCCAGCGATATGATGAGCCTGGATGCCTCCAAGCATCTCTGGAACGCCCGGGTAGACCCGCGACGACGCACACATGCTGCGGGCATGTACACCCATGTGCTTGACCAGCACGGCATCATCTATGACCAGCCAATTGTTCTCAATGAGCGCCAGGCCGGTCCGGCCATTGAAGGCGTAGTTCGCTACAACGACAGCACCGACCGGGTACGCCTGTCACTGCTTGCCGTCGATACGCACGGCTATACCAATCCTGCCATGGCGATTTCCAAGTTACTGGGTTTTGATCTATGTCCCCGTTTGCGTGACCTGGCCGAGCGCAAGCTGTTCCTGCCGCGCATCATGGAAGCGCCGGAAGGACTGGACCAGGTGCTGGTACGCGATGTGTCACTGGGTGCTATCCGCAAGGGCTGGGATGAACTGTTGCGGCTGGCTGCGTCGATTCGCAGCGGCCGCGTCAGCGCCAACGTTGCCCTGCAGCGCTTTGGCAGCGCCGCGCAAGGTGACCCGGTCCATAGGGCGGCCGACCAGCTGGGTCGGCTACTGCGCACGCTGTTTTTGTGCGACTACTTCAGCAATACGGCGTTTCGCCGCGAGATTCACACCATCCTGAACCGAGGCGAGTCGGTACACCAGCTGCAGCGCGCAGTCTATTTTGGCAAGGTGTCCCCGGAACGTGGGCGCCGGCGCGACGAAATGATTGCGATATCCGGTTCACATACCTTGCTAACCAACCTTGTAGTGGCCTGGAATACTCACCGCATGCAGGAAACCGTCGACAAGTGGCGCCGTTCCAACCAGAAGATCGAGGACGCGTGGCTGGCGCGGATGGGTCCAGCCCACTTCTCACACGTGAACTTCAGGGGGATGTTCAAATTCGGTGTGTCAAGGTATGCAAACATGCTCCTGACCCAGACAGCGGCACCGTCAAAACGGAGCGCTTGACAGGTCAACTGCAGGTCCTACCTCCCTTGGCGACCTATTACCTCAATCCCAATAGGTGTCGGTGGCGGGTTCGTGAAACGAGGTTTCCAGCAGGCACTGGTTGTCCTCGGCGATGCGGTACATGTCATCGAGAAGCGTGGCAATCACCTCGTCCAGCAATTCGCGGGACAGGTAGGGAATCGCCAGCTCGTAGAGCGTGCCCTCGGTGTTCAGGCGTTGCATGGCGAAACGCTCGAAACAGGTCTGCTCGATCAGCCGGTGGCCACGGGCCAAGCCGCG
>NZ_JBHSRS010000066.1:0-14984 GCF_042659145.1 Polaromonas aquatica | reverse complement strand
ATCTTGACCTTCTGAGCCCGCTGGCATTCGAGCAGCTTCGTACTGGAAGCTGAAATGTGTCTACGAAAACGGGTCAAGTCCAACAGCTCTTTTACGTAAAGACGTATTTAGTTTTAAGAAGGCGGAGGGGCAATCCAAAACTTTCGCTCCCAGTAAGCATGAACACCGGTGATGCAAAGCGCCAGCCACGCAATACTTTCGGCGAAAGCTGCAAGGACGTCGGTCAGATAGTGCACGCCAAGGTACATGCGGGTAATTGCCACAACAGACACAATGAAAAGGGCAACCCAGACTAGAAGCGCGCGAGCCTTCCATGACCTGACCTGGGGTAGCAGGAGTGCAACGACCACGCCGTACAACAACGTAGCACCGGCAACATGACCGCTAGGGAAGCTGTAGGTCGTCAGCGTCAGAAGCTGATTGTCGAAGCTGGGCCGACTCCTTTGGAATGCGTATTTCATCCCCACGTTAAGAAGCATCCCCTCGGGCACGGTCAGGCCAACGCACAGCAACCAATACCAGTTGCGGCGCCAGGCCAGCCATGCGCATAAAGTAATGACAGCCATCGAGACAGGTAATGTCCCATGCATGTTCGTGATCACCAGCATGACTTTGGTAAGCGCGGGAGTCGTATGTTGGTAAAACCAATCAGCGACAGTCTTATCGACCTGCACGATAGAGTCACTGGTTGCGACGTCCTCTGCAATGTTGCCGAATATCGTGGTCGCGACAATCAGCACCACCGCGCCGGCAGCGAGTCTGAAAAAAAGCATCCACGTCGCTCTGTCATGTCTTTGAAGGGCGCGCGCCTTGAGGCCTCGGATGAAATCAAGCATGGAGGTCCGATCGGTGAGAAACGAGAGCCGGGAATATCAACGTGAGTGGTTTGTTGGCAGGATTTTCATCCTTCCATTTCTCAGCTACCCGTAGAAGACTGACATGAAAATAGTTCCATGGCTCGCTGCGCAAGGCTGCCCTGATCAAGACTTTGGTCGGGCGACGCGATGGCATTCTGTGCAAATGAAAACAGGATTACTTGCCTTGCACGCTGTCCATTGCTTTGAGCATGTCGCTTGTAGCCTGTTTGCATTCTGCTGCGACGGGCGTGCCTGCGCGCAGCGCCTTCAGTGCGCCGTCTATCGCTTTGTCAACGATATGCCAGTTGTCGGCATCTCTCGGTTTCAAACCGGCTTCTGCCGAATCCCACGCCACTTCGAGATCCTTGATCCGGGTTTTGGCGGCCGGTAAGTCCCCTTTGCCCACCAGGCCGTCAACGTCTGCGGCAATGGCTCGAAAAGCCGACAGGTCGCCGAGTTTTGAGGCAGTTTTGTTTGGCACGTTGGTACTTGAGCTGGCGGGCGTTGTTGCCTGAATACTCTTTGCACCAGAAACCTCGGCCGGTTTCGAGCAGCCTGTTGCCAGAGCTAACAATGCGATGACAGTGAGCGTCGTGAGTTGACCCTTGAAGGCACGGAGGGACTGCATGATGATTCCTTTGATGTATTGGTGTAAAGATGATGTGGTGAAATCGCTGCTAGGCTTTTTCGGCCGCAGATGCGGTACCGCTATTGAGCTGGGCTGCGGTCACAAGTACCACGATCACGGTCAGGAAGATGGCGCTGGTCAACATGGCGCCCAAACCCAGACCGCCATAGGCTTTGGTTTGGGTCAGCATGTCACCTAAGGCAGCGCCAAAAGGTCGCGTCAGGATGTAGCCTATCCAGAACATGAGAACGGCGTTTGCGCCCAACCGCCAACTCACCAGGGTTACGGCAATCAGAATCCCGAATGACAAGGAACCCCACATAAAGCCAAGGCCCAATGCTTCGGTGGCCAGATCGCCACCAGCGGTGCCCAACGCAAAGGTACAAAGGACCGCAGCCCAGTAAAACAATTCCCTGCGGCGCGTCGTTATCTTGTGAATCGAAAGGGTTCGCTCCAGGTAATACCAGAGTCCGAAAATCACAGCCAGACCCACGGCAAATACACCTGTGCTCACATAAAGGCTCACGCCCAACCCATCGGTCAATGCATCGGTAATTTGCGTGCCGACGACGCTAATGAGCACCACCGTCAACCAGTAGGTCCACGGGGTGTAACGGGTCTTGCGGAACTGAAGAATCAGCGCAATCGCCAGCAGAGTGCACATAACGCCACGGGTGAGCCCTTGCCCCCAGCCGGCGTTAACTGCCAGGAAGTCTGCGCCAGTTTCGCCGACGGTGGTGGAAAGTATTTTGATGATCCAAAAAGCGAGAGAAACCTCTGGAACCTTGTTGAGAAATCGCTCCATTTTCTGAGGCGTATCTCCAATTGTTGTAGTGTTCATGCCTGCACCGCCTTCCATATTTAATGGCGCAAGTGTGTGGATCAACACTTAGCTCAGGCTTAGTGAATGCAGGGCAACTGATTAACATACAGCTGTGTTGAAAGAACAGACTAGGTTGGGTGGGTGAAGTGGAGAAAATTGGCAACGGCGAGCCCCAAGCCCTTGATCTTGAGTGCATCAATTTTCTGGATCGCCAATGATCGCCTTTGGTCGCATACAGCCATTCTTTAGCGGGCGTTGAGATGGGATGTTGCTTGGCCCTTAAAGGCGATCAACGGCGCTTGGGCCGTAGCAGAAGCATGAACCAGTGCCCCGTGATATTAGGCAAGATCATTTTTTATAGCGGCAGATACTTTGCCAAATGAGTGAAGCTGCGCGCAGAGCTTATCAATCCCATGGAAAGTTTCATGGCACTGCCGGATGTTATGCAGAAGTGACGCCGGGTACTCAAATCACCCCCCGAGAGACAGATAATTCTCACGCGTCACTGCCTTGCTTTACTCAAAATCTTAAAAATCAACATCCGCTGCTTGTCGATCACTCTCGTATTTTTGAGGGTGATCGACAGATGCGGCCGGTGTTGATTTCGTCCTTCAATGTAAAAATTTACGTACGTCGGTGCACGTGAATCAAAGGTCATGCCTTGGACTAATGTACTGCTGACGACACTCAGAATGGGTGGGGCTTTAAGCAGGGCAGGGAGAGGGGCCTAAGCCCCCACCCCAGGCTCTTTCAAGCCACGCCGGCTACAGCGGTGGTAGCAGTAGCTTGTCGGAGGATCCAGGCGTCGATAGATTCCTCCAGAAATCCTACTGCAGTGGCCGCGCCACCAATCTTGAACGGACGGGGAAAGCTGGCGTCGTAACGCCCCGACTGGGGCGAAATCTTCTCGTACAACGAACTGCGAGAGATTGAAAGCTTTGCACAGACCTGGCGTATGCGTAATACCTGTTGACGTGTAGACATAGGGATCCTTAAAAGGGCTAGTTGAGATTGATTGAACCTGGACGACTACTTTTGCGATGCCTGAGTGGCTCGCCTCCAGCCGTGTCCATATCAATCCACCTGCGCCGTATTTTTTACCGTTGGGTGCTCGCGGCGGTCACACCTGCTCTGCAACGACGTTTACTACTGATCTCAGATCGCTTGCTTAGCCAGCACTAAAAATTCGCGGCTGAAAGTTTTGTCGAGTCTGCGATAGACGGCTGCGAAGCTTTTTTTCCGCTAGAAGTCGCGGGTCTGCCGGTTGTGCTACCTGCAAAGCCAAACCGCTTTTGATGCGACCCAGCTGAAGCGCCGGTAAGCCCAACCGGGGCAAGAACCCGAATGATGCCGAACGGCAGCGGTCAGATATTTATTTGTCGTCGGGTGTGCATCCGAGCCACACGGAAGAGTGTCACAGCACATTCACATGGTTCGCGTTTGACAAGCATGTGCTGATTTTTTTATGTTCAATAAATATAAGTATGTGTACCGCTAAAACCCTGGTCATACGCCCAGTTGAGCATTAAATCTTTCGATAAGTGCATCAAATCAAGCATCCAGGAACTAAGGCATTAAGGATATAAGTGTTATAGGTATTGAAATGACTAGTCGAATAGATGGATGCGTCATTCGCATTCCATCGTTATCAAATAATCAACAAGAAATTAAATTTAAATGAACGTACAAATTCAATCGACAGGGTATCTGGATAGTATTCAACAGTTTGTCCAGCTCTGTATTAGCTCTATCTGGCTACCTTTTGATGTTAAACCTAAAGCTGTCATCAAGAGTCACGCTAAATTAGCAAGTTTTATTAGCTTGTTCCTTCCAAACCAGCAACGTCCTGACTTTACGTTAACGTACTCTGTTGAGGTTCAGTTGTTTTACGAAAGCTGTGCGGAGCAGCAATTCATTCTGGATGATCTCGATCCCTATCGCGTAACGCCTGAGCAGGCATTGCTATTCAACGACCTTGTTTTATGTATCAGAAGGATCTATCGGCATTCTATCTATACAAAACTAATCGAAGATCGTAAGGTGCTAACGGAAAGCCAGAAAATTCTTTATAAAGGATATGTCTCTGGCCTTTTTCGTTCCTATTCAAAGCTTATGGTCTTAAGAGTCGATCTTGGATACAGAGCAAATGCCGGGACCATTGAGCAACTGCAAACTCATCGTGACCTTTTCTTTCACAACAGGCGAAGCAATGGTCTATTTGAATTTATGGTTGGCTATATCTGGATGATGGAATTCGGTTCTGAAAGAGGACCTCACCTGCATTTACTCCTCTTTTTTAACGGTCAAAGGGTTAATAAAGATGGACACTATGCCATGGGAGTATGTTCCTATTGGAACCGAATCGTTGGAATTACGGCCTGGGCGCATTCCAGTAATTTGAATAAAAAGGCTCTATTGTTGCAGGGGAAATGTGGAATTGGGTTAATTGACCACCGCGATGAAAGAATGATCCATAACCTGAATTCCGTCATCGACTATCTATTCAAAATGGAGCAGCACCTGCCGTATCGACCCACCAAGAACTTTCGCACCATGGGGCGGGGAGAGCTTGTTGAGTGTGATGGTAGCGTTAGAGGTAGACCACGTGTTCAAGAGACCTTGGAAATCCCAATATAGGCATTGCGGAGGATTTATACATCGACGGTTCTATCTTCGCTTGCGAAATACGATTCATTTCCAGGAGTAATGTATTAATTGATCTCTGGGATAAGATGTGATTTTCATCTGGAAGACAAATGCAACATAAAGAACCAGCACGCCGAGACGAATTGATTGAACTAATCAGGAACGGGTCTACAGATCCGAGGATTTACGAGGAGGTTAAGAAATTCAACGAGGCCCAGCTCGCCTTACGAAAGGAACGAAAACTGGCGGTCGCTTCGATAGTCGAAAAGATGCTTGAAGCTAAGCCGCCGATCAGCATTAAGGAATTGGTTGAAGAAGACCCATCAATGCTTCCCAGTATCGAGGCAATCTACGATATCAATGCTTTCAAGGCCGGTGCCAATTCGTTTGGAGTGACCTTCAGAGCCAATGGCAGAAAGAGTGGGGCTAGTTCCGCAGCAAGGGGACGAGATCTTGGACCGCCAATTCTAGTCATCAAGGTGCCTGGCGCCAAAGGCCAGCCGATGACGATATTCAAGAACTCTGACTTGCCTCCTGACACTTCATCTGCGAATCCACTTAAAAATTCGTTCCTTCATGTAAAGGGGAAGGGTAAGGATATCGCAGCAAGCTTGCGGTCATTCGTGCCGGAAGGGTCCACGGAAGCAAAGCAATTCCTCGCAACCGAAGAAGGGAACAAATTTATTGCGCGGTGGGCTGGCTGGATTTCTAGAGATGGCAAGAGAAAAGATTCAATCTGATTCGAGCTTGCTGGTTGCTATCGATGGCCGCTAAGCGAAGGCTTATGGGCGCAAAAGCAGGAAATCGCCCCACTAGTCCTTCGACTAAGCACTCAGAAAGTTTGGGTCTGGAAGTTGAAATGCGCGGCTACTGAATCACCGAAAACGGGCTATAGGCATGCACGCGTAGTCATTAGCGAGTGTTAACACCTAGATGCAACCTTGAAAATATCCGGATTTTCTGCTGATTACACCGGTATTTGCGCAGTATGATTTATGTATGACGGCTACATATCGAAGTGCTTGTGACTATCTCTACTAATGATTTTTTGCTGCGTAAATTCAACGAAACCTTTCCTTCGTTCAATGGGGGAATGAGGGAATTACGATTTATGGTTGGAACGTTAGGAATTGATAGCGATACCTATCAAAATCCTTTATTTGAAGTGAAGCGCCAAATAGCAACACATCTACAGCTGAATAAAAGTGTTGGAGAACAGCTTGTTATCTATAGGTATTTGAGGGAATCAAAAATTGATATCGATGCGTTCGACTTCATCGGAGAGTCGCGATCACAATTATCTTTAATTGAAGAGCAAATTTTTATCTTGCTCCAGCACTTCAATGTTCGCGGTTATTTAGTATCAAAATTTCAAACAAAAGAAAAATTCATATTTTTCATTGACGGAATATCAACCACGGACAAAGAAATGTACGTCTCTGGCGTGGCCAAGGAAGTCTCTAGGATTGTTCGTGAGATGAACTATCTGGATTGGTTTAATGACGACCCGGATAAAGTCGTTGCCGCAGACTATAACTTTAGAAAACGTTATCCTAATGCGAGTGCCAGTCCGTATTTTGAAAGATTTGGAGATGTTGAAGACATCCGCATTTTCTATTACAAGAATAGAGCGAATGCAGCGCAACTAAGGTTGGATTTTAAATCTACACAATCGTATTTTAATAATAGAAGAGCAAGAGAAAATCCAGATAAAAAGCAGCGAAATTTTTCTCTGTCAATAGCTGCCAATAGAAACATTAATAAGTTGGCTAATGACAGAGGTATAACTCGCTCAGCTGTGGTTGATATGGTTTTTAAAGATTTAAAAAACTGGCATAAGTTACAGGATTAGGACGAGCTTTGAAGGGCGATGCTATCAATCCGCAACCTTCTAGGCTGTGCGCAAATTAAATTCAGCTATGAACCTTTTGGCTGGTCATGATTTATGCCCTTTTTGTGCCCGCAATGGATAGAAACTTTGCGTTACTTCGCATTTTGTCCAGATGATCCGCCCACTCCTGCATCATCTTGCGGCGTTGGGGTAAGTAGGTGGCGAAGTTGTATGCAGCGCTGACGTCGTTACGCTCCTGGTGGGCCAGCTGCAACTCGATGATGTCGTGACGGTGACCCATTTCATGCAGAATCGTCGAAGCAACACCCCGAAACCCGTGGCCCGTCATTCGGCCGGCGTACCCCATGCGCTTAAGTGCACCCAATATCGTGTTGTTGCTCATCGGTTTGTCATGATCACGTTCGCCGTGGAAAAGCAATCCGTTCAAGCCCCTCAGCTCATGGATGGCAGCCAGGACCTCTACTGCTTGAGTAGAAAGTGGCACGACGTGCGGCGTTTTCATCTTCATTCGTTCTTTTGGAATGCGCCATTCTGCGGCCTCCAAGTCAAACTCATCCCAGTGAGCCGCAATCAGCTCTCCGGTACGCACGAACGTCAAAGCCATCAGTTTCATAGAAAGGCGTGTGGCTGGGGTACCTTGGTATGCCTCAATTTTTCGCAGCAGCTCAGGCATTTCTTTGGCCTCAAGCCGGGCATAGTGGGTTTTGATGCGGGGTTTGAGTGCGTCAGAGGGTTTCACGTCAGTAGCTGGGTTGCGCTCCAATAGGCCATTTGCTACGGCGTACCTAAAGATCTGGCCGCAGGTTTGCCAGGCGCGTTTTGCAATGTCAACGGCACCTCGCGTCTCGATTTTCTTCGCCACAGCCAGCAATATGGGCGCGGTCAGGTCTGCGATAGGGCGTTTGCCGATCTCAGGAAAGACATCTGCCTCAAGCCGGCGCAGAACATAGTCGGCATGGCGAGGAGACTTGGAGCTCTTCCAGTGTTCATGCCAGGCGCGAGCGACGGGCTCAAAGGTTGTCTCAAGGCTCACTTTGGCGACGCGCTTCAAGTCCTGCTTGGCTGCAACCGGGTCGGTACCGGATTTAAGCATCACACGGGCATCATCACGAGTCCTGCGGGCTATCGCCAAGCTGACTTGGGGGTAAGTGCCAAGCGCAAGACGCTTTTCTTTCCCACCAAACCGATATTTCCAGCGCCAGTGTTTGCCCCCGGTGGGAACTACCTCCAAATACAGTCCACCCGCGTCGGTGAAGCGTGTTCGGGCTTTGTCCGCAGGGCATTTAGCGTTTTTGCAAGCAGTGTCTGTTAGGGGCATTTGGGGGACTTTTCAGTACATAGGGGAATCGCCCCTACTTTATGCCCCCAACTTTGCCCCCAAAACGGCCGGATGTCAAAAAACAAGACTGGACAATAAAAAACAAAAAAGCCCCAGCTAGTGGGGCTTTCAGGACAGTTTGGAGACTGTATTGGATCAAACTGGATTGATCGTTGGCGGAAGAGGCGGGATTCGAACCCGCGGTAGGTTTAACCCTACGCACGCTTTCCAGGCGTGTGACTTAAACCGCTCATCCACCCTTCCGCGAAGCCTCTGATTGTAGCAGTCCTCGGCGGGGTTTGACGCCGTCCGGTGGGACAAGGCCTGCGGAAATGCTGCATTTAGTGAAGCACCCCGTGAAAGCGATGCTTTTCCAGCTGCTCCAGTGTGACAAATCTCAGGGCGCTGAGGTGGGTGGACTCCAGTACCACGGGCGGCGCCATGCCCGCCTCCAGGGCTTCGCGCCAGCGGTTGGCGCATAGACACCAGCGGTCGCCGGCTTTCAGGCCGGCAAACCGGTATTCCGGCCGTGGCGTAACGAGGTCATTGCCGCGCGCCACTGAAAATGCCAGAAACTCTTTGGTGACACGCACACAAACCAGATGCGAGCCCAGGTCGGAAGCGTCCGTATTACAGCAGCCGTCACGAAAATAACCCGTGAGCGGGTCGTAGGAGCAGGGCACAAGCGCCGTGCCCAGGACATTTTGTGTTTCCATTGCGGGCCCCGGCAGTCCTGTAATCAGGCCTTGTTGACCTGCACCATCTTCATGGCCGAGCCTATCAATGCCGACACTTCGGTCATGTTGCTGGGCACTATCAGCGTGGTTTTGGATTCTTTTGCAACCTGCGAATAGGCCTCGACGGCTTTTTCCGCCACCTTAAGCTGCACCGCCTGCTCGCCGCCGGGCTGGCGAATGGCCGCTGCCACGAGTTCAATGGCTTTTGCATTGGCATCGGCCACGGCCATGATGGCTGCGGCTTCACCCTGTGCGTTATTGATGGCTGCCAGTTTTTCGCCTTCCGAGCGGGCAATAAAGGCCTCGCGTTCGCCGGTGGCGATGTTGATCTGTTCCTGGCGGCGGCCTTCGGAGGCGGCGATCAGCGCGCGCTTTTCACGCTCAGCCGTGATCTGCGACTGCATGGCATGCAGGATCTCCTTTGGCGGCGTCAGGTCCTTGATCTCGTAGCGCAGAACCTTCACGCCCCAGTTCAGCGCTGCTTCGTCAATGGCGGCCACGACTTGCGCATTGATGATGTCGCGTTCTTCAAAGGTCTTGTCCAGCTCAAGCTTGCCGATGACGGAGCGCAGCGAGGTCTGGGCCAGTTGGGTGACGGCCACGATGTAGTTGGACGAGCCGTAGCTGGCGCGCATGGGGTCGGTGACCTGGAAATACAAAATACCATCGACCTGGAGCTGGGTGTTGTCGCGCGTGATGCAGACCTGGCTTGGAACGTCGAGCGGGATTTCCTTGAGGCTGTGTTTGTAGGCCACCTTGTCGACAAAAGGCACCAGGAAATTCAGTCCCGGCGTCAGCGAGCCGTGGTATTTGCCCAGCCGCTCCACCACCCAGGCATTTTGCTGTGGAACAACCTTGATGCTGCGCACGATAAAGATGACCGCAACGATAAGTATGATGAGCGCGATTTCCATTATTTCTCCAGTAGATGAGATGTTGCGGGCAAGATGCCGCAGCTTTTTTCGAAACTACAAAACCCTGAGCGATGGTCAGGGTTTTTCAATCACCAGCCGGCTACCCTGCATCTCCTTGATGCGGAACTGACCGGGACCATGTGAATCCGGTGAACCGGGCGCTGTTGCGGCCAGCACGGCTGTCCAGTTGGCGCCGCGGTATTTCACGCTGGCCGTGCCATCGGCATTCCAGCGCTCAACCTGTACGGGCTCCCCGATATCGATGTGCACATCAGGGTTCGCATTGACAGGTGCTACCTTTGGCTGCTTGCTCTTGCGCCAGTGCCAGAGCGCAACTGCACCACCGCCTACAATGGCGGCCGTGATGATCTGGCCGGTAACAGGCAGTCCCAGGTGCGCGGAGATGGCCGCGGCAACCATGCCCATGCACAGCATCAGCAGGTAAAAAGTGCCTGTTGCGAGCTCTATGGCCACTGCCGCGCCTGCCAGCAACCACCAGATGGTCGATTCCGCCATGAACTGTTCCCTTTACTTTTGTTTGCCTCTGATTTGTAGGCACCGAGCTACATTTTGAGGCAAATAGCCCCCGCACAATGGGGCAGACACATTATTTCCGTACACTTCGCACATTCGCGCAGCCTCAAACGGCAGCTGCACCTGTGTCATTACACCGCCAGCACGATACACCACGCTTATGAAATTCCGTTTTCCCATCGTCATCATTGACGAAGACTTCCGCTCCGAGAACACCTCGGGCCTGGGTATCCGTGCGCTCGCGCAAGCCATCGAGACCGAGGGTTTTGAAGTGCTTGGCGTGACCAGCTACGGCGACCTGTCGCAGTTCGCGCAACAACAAAGCCGCGCCAGTGCCTTTATCCTGTCGATCGACGATGAGGAATTCACCCCGGGCCCGGACCTGGACCCGGCCGTGCTGGACCTGCGCAATTTCATTGAAGAAGTGCGCCGCAAGAACCTGGATGTGCCGATTTATGTGTACGGCGAGACCAAGACCTCGCGCCACATCCCCAACGACATCCTGCGCGAGTTGCATGGTTTTATCCATATGTTCGAGGACACGCCCGAATTTGTGGCGCGCCACATCCTGCGGGAAGCCAAAAGCTACCTCGAAGGGGTACAGCCGCCCTTCTTCAAGGCGCTGCTGGACTACGCTGAAGACGGCTCCTACTCCTGGCACTGCCCGGGTCACTCCGGCGGCGTGGCCTTCCTGAAAAGCCCGGTCGGCCAGATGTACCACCAGTTTTATGGTGAAAACATGCTGCGCGCCGACGTCTGCAACGCGGTGGAAGAACTGGGCCAACTGCTGGACCACAACGGCGCGATTGGCGCCAGCGAGCGCAATGCGGCGCGCATCTTCAATGCCGATCACTGTTTTTTCGTGACCAACGGCACGTCCACCAGCAACAAGATGGTCTGGCACCACACTGTGGCGCCGGACGATGTGGTGGTGGTGGACCGCAACTGCCACAAGTCCATCCTGCACGCCATCATCATGACGGGCGCGGTGCCTGTGTTCTTGAAGCCCACGCGCAACCACTTCGGCATCATCGGCCCCATCCCGCAGAGCGAGTTCGAGCCGGAAGCCATTCGCGCCAAGATTGCGGCCAACCCGCTGCTCAAGGGCGTTGACGCAGAAACCGTCAAGCCGCGGGTGCTGACACTGACGCAGTCCACTTACGACGGCGTGCTGTACAACACTGAAACCATCAAGGGCATGCTCGACGGTTATGTCGACAACCTGCATTTTGACGAGGCCTGGCTGCCGCACGCGGCATTCCATCCCTTCTACGGCACTTACCATGCCATGGGCAAGAACCGCATCCGGCCAAAAAATGCGGTGGTCTACGCCACGCAATCGATCCACAAGCTGCTGGCCGGTATCAGCCAGGCCAGCCATGTACTGGTGCAGGACTCGCAGGACGTCAAGCTCGACAGGCACCTCTTCAATGAGGCCTACCTGATGCATACATCGACCTCGCCGCAATACAGCATCATCGCCAGCTGCGATGTGGCCGCCGCCATGATGGAGCCGCCAGGCGGCACCGCACTGGTGGAGGAAAGCATTGCCGAGTCCCTGGATTTCCGCCGCGCCATGCGCAAGATCGCAGAGGAATATGGCAGCGACTGGTGGTTCAAGGTCTGGGGGCCGGACAAGCTGGTGGAAGAGGGTATAGGCGAGGCCAAGGACTGGATCATCAAGGGCGAGTCACGCAGCGCCAAGATGGCCAAAAACGGCGCCAACAACTGGCACGGCTTCGGGCAGATGGCAACCGGCTTCAACATGCTGGACCCGATCAAATCCACCATCGTCACGCCCGGGCTGGACCTGAACGGCAAGTTTGCGAAAACCGGCATCCCGGCCAGCATCGTGACCAAATTCCTGGCCGAGCATGGCGTGATCGTCGAGAAGACGGGCCTGTACAGCTTCTTCATCATGTTCACCATCGGCATCACCAAGGGCCGATGGAACACATTGCTGACGGCGCTGCAGCAGTTCAAGGACGACTACGCCAAGAACCAGCCGATGTGGCGCATCCTGCCCGAGTTCTGCCAGAAGTACCCGAAGTACGAACAGATGGGACTGGCCGACCTGTGCCAGCACATCCACGCGCTGTACGCCAAATACGACATCGCCCGCCTGACGACCGAGGTGTATTTGAGCGACCTGGCCCCGGCCATGAAGCCGAGCGAGGCCTATGCCCATATTGCCCAGCGCAAGACCGAGCGGGTGGAAATCGACCACCTGGAAGGCCGCATCACGGTGGGCCTGGTGACGCCGTACCCACCGGGCATCCCCTTGCTGATTCCCGGCGAGGTTTTCAACAAGAAAATCGTTGACTACCTGAAGTTTGCGCGCGAGTTCAATTCACAGTGCCCGGGTTTTGAGACCGACATCCACGGGCTGGTAGGCGAGGTCGATGCCAAGGGCAAGCTGCGTTATTACGCGGACTGCGTGAAGAGATAGGCCTCAAGCCACGCCCTGTTTATCTGTTCGGGCTGAGCCCCGACGGGCTCAGGACAGGCCCTGTCGAAGCCATCCTTCGACAAGCTCAGGACAAGCGGAGATTGATCAATTCAGTCCGTCTTCGCGTACCCGCATAAAGCTGGCGAAACGCGGAATGCCGCTGTCATTCAGGCCCCGGTAGCGGTAGGTGACCAGCGTGCCGATGGGCGGCGGATTGTTGCGCTGCGCATCGCTCAAGCCGGTACCCAGCTTGAATCGCAGAGCAGGTTTTCCGGCTTCCGCGGGCATCTCAACCAGCAGCGCGCCCAGTCGCCCGGCGTTTTTGCCTTTGCCGGGAATATGGGCGATCACGCGGGCTTCGGCATCTTCATGTGTCTTGACCTTGAGCAGGTCGTCGTTGCGCAGCCCTTTGTAAAGCGAGTCGCCCCTATGCAGCATCAGGCCTTCACCGCCAAGCTTGACGGTTTTTTTCAGCTGGGCCTGCAGCGCGGCGTGGTCTGCAACGCGGTACTGTGCCACCGCCACCACCCACGGCTGTTTGATCTGGGCAACCAAAGCATTGAGTGGCGGAATGCGCTCGGTAAAAGAGCCGGGTTGCGCTGGCAGGTCAAACACCATAAAACGAATGCCGCGCCAGTCCGCGTCTGTGGTCGCGCTGGGCGTTTGTTGCCGGACAGTGGATACCGCTTTGGAGAACTGGCCGCGCCCGGCCCAGAGTTCGCCATCCATGGGCGTTTTTGGCCAGCCCGCCGTGAACCAGGCCGGCGCCATAACCCGTTCACCGCCGCGGGTCAGCAGTTTTTCGCCATCCCAGAAGCCGCGCACGCCGTCGTATTTTTCGCTTACCCAGTAGTCCTTGAGCACGACGCCAGGGCGGTAAACATTGGCCAGCATCAGCACGGGCCGGCCCTTTGCAGCGCTTGTCTCCTGCGCCAGCGCAGCTGGCAGCGCCACAAGCCCGGCCGATGCCAGCAACACGGACAGCAGGCTGGCGCGCAGGAGGGCGCTCAGGCGATGTGAAGGCTGTTTCATGGGGTCTCCCTGTTGGCGGCTTGGCCGCTCTGCTGTTTCCCGGTAACTGCGGCGCTACTGTTTTTACAGCTGCCTGCGCGCTTTTCTATTGGGCTATAGCCCAATTTAATCCCTGAAATGGCATGCCGGTGGGCTGTTTTACTTTCTCAAAATGCCTGAATTTGAAGCCTTTTATGCCCGTGGCCTCCGTCCTGTGTGCGCAGCCAGCTATTGTTTTTATAGCAAGCTGGCTGGTTTTTCAGGCGCCTGCAGCTTCTGCCGGGTCGGTGATGCCGCCTACCACCTGGCTGAAACCGCCGTCCACGTAGGTGATTTCGGCGCTGACGCCGCCGGCCAGGTCGCTGAGCAGGAAGGCTGCGACATTGCCTACGTCTTCAATCGTCACATTGCGGCGAATCGGGCTGGCTGCGGTGGCCTTGAGCATCTTGCCGAAGTCCTTGATGCCGCTGGCGGCCAGCGTCTTGATCGGGCCGGCGCTGATGCCATTGACCCGCATGCCCGTGCCCTTGTTGCCCAGCGACTCGGCCAGGTAGCGCACGCTGGCTTCCAGCGAGGCTTTGGCCAGGCCCATGGTGTTGTAGTTGGGCAAGACACGCAGCGCACCCAGGTAGGTCAGGGTCAGCAAGGCCGACTTCGGGTTCAGGTAGGGCAGGGCCGCCTTGGCCATGGCCGGGAAGCTGTAGGCGCTGATGTCGTGCGCAATGCGAAAGCTCTCGCGGTTCAGGCCTTCGAGGAAGTCGCCGGCAATCGCCTCGCGCGGCGCAAAACCGATGCTGTGCACAAAACCGTCAAAGGTCGGCCAGCTGGCGGACAGGTCGGTGAACATCTGGTTGATCTGCTCGTCGCTGCCGACATCGCAGTCAAAAATAAGCTTGGAGTCGAAGTCGGCGGCAAACTCGGTGATGCGGTCCTTGAAACGCTCACCCACGTAGCTGAATGCCAGTTCGGCGCCTTGCGCATGGCAGGCCTTGGCGATGCCATAGGCAATCGAGCGGTTGGACAGGACGCCCGTGATCAGCAGTTTTTTTCCGGCAAGAAAACCCATGTATATGCTCCAGTGTGTGGTGTACGGGGCCGTATTTGACACCCGCTCAAGTAGTGCAGAATTGTCGCATGGTGCGATTCGAAGTCGCCTGTAGTTAGCTTCATTTCAGTAAGCCAGGAGTTGCATTTACCTCTGTAGAGCCTAGGTTT
>NZ_JBHSRS010000065.1:0-11143 GCF_042659145.1 Polaromonas aquatica | reverse complement strand
TTGGCAGCTTGCCGCTTCGTTTTCGTCGTTAGCTGTAATCAGCTGAGCCTCAAATTATATACCGGATTTTTCATCGCGGTCAACAAAAATTTTATTTTTTGTTTGCCTGCCGAATCCTTGATCGCCTTAGCTTTACCCTTGGGCTCAGCCTTGATTTTCGCATTTTCGACATGCCTGACTGTAATCAGTCGAGCCTTAGATTCTATACCGGTTTTTTCATTCCAGTCAAAACAAATTTGAAAAATTTGCTTTGCTTCCAAGACCTTTCTCAACCAATTAGCGACTTCCCTGAAGGCCGTCTTTCATCTGCTGAGCCAGCGACTATAGCATGGCTTTTGCCCCCAAAACCTCCACGTGACAGCAATACTTCTGGTTAAGGACGTAAAGGCAATGTGCGCAGGCGCATTCCGTTGAGGGAGAACAATGCATTGGCCACCGCCGGGGCCAGTGGCGGCACACCCGGCTCACCTACCCCGCCAGGAGGCCTTGTACTGGAAACAAGATGGGTTTGAACCAGGGGTGCCTGCGCCAGCCGCAGCATGGGGTAATCCGGGAAGTTCTTCTGTTGCACCGCCCCCTCATGGATATCCACCTTGCCGTGCAGCGCCGCTGTCAGTGCAAATACCACCGAGCCTTCCATTTGCTGAGCCACGATATCAGGGTTAACCACGATGCCGCAGTCCACGGCGCAGACAACCCGGTGCACACGCACCTGGCCATTGGGCAGTGACACCTCGGCCACTTGCGCCACTATGGAGCCAAATGACTCATGCAAAGCAATGCCGCGCGCCTGCCCCGCTGGCAGCGGTTTGCCCCAAGCCGCTGCGGCTGCCGCCAGGTCCAGAACCGCCAGGTGGCGCGGCGCATCCTTTAAGAGGGAACGCCTGAAGGCAAGCGGGTCCTGCCCGGCGTCGAACGCCAGCTCGTCAACAAAGCTCTCCGAGAAAAAAGCATTGTGCGAATGCCCCACGGACCGCCAGAAACCCACCGGCACAGCCATGCGGGTGGCCACATGTGACATTTTCTGATTGGCAAAGCCATAAGGCAGGTCGAACAGGCCTTCGGCGCTACTTTTGTCGGCCATGTCCACCGGCCCGGCCAGCGCAGGCAGGCCACGCTCCATCCAGCGCAGCGAAATGGCGTCGCCTGCGGACCTGATACGCAGGCTGCTGGCCTGCCCCTGCGCATCCACGGCTGCGCGCAGGACCGCAATGTGCATGGGCCGGTAGAAATCATGGGTCATGTCCTCTTCGCGCGCCCAGATCAACTGGACCGGCCGACCACCGCAGTCCATGGCCACGCGTACGGCCTGGGCCACAAAATCCACATCCAGCCGGCGCCCAAAACCGCCCCCCAGCAATGTCACAGTGAGATCGACGTCTTCAGGCGCCACGCCGGCCACCCGGGCAGCCATCGCCACGGCCATCTGCGGCACCTGGGTAGGCGCCCACAGCAAAACCCTGCCGTCTTTGACCTGCACAGTGCAGTTCATGGGCTCCATCGTGGCGTGTGCCAGGTAGGGCGCGCGATACAGGGCCTCTACCTTGCGCGCAGCAACCGACTCGGCAACATCGACCGAGCCCTTGTCATAAAAGGTATGACCCTCTGCCTGCGCCAGGGCGGCAGCAAGTTCTTTTTCAATCAACCGGCTGTCCAGCGCACCCGCCGGGCGTTGCTGCCACTCCACCTGCACGGCCTGGGCGGCTTGCTGGGCATGCCACCAGGTTTTTCCCACCACGGCAAACCCGGCGGTAGAGCCGGCATAAGCCTGCAGACGCACCATACGCTCCACGCCGGGCATGGCCAGCGCCGCATTCGGGTTGATCGCACCGGGCGAGCCCCCCAGCATGGGGCACAGGCGCACGGCGGCGTACAGCATGCCGGGCAGGCGCACATCGACGCCAAAGATCGCCGAGCCGTTGACTTTTGCAGGCACATCCTTGCGCGGGGCGCTCTTGCCGATCAACTGCCAGTCCCTGCGGCTCTTGAGCCTGACCTCACCCGGGGGCGTGACCGCTGCAAATTTGGCAAACTGCCCGTAATGTGCCGAAGGCCCCGAGGGATGGGAGATCACGCCATTTTTTGTGCCTAGCTCGGCCACCGGCAGTTTCCACTGCAGGGATGCCGCCCCCAGCAGGGACGCCCTCGCCGTGGCAGCAGCCGTACGCAACACGTCCCAGGCATCGGCCACGCTGGATGAACCGCCCGTCGCATTGATGCCCATCTCGCGGGCCACCTTGCCCATCAGCCACTCACCCGCCCGGACTTTGCCGGGACGAACCCTGGGAGCCCCTTCCGGCGCATGGTCATCCGCTTCCAGCGGATGAAACGGCAGGCTGCCCACCAGCATGGCCACATTGCCATAGATGGTGTCGGCGCCAGCCTGTTGCACATTCACGCTGGCAAGGGGTACGTCCAGTTCCTCGGCCACCAGCATGGCCAGCGCGGTAAACACGCCCTGCCCCATTTCGCTGCGCGGCATGGCCAGCACCACCCCGCCGTCGGCCCTGATCTTGATCCAACCGTTGAACACCACCCCGGCAAGATCGGGCCCGGCATTCGCCGGCCAGGGCCGCGTTGCGCTGCCTATCCGGGAACGCGCCGGCAACACGCCCCAGCCTACAAGCAAGGCCCCGGCCGTTCCCGCAGCACTCAGCAGCCAGGCCCTGCGCCTCATGCTTTTGTCTTCCTGGTCGTGCCCGCCGCCCGCTTGATGGCCAGCCGCACCCGCTGGTAAGTGCCGCAGCGGCAAATATTGGTCATGGCCTCGTCAATGTCTGCATCGGTAGGCCTGGGTGTTTTTTCGAGCAGGGCCGCGGCCGCCATCAGCATGCCTGACTGGCAATAGCCGCATTGGGGCACCTGCTCCGCAATCCATGCCAGTTGCAAGGCATGCGGTTTTTCCAGGGTCCCCAGCGCCTCAATGGTCTGGATACGTTTGCCCTGGACGGCAGACACGGGAACCACGCAAGAGCGCACCGCCTGGCCATCCACCCGCACAGTACAGGCCCCGCATGCAGCCACGCCGCAGCCAAACTTGGTGCCCGTCATGTTCAATACATCGCGCAGTACCCATAGCAGGGGCATGCCGGCGTCGACATCGGCCTGAACGGCCTGGTCATTGATTTGCAGTTCCAAGATGCCTCCTTCAGCAAGGGTCGCCGGATTCGACGACTATATAGAGGAGGCAAGGCAGGCGGTAGAGGGGCTCACTGCATGGCCGGTCCTTGATCTATCATGACCCCACCTGCAAACCGCAAGGTGCTCCGGAGGTTGACCATGGAACGGCTACGCCCTTTACCGCCAATGCGCAGCACTCCGCAGCAAACAGGCCGCCGGCGCCGGGCCCAGGCACTGGCATCGGCCCTGGCCTTCGCAGCATCACACGCGCCCGCACTGGCGGAATCGTCTGCCGACGACACCGGTACCCGCGTCAACTACTCCATCGAAGCCGGCGTCCAGTATGCCAGTGAGCACAACCTGTTCTGGAAGCTCTCCGACACTTTCGCGCAAAACGCCGCCTTCAGCCCCAATCGCGGCTGGGGCGAGTTTTATGTCAAACCCGGCGTTGCCGCCGCGCGCAGCCTGCGGCCCGGCCTTGAGGCTTACGGGGCGCTGTCCATGGTCGGCTCGGGCACGCTGGGGCGCGACGCCTTTGATGCAGGCAACACCGGGCGCGCCTCGCTGGAGGATGCCTATATTGGCCTGCGCATGGATATTCCCAACAGTTCCGCGCGCCTGGACCTGTCGGCGGGCTCCCAGCGTTACAGCATAGGAACCGGCATGCTCGTGTCCAACGGCGCATCGAACGGGTTTGACCGCGGGGCCCTCAAGCTGGGTCCGCGCAAGGCCTTTGCCATGACCGGCATTGCCCGGCTCACCCAGGGCGACTGGTCCACCGAAGCCTTTTACCTGGAGCCCAACGAACAACCCGACAACGAATCCGGCACCCGGCTCGCCGGGGCGGTGTTCCAGTACAAACCCGCGGCGGACAAGTTTGCCGGCGTGTCCTACGGCAAGGTCACCCGCTCCGCATCACCCTATCCGCAGGCGGCCCAGGGCGGCCTCGGGCCGCCGACCATTATTGACGGCGCCCGCAACGGCATGGCTTTTGTTTATGGCTTTGCGCGCTGGCCAGTGCTGGAGCGGCAGAGCGGCACACTCTGGGTGGGTGTCGACGCCGCGCTGGAGCGCAACCCGCGCATAGATATGCGGGCCTGGGGCGGCAAGGCCGAGTTTGGCTACAACTTCACCGCCCTGCCCGGCAAACCCAAAATCTCCTATTCCTTCCAGACACTCTCGGGGGATGACCCCACCACCTCACGGCTGGAACGCTTCGACCCGCTGTTCTACGAAGGCAGTCCCGGCGCCTGGGCCACCGGAAGCAAGGCCTCCATGGTATTTATCAATACCAATGTGCGGACGCACCAGATCGCAGTCGAATGGTCACCCACACCGCGCGACATCCTGAACCTGTATGTGGCACGCATCTACGCGAACCAGCTCGGCAGCCCGCTGCAGTTCGGCCAGTCCACCCGGCTCATCCTCGTCGGCGGCGCACCCAGCGTGATCACCGGCGTCACCACCGCCCATCTGGCGGACGACTTTTTCCTGAAATACACACGCGTGCTCGACAAGCACACCTACCTCACGGGGGGTGTCAGCCTCTCCCGCCCCGGCGCCGGGATAGAACGGCTGGTCGGCGGCTCGGCGCCGCAGTGGTGGGGCTGGCTGGTCAACCTGGTGGTCTCGTATTGATACCCGCTTTTTATGAAACTCGCATGCAGCGGCCCGGCAGCCGCCAACCCTGAAAGGCATTTATGCAACATCCCGTACACACGCGCAGCCCTTCGCGCTTTTTCCTGCTGATGGGCCTGTCCATGGCCCTGGCTGCAAGCGTGACCGGCGCTTTCGCGGCGCCCGAATCAGCGGCAAAGAGCAAGGCGCCGCTGGACGCCGTGGCCAGCGACCCGGCCAAACTCGGCTGGATGGTGGGTTCGCCGCCACCAGCCAACCGCATCCTGCGTTTTGACGACGGCAGTTACTTCCAGTTTCCGGCCCTGCGCTGGAGCGTTTCCAACTTCCGCCAGCTGATGCCCACTATGAATGTCTCGCGCGGACTGGGTGCGCCCGTTCCGCTGCCGCGCGCCGAACGTGACGATATCGACAGCGTGAGCTTCACACCGCTGGGCGGCAGCCAGCCCATGACCTGGGCGCAATCGCTGCCGGCCAATTACACGGATGGCATCGTGGTGCTGCACCGCGGACGTGTGGTTTACGAACGTTATTTCGGCGTGTTGAAGGAGGGCGGGCAGCACGGCCTGATGTCGGTCAGCAAGTCCCTCGCCGGCACCCTGGGTGCGACGCTGGTGGCCGAAGGCAAACTCGACGCAGACAAACGTGTGTCCGAGTACGTGCCAGAGCTGTCGCGCTCGGCCTTCGGCAGCGCCACCGTGCGCCAGTTGCTGGACATGACCACCGGCATCCGCTTCAGCGAAGACTACGCAGACCCCAAGGCCGAGGTCTGGCAACATGCGGCCGCCGGCAGCCCGCTGCCCAAACCCAAGGGCTACACAGGGCCACGCAGTTACTACGACTTTTTGCAAACCGTGAAGCCGCAAGGCCGCCACGGTGAAGCCTTCGGCTACAAAACCGCCAACACCGATGCGCTGGGCTGGGTCATCGCCCGCGCCACCGGCCGCTCGGTGGCGCAACTGCTGTCCGAACGCATCTGGCAACGCCTGGGCGCCGAGCAGGACGGGTATTACACCGTGGACTCCATAGGCACACCGTTTGCCGGCGGCGGCATGAATTCCGGCCTGCGCGACCTGGCCCGCTTCGGCGAGATGCTGCGCAACGACGGTGTCTTCAACGGCCAGCAAATCCTGCCCAAGGCGGCGATCGACGACATCCGGCAAGGCGGCGACAAGGGCAACTTTGCCAAGGCCGGCTACAAGCTGCTGCCGGGCTGGAGCTACCGCGACATGTGGTGGGTCACACACAACGAACACGGTGCGTACATGGCGCGCGGCGTACACGGCCAGGCGCTGTACATAGACCCGAAAGCCGAAATGGTGATTGCCCGTTTTGCTTCGAACCCGGTGGCCGGCAATGCGGCCAACGACCCGACCTCGCTGCCGGCCTACCACGCGCTGGCCAGGTACCTGATCGCCACGCCGCGCTGAGCAAATACGCGGGGTTCACAGCGGGGGCGGATAATCTGCCCCCTATATGGCACTTATTACCCTTCTTGACGCCCAACTCGCTTTTGGGCACGTCGCACTGCTGGACCACGCAGATTTCGCCCTCGAAACCAACCAGCGCATTGGCCTGATCGGCCGCAACGGCACGGGCAAGTCCTCGCTGCTCAAAATCCTGGCCGGTATAGACAAACCCGATGACGGCACCCTGCAGTTGCAGCAAAACCTGCGCATTGCCTACGTCCCGCAGGAGCCCAGCCTGGACCCGCATGCTACTGTTTTCATAGCTGCCAGCGCAGGTTTGGCAAGGACCAGACACGTAGTTGAGCAATACCTGGCGGCCGATGAGAACACCGATCTGGATGCACTGCAATCCGAAATCGAGGCACTGGACGGCTGGACCTGGGAGCAGCGCGTGGAGGAAACCCTGCACCGCCTGCACCTGGACAAGGACGCCATCGTCGGTTCGCTCTCGGGCGGCACCAAAAAGCGCGTGGCGCTGGCGCAGGCACTGGTTGCCAAGCCCGACGTGCTGCTGCTCGATGAGCCGACCAACCACCTGGACCTGGACTCCATCGCCTGGCTGGAGGAACTGCTGGTCAATTTCAACGGCAGCATCATCACCATCACCCATGACCGGGCCTTCCTGGACCAGGTCGCCACCGTCATTGTCGAGCTGGACCGAGGCAAGCTGCGCCCCTACCCCGGCAACTTTGCCCAGTACCTGATCCAGAAGGAAGACCAGATGGCGCAGGAAGCCGTCATCAACGCCAAGGCCGACAAGCTGCTGGCGCAGGAAGAAATCTGGATCCGCAAGGGTGTGGAAGCGCGCCGCACCCGCAGCGTGGCCCGCATAGGCCGGCTTGAAGCCCTGCGCGACAACCGTGCGGCGCGGCGCGATGCGGTCGGCCGCGTCAACCTGGACGTCTCCAGCGGCGAGAAAAGCGGCAAGATCGTGGCAGAACTCACCGATGTGAGCAAAAGCTTTGGCCACCCGGGCGCAGAGAAAATCATCGTCAACAAATTCACCGGCACTTTGTTGCGCGGCGACAAGATCGGCCTGCTGGGCCCCAATGGCGCCGGCAAGACCACGCTGCTCAAGCTCATACTCGGTGAAATCCAGCCGGATGTGACCACGCCGCCCGGCAAGATCCGCCAGGGCGCCAACCTGCAGGTGGCCTACTTTGACCAGATGCGCGACAGCCTGGACCTGGACGCAACGCTGGAAGACTTCATCAGCCCGGGCAGCGAGTGGGTGGAAATCAACGGCCAGAAAAAACACGTCAAGAGCTACCTGACCGACTTTCTGTTCTCGCCTGCACGCGCCAACTCGCCCGTGCGCACGCTCTCGGGCGGCGAACGCAACCGCCTGCTGCTGGCACGCCTGTTTGCGCGCCCGGCCAATGTGCTGGTGCTGGACGAGCCGACCAACGACCTGGACATCGACACCCTGGAACTGCTGGAAGACCTGCTGCAAAACTACGAAGGCACGGTCTTTCTGGTCAGCCACGACAGGCGCTTTCTCGACAACGTGGTGACCAGCACCATTGCTTACGAGGGCACGCCAGAGAACCCGGGCTTCTGGCGTGAGTACGAAGGCGGCGTAACCGACTGGATCACGCAATCCAAACGGGCCGCGCAGATCACCGGCAGCGCAAAACCGGCACCAGCGGCCACCTCCAGTTCCAAAAAATCAGATAAAAATACGCCCGAGCCCAATAAGGACGCGCGCAACCAGCTATCAAAAAAGAAGCTGAGCTACAAGGAGCAGCGCGAACTCGATGGCCTGCCGGCGCTGATTTCGCAGCTTGAATCGCAGCAAAAAGCCATCACGCAGGAGCTGTTTGACGGCACGATTTACGCGACCAACGCCAAACGGGCGGCCGAGCTGACGGCGCGCAACGCCAAGATTGAAGAAGAACTGATGGCTGCGCTGCAACGCTGGGAAACGCTGTCCTCCTGAGAACCCTGCCCGGCGCGTGACAAGCCGACGGGCCGCCATTCATCTCAAGCCACGCGCCTACATCAGGAACAGGCGCTCGCGCAGGCCGCCCCATCCCCAAAAACGGCGGCTTGCGATAAAGTGGCTGCATCATGCACACCACCGCCGACACCCCTCCGGACTGCCACCTGGCCCCGGAGGCGCGGCGTGCCGGCATGCTGCACTGGCTGGCCCCGCTGCTGCTGGGTTTGTGGCTGACCGGCTGCGCATCCCTGCCCAGCGAAGTGGACAGGCCGGTTTCCACAGCGCTGGCGAACCCGGCGGAAACCCGGCTGGGGCAGCTCGTGGAAGCGCGGGCGGCCCAGGCCAGCACCCGCAACGACTCGGGTTTTGCCCTGGTCGGCAGCGCCGAGCTGGCCTTTACCAGCCGCATGACCCTGATCAAGGCAGCGCAGAAAACGCTGGACCTGCAGTACTACGCCATCCTCGCCGATGAAACCACCGAGCGCATGATGGAGGCCCTGCGCGAAGCCGCCGGCCGCGGCGTGCGCGTACGCATACTGCTGGACGACTTCAACACCTCAGGCAAAAACGCCCAGATCCTGAAGCTGGCTTTCGAACCCAATATCGAGATGCGGCTGTTCAACCCCCTGCGCGGCGGGCGCGCATCGATGTTTTTCCGCCTCCTGAGCAACCTCGGGGACGCCCAGCGCATGCAGCGGCGCATGCACAACAAGATTTTTGTAGCCGACAACGCTGTGGCCATCACCGGCGGGCGCAACCTGGGTGAAACCTATTTCGGACAGAGCGACGGCACAAACTTCATAGACATAGACGTCCTGGCGGCCGGCCGCATCGCACGCGAGCTGTCGCAGAGTTTTGACCAGTACTGGAACAACCCGCTGGCCTACCCGGTGCAGTCACTGATGACGGTTAAAGATATAGACGCCGCCAGGCCCGCCGCCGGCAGGACCAGCCCGGGGAGCGACAACAATGCGGCAGAGGCCACGATGCCGGCCGACACCGCGCAAACGGCACAGGACCGCTCGGGCAGTATCACGCGGGTCAGCACCGCGCCCAACGGCGCCACCGCCACCATCCCGACCCTGCCCGACTCGACCGACCTGCGCTTGCTGCCCTGGACTTGGGCCTCCTCCGCCCTGCTGGTGGACAAACCGTCCAAGATCGCGCCCGATGCCGACATCGCGGGCGACCCGCAGGACACCGCCGTCGACGGGCTGCTGCAGCTCATGTCACAGGCCAAAACCGATCTGCTGATCGTCTCGCCGTATTTTGTGCCCGGCGAACTCATGATGAAACAGTTTGCCAGCCTGCGCGAACGCGGCATACGGATTCGCGTGCTGACCAACTCGCTGGCTTCCAACGACGCACCCGCCGCGCATGTGGGTTACGCGCGCTACCGCGAAAGGCTGCTGCGCATGGGCGTGGAAATCCACGAAATGCGCGCCGAGCAGGAAAGCTCCATCACCAGCTTTGCCCTGTTCACCGGCTCTATCGGCTCGCGCGCCAGCCTGCATGCCAAGGTGGTGGTGATGGACAGCCGCCTGCTGGTGGTCGGCTCCATGAACCTGGACCTGCGCTCGCAACTGCAAAACAGCGAAGTCGCCATCGTCATCCGCAACCGCACCCTCTCGGCCCAGGCCACCCGCATGATAGAACCCGTGCTGGCCAGCGGCTCCTACCAGGTGGACCTGGTCGATGGCAAGCTGGTCTGGCACCCGCCGCAGGGCTCCGGGCTGAAAGACGTCAGTGTTGAGCCCGATGCCAGCCTGGGCCTGCGGCTGGCGGTCAAACTGATTGCGCCATTTGCCCCGGATGAGATGCTTTGATGCGTTGAAGGATTGCCCGGAGCGTTTTCAAGGCTATTTTTTATCAAAAAAAAGCCTCTGCCCCCGTACTGCAAGCGCAACCAGCTATTGAATTCATAGCAGACGACGGTAACCGCACAGGCACGGGTTTCGGCCATGGCCTGCCGAAGCACTAGGGAAGGTTTTTCCCCGCATCTGTCTGCAAAGCCTGGCTGGTCGCAAAGTCGAGAAAGGCGCGTGTGCGCGCAGGAATCAGCTTGCGTGTGGGCAAAGCCGCATACACGGTGTAGCGGCCAAAAATCCAGTCGGGCAGCAACTGCACCAGTTCACCTCTGGCCACGTAATCCACTGCGGGGAAACGCGGCAGCACCGCCACGCCGGCGCCGTCGATGGCAGCTCGGAACAACACCTCGTAGCTTTCGGACTGCAGTGCCACATGCATCCGGACCTCGACATCGTCCTGTGAGCCATCCTGCCGCGACAGGCGCATGCTCTGCGCGGAATGGCCCGACCGCGCCTGCCAGGGAAAGCGCAGGTAAAGATGGTTCTGCAAATCCTGTGGCTGCAAAGGCGTGCCGCGGCGTTTCAGGTAGTCCGGGCTGGCGCACACAATCCATTCCACGCTGCCGATGGGGCGGGCAACGATATTGGCATCAAAACCTTCGTTGACCACCATGAAGGTCACGTCAAATTCTTCCACGCGAGAGTAGGGAAACGAGTCCACATGCAGGTGCAGCGCCACCTTTGGGTAAAGCGCCAGCCATGGCGTCACTTTTTTCGCCAGGAAATAGCTCGCAAAGAGGGACGGAGCCAGCACATTCACCGACCCCTGCAACTCGTTTGAGCTCTGCGTTGCGGCAGCTTCCGCATCGTCCACCTCGCTGAGGATGCTGCGCACACGCAGCAGATAAGCCTCGCCGGCCTCAGTCAGCGCCAGCTTGCGGGTGGTGCGCTGTATCAGCCGCGTGCCCAGATGCTGCTCCAGGTCGGTCACCAGGCGCGTGATGGTCGCCGGGGACATGTCAAGCACGCGTGCAGCAGCCGCAAACCCCCCCTCATCAATGACTTTCTGGAACACACGCATGGAAAGCAACCGGTCCATAAGCACCTTTGAAGGCCCATGGGCCAGTGGGAATAAACAATTATTACGGATTCTGCAACTATGTATTGTG
>NZ_JBHSRS010000064.1:0-11089 GCF_042659145.1 Polaromonas aquatica | reverse complement strand
TCTTTTCGATTCGCTCATCTCAATCTCCTAAAACTGATTTTTACCCATCAGCTAAGGAGTACGTTTTTCGGGGGCAAGGTCAGTCAATGAGTGTGGCCCCGGTGACTGCACTCGGCCCGCTATTGGTGTAGACCAGTGTGAAGGTCGTCGTTTGGTTTAAGGCCAGAGAAGGAGTGCTGGCGCTTTTTGTCGCCGCCAAGTCTGCACTAGGTCCGACGACAACAGTGGCTGTAGAAGCGTTGTTTGATAAGTTTGCATCGTTCGATGCAGCTGGAGGGGACACTGTTGAGCTGTTGATGAGGGCACCGTTAGCACCAGCGGTGGCCTTCAGCAAGATTGTCAGCGTTTGATTGGCTGGAATAGTGACGGTGCCGGTGAAGGTGCTCTGTCCTGTGATAGAGCTAGACGTGAGTGTTGTCGCCGCATTTGAGCCGCTGGCGCTCACAAAAGTCAAAGTGCCCAAACCTGTAGGCAAGGCGTCAATCACGCTGGCGCTAGTGGCTTGCGCAAGCCCGGTATTGCCAACTACAAGAGTGAAAGTAGTGGTCTGCCCGATGGAGAGAGAGACAGGGTTGGCAGTTTTGGATATGGAGAGATCGGTCTGGGGCAGGCACCGATAACCAGAATTGCTCATTGGGTCGGACGATTCAGCGAGTAATACATCAACGCCTGTGTTGCCTGGAAGCGCCCCGTGGGAGGAGCCGCCTGGCGGGTTATCACTCGTGTTTGTAATACCGTTGGTGCCGCCACTAACGTCAATCGTGGCGGGTCCAGTCCTGACCACTACGCCGCCACCGCCGCCACCACCTCCACTATGCGCACCGCCATTGCCGCTAAGCCATGCATCGCCACCTTGCCCACCACCTGCGTTAATTGTGATTACCCCTGTAGTCCAGTTCGGTGACACCAGAATGACACTGCCTCCGCCAGCGCCAGCGCCAGCCGCATCGTTTAAAGGGTTGGAGTTGGCGACACCGCCCCTGACGTCAATCGTGGCCGCGCCGCTAAGGCTCCCTGAACGAATAATGACAATTCCTCCGCCAGTGCCACCGGCCATTTCTCTTGTGTTGTTCGAATTTCCGTTTTGGTCGCCAGCGCCACCTCCGCCGCCCATGCTGACGCGAGATATTCCTGCACCGCCAAAGCTGCTGCCACCAAATGCCGCCAGGTTGTCTCCGGTGACCGCCACGATGTTTGAATAGTCACTCGCCACACCAGCCCAACCAGCGCTGCGCCAACCAAATCCTCCTCGCCCGCCCGCGCCGCCATTACCGCCGCCGCCGCCGCCGCCGTTGTGATAAGCGCCATCCCTATAAGTGCCACCGCCTCCGGCGTTGGCTGGAGCGCCTTTCGCGTAGTTGTAGTCCGCCACTGTCCCTGTGTTACCCGGGTATCCATAAAACGCGCCGACATTCAATGTCACTGTGCCTGCGGAGTCATTTCTGTCAAATGGTGAGCCGTCAGTAAAGAGAAGTGGCGGTGTGCCGGCCAAACCTTCAGCCTTCGTTGCATGTGCCACGCCTGGCCCATCGTTATAGCGAAACGGATTGTTTCCGTTGACAGTACTCGGCCGGCCGCCGCCGCCTCTAAATCCCTGAGCGCCGGCAAATAAGGTCTGACCGGCGAAATTCGTGTTTTTGGCAGTGTCAACAGCCAGGACACCGCCGTTCCTTCCATCCCAGGGCAGGGCGTTCAGTTGCCCTCCCAACGTCAGGGTCGAGTATTGCGGAACTCGAATAATCTGAAAACTGCGGCGGGTGCTACTGGCAGTTGGATCGCTTTGAACATAGGTGTTTTGAAGCGGAGCGCCTGCAACGAAGCTGGACGGCGTGGTGCCGGCCCCAGCCGGGACATACTCATACTGACCGGCGCGGCAGGTGCCGCTCGTCGCAATATAGCCACTGGCAGGAAAGCCCGCGACACCATCGCCATAACTGTCTGTATCAGTCATGTTCAAGTCAACGCATTGCATCTGGATTAGCAGTGCCATGTCACCGGGAGCGAAGCTGGTGACTGTTCCCCTGGGATTGCTCAAGGCAATAGTGGGGAGTGAACCGGAAGAAAAATTTCCGTTGGCGGGCGTGTAGTAACCATTGACAACTTCACCCGCTGATGATGTCTTGGCGCCATCCTTCTGCGGTGTCGAACAGACCTGAGCTGCAATCCAGGTACTGGTGAGGCAAACGGTTAACGCTAATACTGCCTTAGAAAGACGACCTAAATATTCCCGAGCCCGCATGCTGACAGTAGTTACACAAAAGCTTTATTGTCCCAAGCTTTGAAGCATTCACTGCGTGATAAATACTTCAATTTTGAATTTTTGTGCTGATGCAACAGTTAAGTCGATTTGCACCCACTTGTCAGCGATTTGAAGAGTTACGGCGTTATTTTGATGAGAACCATCTAAGGTGCATCCATGATCGTGTATCGCGTCAGAGAAAGCGAAATTGAACTCCTTGGCGGAGATTTTTCAGCCAAGGAATTTGGCTTATGCATCTATGAGGGTGACAGCGACGATGAATGGTTTGGCTATATCGCTGGTAGGGAGGGCTGGAATGGCAAGGGCATTAAGCCGGGCTCTCCGAAGCCCAAATATGTGACGGCTTTAGTGGAGTGGCTGCAGGAGATGAATTTCCTTGAGGCGAGCCTTCCCAATTCTGATGACGATTTTAAATAATAGCTTAAGACCAAGCAAAGGTGTGCACGCTTCACAGGGCTGTAGACCAACTGAATCGCCCCGGGTTTCCTGGAAATCAGTGGGTTAAGTCAGACCGATGCAACGGCTTGACCGGCTAATGCCGATAGTCATTTTCCTCATCTTCGGCCGGGGGAATGCATCCCATAGGCTCCAGCAATCTGTGGTGGTTGAACCAGGATATTCATTCGAGCGTTACAAGCTTCAATGATTCCGTGGTCTTCCAGGGCGCCCGCCGATGAATCATTTTAGTTTTGTACAAACCGTTATTTGTCTTGGCCAAAAGCGTTGTCTAAGCTGTCACCCCTGATACCACTGAAGGCTAAGTAGCAGCCCATAGCGATGGATAACTGCCATGATGCTCCTACGCCACGCGAACAGCGCGTTCGCAGCATCGGGTGAAAAATGACTTGACTTCTTAATGGCTCAATCCTCCCAGAGATTTGAGCCCCCTAAAAATACAGGGCGATTCACTTGTGCGCCGGATGTCTTAACTGTAGTTCAAACTTGTTGATGTTCGCCGTTGCCTCCAGTCTCCGTGTCGTGATGTTATTGCCCTGATCTCTTGGGCGGCGTGCCCTGCAACTCATTACTGCAGTACAACGTAACATCGTTGCGGCGAAGACGGATACCATACTCGTGAGGTGATCTTCAAAATCAACATCGATCATGGCCAAGGCCTGTCACATGCAAGGGGCCGACTGCGCTGGCAAAGGCTCACCTATTCGTGCAAAATATTTTTGACTAAAAAGTAAGGGAGTTTCAGATGTCCGGTGCAGGTTTTCAGGTTCACGGTCCGCACGATCACGAAGTGGAGAACGCTTCGCTGCAAGGCACGAAGGCAGGCGCACACGCCGGTGTGGCAGGCAGCCGTATGATCAATCAAATCGCTATGTTCACGGCGATAATTGCTACTGTAGGCGCGATCTTTTCATACATGGCCGGGTTTACCCAAGCAAACGCTGGCCTGTTTAAGAATAACGCTGCCATCAAGAAGACTGAAGCGTCTAATCAGTGGAATTACTTCCAGGCTAAGAGCACCAAGCAGTCATTAGCGGAAGTGTCACGTGACTTGACGCTGAGCGAGACGGAGAAGGCCAAATACCAGGCCAAGATCGAGCGCTACGAAAAAGAAAAGAACGAAATCAAGGCAGTAGCAGAGGGCTTGGAGAAGAACGCTACCAATTGGGATAAGCAGAGTGAAGATCAGATGCACCAGCATCACCGCTGGGCACAGGCTACCACGTGTCTTCAGGTTTCTATTGCCTTGGCCGCCATCGCGTTGCTTACGCGCAAGAAGTGGCTGCAATATGGAATGTTCGGCGTCGCGGTAGCGGGCGTGGGCATCGGCATCGCGGCCATGCTCCATATCTGATGACCCTAAAAGCAATTCGGGCTATGCGCCAAGAAGGCATAAAAAGTGCCTGGCATTAATCTGTGTCGGCAAAGGTCCAATGCTTTGAGCGACACTTGGTTTGCGACAAGAATGGGACTTATTTAGGGCTCGTAAATTGAAAAGAGTTGCAATTCGAACTGTAGTACTGATAGTAGTCGTTTGGGTTAGCGTTTTCAGCGCTCGTGACGTTCGTCATCCTTTGCAACTGGCTGTGTTGGGAACGTTGCTTGTGCTGCTAGTCGTGTTTCTACTTTTCGTCCTCGGCAGAGCGTTAAAACGCCACCTACGGAGGAAAAGGCAAGATTGAGGTTCCGTCTTTGACAATTGATCGCAGTCCAACTCATCGAACAGCCACTTCAAACCTATTCCCTTAATTTTTGGCTGGATTGCTGCTAGAGCTTGGCTGCTTATCCCTCATTTCGTCGCGCTAGCGAGGGCCCTGAACGCTTGGGTAGGGCCAAAGATAAAATCGTGGGTAAATATTCACCGTTCGCGTCGAGTTGTTAGACGAGACACGCTATTTCCAACTGCTTTAATGACGGTGACCAACATAAGGCACAATTAGCAATTCTTTTTGGCCCACCTTGTTGCGAAGCAAACAACTGGCCAGTCGTTGTCAGTTGCTGCATTGCATACCTAGTCCACAAACGTCGTCGGCCATCGCTCGGCGCATCAAACGCGATCTGCCCAACAATACGCCCCCGACAATCTAGATTCGCCCGTCCAACGCGTAAGCCAAATCTCTATGAAGTAAATGAAAGGCGCCGTGATGAAGCGCTCAACATACCAGCTACAGACGTTTCTCTACGCATCGGCTGGGCCTGACCCTCGACGCGCTGCTGAGGCGGGATCGTGCCCGTGAATGGTGGCCTCGAGTTTTTTCACGGCTTGCCACGCGGCTGGGCCGGAGAGGATGAATAAAATGGTTGCAAGCGCGAGATACAACCATCCAAGCATCGTCAGGGAAGCAATCGCCTGGGCCGCGTCTTCTCGAAAGACGAAGGCCAGGACGACTTGCACCGAGAAAAGTGCTGCAAGGATGACCGCAGACAGCAAACTGAAACGTAGGCGCAGCAACAATGCCACCCCAAACAGCGACTGAGCTGCCGTCAAAAAAAACTCCTCATGCTGCCGCGCGTCCAGCGGCAGCGATGTGAACGCACCGGCACCGACAGACATTGCCAGCGGCAGCATTCCCACGAGCAGCGTCCACTGGTTGATCTTGTCGCTGATCATGGTCGTGAGGCCGCCCTCGGCACGCCCGGACAGAACGAACAGGACGGCCATTACAACCGCAGGCGCCTCGCTCGCCAACGGTGCAAGCCACTGGATCAGCAGGAACTCGTCGATGCCGAGAATGCGCCCTGATGCGACAATAGATTCCGCGAATGGTTCCGCCGCGGCGAGGATCACACCTGCGGCGACTATAGCGAGTCCAGCCATCCATGCCCATTGCTTACCTGGTGAGAGCTTGGAGATTGCTGCCGCTGGGCCGGGTTCATCGTCAGCTTCAAGGCCTGTTTCCACTTTCGGAAGTCGGCTCGTGAGCCCAAGATATGCGCCAAACACAAGAACCAGAATAATCGTGTCGAACAGATCAATCCGGTTTTTGACGATGATCACGAATGAGTAAACGCTGGCCAAAAGCAGGAAGCCCACCTCCAGCACGTTGACGCTGGCCAGTTCGATGGTGCGCTTGCGGGTGCGCCACCAGTGAAGGAAAGCCATTAAAGGCCAAGCCACCCCGACCAGCAGCCGATTGGCACCTGTCATGTTGGCTGCCGCATAGTGCACATAGTTGGACTCAGGTGCCTTGCCGGCTTGGTACGCGTAGTACATATCCACAGCGTATTCAGGAAGAACGGTAATCAATGCGACCAAGGCAAGTATCAGACCTTGAGCAATGCGTTTCTCCGCGGCTTCAGCCCCCCAAGACAGCATAAAGCCGGCGGCCAGTACCGCCAATCCGAACACGGCCGTATCAACGACGGCATTGGGACGCCAACCGCTGATGCGAAAAAATGCGGCTGGGACAATCGCCGCAATTGCGATGACAAGCAGGACAAGAAACTTTCTCATTTTTATGCCTTCTTTGCATTCTTTCGTGAGGCCTCAGCCAAGCTATTATCTTACCCGTGGCATGGGTATATTGGTAACGATTCAGTTACAGCACGTCACAGCCTCTGTGCGCCCGCATAATAAGCCACTACTGACCGCTATGGCCCGTGCGTAGCTTTCTGGCCCCATGTTTTTCGTCAGAGAAATCCGGAGTGTACTCATGGCAAAAGCCGAAAATATCCGTTTAGATATCCCCGTTCTCCTCAACGGCGTCGAAGATGCCAAGGACAAGTGTGTCGCGCGCCTGATCTCCCAGTTGAAAGGTCGCACTGGAATCAATGATGTGCACGTCAAGGAGCCTGGGGATTCGCAGCCTCCGCAGCTATGCATCCACTACGAGCCAGCCACCATCTCGCTGCAGCGCGTCCGCGAACTCGCGGCCTCCTCGGGTGCGGCGCTCAGCGAACGCTTCGCCCACTTGACTTTCCGTACGTCAACGCAGCATGCACGCGCCGCCAGGCGCCTTAGCGACCAGATTGCCGCGCTTAAGGGCGTGGTTGAGGCTGAAGTGGCGACCACCGGATCCGTCCGCATCGAGTTCGACCGGTCGATCGTTGACGACGCAAAGATGAGGTCATCCCTGGAAGCACTTGGTCTGCGCGTGGAAGCAGCCAGCCCGGCCTTGGCACCGCACGGTAAAGGCGAGGATTCGCATGAGGGTCATGCGCACAAGGAAAGCCACGCGCATGGTTCCGCGCGCGAAAGCGGTGCGGCGGAGCACGATCATGGCGGCGAGGGACCCGCTCAAGCAGGCCACGACGATAAAGAGCATGCTCACGACCACGGCGGGCCGTTCGGAGAAAACTCCGAACTGATCTTCGCCCTGCTGGCGGGCCTCCTGGTGCTCATCGGTTGGGTGCTGCAGTGGCGCAACCTGGCTCCAGAAATCGTCAGCAACGGCTTTTACATAGCCGCGTATGTCTTTGGCGGCTACTACACGCTTAAAGAGGCGATCGAGAACATCCGCGCGCGGCGGTTCGAGATCGACACACTGATGCTGGTGGCCGCTGCCGGCGCTGCCGCACTCGGACAGCTGGCCGAGGGTGGCCTGCTCCTGTTCTTGTTCAGCCTTGGGCACTCGCTGGAACATTACGCGATGGGCCGGGCGCGCAAAGCCATCGAAGCACTCGCCAAACTTGCCCCGGAAACAGCGATGGTGCGAAGACCTGACGGGCGGACGGAGCAGGTGGCGGTGGCTAAGCTCGCCGTGGGGGATGTGGTGCTGGTCAAGCCCAACGAGCGGCTGCCCGCCGACGGCTTTGTAGTGCGTGGCCAAACCAGCGTGAATCAGGCACCGGTAACCGGTGAAAGCGTGCCCGTGGATAAGCGGCCGGTCGACGACACCCAGGTGGCCTTGCGGTCGTTCGAGAAGGTTTCCGCCGTCCACAAGGTGTTTGCCGGCACGATCAATGGACCGGGCGCCATTGAAGTCATGGTGGCGCGCGCCTCTAGCGAATCTACGATGGCGCGTGTCGTCAAGCTGGTCACCGAAGCGCAGACGCAGCGCTCGCCGACGCAGAATTTCACCGACAAATTCGAGCGCATTTTCGTACCGGTCATCCTGCTGGGCGTAGTCGCCCTGATGTTTGCCGGCTTCGTCATCGACGAGCCGTTCAGCGCCACTTTCTACCGCGCCATGGCCGTCCTGGTGGCGGCCAGCCCTTGCGCGTTGGCAATCTCGGTGCCAAGTGCCGTCCTGAGCGGCGTGGCACGCGCTGGGCGCAGCGGCGTCCTGGTCAAAGGCGGTGGCCCTTTGGAGAACCTCGGGATCCTGACTGCCATCGCCTTCGACAAGACGGGAACCCTTACCGAAGGCAAGCCCCGGCTGACGGACGTGGTCGCCGCCGCCGGTTCGAGCGAACAGGAGCTGCTGACGGTCGCGTTGGCGGTGGAGCGGCAGAGCGACCATCCGCTGGCATCGGCCATCGTCGAAGGAGCGCAGCAGCGGCTTCCTGCTGGCAGTGCGGAACCCGCCGTCGAATCACTCCAGAGCATCATAGGCCGCGGCGTGGCGGCACGCATTGCCGGGGAAACGGTTCACGTTGGCAAGGCCGCCCTGTTCACCGAGATCGAGGGAGCGCCGCTACCGCCCGAGATTGCCCGGTCAAACGAGGAGCTGATTGCGCAGGGGCGCACTACCATGGTCGTGCGCCTTGGGGCCCGCTACTTAGGCGTGCTCGGCGTAATGGACACGCCCCGGGCAGCGGCAGCCGGCGTAATGCGTTCACTCAAGGAGCTCGGTATCCAGCGCCTGATCATGATTTCTGGCGATAACCAACGCGTCGCAGAGGCGGTGGCTAAGAGTGTTGGCCTAACAGAAGCGCAAGGAGACCTGATGCCGGAGCAGAAGGTGGACGCCATCAAGGCCCTGCGTGAAAAGGAAGGAAGGGTCGCAATGGTCGGTGACGGTGTCAATGACGCACCAGCGATGGCAAATGCCACCGTGGGTATCGCGATGGGCGCGGCGGGCTCCGATGTAGCGCTAGAGACCGCGGATGTGGCACTGATGGCAGACGACCTGAGCCAGTTGCCATTCGCGGTTGCCTTGTCGCGTCGGACCACACACGTCATCCGCCAGAACCTGTGGGTGAGCCTTGGCGTGGTAGCCGTACTAATCCCAGCTACCATATTCGGCCTCAACATCGGCACAGCTGTTTTGTTCCATGAAGGATCAACGCTGCTCGTGGTGGTCAATGCGCTTCGGCTGCTTGCATTCGCCGATATGCCTGATGCCAGTAACGGATCTAGTCAAGAAGCAGTTACGTCCTGAGAGATTGTTGGATTGGTTGCCATGCTGGACCAGTGGTAGTTAGGGCTGAAGAGCGGTGCGCTGCTGCAACAAATTGGTCAGCCGCCGTTCCGCCTGAGCCTGTGCGCCCCGAAATACCTGCTGGCGGCTGAAATACTCGGCCGTCAGCCTGCGTCCACTGCGATCTCCCTCCTTTACAACTGCCGCTTGCTGAGCTTGTTTCCGTGCCTGTTCAATGGCGTCAGCGGAGATGGAAATTTCCTTGTCCAACATAACCAAGCGCGCAGCGCGCGCATCCATTTCTCGCAGGATACGTTCTCGGCGCTTGGTAGCCTCGATTTCAGCGGCCTGCGCTGCTTTCGGATCAGCAGGGTGCGGTTCGACGGTCAAAGGCTGTGATGCCACGCCAGGGGGCGGCTTATCTGTGTACGAGATTGAGCCATCTGGCAAAGCAGTTTTGTATAAGATTCGTTCTGTCGCCTGCGCCACGCTTCCGCCGGAACTAAAGTATCCTAAAAGGACGGTAAAAGCGATGCACGTTCTTCTCACTGTTCATTTCCCATGATCAGCCTGCGTTTTCAAAATAGCCGCAAGCTTTACATTCAATGGATGTAATACCGTTTAGCAATGCATGTGAACCGGCCGATTTTCATCCGCCTGAAATAAGAAGTGGATATGGCCAAACCTTCAAATAATTGAGCCATTACCAGAGACGTAGATGAGTAACGCTTTACCCGCATTAGTGATGACGGGCACCAACAGAGATAGTACAGCTCCGCAATATATGATTCCTAAACAAGCTTTTCCGAGATACCAAATCTTCGACAGAAAGCAGGCAAGCACAGCTTTCATAGCGCTGATCGCAAGTAAAGTTGCGGGCCTAGGGCAAATCCCCAGTTGATAGTCTTTAGCTCTAAAAGGCTGGCAAAAACCTGAGCTTGCGATTAATCGCTGGAAAATATCAAATTAGCCCAGCCCTGACCTGAATCGCAAGAGCACATAGCCGAACCTGAATCAATGTAGCGCACAAGAGCCACCACCGCCCTTGCTTGTGCTGCTTACTTTTTGTTGGCTTCGCTCTTATCGCGGTGGCCATGCTCATCAAGATCGCCGGCCTTGTGCCCAGGGTGAGCGTGATGCGGGCCGGGTTTTTCAGTTTGCTCGTGTGCGGTTGCCGAGTGCCGATGAGCTGTACCGCTGTGTTCGTGAGCCGAACTAGAGTAAAGCTTAGCTTGGTCGTCATCACCATGCTCGTGATGGTGGGCCGCCTGTAGATGGTGGTGAGCAGCAGCGGAGTGACGCGCGGCGGCCTGATGATGGTGTTCACCAGCGGGATGGTTTAATTTGTTAGCCATAAATGTCCTTTAAAAAAAATGCCATAGTAAGTGACCAATCGGCATCCGCATTCCTCAGAGAGCAACAGGGGGTGCGGTACTACGGTCTATGTCGTAAATCATGCCGACTCGACTGATTCAGCTTACCCTCGCTCGAAGTGGGCATTTGTAGGATGACAACCCCTCATTTTGGGGCGACCAACATTCAAAAAATTAAAAGCTTGGCTAAATATTTTTAAGAGACTCGATCTGGATAGGCTTGTTTTCGGCGTGATACAACATCGCAGCTTCGCCTCAAAACGCGACGCTATGAGCACTGCCTGGAGGCCCTTTTATTAACGTCAAGGCTCTACCAAGCTGATATGCTCCAAACACCCGCGCAAAGCGGCAAGGAAATGAAATGACAGACGCGTTGTTCACGATTCCATGGCGCCAGATGTTGCTGCCCGAGTTGTCATGGGGTGAAAAGCTCTTGCGCCCGCTGTTGGTTTACCTTGTGTTGTTGCTGATATTTCGGCTCGCCAACAAGCGCGAGATGGCCAGCGCAACCGTTTTTGATTTTCTGATTATTCTCATGATTTCCAATGTTGTGCAGAATGCAATGATTGGCAACGACAACTCGGTGCTGGGTGCAGCTGCTGGGGCCGCCATTCTCGTTGTGATGAGTTCGTTGTTGAATCGTGCTACTTCGCGGAACGTGAAAGTGCGCGCAATCTGACCTTGCCCCCGAAAAACGTACTCCTTAGCTGATGGGTAAAAATCAGTTTTAGGAGATTGAGATGAGCGAATCGAAAAGA
>NZ_JBHSRS010000063.1:0-10033 GCF_042659145.1 Polaromonas aquatica | reverse complement strand
GGAACGGAAGCCGCGCCAAAACCCCAGCAGTATCAAACTGCGATCGCGCGTGTGGCGCAGCAAGGCCGGTTGGTCGCCGGAGCCCTGGGCGTTGCCGATGGCGGCAGCTAGCCACCGATCGACCTGCTGGAGCATTGCCAGTTCCAGGGGGCGCGCGCGCTTTTCTCGCACGGCGTGAACGGAGCGGATGCCTTTGAGGACCTGGCGCACCAGGGGCGACTTGGTGGGGTCCGCAAAACCCTGGTCGGTATGCCAGCGGGATAGCGCCGCCAGCCGCTGGCGCAGCGTGTTGATGGCCAACGTGGCCGCATGGTCAGCCAGGTAGCGGGAGACAGCATCGGCGGTGGAAGGCAGCAAGCCTTTCCATTCGATTTCAAAATGGCGTATGGCCGAAGCGTAGCTGCGGCGCGTGTTGTCGCGCTCGGCAGCCTCGATGAACTGGGCAAGAATGTCAAGCATGTAGTGTATCGGGGTTGAAGTGCTCGGGAGCCGTGGGGGGCCGAGGTTCAGAGGTGGCGTGTAATTTCCCCGAACTCGTCCAGGGAATCGCGCTGGCCAACACCCAGAGGGCCCACGAGATCTTCAAGACAGTGGTCCAAATGGCTCTGGATCAAGGATTTCTTGGCTTGCTGAATCGCTTTCTCCACCGCCTCCAGCCGTTGCGCGACATCGAGACAGGTCCGCCCCTGCTCCAGCATGTCCTCCATGGTGCTGCTCAAGTGCCCTCTGCCTTTGCGACGGCGTTTGTTGATGGCTGGATGGGATGCATGTGTATGCGGTTGTTTCATGGCTGTTTTTATCCTCCCGGGGAGGTTACTATAATCCCCATCTTTGGCCTTGAAACTCAATTGCACCCCATGACCTTGCTTGTCTCATGCTCCTTGCGCCCTGACGGCGCGACGCTGGGCGTGCGATGGCTGGTTCTGGTGGTTATCCTGTTCGGGACGATCATCTCCTCGATGGGGAGCACGGGCTCCCATGGCCTCGCGGTCATCTCAGCAGCGCTCCACGCCGCGCCGTCTTCTTCCGCCGAGTCGCACGGACATGTGCACGAGGACAGAGGCGGAGAATTGACCATGGTGAATCAGAGCGCCGGTGCCGACCATCCCCACCACGGGGCGGATCATTCGCACGACAAAGCCCACGCCTTGCCCATTGTGTGGAGTTCTGCAGCACCACAGCTTCCAAGTTGGTGGGCGCTGGTTCGACCGTGGATTGAAATGGTTCAGGCGGCCCGGCTGGAACGCCCGCCCATGGGTTGAGAGGCTTCTCGCCCTCGCGCTGCTTCACGCAGCGCTTCTCTTTCTTTCAGACCACCGGAGTCTTTATGCACAGCTATGTTCACGACAGGCTGCTACGTTCGCCATGGGCGATCTGGCAATCCCGTCTCTTGCTTCTTTCGGCATTCTTAGTCTGCCTTTTCGTTGGCGGCACAGAGGCCTGGGCCCACGCAGTCACCGCAGGGGACAAGGGCTACATCCAGGAAATCTCGGGCGTCAATCTGCTGCCCTTCATGTACCTGGGCGCCAAACACATGATGACGGGTTACGACCACATCCTGTTTCTGTTCGGCGTGATTTTCTTCCTCTACCGGATCCAGCACATCGGCCTCTATGTGAGCCTGTTTGCGTTGGGTCATTCCACCACCATGATCCTGGGCGTTTACTTCAACGTCGGAATCAACAGCTACCTGATCGACGCGATCATCGGTCTGTCCGTCGTCTACAAGGCCTTGGACAACATCGGCGCTTTCCAGCGATGGTTAGGGTTCCAGCCCAACACCAAGATCGCGACCCTGGTGTTTGGCCTGTTTCACGGCTTTGGTTTGGCGACCAAGATCATTGAGTACGAGATCTCGCCCGACGGACTGGTCCCCAACCTGCTCGCCTTCAATGTGGGCGTGGAAATCGGACAGCTGCTGGCATTGGCGGTCATCCTCATCGGCATGAGCTACTGGCGCCGCACCCCCAGCTTCATCCGTAACGCCTACACCGCCAACGTCGCCATGATGAGCGCGGGCTTCATTTTGGTGGGCATGCAGCTCACCGGCTACTTCGCATCCTGAACACTCAACAAGAAAGATTCAACATGTACAACAGCGATACCCCTTCACGCGCCGAACTGCCCACTTCCAAGCAGCTTGTGCGCTCCACCATTCTTGCTGCCGTTTCTGCGCTGGTGCTCCTGGTTGCCATCGTGCTTCCGGCAGAGTATGGCATCGACCCCACCGGCATCGGTCGAGTCCTGCGCATGACTGAAATGGGCAACATCAAACAGCAGCTGGCGGCAGAGGCCGCCGCCGATGCTGCCGTCGCGGCGGCAACACCGTCGCCAGCAGCCGGTCAAACGCTTGGCATGGCTACAGCCAATGCTGCACAACCACCGGCACGAGCTGCTGTGGCTGCTGCCCAGAAGGAGCCTGCTCAGGCTGCTGCGCCCAAGATTGAATGGCGCAACGAGATGCCCGTCACTCTGACTCCAGGAGAAGGAACGGAAATCAAGCTGAAAATGGTCCAAGGCGCAAAAGCGCAGTATTCGTGGGTCGTCGAGGGTGGCCAGGTTAACTTCGACACCCATGGTGACGCACCGGGCAAGTCGATCAGCTACGAAAAAGGTCGCGGGGTTTCCTCCGACGAAGGTGTGCTGGAGGCAGCTTTCACGGGCAATCACGGCTGGTACTGGCGCAATCGGGGCAAGTCCAACGTGAAGGTCATCTTGCGCACGCGCGGTGACTACACCGATATCAAAAAAGTGATGTGAATGAAGGGCGCTGCTACCTCCGTCGCGGCGTCCGCTGCATGCACGGTCTCTGGAAACCTTCTCTTCTCAACTCAATATGACCATGAAAACTCTCAAAACTGTTGTCAGCGCCTTTCTGATGGTCTGCTTTTTGACCGCTCTCGCCGGATGCGAAAAGTCCGGCGCACATGGAAATGGCGGACAGAACGGTCACGGGCACAGCCACGAATGACGACAAGGCAAGAGGAATCGTGCGCGGCGCGGGCACCTCGCGCCTGGATCTTTCGCCTCAACCGGCAGGGCTTTAGGCGATTGCCCTAGGCCTGTCGCATTGTCTGCCGATGTCCACGAGATGCTGAGACACGGCATGGTCTTGTTCGACGTACCTTATGTCTAGCTTGGAGAATCCGGTGGCAAATGGCCGTCCAAGATGGCTGCGTAGTCAGAAGTCGAGGTCGTCGCGGATCGCGGCAATGCCGGCCTTGGCACAAACCTCGTCCGCGTCACCACCTGGGGCGCCCGACACCCCGATGGAGCCCACGATCGAGCCGGCTGATTCGATTGGGATTCCACCACCGATGGCCACGACGCGCGGAAGGTGGCGCACGGCCGACGCGGCCTCACCAGCCTGGGTGTAGCGCGCAAAGTTTGTGGTGTCGAGCTTGAACGTCACAGCGGTGTAGGCCTTGTTGATTGCCGTATCGACGGTATGCGGACCGGCAAACCGGTCGCGCAGCATCACCAAGGCGTTGCCGGCGCGGTCATTGACTGAGACTGCGGCCTGATGCCCGTTCTTGCGACAGGTCTCCAGCGCGGCCCGGGCGGCCTTCAGCGCAGCATCCGGCGTCAGCGAAGGCGACTGGTAGATGGCTTGCTGGGCAAAGGCCGGCGATGCCACCAGCGTCATTACGAATGCCATCGCCCGCATGCAAGCAGTCCGCCGTAGTTGAATCTTCATCCTTGTCTCCTTTTCAGGAGATAGTAGCTCATGGCCTGCACGGTTTAGCAGAAGCGAGTCATTCGCCGTGCGAGGCGGAAAGTATGGCGGCCGCTACTAGACCAGCCGTCAGCGCCACGGTTTGCCACGCGATCTGCGCGCCGGCAGGTTCACGCCGGAGATAGGGAAGCAAATCCGCAATAGCAATGTAGATGAAGCTGGCTGCGGCAAGAACCAGCACGTAGGGTAAAACCGCCTGTGCCTGGGAAAGTCCCCAGTATCCGACCAAGGCACCTGCCATCGAAGCAAGCCCGGACAATGCATTCAACTTCAGCGCTCGGCGAAAACTCAAACCAGACGCTAACAGCAGCACAAAATCACCAGCTTCCTGCGGAATCTCGTGGGCGATGACCGCAATCGCGGTCGCCCAGCCAAGCGCTGGATCCGTCAGGAAGGCGGCTGCAATCAGCACGCCATCAACGAAATTGTGAAAACCGTCGCCGATCACCACTGTGAGTACAGTCTCCCGACCCAAGCCCTGCGAATGAGTGTGCGCTGCGTGGATGTCTGCGTCCGCTGAACCATGGCTGTGGCGCCAGAGCGTGGTTCTCTGCAGCGCGTAAAACCCAATGAACCCGGCCAGTAGGACCGTAAACAGCGTGTGGGAGTCGGCTTCAGACTCAAAGGCTTCTGGAAGAACCGACAGCATCGCTGCGCCCAGCAGCAGCCCTGCAGAGAACCCGACCATGCGCGGCAGCCAGTGGTGCGGCAAGCCTTTCAGCAGAAAACCCGCGACCAGGATGCTCAGTACACCACCCAGAAGGCAGGCGAGCAATATTGAGGCAAGAAGCATTCGATCAGCCTTTGGCAAAACAACGTAAGGCGCCCCGCTCGGTGCGGCTGCCTGTTTGATGACTCATGACCGAAAACACACACCAACCAAATCCGTAGTACATAAAAACTCCATCCATTCTTTTCGACGCCCTCTTGACCACTTTTTTCTTCACCTACTGGCGAAACATATCCCCTGAAAGTCTGGAGAATCTGGCTATGGGAACAGCCATAGCTAATCTGGGATCTGCGCCACAGAGCAGATTCGACGGCTACTACCCCTGGTGTTTTCCATGGCCCAAGGGCATGACCCTGCCTGAAGTTTCAAGGCGGGCATGTGTGCAGTGCATTCCGGCACAACAATCAAGGTCTGGTTCTGCGCCAGGTGGTGATCGACTCCTCCTGCACAGGCCCCTTGAACTTCGCCCCATAGGCCGCGGCGCTGGTCTGCGCTTGCCTGGTCAGGATCAAGTCCATTCCTGGTCCGCCAGTCAGCATGAAGGTAACGATTCTGACCTTGTCGATCAGTGGCGGCAGATGGATGCGCGACGACTCCTGACGGGTCAACACGATGCGGTCAACGGCGCTGCAGTTGAAATCTGCCACTACGGCAAGTGTGCCGGCCAACGCACCCGAGGACGCGTGAAGGCTTCCCGTGTCCACTTGGAGTTGCACTGAACGGCCCTCCGGTGGCTTCTTCCCCAGCAAAAATCCCGTGAGCGAGTTGCCGCCGGGTTGCCCCACATCCCAATATTCACCACTAAGACCTCGGCAGTCGGACGGCCCGGTCGTCGAAACAGGGCTGCCGCAGCCTTGCAGCAGGACTGCTGTGGGCAGGACGAGGAGAAAAACGATTCGCGGACAACGCAAGGCTGCTCGCATGGATTACACCCCCGGAATGCGAACGCGTAACAGCTTTACCGAATTGACAAACACCAACACGTCTGGTCCCAAGTGAATAACAGCTGCCTCGATGGGGCCAATCCATCCCATCAACGCGGCGGTGATGCCCAGGACGTGGACCACGCCAACTCCGACGAACAGGTTTTCCTGCACAGTCCGATAGGCCCGACGAGCAATGGCACGTGCGCCCGCAATTTTTGACAGATCGTCCGTCATCAGAACAATGTCAGCAGCTTCGAGTGCGGCTTGAGTTCCACCGCCGCCCATGGCAATTCCTACATCTGCGCGAGCCAGCGCCGGAGCGTCATTAATGCCATCTCCGACCATGGCCACGTGGTGGCCCTGTTTTTGCAACTCGGCAATGGCGGTGACTTTGTCTTCCGGCATGAGATCAGCACGGACATCGTCGATGCCCAACTCGTCGGATACCGCCTTGGCGGTTGCCGCGTTGTCTCCTGTCAGCATAACGATCCGTTTGATGCCACTCTGCTTCAAACTTGCAAGCGCTTCGCGAGCGCCTGGCCGCAGGGTATCGGCAATAAAAATGACGCCAACAAACTGGCCGTCCACTGCGACGTGAACAGGTGTTTGACCGCCACTCTCGGCCGCGATTGTCAAAGCCACGCCGCTTTCGCGCAACAGCGCTGAGTTACCGACGAGGACTACCTGGCTTTCGATTGTTGCGATGACTCCGCGCCCTTGCAGTTGCTCGTATTTCTCCGGCTCCGGCACAACGATCTGCGTTCGCTCGGCATGGGCGACAACTGCTTTGGCCAAGGGGTGCGCCGAACGACGGTCAGCCGCCGCCGCCAGACGTAAAAGCTGTGCTTCGGAAAACGCAGCGTTGTGAGACTGGATTCGCACCACTTCGGGCTTGTTGGCCGTCAGGGTACCTGTTTTGTCGAAAACCACGGTATCGACCTTGGCCAGCGACTCCAGGTAGAGCCCTCCCTTGATCAAGATGCCGTTTCGCGCCGCGCGTGCGATAGCCGCAATCATGACCAGCGGCGTCGCCAGGCCAAGCTCGGCGGGGGACATAAAAATCATCAAGGTCACTATGGTACGAACGTCTCTCGTGACCAGATAAACCACGATCAAGAATACAAAAACGACAGGAATCAGCCACGAAGCCACCTTGTCCGCAAGCTTTTGCACTGGTGCCTGTTGGGATTCGGCATTTTCGACCAGCGCGATGATGCGGGAGAACGTGGTGTCAACCCCGATTTTGTCGGTCTGGATATCCAGTGCGCCGGACTCGACAATCGTGCCTGCAAACACCAGGTCACCCGCTGTTTTGTCTTGCGGTACGCTCTCTCCAGTAATTGGAGCTTGGTTTACTGAAGCGTTTCCGCCTCTGACATGACCGTCAACTGGGATCTTCTCGCCCGCCCGGACGAGAACCATGTCCCCAATGTTGACCTCCGCTATCGCGACGCTGCGTTCGCTGCCATTGGCTCGCACCAACGCCACTTGCGGAACCGACCCGATCAGCGATTTGATGGAAGCCCGGGCGCGATCCGTGTTCAGGTCGGCAATAAATTCGGCGATCAGAATGATGACCATCAAGACGGCGCCAGCCACTGTCTCGCCGCCCAATACAGCTACCAGCGTAGCAATGGTGACAAAGATTTCAGTTCCTACCTTGCGCTCATGGATCAGGGCTGTCACCCCGGTTTTGACCAAGGGATATAAGCCTACGGCTACGGCAAACCACAGCACCTCAAGTGGGACCATCTCACGCCAATAAAGTAGCGCAATCAGTCCTGTCAGCACTATTCTGCCCACCTCAAACCAGCGATCCCGCGTCATTAGCACGCTCAGACTCGATGCTGGTGGTGAAGATGAGGACTTATCGGCAGTGGGCGCCTGGACTTGCATGGATTTCCCCCTGAGTCTTGATCGTCGGAATTATCCTATCCTACCCCATAGGATATGGGGAAGAGATATTGACCGAAACGGACGTCGTGCCGTGCAGGCGGGGATCAAGCGCTACAAGCTGTCATCTTGTATTCATACCTACCCGATGGCAGTCTTAACGGGAAGGCCAGCGCTGATGTTCGTCATCAATGACATAGGCATGGGAATGCTCACGGTCGGCGGTCGGCGGACGCGCGTCGGACTCACCGGCCAGGTGTGGATGCCCCGCAGCAAGGTTGTCGTGTCGGTGCGAGAGTTCAACCGGGTCGTCTGAGGGCCACAAGCGCATCGACAGCAGTACGGCAGCGCTGGCCACAACGCCCAAAGTGACGAAACTGATGGTCAGACCGAATTTGGCGCCCAGCCAACCCGCTAAAGGGTAGGTGATCAGCCAACAGGCGTGAGACAAGGCGAACTGAGCGGCAAACAGGGCCGGACGATCAGCATCCCCAGAAGAGCGGCGGAGTAGCCGCCCCGATGGTGTCTGCGCCAGCGAATAGCCGAGGCCCAGCACAAACCACAGTGGCAGCAACACGGCGTAGCGAGAAGCTAACGCAGCACCCACGAGAAGACCGATGGCAATCACGCTGGCACCTACCAGCATCGCGCGTCGTTCCGGCACGCGGTCAAGCACTTTGGGCAGCACCAGCGCAATCAACATCGAACCCGCTCCGAAGCAGGCCAAAGCGATGGCGGTTGCGGTCTGTGTCAAGCCAAAACCAGCCTGAACCAGCACCACGGTATTGACAATGACCATCGCACTACCCGAGGCGATCGCAAGGTTAAGGGCGAGAAGAGCCCGAAGACGCGGTGTGGCAAGGTAGATGCGTAGCCCGCGTGTGGTCCTCTCATAAATGCTGCGTTTGGGTGGAGTCTTCGCACGCGGCAGGACGGCCGAGACGACCAGCGCCGCAGAAGCGAGAAAGCCGACCACCGTACCGCCGAAGAGACTGTGAAAGCTGACCACCGTCAAAAGTAAGGCGGCAAGCATCGGGCTGACGAGGTTTTCGAGGTCGTAAGCCAGCCGCGACAGGGACAAGGCTTTGGTATAGGCACCCTCGTCGGGCAGGACGTCCGGGATCGTTGCTTGGAAGGTGGGTGTAAAGGCCGCCGAAGCCGATTGCAGGACAAAGATCAGCACATAGATTTCCCAGATCTGGGTCACAAAGGGCAGGATCAGCGCAACAGCGGCTCGAACGAGATCCAAGGCCACGAGTACCGCGCGGCGCGGCAGGCGTTCGGCCAATGCTGACGCAACTGGCGCGACCCCGATGTAAGCCAACATTTTGATGGCCAGTGCGGTTCCCAGAACGGCGCCGGCGTTTGCACCGGCCAAGTCAAAAGCCAGCAGGCCCAACGCGACGGTAGCCAGGCCTGTACCCAGCAGGGCAATGACTTGCGCTAGGAACAGATGCCGATACGTTCGGTTGGCGAGGACCTCTAACATATTCTGAGTTCTCCGAGAAGTTGGAAACCCGCATGAGTTGCCAGAAGGCCTGATTTTTGACGGGGGATTTGTTGACTTTAGCCTATCCCGGGGGGTAGGATGCAAATATGTCTGAAAAACATCTTCATGCAGTTCATCCTGACATCATCAAGCGGCTGAAACGAGCCAATGGGCATTTGCAAAATGTGATTTCCATGATGGAGGATGAGCGGGCTTGTCTTGAGATCGCCCAGCAGCTTCACGCAGTGGAGCGCGCCATCAGCGCGGCAAAGAAGCTGGTCATCCATGACCACCTGGATCACTGTCTTGAGGAGGTTGCGAGTACCGGTACCGGCACGATGCGTTCGTCCGTTGCGGAGTTCAAGGACATTACCAAGTATTTGTAAATGCGCAGATCTGCTCGGACCATTCTGTCGTTGTTAATGCTTGTCATACTGCTGATGAGCATGGGTACGCGCGGATTCCATTCGAAAGAATTGGTTCACGACCTTGACCATCACGCTCAAGCAAGCATGGCGACATTGGCCAGCGCCCACACGGGTGCACCTGAGGCCGGTGAAAATTCGAAGTCAGAACCGCTTGATGAAATGGAACACCAGCTGTTTCACGCTGTTGGTACGTCATACCTGCTCGCGAGCGATACCGCGTGTTTTTCCTGGGATGCTTCAACCCAGATATTGGTGCCTGCCTCAAGTTGCTCCAGTTTGCCAGTAGCGGAGCTTGAGCCTCCGTTTCGACCTCCCCGAAGCTCCGCCTTCATCTAACTCCGCCTGCGCCGCGGAGTTCCTCGCGCTTTTCTTTCTCCTGCTCGTCGAGCGGCGTAGCCACGTTTGGCACGTCTTCACACTATTTGAGGTTTGCCATGAGATCAATAAATCCGTTCCTCCGGGTGCGCTTGCACGCGTTTGCCGCAGCGGCGCTGTGCGTTTTCACACTTTCTGTGCAGGCCCAGAGCCGGCCGGCCAAGTTTGCTGTTGCCAATGCGCAGGTGCAGGCTCTTGGCATCCAGACAACGCCCTTGCAAACTCAGGCGGAGTCGGTGCGAACCAGTTTTCCAGCGCAGGTTGTGATCCCGCCCAATGCGGAACAGGTCATCAGTTCGCCGGTAACGGGTTTGATCTCTCAGTTGCTGGTGCAGCCGAACCAGATGGTGCGCGCCGGTGCACCCTTGATTCGTATTGCCAGCCCGGAACTTAGTCAACTGCAGCTGCAACTGCTTCAGGCGAACACGCGCGCCAAACTTGCAAGGCAGGCGGCCA
>NZ_JBHSRS010000062.1:0-8438 GCF_042659145.1 Polaromonas aquatica | reverse complement strand
GTCTTTTCGATTCGCTCATCTCAATCTCCTAAAACTGATTTTTACCCATCAGCTAAGGAGTACGTTTTTCGGGGGCAAGGTCACACACATGCCAAAGAAATTGGCGTCAGCGACACGGTCAAAACGCAAATTGGTGAAAGCGTACTGAAGGAATGCATTTACTGTGGAAGTCAGTTAGCCAATTTCACCTCTACGAGACATGGGCTATCAATTGTTTTTAACCTTTGGAACGGCATCATGAAATGAATTGTTGACATTCGCTTTAGTGCAGTGCAAAAATAGCAAGGTCTCAACTTCGGAGCCGCGTTCGTGGACAGTGCCAATTTATGCAGTGATAAAAAGCGTGCCCCGGTGGCCGCTGTACGCTCGGCACCCTAACGCTCTCACCGGCTGGGGTTTTGAGTTAACCCGCAGCCTTTCTCGACTTAATTGGCGAAGACTCTTCTTGAGCATTCCCCAATGACAGAACCACCCGTCACCTTTTCGTCGCTGACCTTCAGCCCTTGGGAGTAACTTCGTCTAAAAGCGAGGTTTTCGATTTGTCCTGGGGCCTGCAGCATTGTTCATGCGTGCGTCTCCTTCAGGCCCAAGAGTCACGTTATGTCCTGTGCAAGTGTGGAAAGTTCGGACTGCTGCCCATGCAGGGGCGAAGTGCGCTCATCACTACCCACGTTCAGAGAGGAGCAAAAGAAAACAATTCCGGACGGTAACCCGGCCCTGGCCTTTGCAATTGAGGTGGACCACAACTCAATTTGGCCTGCTCATCGCATTCGCTGTTTTTTGCAGTTACAGGCCCAGCGACGCTCTTTATGCGGGCGTCCATAACGTTTCGATTTCCCCTAGAGATTCATAACCTTTATTCAACCAGATAAGGAGATAGCGATGGACCCAGACCCTAGTTGGCGCCAAACGGCGCCTCCGGCAATTTCACTTTTTTCGATTGACTTAAAGATACAGATCCGTCCACGGAGGAATTTACTCGCCTGAACGCGCGAGGAAGACCTCTTTGGCGGTTCCCAAGGAGGTCTTGATGACATTTCGTACACGCAATACGCTTCAATTTACGTTGAGTGCCGCCCTGGACGCTCGACGTCCGGCCATACTGCGCCATCTTCTGCGCAGCCACGGTCAACATGCTTTCGTTCTGGCTATCGCATCCAGACCCATACGCCAAAAAGCCGACGTGCTGTCACTGCTTACGCATGCGGAGCAGGCCGCCCTTTGCCCTCAACTCCCGCAACAAACAAGAAACCAGCTCACCTTAGTCGGTATTCCTTGTCTGGAGTCGGGCGTACCCGTGCATTCGACATGAACTTTTAAGTTGCACGGGAAATGGTTTCACTGTTTTGGTATCGCGGGCATCAGTCGTTTGACAGGCATCTCCTGCCAGAAATATCGATTTCTTAGGCCTGCATATAAACACCATTCACCCAAAAAGAATGAGCAGGTTTCCAAATGAACAATATCTTCAAAAACTGGTTCAGTGGTTTCTTGCGGGGTCGCAGGGCAACCTTGCTTTTTGGCCGCCACGTTTTGCTCGAAACCGTGGGCGAACGAGTCTGGCTGGTTCGTCGTGGGATTGCTCACACAAACATTGATTGTGCATATGATCCGCACGCCAAAGCTGCCATTCATCGAGAGCAGAGCCGCTACACCGCTGATCATCATGACGCTCTTGATCATGGCGGCTGGTATTTACCTGCCCATGGGTCCTCTGGCTGAATATTTCAAGCTTCAGGCCTTACCACTTTTGTATTTTCCGTATCTGATAGTTATCCTCGTGGGTTACCTTGTGCTGACGACTGTCATAAAGCGGATCTATATTCGTAGATTTGACTGGCAGTGATGCAACTTTGGAGCTGATATGGAAGCAATACACAACTTCAACCAGATTTCACTGCTGAATATCGTCATCAGTCTTGTGACAGCTTTTGTTCTCGGCGGCTTTATCGGTTTCGAGCGTCAGGTTCGCCAGCGCACAGCCGGGCTGCGAACCAACACATTGGTCGCTGTAAGCGCTGCTGTTTTTGTTGCCATGGCCAATAGGCTAAGTGGACATGAGGGCGCGGTACATGTAGCTGCCTATGTGGTGTCTGGCATTGGCTTCCTGGGCGCAGGAGCGATCATGAAGCAGGGTGCCAACATCACAGGCCTAAACACCGCAGCGACTCTCTGGGGATCTGCGGCCGTAGGGGCCTGTGCTGGTGCTGGCCTCATAGGCGAGGCTGTTGTTGCAGCCCTGTTTGTGCTGGCCAGCAACACCCTGCTGAGGCCGGTGGTGAACCAGATCAATCGTCGGCCCATCAACGAGGAGTCCAGCGAGGCTACTTACCGCTTCTACGTGATCTGCCGGCGTGATGTACAGGCTGAAGTTCGCGAGAAGCTTGTGGAAGTCCTTGAAGCTGCCAGCTATCCGGTGCGCGATGTTGATCAACACGCCTTCGGTCAGAGCGACGCGGAAATACAGGCCACGCTATATGCCACCTCGGTGGATTCGAGTGAACTGGATCGCATCTCTGCAGAGATGGAGGCGCTTGCTGGCGTCACTCAAGCCTTCTGGAATACCAGCGCAGAGGAATAGCCCTTTACAAGGCCGATGTCTTCGTCAGGGCGCCTGATTCTCTAAACCGCATCAACGACAGCTTTTTATCAGTCGCTTTTTCCAAGTTATTGGTGGTCTTGTCGTTACCCATATATTTGAATCACCTAAAGCTTTGTAGAGTTCTATATGCAAAAAATCAAAAAAATCCTGACTGCCGGACTGCTGTCGATGATGGTACTGCCCGTCTTTGCAGACACGCCAGAAACTAGCAGCGTTGAACAGCAAAAAGTTATTCCGGAGGAGAAGTTCTTTACCAAATTTCAGGGCACCTACATCGGGCAGCTAAAGCCTGCTTTTAATGCACCTTATTCGGGCGACAACAGTTTGCTGCCCCGTAGAGAGACCGGTTATTCAGGAAGCCTGACAGCGTTTCTTGGTTATCGACCGTGGGCGGACGGCGAGCTTCACATTAATCCTGAAGTCATCCAACTGGGCTCATTCTCCGCCTTGCATGGATTGGGAGGCTTGACCAACGCTGAGCAGCAAAAAACCAGTGGTCGAAAACCAAAGTCCTACCGTGCGCGCGCTTTTTTCAGGCAAACCTTTGGACTTGGAGGTGGTCAGGATGCAGTTGAGTCAAGCCAGCTGCAACTCGGGGGCATGGCCGATAGGAGGAGATTGGTTATTACGGCTGGGAACTTCTCAGTATTGGACATTTTTGACAACAATACATACGCGCATGATCCACGCACGCAATTTCTGAATTGGTCATTTTTTACCCACGGGTCGTACGATTACGCTGGTGATGCGCGCGGCTATACCAACGGCGCTGCCTTGGAGTATTACCATGACGATTGGGCTCTTCGGGTGGGGCGGTTTATGGGACCGCGTGAGTCCAATGGACTGGCGTTGGACAGCCGTTTATCAATTCATCATGGCGATCAAATCGAAATTGAACGATCACATACTCTCTCTGGACAACCTGGAAAAGTCAGATTTTTAGCATTTCGGAATCGTGAAAACATGGGAAATTTCACGGACGCCATTGCATTTGCGCAGGCAAACGGCGGGGTTCCTGATGTCGGGAATGTACGCAGGGATAACGTAAAGGTCGGCTTTGGCGTCAACGTTGAGCAAAGTTTCCGGTCTGACATGGGGGTTTTTGCCCGCGCCAATTGGGCTGATGGCAAAAGCGAAACTTATTCGTTTACCGAAGTCGAAAATTCTGTTTCTGCAGGCTTGGTTATCAAAGGGCAGCGGTGGGGTCGGCCGAACGACACGCTGGGATTGGCGGTTGCTCGAAATGGTCTGAACCGACCTCATCGAGACTATCTAGCTTTGGGCGGCTTAGGTGCCTTCATCGGAGATGGGCGGCTTAGCTACAGGCCTGAAAGAATTGCAGAGATGTACTACAGCATTCATCTGTTTGGCACTAACTCTATGACACTTGGATACCAGCGAATCGCAAACCCTGCTTACAACGCAGATCGTGGGCCGGTTAATGTGTTTTCTCTACGACTTCATACCGAGTTTTGAATCTCGTTCAACCTTAAATCATTTGCCCCGCCTTTGGTGTCTGGATCAACCGAATCTGGTCGTTACGGCAATGTGGCAAAGGCCTTTGCAGAAACGCGTACTCAAAAGCCGACTAGGACCCCCACGCTCAAACTCGGTGATCCTGTAGTTGATTCTGGGACCAATTCAACTCCGGAGCGACTACGGTGCTACGATGATAAAGACCTTAGGATTCAGACCTATTTCAGCGGTTCAATGGCTCTGCAACTTTGTAACTGTGGGAGCAGTCGATGTTTAGCATTGCAACAGTATCGGGCCTAGGGACCTCTCTACCAAGCGGCATTAACCAATCACGCACAACAGTAGTGAAGCGGGATTTCTTCTCACGCTCCTGGAATAACAAAAAAGACTCTCCGGATTTAAAAATGCGACAGTCGCGGAACGGCAGGCCCGAATACTCTGTGCGAACGCCTGCAAATGGAACCCTGCGCCAACCGGAAGAGTACGGGTATGCGTCGTCGTCAGCGATCAACGCGCAGGCCGGCAACAGGAGCGAAATTAGTACACCTCCAATACGAAATCTGAGTAGTTCGATTCTCATAATAAATAGGTGCCGGTCACCTAACCTCGATGCTCGCGTTAAGCCGTTGGTGATTGACTCTTTGTGTCTAGGTCGTCTGTAGCATATCACTCAAAGATGAAACCGGCAGCCGCCTACACTCTGCAACCTTTAAATGCATAGGGCGTCAACCTGATCGGTGTTCAAATCACTTTCCATGAACGATAAAAGCCTGTTGCCTAAAGTCGCTGCGTTGTTGATTGCGTGGGCTATTGTGCTGCTGGGCGCAGGATTGATTGACGCCTGGTTCGGCACCGCTCTTCAACCATTTATTAGTGTTTGGCTGTTTGCCGAATTCCTAGTTATTCTGCATAAAAAAATCCCTCTACCGTCAATTAACACCGGCAACATAGATATGGCATTTGCTTTCACAAGTCTTTGGCGAGCTGCATCCTGGCCAAGATATTTTTTTAGCAATCAATAACATCGACTGAATCTTTGTCATTCCGCACGACATTTGCCCGAATGGCTGATGAGGATAAGAAATTTGACCAAACCTATTCCTATGGAAACGGCGACCAAGGCCTTGGTCCTTCAAGGTGGAGGCGCCCTCGGTGCCTACCAGGCGGGCGTCTATGAGGCACTGATCGAAAGTGACAATCAACTCGACTGGGTTGCCGGTGTTTCCATCGGCGCTATCAATGCTGCACTCATTGCGGGTAATGCACCGGCGCAACGCGTTGCACGCCTGGCGGAGTTCTGGCAGCAAGTATCTTCGGGCCCGGCGCAGAATATTCCCACCTTTTGGGGTGATCGCGCGTGGCTCAACCAATGGAGCGCAGCCAGCGCTGCCATGGTCGGAATTCCGGGATTTTTTCGGCCGCGGGCCGAGCCGGCACTTTTGCTGGGTGGCAGTGCACATGTGTTGAGTTACTACGACCCCGAGCCTTTGAAGGCGACATTGGAGCGACTGGTTGATTTCGAGCGCATCAATCGGAAAGACGTTCGATTGAGCGTGGGTGCGGTGAATGTGCGCTCCGGCAACTCTATCTACTTCGACAACACAACGCACAAGATCGGCGTGGAACACATCATGGCCAGCGCTGCGTTGCCCCCCGGCTTTCCTCCTGTGCAAATCGAGGGTGAACACTACTGGGATGGTGGCATCCTCTCCAACACGCCACTACAGTATGTTCTGGACTCCTTTCCTCGCACGCGTCGCCTTGTCGTATTGCAGGTGGATCTGTTCAATGCCCGCGGTCCCTTGCCGACCACATTCTCCGAGGTGATTGAGCGGCAGAAGGACATTGGCTACTCCAGCCGCACCCGCGTAAACACCAACGCCCTGGCGGCCAACATCAACGTGCAGCAGGCGGTTGCGGATCTCATCAGGAAGCTGCCTGTCCGGTTGCGCGTCGATCCTGCAGTCGCCAAATTGCAGGAGCACCTGACTCACCAGCCGGTGGACATCATTCATCTGATCTACCGGGACAAGCCCTATGAACTTGATTCGAAAGACTATGAATTTTCGCGGGCAATGGTGAAGGAACATTGGGAAGCGGGCGCTCGTGACATGCGCAACACCACTGCTCACCCGGAATGGCTGCAAAAGGCAACGGACAACGGAATTACCACGTTCGATCTCACCGAGCCAGGCCCGGGCCGTGTGCGGCACCCGGGGGCGGAATCCAAGAAATAACTCCCCATGGAAGACGCCGATATCCTGCCCAAGGTGCTATCGCTGATGGTGCTTGGGCATCCCGCAAGGTCCACCGCGTTTTTGCCGCCTTTATTCACCAACGCCTGGGTATGCTGACGTGATGACTCTGCCAACGACTATTGGCCCGATTCTGTTCGCGCGGGGTACCGACGAATTTCAGTGTGAGCTCTCTGCCGTTGTCGTCACTCCAGATAACGTCGCCCCCCCCCTCGTGGGCCCCGCTGATGGCGAGGGCGTCAGGCCGGCGCGGCTATATTCCCAGTTCGGTCGGACCGTCTGGCGATACGACTTCCGGCTCCCTGCGCGCGAGGATGCAACCTACCGATTCGGCAACGCCACGTTTCCGGTTGCAGCAGATCTTTCGAAGGACGTGCGGATCGCCTACGTATCCTGCAACGGGCAAGAGCACGCCGACGCGGATCGGCCGGCAGCCGAGCGCAATGCAATGTGGCGTCGCCTGGCAACCGAGCATGCGCGTACGCCGTTTGGCCTCCTGCTCCATGGCGGAGATCAGCTCTACGCGGATGAAGTTTTTCAGTCGCATCCGGCACTCGCCCGTTGGGCCGAAACCGCAAGGGCAAAGAAGACGGAGCAGGTGTTCAGCGAAGACATGCGCAAGGCGGCGGAAAGTCACTATTTCCACCGATACCTGATGCTATTGGCCCAGCCGGAAATTGCCCATCTTGTTGCCAGAGTGCCTTCGCTCATGATGTGGGACGACCATGACATTTTTGATGGTTGGGGCAGCCTTCCGGAGAAACTCCTCGACGGCCAGGTCGGTCGCGGCCTCTTTGATATCGCGCGGCGGATGTTCATGCTGTTCCAAGTCGGCGCGACCGATAAAATTCCCTTGGTCGGAGAGGATGGAAGCCAGGACCGAAGTCTCACCCAGGTCATCCGCTTTCCTCGACTCTCCGTGATAGCCCCCGATCTTCGCTCGGAGCGACGCCCGACGCAGGTGATGGGCCCGGCGGGCTGGGCCACATTCGAGCGAGCACTCGCGCAGACTAATAGCGGCGACCAGATTCTAGTCATGTCTAGCGTGCCGATTTTAGGTCCGCGGCTCAGTTGGATCGAGAAATTGCTGGATCTGCTGCCTGGCGTCCAAAAATATGAGGATGACATGCTCGATCAATGGCAGAGCAAGGCGCACCGTCCCGAGTGGCAGCGAATGCTTGAGACGCTGCAACGGCGCGCTACCGAAGGCCGAAATCCGATCACGGTGCTCTCAGGCGAGATACATCTCGCCACACGCGGCGAAATGGCGTTCACGGACGGAACGATCATGCATCAGCTTGTAGCGTCGGGAATCGCACATCTACCTCCGCCGCTATCCTACGCCTGTGTTCTTGGCTATCTCGCGGCATTAGGCGAGAGCCCGTTGCCTGGCCAGCCGGTCCACTTGAAACCTTTGCCTGGGCACAGGCAGATCTATGCAGCCGAGCGAAACTATGCCGTCATAAACCGGCGTGGAGAGGAATGGTCTGTCGAATGGGAATTGGAGGTGAGCGGACGAACACCTGCAATGGCCCTTGAGGGCTCTCATGGCTGAGTGAAAGTTCTTCTTTCGCAGGTTCGTGTTGAAAAGGTTAAAGAATCGCAAGTAGCCTACGAAAGTCAGTAATTGCTTGAGACCCGACACGGTTCGGAACGGCGCCTCGCAGACGCGTTGAAATGTGCGGTGCCTTACGACGGCAGCTTTTCGTCTTTGGCGCGGTCGTGTTCGCTGTGGTCGTGCTGCATTTTTGTTTCGCTCGTGGGGCCGTCTTCGGCGGCATAGCTTTCTTTCCCCGCGACTTCAAACGGAAGACAATCATGCGGACGTAAGTCATCATCCGTTTTGATCACACTGATGCTGCCGTCCAGTTCCAAAATTGCGAAGGCCACGTCGCACAGGCGAATGATCCCCTGCTTGCGTATTGCGGCTAAGAGGTCGTTGTCGGAAACGTTGAGTTTCCGCATCATTTCTTTTTCGACCTTACCGTCCTGCACCAGCAACACCGGGCTGCCTTCAAGGATTGAACCTGCCCCTGTTGGACGTACCTCTTAGCTGCTCAATTATGCGGCCTTCAATAGCTGTGCCGCGTGCCAGCTTTTCTCAA
>NZ_JBHSRS010000061.1:0-3734 GCF_042659145.1 Polaromonas aquatica | reverse complement strand
GACGCGAGTCGTCCTTTTGCCGTCTTTCCGGAAAACAAGTTCGACTACATATTTTCAGTCAGTGGCGTAATGGAGTTTGACAAGGGGTCGTCTCAGAAAACGGAAAATAAAGCACGCTAAGCCGGTGGCAGCGGTCGCAATGGCCTGAACTTCCCCGCACCGACCTTGGCGCTGCTGCGCCATAGGTAATCGCCAGTCAGATTGATGTGCTCCCACCCCAGCGGCGACAGATATTGCAACAACGTGTCGTCCAGCGCCGTGCCGTTGCCACGCAAAGCACTGGTGGCACGCTCCAGATAGACCGTGTTCCACAACACGATGGCCGCCGTCACCAGATTGAGGCCGCTGGCCCGGTAGCGCTGCTGTTCAAAACTACGGTCGCGGATTTCACCCAATCGGTAGAAGAAAACCGCCCTGGCCAGCGCGTTGCGCGCCTCGCCTTTATTCAGCCCCGCATGGACGCGGCGGCGCAGCTCCACGCTTTGCAGCCAATCCAAAATGAACAGCGTGCGCTCGATGCGCCCCAGCTCGCGCAGGGCGACGGCCAAGCCGTTTTGGCGCGGATAGCTGCCGAGCTTGCGCAGCATCAGCGAGGCCGTCACCGTACCCTGCTTGATCGAAGTGGCCAGCCGTAGGATTTCATCCCAATGGGCGCGAATAGCCTTGATGTTCAGCCTGTCGCTGCTAATCATCGGCTTGAGTGCGTCGTAGGCAGTATCGCCCTTGGGGATAAACAGCTTGGTGTCGCCCAGGTCACGAATGCGCGGCGCAAACCGGAATCCCAGCAAGTGCATCAGGCCAAACACATGATCGGTGAAGCCTGCCGTATCGGTGTAGTGTTCCTCGATGCGTAAGTCCGACTCGTGGTACAGCAGGCCATCGAGCACATAGGTCGAATCGCGCACACCGACATTGACCACCTTGGCACTGAAGGGTGCGTACTGGTCGGAGATATGGGTATAAAACGTCCGCCCAGGGCTGCTGCCGTATTTCGGGTTGATGTGGCCGGTACTCTCGGCCTTGCTTCCAGTTCGGAAATTCTGGCCGTCCGACGATGACGTGGTGCCGTCGCCCCAGTTTCCGGCGAAGGGTTGCCGAAACTGCGCGTTCACCAGCTCGGCCAGCGCTGTTGAATAAGTTTCGTCGCGGACGTGCCAGGCTTGCAACCAGGACAGCTTGGCATACGTTGTGCCGGGGCAGGATTCGGCCATTTTGGTCAAGCCTAGGTTGATCGCATCGGCCAGGATCGTCGTCATCAGCAAGGTTTTGTCCTTGGCGGTGTCGCCGGTCTTCAGGTGCGTGAAGTGGCGGGTGAAGCCCGTCCACTCATCGACCTCCATCAGCAGCTCGGTAATCTTGAGGTGTGGCAGGATCATGGCCGTCTGGTCGATCAGGGCTTGCGCAGCATCGGGCACCGCCGCGTCCAACGGCGTAATCTTCAGGCCCGATGCGGTGGTGATGATGGCGTCTGGCAGATCATCGGCCGCCGCCATACGGTTGACGGTGGCGAGTTGCGCCTCCAACAATTCCAGCCGTTCACGCAGGTACTGATCGCAGTCGGTGGCCACGGCCAGCGGCAATTCGCTGGCCAGCTTCAGAGTGACGAACTTCTCCACCGGCACCAAGTATTCGTCGAAGTCTTTGAACTGGCGCGAGCCTTGCACCCACACGTCGCCTGAGCGCAGCGCGTTCTTCAGTTCCGACAGCGCGCATAACTCGTAGTAACGCCGGTCGATGCCCTCGTCGGTCAGAACTAGTTTGGCCCAGCGTGGCTTGATGAATGCGGTTGGCGCGTCGGCGGGCACCTTGCGCGCGCTGTCGCTGTTCATTCTGCGCAGCACGTCGATGGCATCGAGCACACCCTTGGCGGCGGGCGCGGCCCGCAGTTTGAGCACGTCCAGGAACTGCGGCGCGTAGCGGCGCAGCGTGGCATAGCTTTCGCCGATGTGGTGCAGGAAGTCAAAATCCGCAGGCCGCGCCAGTGTTTGCGCCTCGGTGACGCTGGCGGCGAAGGTGTCCCACGGCATGACCGCTTCGATGGCGGCGAACGGATCGCCGCCGTTTTGCTTGGCTTCGATCAAGGCTTGGCCGATGCGTCCATACAGCCGCACCTTGTCATTGATCGCCTTGCCGGAAGCCTGGAACTGCTGCTGATGCTTGTTCTTGGCCGCGTTGAACAGCTTGCCGATAATGCGGTCGTGCAGGTCGATGATTTCATCGGTGACGGTGGCCATGCCTTCGATGGACAGTGCTACCAAGGTGGCATAGCGTCGCTGCGACTCGAACTTGGCCAGGTCTGCGGGCGTCATCTGGCCACCCTCGCGGGCGATCTTGAGCAAGCGGTTCTGGTGAACCTGCCGCTCGATGCCATCTGGTAGGTCGAGTGCCTGCCAGGCTTTGAGGCGCTCGATGTGTTCCAGCATGTGGCGCGAGTTCGGTTTTGCAGGCGATTGGCGCAGCCACGCCAGCCACGTCACTTTGCTGCCGTCCTTGCGCTTGAGAAGTTCGTCCAGGCACTGACGGTGGGGTGATAACAAAGAATCGGTTAGCGCCGCGTAAATACGCCGGTTGGCACGGGTGATGGCCTCGGCGCTTGCGCGCTCGATGGCATTCATGACGGGTAAGATGATGCTCTGCCGCCGCAGGTTTTCGACAAGGGTGCTGGCCAGCACAATCCCTTTGTCTGTTTGCAAGGCCAGCTCGGTCAATGTATGCACGGCTTGCCGGTAGTGGCTCATAGTGAAGGGCTTGAACCCAAACACCGTTTGCAGCTCGACCAAGTGCTCCCGCCGTGTCTGCTCGCGCTGGCCGTACTCGTTCCAACTTTCCACTGGCACCTTGAGTTGCGTGGCCACCATGCGCAACAAGGGCGGAAACGGAGGTTCATCGACGCCCAAGAAGATGCCAGGGAATCGCAAGTAGCAAAGCTGCACAGCGAAGCCCAATCGATTCGCAGCGCCGCGACGCTGACGAATCACCGAGAGGTCGGTTTCGTTGAACGTGTAGTAACGGATCAGTTCGTCTTTGGTATCTGGCAGTGCCAGCAGGCTTTCGCGCTCGGAGGCGGATAGGATTGAGCGGCGCGGCATGGTCAGTCTTCCCGCAGGTACTGGTACAAGGTTTCGCGGCTGATGCCGAAATCACGGGCCACCAAGGTTTTTTGATCGCCTGCCGCGACTCGCCGTTTCAACTCGGCAATTTGTTCGCTGTTCAGCGATTTCTTTCGTCCCCGGTAGGCACCGCGCTGCTTGGCTAGCACGATTCCCTCGCGCTGGCGTTCGCGAATCAGAGCGCGCTCGAACTCAGCAAAGGCCCCCATGACCGACAGCATCAGATTGGCCATCGGTGAGTCCTCGCCGGTGAAAGTCAGCCCTTCTTTGACGAATTCCATGCGCACGCCCCGTTGGGTAAGCCCTTGAACGATGCGGCGCAGGTCATCAAGGTTGCGTGCCAGTCTGTCCATGCTATTCACCACCACGGTATCGCCCTCGCGGACGAAGGCCAGCAGCCTTTCAAGTTCGGGACGTTGCGTGTCCTTGCCTGAAGCCTTGTCGGTGAATACCTTGCCAACTTCAGTTTGTTCCAGTTGTCGATCAGGGTTCTGGTCGAAGCTGCTGACGCGGACGTAGCCGATACGTTGACCTTGCAAGATGGGGTCCCCTCGTTTTCAGTGCAATAACTGGCGGTTCGCAAACCCAGCACTGGCGCGGGGGTGGTGTGGGTAGATCGTTGAT
>NZ_JBHSRS010000060.1:0-3719 GCF_042659145.1 Polaromonas aquatica | reverse complement strand
TGAGAAAAGCTGGCACGCGGCACAGCTATTGAAGGCCGCATAATTGAGCAGCTAAGAGGTACGTCCAACAGGGGCAGGTTCAGCAGTCAACCTACGACATGAGAAATCCGCCAAGATCGATAGACCCAAAATCAAAGGTCGTCCAAACATATCGTTGAGAACAAAGTTCTGGCACTGCGATGTGCTGTGCTGTGCTGTGCTTTCACGACCTCTAATCATGCCTACCCAAGGCAGCGCAACGGAATGAGCGCCGATATTGAATGGCGCCGGATTGTCCAGCGTCTTCAATGTATAAGAGACATTTCCAGAAGACAGCGTTTAATGAACACAATACGTTGCCTCCACTAGGCTTAGAAGCGCCCGGCAGATGACGATTCGTCGTGGTTAGAGTTTGAAGCTGCCGCGATTCCTGCCGGCTTGTAACTCGAAAAAACGTCAAAGTGAATATACAAATGTATACACAGAATATACATTCCAGCCTTATACGTAGAGTTCTAAAAGCGCCGCTATCGTCCCAAAATCAGTGTTTCCGCAAGAGTCTTTTGGCAGTCGCCAATGATGAATCCTTCCGGATACCCACTGCCCTGATTCCCCCTAAAACCAATGCTGCATCTTTCCTGGGCCGCGCGTGCCTGCAGATTTGTCATCCCAATGCACGAATAGACTACCCTTTAGTCGTTCCTTTATATACATCAAACTACATCGACTCTTATACGTAGCCCTAAGCTAGGGGCGCGACTTTGGCGACAGGTGCAGACTCCATCTCCGACATAACTAGTTCGACCCATTCCTTGTAAAACTCTTCAAGGTCGCCGGGTTTTTCTCTCGCTACCCGTCGTATTCGGAGCATCACCAGACCAAAGGTAAAGAAATCGCACCTCCAGGCGGTGATCTTTAAGGAATAGTTCAGATTCGAAGCCGCCTCTTTCAATATGAAAAGATCAATGCCTAAACCCGGAGACTGAGTCTGGGTGCTACTTTCTGGAGACAATTTGTCAGCCATCGTCTGAATGTTTTGAGACAGGGTCAGCAATCGATCTTGCCCCCGAAGCTTGAAAGCAAGGATCGGGTCTTCCTTTGACAGTTCGGCGAGGGCTTTCGCAAACGGTTCCCGAGTTTCCGAACCCAATTCGTTCAGGTGTGACCGAATCATCATTTGAATCACTATCCGCATTGCCTTAAAGGGTTCCTCGCTGTCAATACCGACGAGAGGTTTACCGTGAGCCTCACCAACGCTCCGGATTTGCGCGATTAAGGGTTGTGGACCGGCTTTGGCGACTGGTAACAGCCGGTGGACCAAATGATGCAGTTCAAGCAAGTGATACAGCGCCGTCCGAGTTGCACGTCTACGCTCATGGCGATTCTTGACCCAGTAACTAATCGCCGCAACCAAAGCGCTTATTGCGACTCCCAAGTCCTTAAATTCCATTGGCTTCCCTCCTTGCTTGTTTATCTCGCCGATCTTATAGGGCGATGCATTGTTTCCGTGCGTCATTGAAGACTGAACATCATCGAATAGGCCCAGGCTTGTTAAACGCGCCCTCTGACGCCGCCACAAGCTGTTTGGCTGGGTAGGTAGTCCGACCGAGAAGAAGGCTCCAAAACGCGTTTAAACAAGCCGAGATTTCCAGAAGAATGAATAAACCAGATTGGGAGAATCGTGCCGGCCAATTTTTCCCCATACTTTCCCAAAGAGCCGAAAAGAGGTAGAGGTTGGATGTTGTTGTTTCCTCAACCTAGTAAGGTAAAGCTGTAATGCATACAGGTGTAGGTAATTAGGTATGTAGTTAAAAGGTCGAAACAGCGCTTTTCAAGCCTGGTGCGGGTTTCAGTTCAACCAATGAACCGGAATCAGCGCAGAACCGACCCTTGTAGAGAATTTACGACTTGCCTTTGACTTGTCGTTTCATCCGTCGATTCAGGTTCCTCAAGGCGTCGTAGGCTTTTCCATTTAGAACCGGGTCTGCCGCCGTGGCTAGATGAAAGCGCCTTTCCCCTCCGCCTTGGCGACGCTTGCGGACCTGGAAGCTGCCTAGTGGGAATTTGGCGAGGGTTGATTCAAGAACGGCGGGGATTTCAGGTTTCAGCTTCCGGAACTTTAAATACTTGGTCAGTTTTTGAAGATCAAAGACAGCGAGTTCGTCTAGAGTACCCGCCGGTAGAGCCGATCCGCACAAGGTCATTTCGATTCTGGCGCGGTGTTGCTCCGGGGGAATTTCTAAACCTGCATCGGTATGCTTGTAGTACAGCCTCCAAGACAGCGGGTCTTGCGGGCGGGAGTGAACTCTTTTTTGGCTGCCTATGTAGATGGTTTTGGTTTCCAGCGCCCGTAGCCAGCCGTTGTATGAGGAAATGTCGTTTGTACCTTCCGGTCTCCCTTCAACGAAGGCTCGGATGTTTTCGCCTCGCAACTCAGCACCGAACCAGAGAAAGTGAGCCAGCAACTCATTGGTTTGCCGGCGGGTCGCGTCCTTGGGATAGGCGTCGAACGAAATCTCCAACTGTGTCAGTCGTGGAGTCTTCGAAAGCTTCAACCCGGAGTTTTCAATGCTTTTTTGAACGAAGGCCCAAGACAACGGGTCTTGAAACTTGGCCTTGAAGATTGTTCCCGCGTGACCTGGCCCGTCATCTACTAACTTCGAGTGAGGGATTCCCAGCTTGTCGGCAACCGTCCAAGGTTGCGTCGGTGTTTCCGTCTCAATCTCAACCTCCAGCCAATCCACCGCTGCCTCATACCTGAATAGTGTGAAGTCGGGGGGTGGCGGCAGGAAGTTAAAGCCTTCCTTCCTTGGCGAGATGTGACTCGCGGGCGGGTGGGTAGTTTCGTCATAGCTCATTGGCAGCTCCTCAAAGTTGGTGGTGAGAGAAATATTGCTGCGATTCGCTGGATTTCTACGGTCAAAGTAGGCGACTTTGCGAAGTCGCCTAAATCCGCCTAAACCGGCTCTATAAGGATGCTTTGGCAGAGCCTCGAACGATGAAAGCATTACCTCTGCTTTGGACCGGTTTTCCTAGGGCTTCCACTTTTCAGTAGTCGCTGCTGTCTGTCCACTCAACGCCGTTTCCACGGCAAGTCCTTACCCACCCCGATGAACGGAATCAAGCGTTTTCCCAGCATCCTCGGCCAAACAACAGACCTCCTTGGCTTCCGCGACTTGGCGTCCTATCGTGTACACGTACTAAACGAGCGTCTAAGGACGTGGACACAGGAGCTTTTGATGACGAAACAGACCTTTTGCGGGTATTTCCGTGTGAGTCAACAGAGACAAGCGGAGAGCGGTTTGGGGCTCGAAGCTCAAGAAACAGCAGTCGGGGGATATCTAAACGGTCGAGGCACGCTTGTAGAGCGTTTTACAGAGACTGAGAGCGGTCGCAAAGGGGGTAAAGACCGTCCCGAACTGATGCGAGCTTTGGCGTACTGCAAACGCTTTGGCTCTGCTTTGGTAGTGGGCAAGCTGGACCGACTCTCCCGAGACGTTCGGTTCTTCCTTGAGGTGCTGGACGACTACAAGGTGGATATTCGGTTTGCAGAGTTCCCAGATATCAACCCCAAGAGCGATGAGGGGCGTATGGTGCTTATTGGCATGGCTAATTTCGCTGAGTTTGAAGGTAGACGTATAGGTAGCCGCACGAAAGCTGGACTTGACCCGTTTCAATAGACACCTGATAAGGTCGAAATTGAAAAGGAGAAAAAGTCATGAAGAGAGTCAGCTACACAG
>NZ_JBHSRS010000059.1:0-3676 GCF_042659145.1 Polaromonas aquatica | reverse complement strand
TGGCCGTCAGTGCGCCACCGGCCTGCACATTGGCGGCTTTGGCGTTGAGGTCGTTTCCGGCTGCAAGCCTCAGGTTGCCCTGCGCGTTGATCTGGCTGCCCACGTCGCGGCTCTGCCCATCCGTCAGGAAGTTGTCCCTGTCAAAGAAGACGGCGTTGCTGCCTGCGCTGATGACGATACTGCTGTTGGCTCCGAAGTTGCCGCTACCGATCCCACGCGACAACACCCCTTCCATCCTCTAATTTTGCAGAAATTGTTCTAGTTGACTCTGTAATGAGACAGCCAATTTTTCACTACTGCAATCAAAACTAAATGATTGGGGAAAATCATTCCATACTACAGTCAGAGTGGTTCCAAGATAAGTTATGTGACCAATCCCGGATTGGACACCTTGAAACCAGTCGAAAAAAGACTCCTCTGCGAATTGGCAAAATCTTTGCAAAAAGAGTTCATATCCGCCTTCTGGTGTGAAGTCATGAAGCTCCAATGAAAATTTCTCACTGCTCGAAAATGGCGTAATCTTGTATTTCATACTTTTTACTTCAAAAACCCGGGAGGTGAAAAATTCAAATCGGCACCGCCAGATCGTGATGCGGCCTCAATAATATCTTTCCATGATTTTCCAGATGCCAAAAGTTGCTCCGCCGATGACCCTAAAGAGTTTCCATATTTGGCAACATTCCGAGCTTCGAATTCCGCGAGCAGAACTGGTGGAGTGAGATCTCGATAAGTTATTTTTAACTGATTTCGCTGTTCCATAGCCCAACGGCCAACCTGTTCTTCACTCACTCCCCGAGAAAGCAACGTGTCGGTTTCCGCGCGCAGGTTGCGGGCGGCTTGCTCATACTCAAGCCTCAGATTGGCAACGGCTTTGGGCGTGCGTGATGCCTGCATCCATCAGAGCGCATTGCTGCTCGTCGCCGGGTGTAGCTGGCCAGGAAGCGCTGGCCGGTGAGCTGGGCAATTTGTTCGTTGATTAGGCGCTGTTCGTAGAAGCCATCACCCAGGCGTTTTGCTTCACAAGGTCAGGTTCCAGAGCTCGGCTTTAGCATCCGCATCGGGAGTGCGAAGCGCGTGCAATGCTCTTTCAAATTCCCAAAGCTTGAGTATTCGCAATTCACTCCACATCCATTCATTAACCGCTTGCAGCGCCCTGCAAAAGCTCGGCTCGGATTGCCAAGAACTGCTGGAGATAATGAATGGATTCTCCCGATATAGAGCGAGAGTGGTTTTGTGTTGCGAGATCAAGTCTGTGGATGAATACCGAGCAATCAGAGTTTCAATGTTTTTGGAAAAATAGCATAAGCCTAGCAGTGGCTCTGGAATGGTCGTTCTCTTTTTTGGGTCAAGCCAGATAACGGAAATTTCCTGCATCAACTGATCTACCCCAACGATCAGAATGAAATGAGTAGAGACAAACTCCGCCTGCTTAACCCTGCCATCTTCGGATATTTTTTCTGAGAAACCGAACTCATTAAGACCTTTATACAACTGCACCAGTGCGGACCATTGTTGCGTGATTATTTGAGAGCTGCTCATCGTTTCACCATTTTCCCAGTTGCGGGTTGATAGACGTATCCTCTTTCCGAAAGATACTCAATTTCTCGACCAAACCCAGTTAACGTTCCGTCCGCCTTCGCAATATTTCCGCCGCCACCAAGACTATTCATTGGGCGAAAATCAGGTTTTGTTGCCAAATACAATTCATCTCCACGCTGTATCGCTGCGTCCAAAAATGGCTTATTTACTTGATTCCAGAATGCTTCAGGATTCTGCTTCATTAAAGCCGCAGCGTAATCATCTGGAACATTCAACACATTGAAGCCGCCCGTCTTAGGCTCCAGATACCCCATACTCTTAGGAATGCCCGTTTGCTCGGTAATGATGCCCTGCATGTCAGCCACGTAATTACCAAGCACCGTAGTGGTTTTCCCCGGGACGGCCTGAATCACAACACCGCTTGACGTGGCCAAGGCTTGGGGGCTAGCGACTCCATCTCTGTAAAAATTGTTGGCAATAATCGCCGCCGCATCCGGCGTGATCTCCTTGCCAGTTCTCGCCGCTATAAATTGCTTAACAACAGTGGATGTCAACGCTTTTGCAGCGGCAAGTTCGCCCAGCAATGCAACATCTGCAACTATTAGACCAAGTTCAGCGGCATCCCTCAGCATTGGCGATTTCTGAATGACGTTGATCGCAACTGTCAGTTCATTAATGCTTTTTCGTGCTTCAGCTTTCGCAGAGTCACTCATTGAAGCATCTTGCAGTAGTCGCTCTAACTGTTCTTTCTCCCCCTGGAGGGCGCTTTCGCTCAGAACACTTTTGTAGTTAATGCTTGCACTGTTCTTCGCATTCTGAAGGTCATATTCGATCAAGACGGCAACTTTGCATTTCCCGACATCGTCATTAGCCTCGCAGCCTAATAACTTCTGTGCTTTGCTGCGAATATCGGTGGCTGTCAAGTAATTGTTCACTGTCCCATTGAACCCACTGGCCGCGCCAGCCGCGCCCCCTACAGTAGCCCCAATCGCTGTTCCCGCTGCGGCTATCAGTGCCTGCTTGAGTTCGACGGGAATGTCCAGCTTGGCAATTTCTTCGCCAATCATAGGAATGAAGCTCTGACTTGCAGCGGCACCTGCTGCACCAGCCAGATCACCCGCGAGTCCGCCCACCAGGGCATGCAGCGCAACGCGAGCAGAACCGCCTTCCTTCCACTTGTCGATCTCGGCCTGGTCTTTGTTGGCTATCGCATCCTTGAGCTTTTGCCCTGCATAGTCACCCACAGCTCTGGAAGCCTGCTGCCCAAATGCCGCAGTGATGGCCATCTGCGCATCCATCTCTCTTTGCACCTTCTGGGCATCAAATATCTTTTGTATGCCCGTTTCCGCATCGCCCGTTCTGACCGCTGTATTGCCGGCAATGCCGCTGATACCGGATTGGGTCACGGAGCTTGCGCTGCCTTGCGCGCTGGCAACACCCGCGCCACCGCCGGGCATGTAGATGGTGTTGCCCTTGGGGTCCTGGCCTGAGCCTGTGCTGGCCGAAACGGTGTAGCCTGAGCCGTTGTAATTTGCCGTGTTCTGGATGTCGCTGGTACTTAAGGTGCCGCCGGTCTGGAAGCTGTTCTTGTTGTTATCCACCGCTGCTTGGGTGCTGGCAATCACGCTGCCTTTCAAATCGGTGTTGCCTTGCACATTGACCTGAAAGCCCCCATCACCGGCCTTGATGCCGCTGGTCTCGTTGACGCTTTGGAAGTTGGAGTTGATATGGCTGTTTGAGGCGCTGATGCCTCCGCCCGTGGGAATGAAACCTGGGCCAATCGTGATGGAGCCGCCTGCGCTGCTTTGCTGGCTGTTGTAGGTAGATGTGTCCTGCAAGCTCTCGATATTGAGGTTACCGCCCACGTTGGCCTTGACGGTGTTGGCCGTAACGACTGCGCCCTTGAGGTTGGTGTCTCCGCCGCTTTGCACGATGGCGGTGTTGCCTGCCGTAATGTTTGTATTGGTGTAGCTGGTGTCCTGCCCATCCGAATTGCCCCTGCCCTTGCTGGCGCTGAGGGTCACGCCAGTGTTGCTGCCCAGGCTGACTCCAATGCTGCCCGAGCTACTGGAGTTGGTGCTGCTCTGGCTGGCGGTGTTCTGTGCGGCGAGCAGCTTGACCTGGTTGTCTGCGGCAA
>NZ_JBHSRS010000058.1:0-3301 GCF_042659145.1 Polaromonas aquatica | reverse complement strand
GTACGCCCCGGCGAGTTGTTGACCGTCGAACTGCCGGCAGCTGCCACAGCAGGCGCATGGGATCTTCCGCTGTCGGCCGTGGCGCATGAAGGCGATCAGGCCTACGTGTTTGTGCGCACGCCAGAGGGATTTGAAGCCAGACCTGTCAAAGTTTCAGCCAGCTCCGGTCAGCGGGTCCGGATTCAGGGGCCCGTCAAAGCGGGCGAGGCAGTCGCAGTCAGCGGCATAGTAGCGCTCAAAGGTGCATGGCTCAACGACAAGGGGAGCAAGTAATGCTTTCCCGCCTTGTTCAATTTTCCCTGGCGCAACGTCTGTTTGTGCTGATGGCGACCTTGATGGTGGCCGGTGCGGGCTGGTACGCCTTGCGCGGATTGCCAATTGACGCGTTCCCTGACGTAACCAGCACGCAAGTCAAGATCATCATGAAAGCGCCCGGGATGACCCCGGAAGAAGTCGAGAGCCGCATTGCGGTGCCGATTGAAGTCGAGATGCTCGGCATCCCGAAAACAAAAATTCTGCGCTCGGTCACCAAGTACGGTCTGGTCGATATCACGATTGACTTCGAGGACGGTACTGACCGCTACTGGGCTCGCCAACAGGTGAGCGAACGTCTGGGTGGCCTGACGGAAAACCTGCCGACCGGCATTTCCGGTGGCATGGCCCCTGTCACCACTCCGCTCGGAGAAATGTACATGTTCACGGTGGAGGGCGAGACGCTGTCCCTGGCGGAAAGGCGCAGCGTACTTGACTGGGTTATCCGACCCGCGTTGAGGACCGTTCCCGGCGTTGCCGATGTCAACGCCTTGGGGGGAGTCGTCAGAGCCTTCGAAGTGGTGCCCGATCTGGCCAGTATGGCCGCCAGCGGCGTGACCGTCACGCAGATGAAAGACGCGATCGGGGCGAACAATCGCAACGATGGCGCTGGCAGGCTCGGTGAAGGCGACGAAGTCTTGCTGGTCCGCAGCGAAGGCAGCATCACCAGCCTCGAAGATCTGCGCGCCATCGTGGTGACCATGAAGGACGGTTCACCCGTTCGCCTGGGTAACCTGGCCGAGGTCAAGATCGGGACGGTGACCCGTTACGGCGTTGTGACGCAAAACGGCAAGGGCGAAGCCGTGCAAGGCCTGGTGCTGGGCCTGGCCGGCTCCAACGCCAAAATGGTGGTGGAGGGTGTGCGCAAGAAGCTGGAAGAACTCCAGCCAACCTTGCCGCCCGGCGTCGAGATCAAGACCTTTTATGACCGGGCCTCACTGGTCACCAAGGCCGTGAATGCCGTGTCGGCCGCTCTGATAGAAGCGACTGTGCTGGTCATCGTGCTGCTTGGGTTGTTCCTGGGCAATATCCGTGCTGCATTAACGGTGGCGCTGGTGCTTCCGCTGGCGGCATTGATCACGTTCATCCTGATGAGCGCCTTTGGCATGTCGGCCAACCTGATGAGCCTGGGTGGCCTGGCCATTGCCATCGGCATGCTGGTTGATGCAGCCGTGGTCGTCGTGGAAAACATTGTGCAACGCCTTGCGACCGACCCCACCGCCGGCAAACTGCCGCGTCTGCACACCATTTACCGGGCGGTGCGTGAAGTAGCGGTTCCGGTCACCGCCGGGATTTTGATCATCATCACCGTCTTCCTGCCATTGCTCACGCTGCAAGGCCTGGAAGGCAAGTACTTTGTGCCGGTGGCGCTGACCATCGTTTTTGCCTTGGCCGGCTCGCTGGTGTTGTCGCTGACCATCATTCCCGTGTTGGCGTCTTACCTGTTGCGCGAAGTCAAACACGAAGACCCGTGGCTGCCACGCAAGCTCCTGAAGCTCTATGAACCAGCGCTTATTTGGGGCCTGCAACGGCAGCGTGTTGTTGCAGCGGTCGCGGCTGTCATGCTGTTGGCGGCCGGGTTGATTTACACCCAGGTTGGCAAGACCTTCATGCCGACAATGGACGAAGGTGACTTGATCGTCGGCATCGAGAAACTCCCGTCCATCAGCCTGGAACAAAGCGCTGCCCTCGATTTAAAGATTCATCGCGCCATCATGCAAGCCATCCCGGAAGTGCATGGCATCGTCGCCCGTGCCGGTTCCGATGAAATCGGCCTCGATCCGATGGGACTGAACCAGACCGATACCTACTTGCTGTTGAAGCCGCAAGGCGAGTGGCGCATGAAAACCAAGGAAGCGCTGATGGACGAGGTGCGCAAGGTGCTCGACCCCATGCCTGGTATCAAGTACAGCTTCACGCAACCCATCGAAATGCGTGTGTCAGAAATGATCATCGGCGTGCGCGGTGACCTGGCCATCAAGATTTTCGGACCCGACCTGAACAAGCTCAACGAGTATGCAAGCCAGGTAGTGGCGCTGCTGAAGACTGTTTCTGGAAACCAGGACGTCTACACGGTACAAAACGATGGTGTGCAGTACCTGCGGGTGGCGGTGGACCGTCTGCAGGCGGGGCGGCTGGGCTTGAGCGTTGAGGAAGTTCAGGACGCGCTGCGTACGCAAATTGAAGGTCAGCGAGCGGGCGTTGTTATTGAGGGGAACCGCCGCACGCCCATCGTATTGCGCGGTGCCGAGAGCATCCGGATGTCACCCGCCGATTTCGGCGCCATGCGCATCACGACCAAGGATGGCAATACGGTTCCCTTGACCAGTGTGGCGAAACTTGAACGCGCGGCCGGGCCGGTCAAGATCGATCGTGAAATGGGCAGCCGCTACAGCGTCGTCATCGCCAACGTCTCAGGGCGCGATCTGGTGGGTTTTGTCGAGGAAGCAAAGGCCCTGGTGGGCCAGAAAGTGCCTGTGGATACCGGCTACCGCGTCACATGGGGCGGTCAGTTCGAAAACCAGCAGCGCGCTGCGGCCAGGCTCACGGTGGTGGTTCCGGTGGCACTGGGGTTGATTTTCGTGCTGCTGTTTTCGACCTTCCGATCTGTGCGCCAAGCCCTGCTCATTTTGAGCATCATCCCGTTTGCGCTGGTGGGTGGAATCGTTGCTTTGTGGGTAACCGGCGAATACCTGTCGGTGCCCGCGTCAGTGGGTTTCATCGCCTTGCTGGGCATCACGGTCCTCAATGGCGTGGTCCTGGTGAGTTATTTCAATCAGCTACAGAGCGAGGGAATGAGGCTGAGTGAGGTCGTCTTGCAGGGAGCGAAGCGCCGGCTGCGGCCGGTGCTGATGACGGCCTCCATTACCGCCTTCGGTTTGATCCCGTTGCTGTTCGCAACCGGCCCAGGGTCCGAAATACAACGCCCGTTAGCCATCGTCGTGATCGGCGGGTTGATCACGGCCACGGCTTTGACCCTGATGTTGTT
>NZ_JBHSRS010000057.1:0-3301 GCF_042659145.1 Polaromonas aquatica | reverse complement strand
GTACGCCCCGGCGAGTTGTTGACCGTCGAACTGCCGGCAGCTGCCACAGCAGGCGCATGGGATCTTCCGCTGTCGGCCGTGGCCCATGACGGTGATCAGGGCTACGTGTTTGTGCGCACACCGGACGGATTTGAAGCGAGAGCTGTCAAAGTCTCAGCCAGTTCCGGTCAGCGGATCCGGGTTCAGGGGCCCGTCAAAGCGGGCGAGGAAGTCGCGATCAGTGGCGTGGTCGCACTCAAAGGCGCATGGCTTAGTGAAAAGGGGAGCAAGTAATGCTTTCCCGCCTTGTTCAATTTTCCCTGGCGCAACGTCTGTTTGTGCTGATGGCGACCTTGATGGTGGCCGGTGCGGGCTGGTACGCCTTACGCGGCTTGCCGATCGACGCCTTCCCTGACGTATCCAGTACGCAAGTCAAAATCATCATGAAAGCGCCCGGGATGACCCCGGAAGAAGTCGAGAGCCGCATTGCGGTTCCGATTGAAGTCGAGATGCTCGGCATCCCGAAAACCAAAATTCTTCGCTCCGTCACCAAGTATGGCCTGGTCGATGTCACGATTGACTTCGAGGACGGCACCGACATTTACTGGGCGCGTCAACAGGTGAGCGAGCGTCTGGGCGGACTGACAGAAAACCTGCCGACCGGCATTTCCGGTGGCATGGCCCCTGTCACCACTCCGCTCGGAGAAATGTACATGTTCACGGTGGAGGGCGAGTCGCTGTCACTGGCGGAAAGGCGCAGCGTACTCGACTGGGTCATCCGTCCCGCACTGCGGACCGTGCCGGGCGTTGCGGACGTGAATGCGCTGGGGGGAGTTGTCAGAGCCTTTGAAGTAGTACCCGATCAGGCCAGCATGGCGGCGAGCGGCGTAACAATCACCCAGCTGAAAGAAGCGATCGGGGCGAACAATCGCAACGATGGCGCGGGCAGGCTCGGTGAAGGCGATGAAGTCTTGCTGGTCCGCAGCGAAGGCAGCATCACCAGCCTGGAGGACCTGCGCGCCATCGTGGTGGCCATGAAAGACGGCTCACCCGTTCGCCTGGGTAATCTGGCAGAAGTCAAGATCGGTACTGTGACACGCTACGGTGTCGTCACCCAGAGTGGACGCGGCGAGGCCGTGCAAGGTCTGGTACTGGGTCTGGCCGGCTCCAATGCGAAAATGGTGGTCGAGGGCGTGCGCAAGAAGCTGGAGGAACTCCAGCCAACCTTGCCGGCAGGCATCGAGATCAAGACTTTTTATGACCGCGCTTCGCTGGTTACCAAGGCAGTTAGCGCTGTATCGTCTGCTCTGATTGAAGCGACCGTGCTGGTCATCGTGCTGCTCGGCCTGTTTCTGGGCAATATTCGCGCGGCCCTGACAGTGGCCATGGTGCTCCCCTTGGCGGCACTGATCACTTTCATCCTGATGCGGGCCTTCGGCATGTCGGCCAATCTGATGAGTCTCGGCGGCTTGGCCATTGCGATCGGCATGCTGGTTGATGCAGCCGTGGTCGTCGTGGAAAACATCGTGCAGCGTCTGGCGACCGATCCCACGGCTGACAAGCTGCCCCGGTTACACACCATCTACCGGGCGGTGCGTGAAGTGGCGGTACCGGTCACAGCCGGGATTTTGATCATCATCACCGTCTTTCTTCCGCTGCTCACGCTGCAAGGCCTGGAAGGCAAGTATTTTGTGCCGGTGGCGTTGACTATCGTGTTCGCCCTAGCAGGCTCGCTGGTATTGTCACTGACCATCATTCCGGTGTTGGCGTCATACCTCTTGCGTGAAGTCAAACACGAAGACCCGTGGCTGCCACGCAAGCTTCTGAAGCTCTATGAGCCAGTGCTTGCCTGGAGCCTGAAACGACAGCGTGTCGTTGCGGCCGCCGCCGCTGTCATGCTATTGGCGGCCGGGTTGATTTACACCCAGGTAGGCAAGACCTTTATGCCGACGATGGACGAGGGCGACTTGATCGTCGGTATAGAGAAACTCCCGTCCATCAGCCTGGAGCAAAGCGCTGCCCTCGATTTGAAAATTCATCGCGCCATCATGCAAGCCATCCCGGAAGTGCATGGCATCGTCGCGCGTGCCGGCTCCGATGAAATCGGCCTCGATCCGATGGGACTGAACCAGACCGATACCTACTTGCTGTTGAAGCCGCAAGGCGAGTGGCGCATGAAATCCAAAGAAGCGCTGATGGACGAGGTGCGCAAGGTCCTCGATCCCATGCCTGGTATCGAATACAGCTTCACGCAACCCATCGAAATGCGGGTTTCGGAAATGATCATCGGTGTGCGTGGTGACCTGGCCGTCAAGATTTTTGGCCCCGATCTGGACAAGCTAAACCAGTATGCGAATCAGGTAGAGACGCTGCTCAAGACCGTTTCTGGAAATCAGGACGTGTACACGGTGCAGAACGACGGGGTGCAGTACCTGCGGGTAGCGGTAGATCGTTTGCAGGCCGGACGACTGGGCTTGAGCGTCGAGGAAATCCAAGACGCCTTGCGTACGCAGATTGAAGGCCAGCGAGCGGGCGTTGTTATTGAGGGTAACCGCCGCACGCCTATTGTTTTACGTGGCGCCGAAAGCGTCCGGATGTCGCCGGCCGATTTCGGTGCCATGCGGATCACGACCAAGGATGGCAATACGGTCCCCTTGACCAGCGTCGCAAAACTTGAACGAGCGGCGGGTCCGGTCAAGATTGACCGCGAAATGGGGAGCCGTTACAGCGTGGTCATTGCCAACGTAGCCAACCGGGACTTGGTGGGCTTTGTCGAAGAGGCGAGGACGCTGGTGAACCAGAAAGTGTCGCTGGACACAGGTTACCGCATCACCTGGGGCGGTCAGTTCGAGAACCAGCAACGCGCCGCAGCCAGGCTCACGGTTGTTGTGCCGGTCGCGCTCGGATTGATTTTCGTGCTGCTGTTTTCAACCTTCCGATCCGTGCGCCAGGCCCTGCTCATTTTGAGCATCATCCCGTTTGCGCTGGTGGGTGGAATTGTTGCCTTGTGGGTAACCGGCGAATACCTGTCGGTGCCGGCATCGGTGGGCTTCATCGCTCTGCTGGGCATCACCGTCCTCAATGGGGTGGTTCTGGTGAGTTATTTCAATCAGCTGCAAAGCGAGGGAATGAGACTGAGTGAGGTCGTTTTGCAGGGAGCGAAGCGCCGGCTGCGGCCGGTGCTGATGACGGCATCCATCACTGCTTTCGGTTTGATCCCGCTGCTGTTCGCAACTGGGCCAGGGTCCGAAATACAACGCCCGTTAGCCATCGTCGTGATCGGCGGGTTGATCACGGCCACGGCTTTGACCCTGATGTTGTT
>NZ_JBHSRS010000056.1:0-3092 GCF_042659145.1 Polaromonas aquatica | reverse complement strand
GGGGTCTCCTCGTTTTCAGTGCAATAAGTGACGGTACGCAAAGCTAGCACTGGCGCGGGGGTGGTCTGGGTAGACCGTTGATTTCATTGACTTTCCTGTTCGCTTTGTAAACGGGTATGGTGGCCTCCCACTTTTGAGGTTCACGATGCAGGGTTGGCACACAACGTTTTTGGGGATGCGTGGGCTCCCCCGCGATATCAGCGACTTCGAGATGAAGGCATTTTTCACCTTCGATGGTGCCGAGCGCGACGCAATCAATGCACGCCGAGGTGATTCCCACAAGCTTGGTCTGGCGCTCCATATTGGTTTCCTGCGCATGAGTGGGCGTTTGCTCGGTGCCTTTCGGGTAATTCCAGTAGCCTTGTGGCGCCACCTTGGCAACGAGCTTGGCATTGCAGCACCAGAAGTCGCCTCGCTGAGAGCCATGTATGAACGCGGGCGCACGCTATTCGATCACCAACAAGTAGCCTGCACGGTCCTTGGATTCCAGTGGATGAGCGAGCACCAGCGCCGCTCACTGGTACGTGAACTGCGCGACGAAGTGGCGCGCTGCGCCGACCGCGATCAGCTACTCGTGCGGGCGCGTCAATGGCTGTACAAGAACAAGCTGGTGATCGTGCACGAGCGGGCAATTCGGACACTGATTGCGGCGGCACTTGCCCAGCTTGAAGTTGAAACAGGCACCGCCATCGCCGCCAGCGTTGATCCAGCAACACTTGATCGCTGGCGAGCCTCAGTTTCAGAGCTGCGCCCAGATGGACAAACCCAGCAGAGTTGGCTATGGGCTGCACCGGCGAAACACTCAACCCGCCAAATCAGCGAGGTACTGGAGCGCATCGACCTGCTTTACACGCTGGACGTTCATAAGCACCTGGCAGACATCCCCGATCTCATCTTGCGCCGCTACGCGCGCCGACTTGTCTCCAGGCCGCCCTCAGCCGGAGCCAAGATCAAAGAGCCAGCGCGCACCGTGGAGGTCGCATGCTTTCTTCGGTATTGCCTGTTCACCACCACAGACCAGTTGATCCTTATGGTGCAGCGCCGGATCGCCGATCTGTGGCGTCAGGCTGCCGCCGATGTCCCCGCTACCGTCAATTGGGCCGCAATGTACAAAACGCTGCTCGGCGAACTTGTTGCCTTGAGCGCGCAAGGTGCGGTGCCAGATGCTGAGTTGCGTGCCCGTCTTGAAGCCTTGATCACCGAAACCCAGAAACGCAAACCACCGAGCAGGGCCTCCCTGGTCCGCGAGGGATTGATTGATGGAATTCGCCCCGTGCGGTCGTTGCTCGTCGCCATTGCAAAGCTGCCCTGGCAGGCCACCGGCGAGCATCCTGCCATCGAGTACCTTGCCAAGCTGCAAGCTTTATATCTCAAAGGATCCAGAAAGCTGCCAGTTGAAGTGGTGGCACCAAGTCTGGGAATGATCTGGCAGGTTTCGATCTCCAGCCCAGACCGGGAACGGGCGTTTCAGGCGTTGGAGGTGGCCACCCTGTTTGCCCTGCGCCGCGCGGTGCGCAATGGCTCGGTCTGGATTGAGCACAGCCTGAGCTTTCGGGGTCGTGCGCGCTTGTTCTTCACGGACGAGCGTTGGCAGGCAGAGTCCAAGAAACACTATGCCCGTCTATCGTTACCCAGCAAGGCTGCCACTTTCTTGAAGCCTTTGCTGGCCAGAGTAACTGCCGGTGTCGATGCGGTGGCCGCTGCAGCCCGCAGTGGCGTACTGCGCGTGGATGATGAACTCCATTTGTCGCCATTGCCCGCAGAGGACGAAGACCCAGAAGTGACCAAGCTGCGCGCGGCTTTGGATCACCGCATCGGTGAGGTTCAATTGCCGGAAGTGATTCTGGCCGTTGACGCCCAGGTGCGCTTTAGCTGGATCATGCTCGGACGTGAGCCGCGCTCTACCGACGAGCTGCTGATGGTCTATGCCGGCATCATGGCCCACGGCACCAGTCTGACTGCGGTCGAATGCGCGCGCATGATTCCGCAATTGTCTGCCACCAGCATTCGCCAGGCCATGCGCTGGGCGCGGGACGAACGGCGTCTGAGCCAGGCCTGCCAGGCTGTGCTGGAATTCATGCAGCGACACCCGATTGCCGCCACCTGGGGGCGGTCCGATTTGGCATCTTCTGACATGATGAGCATGGAGACCACCAAACGGGTGTGGCAAGCCCGGCTTGATCCTCGGCGCAACACACCTTCCATTGGAATCTACTCCCATGTAAAAGACCGGTGGGGCATCTTCCATGCGCAGCCCTTTGTGCTCAATGAGCGCCAGGCGGGCGTGGCCATTGAAGGTGTCATCCGCCAAGAAAAGCTGGAGACCAGCCAGCTTGCTGTGGATACCCATGGCTACACCGACTTTGCCATGTCACATGCCCGTTTGCTTGGTTTTGATCTTTGCCCGCGGTTGAAGGAACTCAAACAGCGCCACCTCTTTGTGCCACGCGGCACCAAAGTGCCCGCAGAAATCGCTGCGGTGTGCGAAGCCAATGTCGACGTCGCTTTGATCGAAAAGCATTGGGATAGTCTGGTGCACCTGGCAGCCTCGGTCATGAGCGGACATGCCAGTGCGGTGGCAGCTCTTGCGCGGTTCGGTTCTGCCGCCCAGGGCGATCCAATCTATGAGGCTGGCGTGCAATTGGGGCGGTTGCTGCGTACGGCGTTTTTGGCTGACTACTTTGTCAAGGACGCTTTCAGGAACGAGTTGCGCCGGGTGCTCAATCGGGGCGAGGCTGTTAACGCCCTCAAGCGCGCCATTTATACCGGCCGGATCAGCCCGGCGCAGGCCAAACGTGTCGATGAAATGCAGGCTGTGGCCGATGCGTTGAGCCTGATGGCCAACATCGTGATGGCGTGGAATACCTCACAGATGCAGGCGGTCCTGGATCGCTGGTCGAACCGCCGCCAGGTCATTCCACCGGAACTGATCGGGAAGATTGCGCCCACCAGGCTGGAGAGCATCAACTTGCGGGGTGTGTTTCGCTTCCCGGTTGACCGCTATGCTGACCAAATCCTGCCTTCGCGGCCAAATGCATCGATAACTGGCACCAATGGATGAAACCGACCACGGTTTGACGCCACGAATCGCA
>NZ_JBHSRS010000054.1:0-2910 GCF_042659145.1 Polaromonas aquatica | reverse complement strand
TTGTCAAACTCCATTACGCCACTGACTGAAAATATGTAGTCGAACTTGTTTTCCGGAAAGACGGCAAAAGGACGACTCGCGTCTACTGATGCAAAATCGCCTGAAGCCAAAGAATCAGGTTTTTTCAAATCGCACCCCCGCAAGTCAGCGCCAGGAAAAAATCGGCGCAAGGACGAGATCAGTTCACCCTTCCCGCAAGGAATATCTAGCATAGCGCTGGTGGATAAGTCTTTTCCGGGTTTGAGAAGGTATTCGATGATCGCTCTGTGTACTCCTCGGCAGGTCATTCCTCGCGGGATTGAATTTAGAATTTGCTTAGAAGGCATAGGATTAACACGAAGGAAAGACGCGGTCAAAACCCGGCGTAGGCGCCAAGCCCAACCGCGACTTGGTGATCTTTGAGGTATGCGGACACGCCTGGACTTACATAGTCTGACCCGCAACAGAAGAATTCTCTAGGTAGAGTGGAGTGTTGGTAGGTTTGTGTACTTTTAGGACAGCCGCTTTCATGACTCGCGGAGGCAATGCCAATTTGACGCAATCTGAAATTGTTGCGACTCTATGGCGGCTTCTTCTTTCGTCCTCGACGCGGGCGCCCACGCACTGCCGTTGGAGTTTTCAGTTTTTTTCGATCACGCCAGAGCAGATAAACGAGTATTACGAGCATCACCAGCGCGGACACTGCGCCAGCTACCAGTGCGATCGTCAGCCCTTCGTGAGATGCATTCGGCAAATTCCTTAATCCGTGTGGCATCAGAACATCCCATTGGATTCGCCAGCGCTCCCACCCGTCACATTCTTTGGCATTGACTTCATCGCTGAATGTCGGTCACAACAATGACGCGGCCAGCCCTCTCTGCTAAGAACTCGCCTTGTTGCTTGCTTTGAGCTTGGCGCGGCTCTAATACTGTCCTGCAGTTGGTGACGTTGATGTAAACCAAACTTCCGGCAGTCCAGGTTGATCCAGGTGAAATGGGCACAACCGCTTTTTTGGGACGATTTAGAAACGAGTAAGAGACAACTGCAAATTTGAGCGCAGTTCTTTCCTCGGGGCTTAAAGCGGGGCGGCAATCGCGAAATGGCGTTTGGAGGACGTGATCAGCGGAACCAACAGAGAGCACCGTGCCAGGGCGCCAACCCGCGTCCCATTCATACTTACTTTCGTAGATGGTCTGACAACCGGCGAGGATGAGCAAGGCCATTGCCAAGAGCAATCTACATGACCTTTGTGAAATCGTTTTATTAGTCATGTTCCAGGCCCCAAACGAAATGCGCGTCGATTAGCAAACCGTAGTAAGCCTTCAACGCGTTCGTCTGTGCGAGTAAGGCACTATTCATCGCAGCGGTGACCTGTCGACGTGCCAGCAACAAAGTCTGCAGATCTCCTTCGCCAAGCGAATACGCGCGTTGCACCAGCTTGGCGTTTTCCTGCATAGCGAGAGCGCCCTCGTTGGCAATCTGCAGGCTCTCATAGGTTCCCCGGGCAGTGACCAACGCAGTAGCAATCTCGGTTTCGAGCTCACGTTTCTTGAGGTCAACGGCATTACGGGCAACTTCAACAGCCGCCAGAGCCTTGGAACTGCGTGAATCGCGCAAGCCGCCGGGCAGAGGAATGCTGATGGTGACGCCAGAAATTCGTTCCCGGCCACCCACCTCAGAGGCAGTGAAAACACCGAAGGTCGGATCGGGAACCCGGTCAGCCCGCGCACGGTCGGCCTGGGCTTGCGCTATCCGCAACTGGGTCTGCGCGACCTTGAGCTCGTCGTTTTCGGCAATGATCCGATCACGCCACAGGGTTTCATCCTCCGTAATCAACAGCGGAGAAGGCATCAGCACGCTTTGGCGGTTAATGCCGGGAAAGCGTGCTGACAGTCGCGCCCAGGCAGCCGATGCCTGCGTCCGGGCATCGTTGTCCATCCGTTTTTGCTCGGCCAACTCCGCGTTGGCGAAGTTGAGGTCGAGTCTGGACGCATCGCCAGCACGGGTGCGTTTGTCGACTGCCTTCAGATTTTCCTGGACAGCCACAAGATTTGAAGCAGCCAACTCGCGACCGCGCTCTGCCGCAAGCCAATCTAGCCAAAGTGACACCAGTTCCCGAGCGGATTCATGCAATGCTTCACCATACTGGGCCTTGGACTCGTCGATGGTGGCCTTGCCGATGTTACGGTCAGCCGAGCCCTTGCCCGGAAGTCTGATGGTCCGCTCAATTCCGACATTCCACTCGCGGTAGCGTGGCCCGGTGTCTAGAGACCGCCGCTGCCCCAGCGCTTTCGCAGTCCATTCGTAGGGTGACTTGTCAAGAATGCTGGCCTCTTGCCTTGCAACCTCCAAGCCTGCGCGCGCCGCAGCAACACGCGGGTCTTGTTCCAAAAGCGGCCGGGCGATCTCTGTAGGCAACAACCCTGGGACGTTCGGTGGTTGAAGTGCGTAGGCAGAACTAACCCCCATGATCAGGGATGCCAGGAGGGGTCGAATTTTCATGCTATTTCTCCCGCCTCAATGACTGGCGTTATCCAATAGCGCAGGCCCGCTCCAGAAAATTGCGCCTGGATATCGCCCAGCAATGCTTGCCGGTCGACTTCAGGAATAACAACTTGTACTTGCGTCGCAAAAGCGCGGCCGAGCACCTGCTCGGTCTGGTTCAGGCTGCCGAAAGCCAGGCCATGAGCGGCCGTCGGAGCACTTGTAAATACCGCCGCGTTGGGTGACAAAAGGAGCAGGTCGAGCAATTTTTCCTCGACGGCTGGCGGGCAAAGGATGGTTAGGCAAAGTTCAGACATCGGAAACCTTTCGTTTCGGAAACGCAAAGCGCAAATACAGAATGGGCAACAACATCAGGGTCAAAGCCGTGGCCGTGATCAACCCGCCGATCACGACGATGGCTAACGGGCGTTGTATTTCGGACCCTGG
>NZ_JBHSRS010000053.1:0-2902 GCF_042659145.1 Polaromonas aquatica | reverse complement strand
CGCAAGCCGGCGCGAACCGTGGTGGCTGGTCTCTGCCCGCCCGATTGCGCGCGCGGATAGAAGGTTCGTGAAACATCGACATAGGGTGCAACCCGGCGGTTGAATTCGTACCGCGCCTGAAGGCCGACATCGGTCTGGTAGGGCCCCCGGCGCACGGTGGGGTCGAGGTTGGAGGCCGACCACTCGACGTTGATGTAGGGACGCGCGATGAAGCGGTTGGTGAGCAGGAAGTCGTTTTCAAAGCGGGTGCGCGCAGACACCTTGCCGTCGTTGCGGACAAACAGTTTCAGGTCAACGTCAAAGGCGTAGGGCGCAAGGCCGCGCACGCCCACGGCGAGGTAGTCGCGCTGCCCGGGTCGCTCGTCATGGCGCAGGCCCACCTGCGCATCCCAAAACGGGGCGATGTAGCGGCCGTAGAGCAGTTGCAGCTCCGAAGCTTCGGTTCGTCCACCTGTGCGTTCTCCGTCGAACTGGTACCACAGGCGGTTGAAGTCGCCGCCGACCCAGCCATCGACGGCTAGCGACTGGCTTGAGCCCGCCTGGCCGCGTACCTTGCCGGTTCCGGCTTCGACCCTGGTGTAGGAATAAATCGATTCGTCCTCCACGGCCTGCGCCGACAGGGCGGACAAGCCGAGGACGGCGGCGGCGAGCCAGCGCACCGATGCTATACGGTTGAGATTGTTGTTCATTGTGGTTAGGTTCAAGCTACTTCGACAAGGCGAAACATGCCAGTCGCTGCGTGGTAAAAAAGATGGCAGTGGAAGGCCCAGGTGCCTTCGTCCTCGTAGGTGACATCGAGCTCCACCGTTTGCGCCGGCGGCACGATGATGGTGTGCTTGCGCGGACCAAAGGCGCCGTTGCCATTGACCAGTTCCATGAACACACCGTGCAGGTGCATCGGGTGCTCCATCATGGTTTCGTTGACCATCTTGATGCGCACACGCTCGCCCAGGCCCATCTTGAAGGGCTTGGCATCGGAAAGTTTTTTGCCGTTGATCGACCAGAAATAGCGCGTCATGTCGCCGGTCAGCCGGACCAACAGCTCCCTTTCCGGTGCCCGGTTGTCGGCGTTGCGGGTGGCAGCACGCAGCAGCGTGTATTTCAGCCGGCGCAGGCCGTCCGCATCGACGGGCGCAACGATCAGGGCGGAGCCCGACGCGTCGGCCATTCCAGGCATACCTGCCATGGAGTCCGCCGGCTTGCCGGGCGCTGCCATGCCAGGCATGTCAGCCATGGCCTTGTCGGCAGGCTTCAAAGGCATGGCCATCGACCCGCCTGTCGCCTTGGCGGCTGGCTTGCCCATGTCCATACCTGCCATGCCAGCCATTCCAGCCATTCCAGCCATACCTGTCATGGCTGTGCTCGCAGCGGGCTTGGCCTCCATGCCGGGCATGCCTGCCATGCCTGAAGCATCCGCTGCGCCCGATGTATCGGCTGCGCCACTCATGTCCATGCCGGCCATGCCCATATCGTCCATCGTACGCACGGGCTTCGGACCCATGTCGGGCACCGGGGCGCTCATGCCCAGCTCGGGAGCCAGCGTTCCGAGTGCGTAGCCGATGCGTGCGATGGTCGGCACAAAAATGCTGTAGGCCTTGGCTTCCCTGGGCTGCACGATCACGTCGTAGGTTTCACCGTTGCCGATACGGAATTCATCGACTTCGACAGGGCTGACGTTCTGGCCGTCGGCCTGCACCACCGTCATGGGCAGTCCTGGAATCCGGACATCGAACATGTTCATCGGCGAGGCGTTGATGAAACGCAAGCGCACACGTTCGCCGGGCTTGAACAGCGCGGTCCAGTTTTCGGCGGGTTTTTTACCCGCCATCAGGAAAGTCCACTCGTCGCCGCCATCGCTGAAGTCGGTCGGGTCCATGCGCATCTTGGCCCATTCCATGCGTTCATTCCAGATGGCTTCGCGCGCCTTCTTGTCGGGCGCATTGCGCAGCTGGGCGAGAAACTGGGGCGTCGTGATGCGCCGGTAGTTGTAGTAACCATCCACCTTCTTGAGGTTCGCCAGCACTTGCGGCGGCGGCGTGTCGTTCCAGTCCGACAGCATCACGAGGTATTCGCGGTCGTACTTGAACGGGTCGGGCTTGATCGGGTCAATGATGATCGGGGCGAAATACCCGGCCGCTTCCTGTAGAGCCGCATGGCTGTGGTACCAGTAGGTTCCCGACTGGCGCAGCTTGAAGCGGTAGGTAAACGTTTCGCCGGGCTGAATCCCCGGAAAGGTGACGCCCGGCACGCCATCCTGGCTGTTGGGAACCAGCAGTCCATGCCAGTGAATGCCGGTGATTTCGCGGAGCTGATTCGTCACGCGGATGACGACCTCGTCGCCTTCCCTGAATCGCAGCACCGGCCCCGGCATGGTGCCGTTGATGGTGATGCCCATGGCAGGCTTGCCGGTGATGTTGAGCGCCGTTTCAGCGACTGTCAGGTCGTAGGCGCGGTTGACCGGCACGGCGCCGATCTCGACGGCTCGCAGCTGGGCCCAGGCGGCTGGAAGCGCACCGAGGGCGCCCAGGCCAAGCAGCGACTGGAGCGATCTGCGTTTCAGTTCATCCATGGTGATCTCATTGTTCTTGTTAAAAGGTGACGAAATAGTGGCTGTGCCGGCCACGCCGGCGTTCTTCAGGCGCTCCGCTTATTGGGCCAGTTCCACGCTGGTCACGACGATCGCGCCATCCGATTTTTCGGCCTTGAACCTGACCTTGCTGCCGACCTGAACCTTGTCCAGCATGGCGGCATCCTTGACCTTGAAGACCATGGTCATGCCGGGCATGTCGAGGTTTTTGATGTCGCCATGCTTCAGGGTGATTTTCTGGTTTTCCTTGTCGATCTTGCGAACCTCACCTTCTGTCGCGGTAGCTGTTGCCGACGTGCCCATGGCCATGCCCGG
>NZ_JBHSRS010000052.1:0-2887 GCF_042659145.1 Polaromonas aquatica | reverse complement strand
CGCAAGCCGGCGCGAACCGTGGTGGCTGGTCTCTGCCCGCCCGATTGCGCGCGCGGATAGAAGGTTCGTGAAACATCGACATATGGCGCGAACTGGCGGTTGAACTCGTATCGCGCCTGAAGGCCGACATCGGTCTGGTAGGGTCCCCTGCGCACGGTTGCATCAAGGTTCGAGGCCGACCACTCCACATTGATGTACGGACGCGCGATGAAACGATTCGTCAGCAAAAAGTCGTTCTCGAACCGGGTGCGCGCAGACACCTTGCCATCGTCGCGAACAAACAGTTTCAGGTCCACGTCAAAGGCATAGGGCGCGAGGCCGCGCACGCCAACGGCGAGGTAAGTGCGCTGACCGGGCCGCTCGTCACGACGCAGGCCCACCTGCGCGTCCCAAAACGGGGCGATGTAGCGGCCGTAGAGCAGTTGCAGTTCCGCAGTTTCGGTTCGACCCCCCGCGCGTTCTCCGTCAAACTGATACCACAGGCGGTTGAAGTCGCCACCGATCCAGCCGTCCACATTGAATGACTGGCTTGAGCCCGCCTGGCCGCGTATCTTACCGGTTCCGGCTTCGACCCTGGTGTAGGAGTAAATCGACTCGTCTTCCATGGCCTGAGCAGACAGGGCGGACAAGCCGAGGGCCGCAGCGACGAGCCAGCGCAGCGATGCTATTTGTTGGGGATAGTTGTTGGTCATGGCAAGGTTCAGGCTACTTCGACGAGACGCATCATGCCGGTCGCTGCGTGGTAAAAAAGATGACAGTGGAAGGCCCAGGTACCTTCATCTTCGTAGGTGACATCAAGCTCCACCGTTTGCGCCGGTGGCACGATGATGGTGTGCTTGCGCGGACCGAAGGCGCCATTGCCATTGACCAGTTCCATAAATACACCATGCAGGTGCATGGGGTGCTCCATCATGGTTTCGTTGACCATCTTGATGCGTACACGCTCCCCAAGGCCTATCTTGAAGGGCTTGGCGTTGGAAAGTTTTTTGTCGTTCATCGACCAGAAATAACGCGTCATGTCGCCGGTCAACCGTACCAAAAGTTCTCTTTCTGGTGCACGGTTGTCGGCGTTGCGGGTGGCAGCGCGCAGCAGCGCGTATTTCAGGCGGCGCAGTCCGTCCTCATCCATCGGGGCAGTGATCGGGGCGGCGGCCGTCTGGTCCGACATGCCGGGCATGCCTGCCATCGAATCCGCCGGCTTCGCTGCTGGCGCCGGCTTGCCCGACGCTGACATGCCAGGCATGTCGGCCATGGCCTTGTCGGCAGGCTTCGACGGCATGGCCATAGACGCGCCTGGCGTATTGGCGGCTGGTTTGCCCATATCCATACCCGCCATGCCCGCCATGGCAGCATTTGCAGCGGGTTTGGTATCCATGCCGGGCATTCCGGCCATGCCTGAAGCATCTGCCGCACCCGAGGTACTGGCTGAGCCGCTCATGTCCATGCCCGCCATACCCATGTCGGCCATCGTACGTACCGGCTTCGGGCCCATTGCGGGTACTGGGGCGCTCATGCCCAACTCTGGGGCCAATGTTCCCAGTGCGTAGCCAATGCGTGCGATGGTAGGCACAAAAATGCTGTAAGCCTTGGCTTCCTTCGGTTGCACGATCACATCGTAGGTTTCACCATTGCCGATGCGGAACTCATCGACTTCGACCGGGCTCACGTTCTGACCGTCGGCCTGCACCACAGTCATGGGCAGGCCCGGAATCCGGACATCGAACATATTCATCGGCGAGGCGTTGATGAAGCGCAGTCGCACACGTTCGCCGGGCTTGAAAAGCGCGGTCCAGTTTTCGGCAGGCTTTTTGCCCGCCATCAGGAAAGTCCACTCGTCGCCGCCATCGCTGAAGTCGGTCGGGTCCATGCGCATCTTGGCCCATTCCATGCGATCATTCCAGATGGCTTCACGCGCCTTCTTGTCGGGTGCGTTGCGCAACTGGGCAAGGAATTGCGGCGTCGTGATTCGCCGGTAGTTGTAGAAACCATCAACCTTCTTCAGGTTCGCCAGCACCTGCTGCGGTGGCGTGTCGTTCCAGTCCGAAAGCATCACAATGTATTCACGGTCGTACTTGAACGGGTCGGGCGTGATCGGGTCGATGACGATGGGGGCGAAATACCCGGCCGCCTCTTGCAGCGCCGCATGGCTGTGGTACCAGTACGTCCCCGACTGGCGCAGCTTGAAGCGGTAGGTAAAGGTTTCTCCCGGCTGAATGCCCGGAAAGGTAACGCCGGGCACGCCGTCCTCGCTGTTGGGCACCAGTAAGCCATGCCAGTGAACGCCGGTGATTTCGCGAAGTTGATTGGCCACGCGAATAACGACTTCGTCGCCCTCGCGGAAACGCAACACAGGCCCCGGCATGGTGCCGTTGATGGTGATGCCCATGGCCGGCTTGCCAGTGATATTGAGCGCCGTTTCGGCAATCGTCAGGTCGTAGGTGCGATCAACGGGTACCGCGCCAATCTCAACAGCGCGCAGCTGTGCCCATGCGGGTGGAAGCGCCCCCAGGGCGCCCAAGCTAAGCAGCGACTGCAGCGATCTGCGTTTCAGTTCATCCATGGTGATCTTTTTTTGAATAAGTGACGTGATAGAAGTTGCGCCGACCGCGTCGGCGTTCCTTCTGTCCTCTGCTTACTGAGCAACTTCCATGCTGGTCACGACTATCGCGCCGTCCGATTTTTCAGCCTTGAATTTGACTTTGCTACCCACCTGGACCTTGTCCAGCAAGGCCGCGTCTTTGACCTTGAAAACCATGGTCATGCCGGGCATATCGAGGTTTTTGATATCGCCGTGCTTCAAGGTAATTTTCTGGTTTTCCTTGTCGATCTTGCGAACCTCACCTTCTGTCGCGGTAGCTGTTGCCGACGTGCCCATGGCCATGCCCGG
>NZ_JBHSRS010000051.1:0-2823 GCF_042659145.1 Polaromonas aquatica | reverse complement strand
GGGAGGGTAGGGAGAAGGCATCACTGCCTTCCCCCCCCCTAAGAACCGTACTTGCGACTTTCACCGCATACGGCTCACGCACGACCACTGGTTTCATAGCATCAACAGGCTGCATAGCCCTAGTCTACTGCTCCAGATTAAAGTCCCCGTACTGGGACCGGCTTGGTAACCTCCAAACCTAGGATATGAACACGCGTATGACAGATCGGGTGTAGGAGCACCCGATTCGACAAAGCGTCTGAACCTCCATGCATCCTGTACACGATATGGTGGTCGTGACAATCCGCGAGAGACTCAATCGGCATACGGCACAACGCACAGCTGCCGTACTGGGAGGCCCACAACTTGAATCTGATGTTGTCCACGATGTCCTGCGACATTCGTTTAAATCTCAAATCCTCGCCGTATGGTTCCCATTCAGGATCAAAGGGGTTATAAGCCCCCTGAATCTTGACGTGACGCACTATCTTTGTATCCGCAAGCTTATACAAATACAGTGGCCCCTTCTGCCGTGACGCATCCTTTTCTGATCCGTCAACCGTCAAGACATCTGTGGTGAATTCCCAGCGCGAGCCGGGTTTCCGCCAGTAGTGCTCACGCACCCAGAGCTTGCTCTTGCGGGGGTGGCGCCTGAGACCCCAGCGCATCAGTTTCCAGCCAATCTGGAAGTCCAACTTGCTAAATGTCTGTTTCGCCACCACCCCTTTGTGATAGTTCGCCCACCCACGGAGAACCGGATTGAGCTTTGCTATCAGCACTTCAGTTTTCACCGAGATCGACTTGGAGATAATTTCCTTGACCTTGTCGTAGTGCGCTTTCACGCTTTTCCGACTTGGTTTGATGAGCAGTTTTCCAGAATACTTTCTGAAATTCCACCCAAGAAAATCGAATCCCTCATCAATGTGTACGATCCGCGTTTTTGCCTCGGACAGTTCCAATCCCCGCTCGCGCAGAAACTGTTCCACCCAAGGCTTGACCAATGTTTCCAACAACTCTTTCGAGTTGGCAGTCACTACAAAGTCGTCCGCGTACCGCACCAGATTCACCTTGGCCTTTTGACCTTTCGCAACGCCCAGAGTCGCACGGATGTGCGCCTGTAGACCCCGTTCCAGACCGTCCAGCGTCCAGTTCGCCAGCGTCGGCGAGATGATGCCCCCCTGCGGGGTGCCCTCATCAGTACTCACCAGTTGGCCTTTTTCGACAACTCCACACTTGAGCCACTGGTTCAATATGCGTTTGTTCATAGGAACATGGCGCAATAACCAGTCATGGTTGATGTGGTCGAAAAACCCGCTGATGTCCGCATCCAACACCCAAGAGGCCGAGGCCTTCGAGGCGATGGAGTTGAACAACTGCGCGCAGGCATCCTGCGTACAGCGACCTTTCCGGAACCCATAGGAGTTCGGATCGGCTCTGCACTCCGACATTGGCTCAAGAGCTGACAGGTAGAGTGCCTGCATAGCTCTATCCAACATCGTAGGGATGCCTAGCGGCCTTTCTTTGCCGTTGGCTTTTGGAATGTAGACCCGCCGCAATGGACTGGCCTTGTATCCCTTCTGCCCTAACCTTTCTATGGCTTTCCATTTCTGAAGTGGCGTGTCCCAGAGTTCACGGTCGGTGCCAGCCGTCCGCTTTCCTTGGTTTGTCGTCACTTTCCTGACTGCCAATGCCTTGGCCTGCCAGGATCGGACTAAACCTCTTTGAAGCCTTGCGGCTCGTCGGAAGTTTTCGTCTTTTGTTGCCTGCGCTATGCGCGATTGCGCCTTACTTACGAACAGAGTCACCGCACCCCAATCAATGGAATGCCACTCGCACTGCTGATCGTCCGTAGGCGCAGCATCTGGGGCATTGCTGCCTTGGATGTTTTTCATACTTCCTCCGGTAATGTCGTTGACACCCCGGGGACGCACACACCCCAAGGGGTTTGTGCCCCCTAGGGTGTAAGTTCGCAATAGCTTTTACGCTGTCGCACCTGCTGCAAGTCTGCGTGCTTTCGCACTGCGGCAAATCTTGAACCGCTATGACGCACATTACATGCGCCCCTTCGCTTTTTGCAGCTTCCTCTACCCGCTACACCTCGGCCTTTGCTTACGCGCAGGTTGCTGGCCCTATTCCTAAGGTCAGCGATGTATCGGGCTTACTTCGTTCCTCACGATGTCCCGTCGGTCGGCGAACCGACGAAAGGGGTTAGGGACGTTCTCTCCGCCGCGCGCTTGTTGGGAACGAATCAAAGTGCATGACCACTGATTCCAGACGCGAGTACCGTTTTGGTCACAGCTCCCACGGTTGCCCGTGGACACAAGTGTTAGCTGTTTAATTGTGACGGCGGTTCTGACGAACGTTCACATACGTTTCCCGTACCCTTTATCTCGTCCGCTCTTGCTGGTCTTGCTCCCAGCAATTCCCCAAAGTCGCCTTTGGTTTATGCACGTCGCCGTGCGAGTGGTTTATCTATGGCTCCGCACCTCCCAGTTACCCGGGACGCACGCATAGACGAGATCACGCTGTTCCAAGCGTGGTTTTGGTGGAAAAACAAGACACCATGAGTTGGTGTCACCTATTCGGATCTTTTGTCCCAGTGCGGGCAAAACAGTTTTGCTACAAAATGTAACTCGTTGTTCAAAAGAGACAGAAAACAGCTTTGAAGACCGTTTTGCACTGACCGAGCCCGTTGCGGGATGGTCATCAATGCGTTCGCGCAGGGGCGGATTACATTGTGTTCATTGCGAATTTCCCTCGTGTAAAACCTAGGCTCTACAGAGGTAAATGCAACTCCTGGCTTACTGAAATGAAGCTAACTACAGGCGACTTCGAATCGCACCA
>NZ_JBHSRS010000050.1:0-2757 GCF_042659145.1 Polaromonas aquatica | reverse complement strand
GATAGTGAACTAGTACCGTGAGGGAAAGGCGAAAAGAACCCCGGGAGGGGAGTGAAATAGATCCTGAAACCGTGTGCTTACAAAAAGTAGGAGCCTCGTAAGGGGTGACTGCGTACCTTTTGTATAATGGGTCAGCGACTTACATTCAGTGGCAAGGTTAACCGAATAGGGTAGCCGTAGAGAAATCGAGTCCGAATAGGGCGATCAGTCGCTGGGTGTAGACCCGAAACCAAGTGAGCTATCCATGGCCAGGATGAAGGTGCGGTAACACGCACTGGAGGTCCGAACCGACTAGTGTTGCAAAACTAGCGGATGAGCTGTGGATAGGGGTGAAAGGCTAAACAAACTTGGAAATAGCTGGTTCTCTCCGAAAACTATTTAGGTAGTGCCTCAAGTATTACCGTCGGGGGTAGAGCACTGTTTTGGCTAGGGGGTCATGGCGACTTACCAAACCAATGCAAACTCCGAATACCGACGAGTACAGCTTGGGAGACAGAGCACCGGGTGCTAACGTCCGGACTCAAGAGGGAAACAACCCAGACCGCCAGCTAAGGTCCCTAAAATTGGCTAAGTGGGAAACGAAGTGGGAAGGCTATAACAGTCAGGATGTTGGCTTAGAAGCAGCCATCATTTAAAGAAAGCGTAATAGCTCACTGATCGAGTCGTCCTGCGCGGAAGATGTAACGGGGCTAAGCCAGTTACCGAAGCTGCGGATGTGCAATTTATTGCACGTGGTAGGAGAGCGTTCTGTAAGCCTGTGAAGGTGGTGGTGTAAACCCTGCTGGAGGTATCAGAAGTGCGAATGCTGACATGAGTAGCGTTAAAGGGGGTGAAAAGCCCCCTCGCCGTAAGCGCAAGGTTTTCTACGCAACGTTCATCGGCGTAGAGTGAGTCGGCCCCTAAGGCGAGGCAGAGATGCGTAGCTGATGGGAAACAGGTCAATATTCCTGTACCGATGTGTAGTGCGATGTGGGGACGGAGAAGGTTAACTCAGCCAACTGTTGGATATGTTGGTTCAAGCTTGTAGTCGTGCCTGGTAGGCAAATCCGCCGGGCTTAGATGAGGAGTGATAACGAGTCTGCTTGCAGACGAAGTGAGTGATACCCTGCTTCCAGGAAAAGCCACTAAGCTTCAGCTACACACGACCGTACCGCAAACCGACACTGGTGCGCGAGATGAGTATTCTAAGGCGCTTGAGAGAACTCAGGAGAAGGAACTCGGCAAATTGACACCGTAACTTCGGAAGAAGGTGTGCCTTTAGTAGGTGAACCATTTACTTGGGGAGCCCAATGAGGCTGCAAAAAATCGGTGGCTGCAACTGTTTATTAAAAACACAGCACTCTGCTAAGACGAAAGTCGACGTATAGGGTGTGACGCCTGCCCGGTGCTGGAAGATTAAATGATGGGGTGCAAGCTCTTGATTGAAGTCCCAGTAAACGGCGGCCGTAACTATAACGGTCCTAAGGTAGCGAAATTCCTTGTCGGGTAAGTTCCGACCTGCACGAATGGCGTAATGATGGCCACACTGTCTCCTCCTGAGACTCAGCGAAGTTGAAATGTTTGTGATGATGCAATCTCCCCGCGGAAAGACGGAAAGACCCCATGAACCTTTACTGTAGCTTTGTATTGGACTTTGAACAGATCTGTGTAGGATAGGTGGGAGGCTTTGAAGTGCGGTCGCTAGATCGCATGGAGCCAACGTTGAAATACCACCCTGGTGTGTTTGAGGTTCTAACCTAGGTCCATTATCTGGATCGGGGACAGTGCATGGTAGGCAGTTTGACTGGGGCGGTCTCCTCCCAAAGTGTAACGGAGGAGTTCGAAGGTACGCTAGTTACGGTCGGACATCGTGATAATAGTGCAATGGCATAAGCGTGCTTAACTGCGAGACTGACAAGTCGAGCAGATGCGAAAGCAGGACATAGTGATCCGGTGGTTCTGTATGGAAGGGCCATCGCTCAACGGATAAAAGGTACTCTGGGGATAACAGGCTGATACCGCCCAAGAGTTCATATCGACGGCGGTGTTTGGCACCTCGATGTCGGCTCATCTCATCCTGGGGCTGTAGCCGGTCCCAAGGGTATGGCTGTTCGCCATTTAAAGAGGTACGTGAGCTGGGTTTAAAACGTCGTGAGACAGTTTGGTCCCTATCTTCCGTGGGCGCTGCAGATTTGAGGAAGCCTGCTCCTAGTACGAGAGGACCGGAGTGGACGAACCTCTGGTGTACCGGTTGTCACGCCAGTGGCATTGCCGGGTAGCTAAGTTCGGAAGAGATAACCGCTGAAAGCATCTAAGCGGGAAACTCGTTTCAAGATTAGATCTGCCGGGGCCTTGAGCCCCCTAAAGAGTCGTTCAAGACCAGGACGTTGATAGGTCAGGTGTGGAAGCGCAGTAATGCGTTAAGCTAACTGATACTAATTGCTCGTGCGGCTTGACCCTATAACTTTGACAGTCTTCAGATTAGTCAAGGTTGTTATGCCAAGTTGACGCATTCAAAAGACGCATCCCTCACAGGATGTGCGTTACTAAATAAAAGCTGATTTGCTCTATGAATTCGATTGGTTGCCGTTGTGGCAATTGATCAAACAGTTATGCCTGATGACCATAGCAAGTTGGTACCACTCCTTCCCATCCCGAACAGGACAGTGAAACGACTTAGCGCCGATGATAGTGCGGATTCCCGTGTGAAAGTAGGACATCGTCAGGCTCTTACAACGACAACACCCCCGCTTGAGATTTCAAGTGGGGGTTTTGTTT
>NZ_JBHSRS010000049.1:0-2439 GCF_042659145.1 Polaromonas aquatica | reverse complement strand
TTTGAGGGCTTGCATCAGCTGGCCTGTTTCGTCTTTGCTGCTCACCTCTATACGACTGCTCAGGTCGCCAGCGGCTACCGTTTGGGCGACCTTGACGGCGGCGCGGATTGGACCGGTGATGGAGCGGGCAATCATCAGGCCAATTGCAAACAAAATGGCGGCCAGCAGCAACGCGCCCAGGGCCAGCTCGATCAGGTGGCTCCGGATCATGGCGTCCACCGTGTCCACATACACGCCAGAGCCGAGAATCCAGCCCCAGGGCTCAAAACCCTTGACGTAAGACATCTTGGGCACCGGATGGTCGCTGCCCGGCTTCGCCCATAAATAGGGCACAAAACCGGAGCCGCTGGTTTTGACGATCTTGACGAACTCGACAAACAGGTACTTTCCGGTGGGGTCCTTGTTGTCCGACATGTCCTTGCCGTCGAGAGCCGGGGTGATCGGATGCATCAGCATGCGCGGGTGCATGTCGTTGATCCAGAAATATTCGGTGTTGTTGTAACGCAAACCCTTGATCGCCTGCATGGCCTGCGCTTGCGCCTGCTGCTCGGTCAGCACGCCCTTGGCCGCCAGGCCATGGAAATAGGTCAACAGTCCATGGGCACTTTCCACCACCTGCCGAACACTGCTCTTTCGCTCCTCCATGACCAGCGTTCGCTCCGAGACCAGCAGCAGCGCCGTCATGGCGGCGATGCCTAGGATGGCGCTGAAAATCAGCAGCCCGAGCTTTTTGGCAATGCTCATGGAGCGGAGGTTTTGCAGAAGGTGCACTGTCATTTCCTGGTTATCAAAACTTGTTTTTCATGCCTGATACCGGCCGTCGGTTTGCGCAGCGGCAGGACAAACACAGCTGGGTAGAGGCATGACCCGGCGTACGCGTCGTCCAGCAGGCATCCGGCCTTGGGCCTGCCCGGTCGCGCCGCAACAAAAGAAAAACCACGCCGCCGTCAGCGCAGAACAGACCTAACGGCAGTTGCCCGAAGAAATTTAGGGACAACCCCCATTAATTTTTCCGAAGGCCTGCCGTCACCCCGGACGGAAGCGCAGGTACGGCACAAAAAAACGTGATACTGCGCCCGGGCAGACCCACCAGGCAAACACCGGGTGCCCCCTATACTTGGCGGCGAAATTCCTGGAGATCCACTTGTTCAAATTAACCAGCCTGAACCTCAACGGCATCCGTTCCGCCACCAGCAAGGGCCTTGAAGACTGGCTCGCGCAGTCCGCGCCGGATTGCCTGTGTGTGCAGGAGATCAAGGCGCAGGCGCCGGATATCAGCCAGCGTTTTGAGGAGATGGCCGGGCTCAAGGGGCATTTCCACTTTGCCGAGAAAAAGGGTTACTCCGGTGTAGGCGTCTACACAAAGCATGAACCCAGCGATGTCATCGTCGGCTACGGTTCACCTGAGTTTGATGCCGAAGGGCGTTACGTGGAGTTGCGTTTTGACCGGCCCGGCCGCAAGGCACTGCCCAAACTCTCGATCATCAGTGCCTATTTCCCCAGCGGTTCATCCGGCGAGGAACGGCAGGCCGCCAAGTTTCGTTTCCTGGCCGAGTTCTACCCTTACCTGCTGAACCTGAAGAAAGACCGCGACTTCGTGCTCTGTGGCGACATCAACATCGCACACCAGGAAATCGACCTGAAAAACTTCAAGGGCAATAAAAAGAACAGCGGTTTTCTGCCCGAAGAACGCGCCTGGATGACCGAACTGCTGCGCCTTGAAGCTGCAGCCGAGGCAGCGCAGGATGCAAAAAAAGCCAACAAGGCCGCCGACAAGCTGACCAGTCCCGGCGGCGGCATGGTCGATGTGTACCGCCAGCTCAAACCCACCACCACCGACGAGGCCTACACCTGGTGGAGCAACCGCGGCCAGGCCTATGCCAAAAACGTAGGCTGGCGGCTGGACTACCACCTGGCGACGCCGGCTGTAGCGGCGCTGGCGCGCAGCGAACACATTTACAAGGACGTGAAGTTTTCGGACCACGCGCCGATCACAGTGGATTACGAGCTGGCGCTATAGGTTTCCGCAAAGCCCATTTCACTATCAAATAGATAGCTGATTGCGCACATAAATCAAGGGCCACGGCCACTTTTCATATAAATTTGGGGCTCATACAGACGCCCCGGGCCCTTGGCGCCCTAAAACTCTTCCCAACTCTGCGCACCTGCAGCGGCCATAGCCAGCCGCCTGGAAGGCAAGGCGCCGCCGCTTTGCCGCGGGGACTGGGCGCGCTGCGGCGCGGCAATCGAAGACCTGGCCGCCGACGGCTGTGCCAGCACATCTTTCGACTGACCGTTACCCTCGCTCATTTGCGCCTGGTCCAGCCTGAACACACTGACCGCTTGTGACAAGCCGCTGGCCTGCTCCTGCAGGGAAGCCGCTGCGGCTGCGGCTTCTTCCACCAAGGCTGCGTTTTGCTGCGTCACCTGGTCCATCTG
>NZ_JBHSRS010000048.1:0-2397 GCF_042659145.1 Polaromonas aquatica | reverse complement strand
GGGGTCGATTTGTTTTCGTTGTCAAAAGTGACGGTAGGAGATCGAGCACTGGCGTAGGGGTGGCCTGCCAAGCCATTGATTTCATTGGGTTTCCTGTTGATTTTTTTGATCGCCGTTTGAGGGCGCAAAAGCGTGCTCGGTTTCAACCGCCGGTCCCGGTTTTCGGCGTGGTCTGTGACGGCAGGATTTCACTGGCATAACGCTCCACTGGAAAGCGGAATACGCCCCTCAAATTGATACCTTGCAGCCGCGTCGGCGCAATTTTCCCCGTGAGCTCCGCCGGGATGACCTGACGCCGGTTGGCCCAGCGGTCCAGAACGGCCTGCATCTGGGTTGTGTTCCAGGCCATGATGATGTTGGCCAACAGACTCAAGGCGTCAGCCACCGCCTGCATTTCCTCGGCCCGCTTGGCCTGAGCCGGGCTCACTCTGCCGGTATAAATCGCCCGCTTCAAGGCATTGACCGCCTCACCCCGGTTGAGTACCCGACGCAGCTCATTCCTGAAGGCGTCTTTGACAAAGTAGTCGGCCAGGAACGCAGTTCGCAGCAAGCGCCCCAACTGAACACCCGCTTCGTAGATGGGGTCTCCCCGCGCCGCCGATCCAAATCTGGCCAGCGCTGCAACTGCGCTGGCGTTGCCGCTCATCACCGAGGCTGCCAAATGGACCAAGGTGTCCCAGTGCTTCTCAATCAAAGCGGTATCGACGGTAGCCTCGCAAACTGCTGCGATCTCCGGTGGAATGATCGTGCCACGCGGCACGTACAGATGACGCTGCTTCAATTCCTTCAGTCGTGGGCATAGATCGAACCCCAGTAGCCGGGCCAACGCCATGGCAAAGTCGGTGTAGCCGTGGGTGTCCACCGCCAACTGGCTGGTCTCGATGGATTCTTGGCGCACGACACCCTCAATGGCGACCCCTGCCTGGCGCTCATTGAGCACAAAAGGCTGCGCGTAGAAGATCCCCCATCGGTCACGCACATGGGAGTAGATGCCAATCGAGGACGTGTTGCGTCTTGGATCCTGTCGGGCCTGCCACACCCGTTGGGTGGTTTCCATGCTCATCATGTCGGACGACGCCAGGTCCGTGCGACCCCATGTCGCTGCAATGGGGTGCCGTTGCATGAACTCCAGCACCGCGTGGCAGGCTTGACTCAAGCGACGCTCGTCCCCGGCCCAACGCATGGCCTGACGGATGCTGGTGGCAGACAACTGCGGAATCATACGGGCGCATTCGGCCGCCGTCAGACTGGTGCCGTGGGCCATGATGCCGGCGTAGACCATCAGCAGCTCTTCTGTCGAACGTGGCTCGCGGCCAAGCATGATCCAGCTGAAACGTACCTGAGCGTCAACGGCCAGGATCACTTCTGGGAGTTGCACCTCACCGATCCTCAGGTCAAGTTTGGCCCTCAACTTAATCACCTCTGGATCTTCATCCTCTGCCGGCAATACTGAAAGGTGGAGTTCTTCGTCCACGCGCAGCACACCGCTGCGCGCGGCGACGGCCACTGCCTCCACGCCGGCGCGTACCTTGGCCAGCAACGGCTTCAAAAGTGTGGATGCATTGGCTGGCAGTGACAGTCGGGCATAGTGCCGTTTGGCTTCTTCCTGCCAGCGCGCATCAGTGAAGAACAGGCGTGCGCGGCCACGAAAGCTCAGGCTGTGCTCAATCCACACCGAACCGTTGCGCACGGCACGTCGCAATGAAAACAGGGTGGCCACCTCCAAGGCCCGAAACGCGCGCTCCCGGTCGGCACCCGCAATCGCGCCGCTCCAGACCGAACCCAAGCGAGGGGCGCTGACATCAGCAGGTAGTTCGCGAAGTTTGCCCGCGTACAGTTTCGTCAATTGGGCCAAGGCTGTGGTCACCGGGTGCTCGCTATTGGCCTGCCAGGGCAGCTTGGTGATTTCGGCCAGCAAAGAGCGCACGGGACGTATGGCGTCAAACAAACGCTCACGCACCACCGAGGCCCGGCTGGGTGGTTTGCCTTGCTGGCTGGCACTGAGCAGGGCAACAATTCGAGCCCGCAACTCCGCGTCTTGAAGTTCACCCTGGGCGACCAAACCAGCCAGCTCTGCCAGCAATGTCTTGTACAGGTCAGCCCAATTGACCGTCTCCGTGACACCTGCTGCGACCGTGCGCCAAAGATCGGCAACGCGCCGCTGAACCATCAAGATAGCTTGGTCTGTGCTGGTAAACAGGCAGTGCCGTAAAAAGCAGCCAACCTCCACTGTGCGAGCGGGTTCTTTGATCCTGGCCCCCACCGAGGGAGGCCTTGAAGCCAGGCGGCGTGCATAGCGCCGCACAATGAGACCGGACAGGTCGTCCAGGTGTTTGTGGACATTCAGGGCGTACAGCAGTTCGATTCGCTCGAACACCTCGCCAATTTGTTTGGTTG
>NZ_JBHSRS010000047.1:0-1640 GCF_042659145.1 Polaromonas aquatica | reverse complement strand
GGGGATGCGGACAAAAACTTGGACTACCAGGAGGTAGTTCATGTATTCGTACAAAGACAGGATTCGAGCGGTTGAGCTTTACATCAAACTCGGCAAACGCGTGAGGCCAACCATCTGCCAGCTGGGTTACCCAACCAAGAATGCCCTGAAGGGCTGGCACCGGGAATATGAGCGACGGCTCGATTTGCCGGTGGGCTATGCGGGCCGGGAACCCAAGTACTCGCAGGCGCAGAAGGAGGCGGCTGTTGAGCACTACCTCACGCACGATCTATGCATTGCCGCCACCATGAGGGCGCTGGACTACCCGGGTCGTGGGACATTGACCGCTTGGGTTCGCGAGGCGCTTCCTCAGAGCAGGAAAGCCGTCGTTGGCAGCGTTGGGCGCCCAAGGTATCCCGAGTCGATGAAACAGGCCGGGGTCATCGAGCTGTGCAGCCGACAAGAAACTGCGCAGGCCGTGGCTGACAAATTAGGCGTTTGCAGGCCGACGCTGTACAACTGGAAGAACCAGCTACTTGGCCGTAAGGCTCCCGCATCCATGAAACACAGCAACAATTCACCGCCAGTGCCGATGCCAGAACGGGCGGAGCTGCAGCGCCAGCTCGAATCCCTACAACGCGACATCCGGCAACTGCAGCTCGAACGCGATCTCTTGAAGAAGGCCAATGAAATATTAAAAAAAGGCCTGGGCGCCGGTCTGCAACTCCTGACGAACCGGGAGAAGACATTGCTGGTTGACGCCCTCAAAGAACTCTATACCCTGCCAGAGCTCCTGGCCCATTTGGATCTGGCGCGCAGCTCGTACTTCTACCATCGAGCCCGTGTAAAAGTGGCAGACAAGTACCTTGCGCTGCGGCAAACCCTCACCGACATCTTCGAGCTGAACCACCGCTGCTACGGCTATCGCAGGCTGCAGGCGTCGTTGAGCAGGCAGTGCGTGACCATCTCCGAGAAGGTCGTGCAGCGGTTGATGAAACAGGAGAGTCTGGTCGTCGCCAAGCCCAAGCGGCGTCGGTACGGCTCCTACCTGGGTGAAATCACCCCAGCGCCCGAGAATCTCATCAATCGCGACTTCCACGCAGCGGCCCCGAACGAGAAGTGGCTCACCGACATCACAGAGTTCCAGATCCCGGCCGGCAAGGTGTACCTGTCGCCCATCATCGACTGCTTCGATGGCATGGTCATCAGCTGGACCCTTGGAACGCACCCCGACGCCGAACTTGTCAACACGATGCTCGATGCAGCCATCGAGACGGTGGCCGGCGGCAATGACCGACCCGTCGTCCACTCTGATCGTGGAGCCCACTATCGCTGGCCCGGTTGGCTATCGAGGATCGGTGATGCAAAGTTGATTCGCTCGATGTCGCGCAAGGGGTATTCGCCTGACAACGCTGCATGCAAAGGCTTCTTTGGACGGCTGAAAACGGAACTGTTCCACCCTCGGGACTGGAAGACCACCACCATTGAGCAGTTCATTGAGGTAGTCGATTCCTACATCCGCTGGTACAACGAGAAGCGGATCAAGATCTCTCTTGGCTCTCTTAGCCCCATCGAATACCGAGAGAGTCTTGGATTTGCGGCATAAACCAGTCCAAGTATTTATCCGCACCCCCCTCGGGTCAGACTTCAGCGCAATTCAA
>NZ_JBHSRS010000046.1:0-1521 GCF_042659145.1 Polaromonas aquatica | reverse complement strand
CCTGACGGGGTATCTTTTGAGCAACCGGATGGGCGAGGCCATCGTGTTGTTTGGCTCAATCAACCTTCCTCCTCTGTTGGTGGCTGACCAGGCACAGATGGCACTCATGGAATCGGTTCATAAATGGATAAATTACAGTCTCATCGGAATTACAACACTGCATATTCTGGCCGCCTTCAAGCACCACATGATTGACCGCGACGCCACCTTACACAGGATGTGGCTGCGCTGAGTTCTGGGATTCTTCGACCTTGAAGTTACCAGGCTCGCAGGCCACCGTACATGAAGTAATGCATTTGTACCGACCCAGGGGCACGGCTATACGCCGGGCGGCTGTTCCGAACTTCGGTCGCAAAAATAACTTAAAAAACCTGATTTTCGATGTCTCACGACTTTATATACCTCGCCGGATTCATTGCATTGGGGGCGTTCATTTTGACAGGTAGCTACTACCTGTCTGCTCGGCAGTTCAGTCATCTGCTTGGCTTGACTATAGGCCTGACTACCGCATCCATGGCCTGGTTCCACGTAGGAGCCCTGCGGTCTGAAGCAGACAGCCCTGTGCACTACGCCGTGCTGACCATCGCGCAGTACGGCGTACTCGGACTGGGCTTCAAACTATGGTTCTCGCTCAACTATCCTCGGTTCAATCGCGCATCTCGACTGGTAGCACATAGTCTCGCGCATGCATCCCTCACGTTCGTTATTTTTGCAGGCTACTGGTTGAAAATTACTCACCCAATACTCGTATTCCTTCTATATCCTCTGTCAAGTCTTTCCGTGGCATTGATAGCCGAGAGCGTCGAGGAGGCCTTAGAGCGTCGAGTCAAGAAGGCGAGTAGGTAGACCAAAGTAGTTGGCTGCCATAAAGGAATCGGCCATGAAAAAACTCTCAGTCTTGCGATCATCTGGTCGCTACAGCCGACCCGCACTTTTTTTCATTGGGCACTTTCCGCGCTGATTCCCGTTCAGATCGGCCTTGGCTGGTACATGCTGTCCATTGAAGGCACACGGGGCAGCGCTGCTTACCTCGCCTTGCATGTGTCGCTCGGCTTGACAGCCGTAAGCGCACGGCGAACCCATCTTGAGATAGTACCGAGAGTCGTGCATCGTGTGCACGATGAAGATCACGCAAACCAAGGCGCGCGAGGCGATTGCCCCAACGTCCAAGAGGCGTTCGTACAGCCCTGAACTCAAGAGCCAAGTCGTAGCCCAAACCCAGGTGCCCGGCGCCTCGGTGGCGGACGTTGCGCTGGCCTATGGCATCAACGCCAAAATCGTTCACCGCTGGCTGCGCGAGCGCGCTGGCCAGCCGCCGGTTGCGCCTTCGGGCTTCGTGGCGCTGAGCCTGTAGTCGGGCAAAGGAGTGCCGGCGCAGCGGGACGATGCGCCAGGCGAGGGGGGCGTGTCCGAATTTTTGTGTAAACGGTTCGGACTTGGGGTCTCCTCGTTTTCAGTGCAATAAGTGACGGTACGCAAAGCTAGCACTGGCGCGGGGGTGGTCTGGGTAGACCGTTGATT
>NZ_JBHSRS010000045.1:0-1496 GCF_042659145.1 Polaromonas aquatica | reverse complement strand
ATGTCGGCAGCAGCCTGTACCGGGTGTACCGAGGCCTTGACTCCCTCCTTCAGAGGGGAAAACTGCTCGTTTTACCTTTTCGAATATGAAGGGACTTCCGCAATTGCACTACCGCAACAAGTTAGCCAAGATCGGAATGTCGAGTCCATTCATCAACTGAAAAGGGTATCCCATGAACGACATTTCACAGGCGGCCATTGTTCGGGTCGGTGTTGATTTATCCAAGAAGTATTTCCAAGTTCACGCCATCACGCAGCTTGGGGAGGTCACACTGGCCAAGGCATTTTCTCGGGATCGGTTTTTCACCTGGTGCTCCGAGCTGCCGTCTGGCTGCATGGTGGCGATGGAGAGCTGTGGAGGTGCGCATCATGTCGCGCGCCGCCTTCGTGACATGGGTTTGGATGCCAGACTTATTGCCGGCAGTTTCGTTACGCCCTATCGTATGGCAGGCAAGAGCGGGAAGAATGACGCCAACGATGCGGCTGCGATTTGCGAGGCAGCCGGTCGCCCTCAGATGCGATTCGTTCCCACAAAGACCTGCGAGCAGCAAGGTCAGTTGGCCGTTCATAGATTGCGTGAAGGCTACAAAGAGGAGCGAACGGCCTGCCTCAATCGCATTCGTGGGCTCCTCGCTGAATTCGGCCTAGTGTTCCCCCAAAGTCCAGAAGCGTTGAGAGGGGCGATACACGAGGTCCTTGAGGACGCCAGCAACGAGTTGCCGTCGGTGGCGCGGTTGGCTCTTGACCGCGCGAATTCGCATTACACAGAGCTTGACAAGGAAATAGCCTGGTGCGATGAACGGATCCGCGCCCACGTCAAGAGTGATGAGCGGGCAAAGAAGGCAGCCCAACTGCTTGGGATTGGCCCACTGACAGCCTCGGCACTGGTATCGACCGTGGGCGATTTCGCTCAGTTTCACAGCGCCAGGCAATTTGGGGCATGGCTTGGCTTGGCGCCAAGTCAGAATTCGACGGGAGGTAAAGCCAAGCTGGGCGGCATCACCAAGCGTGGCGACACCTATCTACGTACCTTGCTTATTCAAGGGGCGAAGTCTGCCGTCATGAGTGCGGGCAAGCGCAGCGACCGCATCAGCAAGTGGCTGTTGCAACTCAGGGAGCGCATCGGCTGGCAAAAAACTGTCGTCGCGCTGGCCAACAAAAACGCCAGAATACTGTGGAGCGTGTTGACAAGAGGTACCACGTTCGACCCTGAGCACGTCCCAACGTATCCGGGTGCGGTAGCCGTTGCTTAGGCGCGGAAAGATTTCGCAGCACAGATACTGATTTTTTGCCAACAGACGTGCGCTCGAAGATGCTCACCACAGGTCAGACCGGCAGCAGATGAACTCGACATTCCCTCAGTGGCAGGCGGTGCCTGACCACGGTTTTCGAATGGAGTCCTGCTGAGCGGTTCGGGGTCCCCTCGTTTTCAGTGCAATAACTGGCGGTTCGCAAACCCAGCACTGGCGCGGGGGTGGTATTGGTAGATCGTTGATT
>NZ_JBHSRS010000044.1:0-1486 GCF_042659145.1 Polaromonas aquatica | reverse complement strand
CGCATCTGAAGCGGCCGGCGGCGGAATAAGCGGCTCTTCGGATTTGAGAGTGTAGGCCGATCGGTGAGTACGCCTGGGTAGAACGAAGACCTCGTAAGAGAATCAGGGTGTTCAACGTCCATCGTTCTCTCACGAGGTCTTCGTGTTTAACGCTACCTTCCAGACCCCTGACCTGACCACGTTCTGCCGACTTGACGAGCTCGGCCTCGAAGCGATTGGGCAACGTCTCGAACCAGACCGTGCGCTCATCGAGTGCCGAGTCGCCCAGTCCGACCCCTGGTGCCGCAGGTGCGGGGCGGAAGGCATCCCGCGTGACAGCGTCGTTCGGACACTCGCGCATGAGCCCTGCGGGCATCGTTCCACGATCCTGAAGATCCGGATCCGCCGCTTCCGCTGCTCCTGGTGTCGGAAGGTCTGGCGAGAAGACACCACCGCTGCCGCACCCGCCCGGGCGAAGATCTCGCGCGCCGGGGTTCGTTGGGCCCTCGAGGCACTGGTCATCGATCACCTCACCGTCTCGCGTGCAGCGGCGAATCTCGGGGTGTCCTGGCACACCGCGAACACCGCGATCCTTGACGAGGGGAAACGGCGGCTGATCGATAACCCGAACCGGTTCGACGGGGTCACCACGATCGGCGTCGACGAACACGTCTGGCGGCACACCCGCCGAGGCGACAAATACGTGACGGTGATCATCGACCTCACCCCTGTACGCGAGAGACGAGGCCCGGCCCGGCTCCTCGACATGGTTCCTGGCCGATCGAAGCAGGTCTTCAGCGACTGGCTGGCCGCGAGAACCCCGATATGGCGTTCGGGTATCGAGGTCGTCGCGATGGACGGGTTCACCGGGTTCAAGACCGCGTCGAAGCAGCATCTGCCCGACGCGGTCGAGGTGATGGATCCGTTTCATGTGGTTCAGCTCGCCGGCGATATGCTCGACCGGGTCAGGCAGCGGGTGCAGCAAGAGACCCTCGGGCATCGCGGCAGGCGTGGCGATCCGCTCTACGCGATTCGGAAGATGCTGCGCACGGGAGAAGCGTTCCTGACTGAGAGACAACAGGCCCGACTCGATGCCGTGTTCGCTGATCCTGCCCATGCGGATGTGTGGCGTGCGTGGCGGGTCTACCAGCAGGTCGTCGCGGCCTACCGCGAGAAATACGGCGGGCTCGGGCGGAAGCGGCTGCGCGAGCTCATCGACGTACTGGAAACGACGACGCCGACCTGGTTTGTCGAGCTTCGCAAGCTCGCGTACACACTCGACCGGCGGCGGGCAGACATCCTCGCGTACTTCGATCATCCGAGGACCTCGAACGGGCCCACTGAAGCGATCAATGGTCGGCTCGAACACCTCCGTGGCTCCGCGCTGGGGTTCCGGAACCTGACCCACTACATTGCGCGGTCGTTGCTCGAAGCCGGCGGATTCAGACCGCTCCTACACCCTCAATTCCGATGAGCCGACAAACCCTGGGCTGGGCCACACCACGTG
>NZ_JBHSRS010000043.1:0-1282 GCF_042659145.1 Polaromonas aquatica | reverse complement strand
GAGCGTACGGGGCGAATGGCATCAATCAATCCTTCGCGCACAAGGGAGGCCCGACTGGGTGGCTTGCGTTTCTGGGTTTCGATGACCAAGGCTTCAAGCCGTGCGCGCAGCTCGGCGTCCGGCACAGCGCCCTGGGCGCTCAAGGCCACGAGTTCGGCCAGTAGCGTTTTGTACATCGCCGCCCAGTTGACGGTGGCTGGGACCTCGGCAGCGGCCTGGCGCCACAGATCGGCAATGCGGCGCTGCACCATCAGGATCAACTGATCCGTGGTGGTGAACAGGCAATAGCGCAGAAAGCAGGCGATCTCCACTGTGCGCGCTGGCTCCTTGATCTTGGCCCCGGCAGACGGGGGTCTTGATACCAGTCGACGCGCGTACCGGCGCAAGATGAGATCGGGGATGTCTGCCAAGTGTTTGTGAACGTTCAGCGCGTACAGCAGGTCGATGCGTTCAAGTACCTCGCTGATTTGGCGAGTCGAGTGTTTGGCCGGTGCCGACCATAGCCAGCTTTGCTGGGTTTGGCCATCAGGGCGGAGTTCCGCGACCGATGCCCGCCAACGATCAAGGACTGCCGGATCGACGCCGGCGGCAATTGTTGCGCCTGTTTCTGCTTCGAGCTGGGTAAGTGCGCTAGCAATCAAAGACCGAATCGCCCGCTCATGCACGATCACCAGCTTATTCTTGTACAGCCATTGGCGGGCCCGCGCGAGCAGTTGATCGCGATCGGCGCAGCGGGCCACTTCATCCCGCAGTTCACGCACCAGGAAGCGACGTTGGTGCTCGCTCATCCACCGAAAACCAAGGACCGTGCAGGCCACTTGCTGGTGATCGAACAGTGTCTTCTCCCGCCCGTACAGTGTTCGCAGTGAGGCCACGTCAGGGGTGGCAATGCCAAGTTCGTCGCTGAGGTGGCGCCACAAGGCTACGGGAACCACCCGAAATGCATAGAGCAAACGGCCACTCATGCGCAGAAAACCGATATGAAGCGCCAGACCCAGCTTGTGGGCATCGCCCCGGCGTGCATTGATTGCCTCGCGCTCAGCACCGTCGAAGGTGAAAAACGCCTTCATCTCGAAGTCGCTGATATCGCGTGGAAGCTCGCGCATCCCCAAAAACGTCGTCTGCCAGCCCTGCATCGTGTTACCCCATTAGTGGGAGGCCACGATACCCGTTTGGAAAGCGAACAGGAAAGCCAACAGAATCAACGATCTACCAATACCACCCCCGCGCCAGTGCTGGGTTTGCGAACCGCCAGTTATTGCACTGAAAACGAGGGGACCCC
>NZ_JBHSRS010000042.1:0-1228 GCF_042659145.1 Polaromonas aquatica | reverse complement strand
TGGACTTGACCCGTTTTCGTAGACACATTTCAGCTTCCAGTACGAAGCTGCTCGAATGCCAGCGGGCTCAGAAGGTCAAGATGACTGTGCCTGCGGACTCGATTGTAGAAACCCTCGATGTAATCGAACACGTCTGACCTGGCATCGTCCCGTGTTGGATAGATCTGACGTTTGATTCTTTCCTTCTTCAAGCTACTGAAGAAAGACTCAGCCACCGCGTTATCCCAGCAGTTCCCCCTTCGGCTCATGCTGGGCAGCAGAGCGTTGTCCTTGCACCAGCGGTTGAAGTCATCGCTGGCAAACTGGCTGCCCTGATCCGAATGAATGATCACCTCGGCCTTGGGCCTTCTGCGCCACACCGCCATGGTCAAGGCGTCAAGCACCAGCTCAGTGGCCATCGTTGGCTTCATTGACCAGCCCACCACCGTACGCGAGTACAGATCAATCACCACCGCCAGGTAAAGCCACCCTTCATCGGTTCGGATGTAGGTGATGTCTGTTACCCAAGCCTGGTCAGGGTGTTCAAAGGTGAACTGGCGCTGCAACCGATTAGGTGCAGCCACTGCAGGCTTGCCTGCGCGGTAACGGGGCCGCTTGTAGCCACGCACTGAACGCAGCTTGGCCACTTGCATGAGCCGGGCGACACGCTTTTTGCCGCATCGCATGCCAGCTTCCCGCAGATCGCGGTGCACGCGTGGGCTGCCATAGATTCCATCACTGTCTTCAAACGCCTGCTTTATGGCTGTCGTCAAGGTTTCATCGGTTTGGGCCCGCATCGACTTCGGCGCGGCCCTCCAGGCGTAATATCCGCTGCGCTGCACCCTCAGTACTCGGCACATGCTTTTGAGGCGAAACTGCCCATGGTGTTCGGCCATGAATGCGTACCTCACCCGGACACTCTGGCAAAGTACGCGGCGGCCTTTTTTAAGATGTCGCGCTCCTCGCTGGTGCGCTTGAGCTCGGCCTTGAGCCTGGCAATTTCACTCTTCAGTGACGCGGCCTCACCGCTGCCAGCACCTTGCTTCTCCTTGGCCTGCCTGACCCACAGGTACAGGCTTTTATCTGACACCCCCAGACGACTGGAAACTTCCACCACGCCGTGACCCCGTTCAATGACTTGTTTGACTGCCTCAGCCTTGAATTCGGCTGTGTAGCTGACTCTCTTCATGACTTTTTCTCCTTTTCAATTTCGACCTTATCAGGTGTCTATTGAAACGGGTCAAGTCCA